>NZ_BBRX01000026.1 GCF_000829675.1 Acinetobacter rudis
CTTTCAGTCAATAGACGGTAAGCCTGTTCAACACGATCCCAACGGTTATCACGGTCCATAGCAAAGTAACGACCAATCATGCTGACGATACGACCTTGATTTGGATACTGTGCAAATAACGCATCTAATTTTGCCAAAGAAGGTTCAGCACTTTTCGGTGGTGTATCACGGCCATCAAGGAAGGCGTGTAAATAAACTGGCACACCGCGTTTTAATGCCAACTCACACATGGCAATAATATGATCTTGATGCGAATGTACGCCACCTTCGGAAAGTAGACCCATCACATGAACTGCTGCATTTTTTGCTTTAGCTTGTTCAACTGCATCAATTAAAATTTGATGTTCAAAGAATGCACCTGTACGAATATCTTTGGTAATACGTGTAAAGTCTTGATACAAAACTCGGCCAGCACCAAGGTTCATATGCCCCACTTCAGAGTTACCCATTTGACCATCAGGTAAACCAACATCTTCACCAGAACCAGAAATTAGACTATGTGGATGCTGATTTTTCATTGCTGTTAAGTTTGGTGTTTTCGCAGCAAGAAAAGCATTATCCTCCGTTGCCTCACGATGGCCTACACCATCCATAATGACCAATAGATGAGGAGTTTTGCCTACAGATGCATCCGTCATAATTCATACTCTTTTGTTTCGATATTAAACTGTATCTTAGCCAATTTTTAACCAAGACTCTAATGGGTGATTACGCTAAGCGCAATCTACTTTGCCACTAATCTATATGTAGCAAAGCATTCACAAGATTTATCTTGCTCGATATAGCAAATAGCCACCAACGATATACATGACAACAATGGGTAGAAACACAAACCATGCAGGTGATGGTGAGTACACCAAACTTGCATAACTTGCAAAGTCCTGAAGGTAATACACGCCGAGTCCGACAAACAATGCGATCACCAGACGAAAGCCCATAGATTGTTGACGTAATGGTCCAAAAACAAATGAACAAGCAATTAAAGTCAGAGCCAATAGTGAGAAAGGTGCACCCACTTTCTTCCAGAATGCTAGCTGATAGGTTTTAGGAACCTGACTATACTGCTTCATATAGCTCATAAAGCCGATTAATTCTGTCGGTGCCAGATCATCGGGATCTTGGGTCACCATATGAACAAATTTCGGTTGCAGTGCAAGGTTAAACATATGCTGAGGGATAGCTTGCAACTGCGCAGCACCACTATCGAGTATAGATAACTGTTGATTGCTATTTAACTGCCACTTACCCTCTTTAAGGAACTCACCTTGTTGTGCTTTCATTAAAGATTTTAGGCGATATTCATCGTCAAAGTTAATCACTTTGACATGGTTCAGTTTTCCTGCGGAGTTTGCGTAGTCAATATAGATAAAACGCTGTCCTTCACGAATCCAATAACCACGTACTTCACCCAAAACACTGACCGCTTGTTGGTCTTTGGTCAGGCGTGCTTTCTCTTTGGTATAAGGCAGTACCCACTGAACAACCATCAATGAGAGTAAAACTAAAACCAATGCAGGTCGCATCACCCAGCCCACGATCCGCCAAAGACTAATCCCTGCAGCACGCATCACCACCAATTCACTATTGGAGGCCATGCTCCCCAAGCCAAGTACAGCACCAATCAACGCTGAGATAGGCAAAATACGGTTAAAGTTATAAGGCGCATCCCACAGTACGTATTTGAGTGCTTCTAACGCACCATAGCCTTCTTTAAGGTTACTTAGCTCACCTACATAGGAAAATAGAATAAACAGAAAGGCCAAAACCAGTGTTGTTCCCAACATGGTCAAAGTCGTTGTCAGCGTCACATGGCGCGCTAAGATTTTAGTCGACTGCATTATGACCTCGCACGCTGTATACGTTTTTTAATTTTAGGAGCAAACTTTTGTTTACGTGAGAAAATTGCACCAAATATGGCATAAAACAATAAAACTGCAGGATAAGCCCAGACACCAACCTCTCCCTTGCTCATTCGTGTTTTGATCGCAATCAAACAAACAACCATACTGGCAAAAATTAAAATCGCAGGGAATAAACGGATATAGCGTCCTTGACGTGGTGTCACTTCAGACAGCCCCACAGCAAGAATTAAAGCCACAAACATAGAGAATGGCATAAAGATACGCCAACCTAACTCACTCAATACAACAGGGTTTTCTCGTCCTGCCCATAGCGTGCTCATTGTTAGGCCTTCGACTTCATTACTGCTATATCTGGCTTCTTTATCACTTTGAATACGAATACGATAGCTTTGGAACTCTGTCTTGGTATATTTTGCAGTAGTTGGATAAATCTCGTAACGACGCCCTTGAATCAAATCAACTACGCTCGCACCACTATCAGAGGTTTCGATACGTGTTGCTTCTTTGGCAAGAATCATGGTATCTGGCCGACTATCACGGTCAGCTCTTTGATAAATAAAAATATCTTTTAAATTTTTTCGATCTTGTGACAAAGAACCTGCATAGATCGTATAGCTTCCCGCCTGAATAAACTCTTGTGGACGTACAAGATCAAAACCTGCACGCACCGACTGAGTTGAATACAGCTGATAAAACTGACGTAATCCCCAAGGCGAGATCCACGTCAATAACAACATATGTGCGATTAAAAAGGCAATCGAGGTTGGGATCAGCAGACGAGCTAATCCATGCTTGCTCACCCCACTCCCATTGAGTACTGCCATTTCATGGTCAACATATAAGCGACCAAATACCAGCATTAACGCAATAAAGAAGCCAAGTGGAAGAATCAAAATCAGAAATTCAGGCAGACGAAATCCAATAATGCTAAACAAGATGCTGACATCGAGGTTGCCTTGTGCAGCTAAACCAAAGTATTTGATTAAGCGAGCACCTAATATGATCAAGGTTAACAAGCTCACCACCACCAATGTGGTTGCCATTACTTGTTTAAATAGGTAGCGTCTAATTATCAAATCAGATCTTCCAAAAAATTAAAATAAAGTTTGTGATCGCTAGTTTACCCGAATGTTAAAATATAAAACCACATCGATATTCGATTAATGATAGTCTTTCAATGTCTAAATGATTCATAACGTTAATGCAGGTAACCATACAGTTTATGAAAATCACCATAAATGCTGCACTTTCAGCACAAACTCAAAGCGAATATTTATCTATATTGGTTGATCAAAATGCACTTGCAAAGATCCAAACCACTTATCAAATTAATGACTTAGACAATCTACTGAATATTTCTCAATATAAAGCTGGTTTTGCCGAACAACTCCCTTTACTCGGTAAGATTGAACAACAAGCCAATGCAGCTTTACTGGGTCTAGACGATGCCGCGCAAGTGAAACCTGCCAAATTAGCCAAACTTGCTCAAACCATCTTAGACAATAGCCAGAAAAAGTTTAAACAAATTAGCATTGATATTTCAGCTCTTCCTCAAGAATTACATTATCTTTTTGCCCTGAGCCTAACTCAAGCGGCTTATGGTTATGATGCATATAAATCTAAAAAAAGCACTGCGATTCTCACTCAAATTGACCTAATTTCTGATGTAACCAGTCTAGATCAGGCTCAAGTTAACCTCATTCAAGCGGTTGCAAAAGGACAAAATTTTGCCCGTGACCTAGGTAACTGTCCTGGCAATATCTGTTTTCCTGAGTATCTCGCACAGCAAGCAATTGATTTAGCAGAGCAATATCCACAGCTATTGAAAGTCACTGTACTTGAAGAAGCTGAAATTACTGAACTTGGTATGCATGCTTTCTTGGCTGTGAGTAAAGGTTCTGATCGCCCGGGTCGTATCATTAGCCTAGAATACCGTGCTGACCTCGAACAAGCTCCAGTGGTATTGGTTGGTAAAGGCATTACTTTTGATACAGGTGGTATTTCATTAAAACCAGGCCCAGGCATGGATGAGATGAAATATGATATGTGCGGCGCAGCCTCAGTGCTGGGTACATTACGTGCGCTTTGTGAAGCAGAATTACCTGTACATGTAGTTGGTACAATTGCGGCAGCAGAAAATATGCCTTCTGGCCACGCAACTCGCCCAGGCGATGTAGTCACCAGTATGAGCGGTCAAACCATTGAAATTTTAAACACTGACGCAGAAGGCCGTTTAGTCCTATGTGACACGTTAACCTATGTCAAACGTTTTAACCCTGCTGTTGTTATTGATATTGCGACGTTAACTGGTGCTTGTGTTGTAGCTTTAGGTAAAGTGGTCAGTGGTCTTTTCTCCCCAGATGATGCTTTAGCAGATGAAATCACTCAAGCGGGACAAGAGAGTTTTGACCGTGTATGGCGCTTGCCGATTCTAGATGACTATCAAGAGCTCTTAAACTCAAGCATCGCAGATATTGGTAATATCGGTAATGCAGGTCCTCAAGCAGGTTCAATTACTGCGGCATGTTTCCTTGAACGCTTTGCTCGTGACTATCGTTGGGCACACCTTGACGTGGCGGGTACTGCTTGGGTTTCTGGAGCAAATAAAGGGGCAACCGGTCGCCCAGTTCCGCTTCTTGTTCAATTCATTGCCAACCGAATCCAAAATGACTAAGGTTAACTTTTACCTTTTTGAACAAAGCAATGAACGGTTAGTGCATAGCACTAGCCGTTTGTGTAGAAAGATCTTAAGAAAGCCAGTTAAAATCTGGTTATATTGTCCAGATCAACACTTACAGCAACAGTTGGATGATGAGCTGTGGAGTTTTGATGCCAGTAGTTTTTTAGCGCATGGTATCAATCAAACACAGGCACCAATTTGTATTTCTGCTGAACTACCTGATGATAAGACTTGGATCGTATTCAATTTTGATCAACACGCAATTGATCCAACAATACAATTTGAACATATCATCGAAATCATAGAAAATAACGAGCCTGCAAAAGTCATTGGTAGAGAAAAATTTAAAACATATCGCCAACATGGAATACAGGCACAAACCTATAAGCTTTGACGTATACGTCAACATCCGAATATGAGGAAAATATCGTGACATTAAATGTCGGTCAAGACTTTAAAAAACGTTGGCTCAATGCACCTGAAATTGTGCGTCAAACTTTACTTGAAGATTTAACACGTATTGGTGAGTTACTTAAAGTTGAGACGGATCTAGCACAATGGCTAGATCACGATTTACGTTCACAGCAAGTCTCTCAGCTGAAAATTGAACAAGCCCACATCGCGCTTAAAGAACAGCTCATTGAGGCAGCAAGACAACGTAAACAGCATGCTTTAGAACTGTCTCTTGCAGAAAAGCGTGCAACACAACAGGCTTATATCGAACAATTGAAGCACGATGAAGCTGAACAGTTCCAACAGCAGCAGCACAGTTTAAGCACACTAAAAGACAAAATTGATGCAGAAATAATCGCTTATAGTAATCGTTTTGATCAAGTGAATATCACTACTGAGACTGGTGGCTCGACTACAGCTCACCGAGTCGAAACTCAACATAGCGAACAAGAAATAGCCAATATTCGCCTACGTTTAGAACTAGAATCTGAGCAAATTATTCAGCAGGCGCTCAGTGCATTAAAAGTTAACTTACAACAAGCAGCTCAAGAAGAGATTAATTTCATACTGAAAAAACTTGGTTAATCATTGTATAACCCGCTAAATATGTGGTGAAAAATTTTGGTTGTCACAATACTGTAACTAAATCGTCACATCATATGCGTGTAACGAGATGAAGGATTTATATTTTTATTCTTCATCGTTATATGGACTCATATGAATTATAGCGACTGCAAAGGGATGTAAAATGACTGAGTTAAATCAAATTTGGAATAAAATTGCCCTACTGAGTTCTGGTGAGACATGGACAATATCTGCACAAGATTTATTGATTAGTCGTGCAGACTTTCATTCTATTTCAGCTTATTTATCTCATGAGTCTGAAAAAGGAAAATTCACCATCGAAATTCCCAAACAAACCAACGCCTGGTTTAATCAGACTTCATTCACTATTACCAAGTCTTAAGCAAATCATTATAAAGTCAATTCAACAGATTCAAGATATTCTGTTATATAAAATAGCAGAATAGTCTCTACGCTTTGCTTAAAGCCAATCTAAAACACTCGAAAACAGATTGCCCAAACCATAACCTACACCCAGTAAAAGACTAATCCAGATCCAACCACCTAAAACGTTATACAACATAAACGTGGTGTATTTCATATGACCTGAACCAGCAGCAAAGGGTGCAAATGAACGTACAAATGGGATAAAACGAGCCATTAAAATGGTTTTACCACCATGTTTTTCAAAATAATAATAAGTCTTTTTAATATATTCAGGTTTAAACCAACGTGAATGTTGATGGAAGTACTTCACTCCCAGCACCCGCCCGGTATGATAATTGACGATATACCCTAAAGTCGAAGCAATAAACAATAAGATGCCCATATAATGCAAATGTACATTATCAGCTGTCGAACACATTGCCCCGATTGCAATCAATAAACTATCACCTGGCAGAAAGAACATAAATACAGAGCCAGTTTCAGCAAAAATAATTAAAAATAGAATGGCATAAATCCACAAGCCATAATTTTCCAGCAAGGTCGGGAGCATTTGTTCAACATGCAGCAATATCTCCATCATTGCGATGACCCTGTTTCAAGTTGTTTCATGCACTTTATTCCCGAAGTAAAGTAATTAAAAAAAAACAGTCTATTGTATATGAGACAGTCTATTTTACGTATATTTACTTTAAGAAGCCATTTTCTGCTAAAAACTGCATACTAATATTTGATTTTTTATTTTGTTCAGCAGCACGATCACCCAGCATTAAACGCTCGATATAACGGGCAAGCACATCAACTTCAATGTTTACACGTGTTCCAACTTTCCATGTTGAAATATTGGTACGTTCAGCTGTGTGAGGAATGACATTAAGACTCATTACACAGCCGTGTAAGTAGTTGATTGTCAAACTAATTCCATCAATAGTGACTGAGCCTTTTTCAGCTAAATACTTGGCAATTTCAGCAGGAGCAGTTACTTCAAAATAAATTGAGCGCGCATCCTGTTTTAATTGTGTAATTTCACCTACCGCATCTACATGACCACTCACGATATGGCCACCAAATCTGGTTGTCGGCAACATGGCTTTTTCCACATTGACCACCAAACCAGTTTGCCAATGAGCAATCGTTGAACGCGTTAGACTCTCTTTAGACACATCCGCTGCGTACCAGTTTTTACCCCAATCGGTCACGGTCAAACAAATCCCATTGGTTGCAATAGAATCACCAAGATGTACATCAGAAAGATCAAGTTCAGTTTGAATTTGCAAACGTAGATCTCCACCCATATTCTGGATTTGCTCTACTCGACCTAAACTTTCAATAATGCCTGTAAACATAAGTACAATCTCGTTTATTAATTACCACAATGCCAATTGAGTGCTGACGCCTGAAGTATCTACCCCACCTAACTCAGCAAAATGATACAACTGCCCTAAAAGCTGTCGTAGTGGCGGTCCTGCTTTAGCATGCGTATCAGTAATCACAATAAATTCTAATACCCGTGCACGATCAGATTGACGTTGTTTGCTGACGCGATAGCGTGGTACATCTTGAGTCAACAACGTGACCTTGCCACGTTGTAAATTTGCTTTAAGCAAATCTTTGGCCTCAATATTACCATCAGTAGAATAACTGGTCAGAATGTAACGTGCATTAATTGTCGACAATAAAGTTTCATAAGCTTCTTGTGCGTGCTTAGATGAGTTATAAGAACTTGGACGTTCTTTACGCCATGCACGATCAATACCGCTCTTAAAACCTTTGGTATCTGGTGTAGGTAAATCGACCTGATCCCATAAAGTTAAGGAGTTTAACACATGATAATTACTACTATAAGCGTGTTGGTTATAGGGCGGATCTAAATAAGCAACATCAACCTCAAAACCACTCATTTGACTGGCCAAGTGTTGTGCATCGACACACCACATTTCTGCCATTGGACTTTGCGTTTTACTTGCACCGACATCACAAAATAGACTTGGGGTAAGCATCAGTTGAGATTCAATACGTTCTAATGCTGTACGAGTACGTCCACCCCAGCCCTGATGAAAACTTTTAAATACGCCACTGGTATTACTGACAAAACTTGCTGAATACAGCAAGGGGGCCAATAATGCACTCATCTCTACATCATCAATCGCACCTTGCGCTTGCCAAGTCGCAATTTGCTGACGAATCGCATCAATGCGCATTCCATTACGTCGTTTAAAGAACAGTCGATCACGACTTGGGTCATAAACTTCGTCATTTCGTGGACATAAATTATGTGTCACCCACCCCTTAACTTCGGGTAGACGGTTGAGATAATCTATGGCTTTTTGATAACCACCCAATTCCTTAAATGCAGGTGCAGATGTTGCAGATAAAATCGCATGATTGAGCGCATGACTATAGGGTTCCCAATCATTGGCGATTACACGGTAACCATGCTCACGAGCCAAACGTGAAACAACCCCACTTCCTGTAAAAAAGTCAGCAAAAATAGGCGCACGTTTCTTATCAGTATTGAGGGTGCCTGTCAGCTCTAAAGCTTCTAAAATCAAATGTAATAGACGGCGCTTATTGCCCAAATAAGGGACCAGTTGATGAAAAAGATACTCATCTGTCGTCCGCGCGGCATGACGACGCTTGTGATATACCGAAGTCTCTTGATTCATACTGTCTCTTGCATAGGGATGAGTCTTAAACGCAAATCGCGACCCACTTGGGTTACATCGATCAAGTTAAAACGTAGTTGTTCTGACATGTGGTTTAACTCACCAGCAAACATGCTGCGTGCAGACTGCCCAAGTAGCGTCGGCGCAACATAGCTAATAAGTTCATCAACCAAATTTTGTTGTAAAAAAGCAGTTGCTAAGGTTGCGCCTGCTTCAACCATGATGTCAAAAAATTGATAATTTTGACGTAAAAACACCAGTAAATCAGCCAGTGCCATGATAGGCAATTGTAACACACCCAAATCCGCTAAATCTTGGCGAAATGGCCCCATGACCATAACTGAATCAGGCTGTTGTAACATTTTAGCGGTTACAGGTAAGCGCCCCTGTCGATCGAGCACAATACGCATTGGCTGTACTAAATTGGCTTTGGCTTGTTCAACATAAGCGGGGATATCTCGGACATTCAGCAGGCAATCATCGGCCAGTACTGTATCTACACCCGTTATTACAGCTGCAGAGATCGCACGCCAATGCTGTACATCTAAACGAGCCTCAGCACCAGTGATCCATTTAGACTCACCCGATGCCATCGCTGTGCGACCATCTAGACTCGAAGCCATTTTCAAACGAACGTAAGGCTTCCCTTCAGCCATAGATTTTAAAAAGCCTCTGTTCAATGCAGCAGCTTGTGTCTCACAAACACCATGCTCAACCTGAATACCCGCCTGGGTTAATATCTCAACCCCTTTTCCAGCAACGAGCGGGTTTGGATCTAGACAGGCAATCACTACACGGCTCACCCCTGACTTGCTCAAAGCTAAGGCACAAGGCGGTGTACGACCATAATGTGCACAAGGCTCTAAAGTCACATAGGCTGTAGCACCATGGCTGTTGCTCCCTGCTTGATTTAAAGCAAAAACCTCAGCATGAGGCTGCCCAGCTTGGGGATGAAATCCCTCACCAAGCAATTGGCCATCTTTGACAATAACACAGCCAACATTAGGATTTGGTCGAGTCGTATAAATACCACGCTGCGCTAAAGAGATGGCATGTTGCATCCAATATTGATCTTGCTGTTGTGTTGACATTTGCGCTAGCTGCGCAGCACTTTGATAAGGGAGTGAATCAGTCATTTAAATCTCGGCGTAACATCGATTCAATTTGTTGACGAAAAGCTTCTACATCTTGGAAATCCTGATAGACCGAAGCAAATCGAACATAAGCAACATGATCTAAAGCAAATAACGCTTTCATCACAATTTCACCGATGAGTCTTGATTTAACATCACGCTCACCTAATCTTCTGATTTGTAGCTGAATATCACTTAAAGCACTTTCAATTTGTTCTTGTGTAATCGGTCTTTTTTGTAAGGCATGCATGAGCGAACGACGTAATTTTTCTTCGTCAAAAGGCTCATTTTTACCATTAGATTTGATCACACGCGGCATGACCATTTCATAACTTTCAAAGGTTGTGAATCTTTCCGCACAACTTACGCACTCACGACGACGACGGATTTGGCTGCCTGAAGCGGCTAAACGCGAATCGATCACTTTACTATCCGCGACATTACAAAATGGACAATGCATGCTGATTGGACTAATTAAAATATAAACCAGACCAGTCTACCAAAAAAAAAATAAATTGGCTGCGTTTAAAATCAATATATAGAAAAAAAACAGCTCATTTGAGCTGTTTTACACAAGATATAGTTATTGAACGATCAATTTAACTTATCATCACTCGATACGTTCGCCATGTTGACTTAAGTCAAGTCCCATGCGCTCTTCATCAGCTTCAACACGGATTCCTATAACAATATCAATAAGTTTTAGGAGAATAAAGGTCACTACAGCCGAATATGCAATTGTTGCCAATACCCCTTCTAATTGTATCCAGAGTTGATGCCCCATATGAGTCGGCACTTTGTCCCCCATAATCAACTCACTGGCAAATACAGCAGTCAATAATGCACCTGCGATACCCCCTACAGCATGTAAGCCAAAGGCATCCAATGAGTCATCCGCTTTAAGAATTCGCTTCAATGCTGTTGTACCCCAGAAACACAGTACCCCGCCGATTAAACCCATAAATAAAGCACCAGAAACATCAACAAAACCTGCAGCAGGTGTAATCACCACTAAACCTGCAATTGCGCCTGATGCACCACCTAAAACAGAAGCCTTGCCGCGAATAATTCTTTCTGCGAGTAACCAGCTTAGCATGGCTGCCGCTGCTGCAACTTGAGTTGTAACCAGTGCAAAAGCTGCTGAACCACTAGCTGTAAGTGCAGAGCCGCCATTAAAGCCGTACCAACCCACCCAAATTAAACTCGCACCAAGCACTGTTAAAGTGAGGTTATGGGGCGCCATAGATTCTTTGCCTAGCCCCATACGTTTGCCCAGCATATAAGCAGTCACCAAACCAGCCACACCTGAGTTAATATGAACAACCGTGCCCCCAGCAAAATCTAGTGCACCATCATTCATTAACCAACCACCACCCCAAACCCAGTGTGCAATCGGTGCATAAACAATGATCACCCATAAACTAATAAAAGCAACAAAGGCACTAAATTTCATACGTTCAGCGATAGAACCACTGATAATAGCCACAGTAATAATAGCAAAAGTCATTTGAAAAATAACAAATAAAATTTCTGGAATTGTGCCACTTAGTGTATCTGGTGCTATGCCTGCCAGCATGACTTTATCAAAGTTACCAACAAAGGCATTCCCTGAACCAAAGGCTAAAGAATAACCAATAACCACCCAAACAATGCTGACCACTCCTGCAGCGACAAAACTATGCGCCATAGTACTCAGTACATTTTTTTTACGGACCATACCACCATAAAACAGAGCTAGACCCGGAATGGTCATAAGTAAAACTAAGGCGGTGGAGATCAGTACCCAAGCGGTATCACCACTGTCAATTTCGGCTTGATCAGTGACTGCGACAGTTATGCTTGGATCATTGGAAACATCAGAATGTGTCGCTACTGCGACTGTTGTTGTACTTGGTGTATTAACTTGTTCTGTAGTATTTATGGATTCAGGCGCATTGCTTTCGGCCCACACGCCCGAACCAGAAAAAAGTGCGCCAGACAAACTGAGCGCTAGCAGTATTTTTTTCATTGTTCCCCAACCTATTTTTTTCAGTTTTGACTTAGTTTGCGATGAGCAAAATTTATGCCAAATCAGACCGCATCTGGACCAGTTTCACCTGTACGAATACGGATTACTTGTTCCAGATTTGTGACAAAGATTTTGCCATCACCAATTTTTCCAGTACTCGCGACACGGGTAATAGATTCAATGACTGGATCCACGAGTTCATCACTAATCGCGATTTCAATTTTCACTTTAGGGAGGAAATCAACCACATACTCAGCACCACGATAGAGTTCGGTATGACCTTTTTGACGACCGAAGCCTTTAACTTCAGTTACAGTGATGCCTTGGACACCAATTTCCGAAAGCGCTTCACGCACGTCGTCGAGTTTGAATGGTTTAACAATTGCAGTTACAAGTTTCATTTTGTTTTCCTTCGGCTTTTTTCACCAGTAAGGTTCTATGTTCAATAATCATGCCAAAAGCTTCATAGCGGTTGGGGGTGCTAATAACTCTTGTCATGCGTTGTCTTTTATAACCTATTTTATAGGGCGACTTATAGTGTCCCTTTAAAAAAAACACATGGAATCTCAGGAAATTTAATTTTTATTATCGATTTAATATCAAATTAATGCTCTTAGTCAGTTATGGCTAGGGACTCCCGTCCTAGCAATGTTACACTCAGCCGTATCAAGCCAAATTCGATGGATCAATCATGATTGAAGTACTTGTACAAGCTATCTTAGAACAAATTGAACAACCTAAAAAAGACCTTGAACACAACTTACATGCCCTACTCAGTGAGGCTGTAACTAAAATGGATCTAGTGTCTAAAGAGGAAATTCAACGTCAACAAACGATGCTCGATAACGCTAATTTACGTCTCGCCCAATTGCAGGCACAACTTCAAGCGCTCGAGACAGAATTACAGCGTCAAAGTTCAAACTAATTGCACCATTTTAAAGCAAAATAAGCAAAATTGACTAAAAATAAAGCAAAAATGGATAATAATAAATGTCTTTTGCCAAGATTTACACGCGTGCTTTACTTGGCCTACATGCAGCTTCAATAGAAGTTGAGGTACATGTGAGCCAAGGTTTACCTTCTTTAACCATTGTTGGTTTGGCAGAAGCAGCCGTACGTGAAAGTAAAGACCGAGTACGTTCTGCGATTATTAATAGCGGTTTTCAGTTTCCCAACAAACGACTCACCATTAATCTTGCCCCTGCTGATTTGCCCAAAGATGGGTCACGTCTTGATCTTCCGATTGCACTCGGAATTTTAATTGCCTCTGGGCAATTACCTGAGCAAGTCACAGATGACTTTGAATTTGTTGGAGAACTTGCACTAGATGGTCATCTGCGCCCAGTTTCTGGTGCACTAAGCATTGCTATGGCTTGTCAGCGGGATCAACATCGTCTGATGATATCGCAACAAAATGCAGCAGAGGCTGCCCAATTACCACGCATTGAGGTTTTTGCAGCATCTCACTTAAAGCAGGTCTGTGAACACTTTTTAAAACAACGGCTCATTGCCCCCATAACCAAACAATATATCCAGCATGATCATCATTACCCTCTCGACTTAGCCGATGTTAAAGGCCAATTACGTCCTCGACGTGCACTCGAGATTGCAGCAGCAGGTGGACACTCTATTTTATTCCGTGGCCCTCCTGGTACAGGAAAGACTTTATTGGCTTCTCGACTACCGAGCATTTTACCCCCACTCAACACCGAAGAAAGTTTAGAGGTTGCCAGCATCTACTCTATTGCCAATCAACAAGTTACCCTTGGCCAGCGCCCCTTTCGCAATCCACACCATACTGCATCAGCAGTAGCTTTGGTTGGTGGTGGCTCGCAGCCTAAACCTGGAGAAATTACTTTATCGCACTTGGGTGTATTATTTTTAGATGAACTTCCTGAGTTTGATCGCAAAGTTTTAGAAGTTCTCAGACAGCCTCTTGAATCAAAAACTATTATCATTTCACGCGCTGCACGACAAATTAGTTTTCCAGCCAATTTTCAACTGATCGCGGCAATGAATCCTTGCCCTTGTGGTTATGCGTTTAACCAAGACAGTCGCTGCCAATGTTCAATAGATGCGATTAAACGTTATCAAAATCGGATTTCTGGTCCGTTATTAGATCGTATTGATTTACACATCGATGTTCCACCACTTAAAGCGCAAGAACTTCAAAGTACAACCCCAGTTGAAGATTCCGCTCAAGTCAGACTTCGCGTCAAAGCGGCTTATCAACTACAAATTCAACGTCAGCAACAACTTAATCACAACTTAAGTCCACAACAACTCAGTCGTTATGCAGAATTAGATGCAACTTCAAACCATATTTTGGATCAGGCCCAAAAACGTCTAAATTTATCTGCACGTGCCTATCACCGCATTATCCGTGTTGCACGCACCATAGCTGATTTAGCCCAAAGTACAAAAATCGAAGCTCCCCACATCACTGAATCCTTGTCGTATCGACGAGCTGAGATAAATTAACAAGGTATTTAATTAATTTAAGCTCAATAGCCGTTTCAAATCTAACTTTTCAAATAAATGTTTATCGATATCTTCTATGGGCACTGTTAAAAAGTATTGACCAGCCTTGTACTGCAACTTCTAGTGACTACAAATTCTCACTCCATCTGGACCAAGTTCTATCTGTGAAGCATTTACAGTCAGAAGAATTTTCTTTCTAGCCATCAGCTCAACCTTATCTTCTGTCGACATGATTTGAATTTTACTGCGGGCAATTAAATCCATCACACCATCATGCGCATGAATTTCAACTGGTCCTTTAGCAGCAACCAATTTCATCCCATTTTGTGCGGCAAACAAACTGATCCGCTCTAAAGCTTGAGCAATTAGATTATGCTGTGTACTTAGATTGATACTATCACCAGCACACTGATGAATTTTTCCATCTGCAGAAAGATAAATGTGATCCTGACTTGAGAGCGCGATAGCTTCTGGTGAGGTCAACAATAAAATTGCCTTATTAAATCTGGCAACACTGCCCTCAATTTGTGCAGCGAGTTGTTGTAATTGCTCAACAGATTCGATTTCATCTGTTTGTTGATTCTTAGCAACATCACTTAGTGCTTTAACGCGTTGTTGACTCGATTCAAGCTGTGTTTTGGCGGGTTCAGCATGAAGATGCTCACCCTGTGCTTGATCTTGTTTATAGGTTGAAATTAATAGTCCTTCTCCAGCACGTATCGCCCCCCATTGATCCGTTCTTAACTCAAAACCTTCACCGCGATCATCTGATTTTTCACTTTCTTTAGGCTGACTCAGTTTTCCTAAGTTAAGTTGACTGGCTCCATGGCTACTCTGTAATTGGCTACTGATCTGACCAGTACTATCATCAAACCTAAGTTGCCCAAAGCCCTCGCCATGCACCTCTTTTGAGCGGATGCCACTCAGCTTTTTTGTTTCTGGCAGTTTGGCTTTTCCATCAAATTGCGTTGGATTACGTGAACCCTCATGAATACGTCCAAGTACGAAGGGTCGATCGATATTGCCATCAAAAAAATCTATCACCACAATTTCACCAATGCGTGGTAAAAACCTTACCCCATAGCCCTCACCAGCCCAAGGCGTAAGCACATCAACCCACGCTGAGTCGGTATCATTGTCATTTGAACCAGCACCACCATCATGACGATGGTCTTCATCACGGGTAAATAAAAAACGAACTTTAATTCGCCCCCATTCATCGACATGAATTTCTTCACCCGCAGGTCCTACAACTTTAGCGCGCTGTGGATGTGCAATAGGACGATGTTGTAATGGATGATAAGCAGGTACGGTTGCAACAGTGCGCCGCTGTAATGTCAGCAGATTAGCTTGACGTTCAGCTTGCTGACTTAGATCTTGAATAGGCCAATGACTTTGTGTAAGCAAAGCCACCACCTGATCATTTAAATCTTTAGGTAAATTATTTTGATGAAAAAAAGTCTTTGAGGTAATCAAGAACTCTCGATCTGTTGCGCTATGTAAGTCAATTTCAGGATGCCCATTTAACGCAAACCAGTACCCAACTTGTGCATCTCTTACACTAGAGCGTGCCATAAACTGTTTGGCTTCAGATTCATAATAAGTTGATAAATTTCGATTAAAACGTTCCACTTGCGCATTTCCTGAAGCCGAGACTTGATCCTCTCCCTTGAGATCTTGCATCCAAGCTGGACTAAAGTGCCAAGCTTGTTCTAGATTTAAGCTGGAATTATCTTGTTTATCACTGTGTTGATGATGACTTAAAACAGAACCTGCACCATCTTCTTGCTCAAGCGCATCAGCTTGCCAACGCTGTATATGTACTGCTGTGGGCTGTAAACAACGCTGTGCCACAAAACTATTAATGTTATCTTGCCGTTCAGTTGCAGAACTACGCTGAAAGTATATGTTACGACGCTCTAAGGCCTGAAACTGGCTACTGTCATCAATTAGGCGAAGCTTCTGTGGCTCAATCTGTGCCAAAGGATGATCTACCACGAGCTGTGCTTCATCGATTAAAAAGTTAATACCTTCTTGGCGCATTAAACGTTTTAAAAATTCATCGTCCGTTTCATTGTGTTGCATCACAAAAGGCCGGATATCATAGTCAAGTTGTAGGCCGCTCAAATCTAAACTCAAGCTGGCTGCAAAAACAGGACTCTTCTGTTGCCATTCCTTAAAGATAATTTCAATAATTTCTATCACTGACTTCGACATAAATACCCGGCTATTACGTCGATGTTTCCAGAGTGCTGTTGGGTCTTGAAGTTGTAATTTATAGACTGTTAATGCACCATCAGACTGGCCCTGCTGTGCACCCGTAACAATGCCTGAACATCGAAAAAATTGACCACGATCTGTCACATTATCAACAGCTACTTGGCTACCCACGAACTGTTTAAGTGAAATCGTTGCATCAGTGGACAAACAAAGTAACTCAGCATCCAAGCCTTGGTTTAATGCATGTTTACCGTCTATGCGCTGTAAATAAAGCAATTGATTTAGCGCTACATTAGAAAATTGTATGTGTAATGCGCCTTTTTTTGCACTCAACCCTAAATTTTCAAGGGCATTTTGAATATTTCTGAGCATTGTTGTAATGACCGTATTTTTATTTAGAAAATATTAACAATAAAGGCAGTGTGTTCACAATTCAGCGAATTTTTATTTTGTTTTAATTCGGTTAATAGTTTTGATCAGATATAAAGTGCAGTGTCATATCAAGCACCATTTATGTAAAACTGACTAAGTGAAATTATGCTTAAAAATTCAACCAACGATCAGTATGAAATGATCAGCAAGATCAAATCCATCCTATCCTCTTGATATAAAATATTTTTATTATTAAAAACCTTAGTGAAACCCCAACACTAATTAGAATTACTAAACAATAATCCAATCGTTTCTGACGTTTAAATACTACGTAATCTATTTATCAATACGCAAAAAAGGCGGTGGTCAACCGCCTATGATCTATGCGAGCTTTGATGTGTTTTTTAAAAATTATAGCTGAGACCAAATACCACTTTATTTTTTTGTTTTTCATCCATTCGATCGTAGCCACCCACAATATAATCTAAATTCATGTTGGCACCTGTATTGCCTAAAGCATGGCTTAGACCGACTGTTAAATGACGAAAATTAAAATCATCTTTGGTCTCTAAGTTATTACTTTTTTTACCATAAAGATAAGCACCCAATGCAGCACGGCCAGTTAGCTCATAAGGTAGTTCATGTGAATAGCTCAGTAAAAAGTAAGTATCACCACGATTAGCAGTATCAACGTTAGATGTTGCCGTTTGTGCACTTAAAGCCACATCTTTGTAATTAAGTCCTAATAGGGTTTCAAAAAAATCAGACTTAGCATCTGAACCATAATAGTAATAATAGGTTCCCCCTACGGTATATCCCCAGTCGTCGTTAATCTTACCGCGATAACCTAAATTAAAGTCATTTTCAAATGCATCCCGACCTTGGTATTTTTCTGTTTCAGCATCAAAATCTGTCAATGAATAACCCAGTGTTGAGCCCCAATATCCCAAATAAAACCCAGTAGGATGTGCATACTCTAATCCGGCTTGTAATGTCACTTTGTCGTTTTCTGGCGCATTGGTAATACCACGAAAGTCATAGCTAGAAAGTACTGCGATATTTCCAGTTATTTCCCCAGGAAAAGGAGCGAGCTTTTTATCTTCTGCATAGCTAAGACCTGATACAGTGGATAATAAAATGCTTAAGGATAGACTTTTATTCAAATTCATATGGATCACACTCCGTTTGAGTAATTTTTAAATCGTGATGTGCCGCGCTCTTACTCAGCAAATGCTATGCCAACGCAAACAGACAACCGTAAGATTTCAACCAAACGTAGTATTCACTGGGATCGCGTAAACTCTCTATCCCCCTTTTTAAGACTGTGCATAAAATTTTCATAAAAAAAACATGCACTAAAAAAGGCGCATAAACAAAAAATTTATGCACCTAAAATAATCAATATTATTAAATCAGAAGAAATGATGATTCAGATTGGATCAATTAGAACTGATAGTTTAAGCCAAACACGACATGATCTTTTAGGTCCTCACCGATACGATTTTTGCCACCATAAATATAATCTACAGAAGCAAGTAACCCTGTATTGGCAAACTGTTTACTCAATCCTAGGCGTGCATCACTTAGAACAAAATCTTTTGTTGTCGTCACGATCTGGTCATCTCGACTGCTGTTATAAGCTGTCGCGCCAATAGATGTGTTTAAACTAAAATCATTGACTAATGGATGACTATACGCAGCACCCAAGTAGGTATCACCTGCATTACTTGTTGCAGCATCAGCAACGATCACTGCGGCCGATAAATTCAAATTTTTATAGATCACATTTGCAGAAACATCATAAGTCGTGATATCACGCTGATCACCCTGCTCTGCACTCACTTTATTGGCATCATGGTAAATATAAGCCATGCTTTGCAATCGATAGCTCCAATTTGTAGTAAGTTGTTGGCCATAGGCAATATAAAGATTATGTTCAAAGCCTGTGGCTTTCTCCTCACGACCAGGGTTGTAATCTAACGTCGATCCCCAATACCCTACGCGCATACCACTTTGATGTGCATACTCCAATCCACCTTGTGCAGCAAGATCATTACTTTCCACACCACCACGATAGATGTATTTACTCACTACGCCAACGTTACCTGAGATTTCAGACTCAGCAGCAAAAGTTGAGTATGAAAAAGTCGAAAATAATAAAGCGAGAATCACTTTGTACTGAACAATAGGCTTCATATCACGAATCTGTCTAAGTGAAAAATTTGAAAGGCGGCATTTTACTGCGGATTTAATTAAATTGGTTCAATTTTTAGTGACTTTTATCAGTGTTAATATTTTCTTATCGAAAGCAATGCATATGCACATAAGCACAAGCGCCTAATTGACTGTAATATGCATCACAAGTTTTATGTATTTCTTTGTAGATTCCCTAAAAAATCAATTTATTAGAAAAAAATACTCATCGTACTTATACGATTTTTTACTACTTTTAGTAGAAAAAAAATAATTAAAAACCACAAAAACGATTTCTTTTTTTTAAATTACTTATACAATCTAGTTTTTTCTGAGCACAGTAAAAAAACTGTAATTAATTGAGAAGAGGCTTTCAATGCTAAAAGCACAACAACTTACACTAGCAGTTCTGATTCAAGCTGCCATGATTAGCTCTGCGGTCGCTAGTGAACAAAGTGAATCAAAAGGATTTGTAGAAGATGCTGAAGCTTCGGTTTTATTTCGTACTGGCTACTTAACTCGCGATAAAAAACACGGTGTACCAGATACTAGCTCAACGGCTCAAACTGCAATTGTAGACATTGATTCTGGTTTTACCCAAGGAACCATTGGTTTCGGTGTAGGCTTTGTCGGTGATGCCTCATTTAAATTGGGCAGCAACAATAATACTGGCAATGACATGATCCCACAGAAGAGTACGACAGGTACTGCTTATGACACTTGGGCCCGTGGTGGTGCAAGCATCAAAGCCCGTGTTTCAAACACAACGATTCGTTATGGTACTCAAGTTCTCGATATTCCTGTACTTGCAAGTAATACTGCACGTCTTGTTCCTGAATACTTTACAGGGACTTTACTTACCAGCCATGAAATCAAAAATTTAGAAGTGATCGGTGGTAAATTCACTAAAAATACACTATCAAACCAAATCAGCACAGATGGCAACCACCTTCGTAGTGCTTGGGTTTGGGGTGCTAAATACCAATTCGATGACAACTTAAAAGCGGCATACTATGGTTTAGACGTTAAAGATAAACTTGATCGTCACTATATCAATGCGAACTATAAAATCCCATTGGCAGAGCAAAGTGCTTTAACTTTAGATTTCAGTGGTTACCGCACTACATTTGAACCGGGTGCAGATGTATATTCAGCTTCTGGTCCAGCGGGCGAAGAAAAAACAAATAATATCTGGGCTGTCTCAAGTACTTATAACCAAGGTCCACATACTGTAATGTTGGCTTACCAACAAAACACGGGTGATGTGGGTTATGACTACGGTGGCAATGGTGATGGTAAACAGAGTATTTACCTGCCGAACTCATATTTGTCTGACTTTATTGGTAATCGTGAAAAATCAGCTCAAGTTCAATATAACTTAGACCTCGGTGCCTTTGGTGTACCAGGTTTAAATTGGACAACTGCATATGTTTATGGTTGGAACATTCACGTAGCAAACTCAAAGAATCCGAATGAGTTGCTTACTGATAATGCAACAGAACGTGAATTCTTTAACCAGTTGAAATATACCGTACAAAGTGGTTTTGCTAAGGATGTAAATCTACGTGTACGTAACTCTTATTACCGTGCAAGTGCTGACTATAATCCAGCCTACATCGGCGATACCAACGAATGGCGTATCTTCCTAGATATTCCTGTGAAATTCTTCTAAGACTGATTTCACAAAGTTAAAAAAACCTGCAATTTAAAATTGCAGGTTTTTTTATGTCATCGTGATCTAAGAATAAACCACTATTTCAATGTCTTATTTTTTAGCAGCTTCGATTGATTTCAATACTTCAGCTTTAGCAACTTCAGAACCTTCCCAACCAGTCAACTTAACCCATTTACCAGGTTCAAGATCTTTGTAGTGTTGGAAGAAATGCTCTACTTGTTGGATCAGTAGTGCAGGAAGATCTGTGTATTCCTTCACATCTTTATACAATGGAGAAAGTTTTTCGTGTGGTACAGCGATCAATTTAGCATCAATCCCACCATCATCTTCCATGTTTAGTTTACCTACAGGACGGCAGCGAATCACTGAGCCTGGTACAACTGGGTATGGAGTAACAACAAGTACGTCCAGTGGGTCACCATCTTCAGACAAAGTATTTGGTACATAACCATAGTTTGCTGGGTAGAACATCGCTGTACCCATGAAACGGTCAACAAATAATGCATCTGAATCTTTGTCTACTTCGTATTTGATTGGTGCTGCGTTTGCAGGAATTTCAATAACGACATAGATATCATTAGGTGCATCTTTACCTGCAGGAATATTGCTGTAACTCATAACAATCTCTTTTAACACTTCAGTTGTATGTAAATTCTTGACAATTATAACCCGTTATTGATTCATCTGTTTTTATTTATAGTCACCGAAATCGTAAAAATCAGTTAAAGCAGATAAAAAACGAATTAAACCAAACGGATGATACTGATCAGTAGCCAGATTGGGCAAGCCATTGAGAGCACCCATATGACAGATCTTAAACTTGACCAATTCGCCAAATAGCAAATGCCATAAAGAATACGCAGCACAATATAGGCAATACCCATCATCATAATCAGGATCTGAGGAATAACCATATATTCAGCCATTAACACTGCAGCAATAAATAAAGGTAAACTCTCAAAACTATTTTGTTGTGCAGCATTGGCTCGAGCAGCTAATCCTGTTGTCTTAGCAAAAAATGCGCGTGGATCTTGGTTATCTTCAACTTTAAAACCACCAAATAGTCTTGCAAGTAGCGAAAAGACATAAGGTAGTAAGCACGCGATTAAAATCAGGTAAACAATGCCTTGAATTCCAGACATGATTTTATTCTCAAGAAAAATCTATGTTTAGTATCATAGCATGGTGTTAAACCAATAATTTTTGTTAAATACAAGGTTTTGGTAAATTGTTCACATCGGAGGGAAAATGCCCCATTCAGAACAACAGCAAATGTTGGATCAACTTGCCGAACAAAAGCTGCGGCAAAAACAAGTCGACCGTATCCTCAAGATGGTTTTACCTGTAGTCGCCTTTTTAATCACTGTGATTTGTGCCAACTTAAATTGGCAATCAACCTTAGGGACTTTTATCGTCTTTTGGCTTGGCCTATATGCAGTGGGGATTTGGCGTTTCAATTTATATTACAGCATGGCAGCTGTTGCGGTGTATTGCTTGGTTGATATTTATTTAAGCTTTCATGGCACACTTCCAGTTCAAGCTGTGGGTAGACAAATGGGTACCCTACTGACATTTATGCTGATTCTTGGCTTAAGTCGACCTTATATTGACCGCTGGATGGTAAAAAAATAACTTACGCTCCGATTTGAAAAAACCGAGCGGCAAATGACTCTGCGCTCGGTTGATCGATTTATATGATGCGATGCTTGAATTATTTACGTAGATCTTTACGTAAAATTTTTCCAACATTCGATTTTGGTAATTCATCTATAAATTCAACATAACGTGGACGTTTATAGCCTGTTAAGTTCTCTTTAGCATAAGCCAAAATTTCTTCAGTGGTCAGTGATTGATCTTTTTTCACGACAAATAATTTCGGCACTTCACCTGATTTTTCATCTTTGACACCAATTACAGCAACTTCAAGCACTTTTGGATGATTCGATACTACTTCTTCAATTTCAGATGGATAAACGTTAAAACCTGAAACCAAAATCATGTCTTTTTTACGGTCAACAATCTTGGTATAACCGCGCTCATCCATGACAGCAATATCACCAGTACGGAAGAAACCGTCAGCAGTCATGACTTTCTCAGTTTCATCTGGACGGTTCCAATAGCCCTTCATGACTTGCGGACCACGAATTGATAATTCACCCTGTTCACCTAAAGGCATGTGATTACCGTCATCATCTAAAATCGCAATATCTGTAGACGGTAAAGGAATACCAATTGTTCCAGTAAATTCAGTACCAGCAGGTGGGTTTACAGTTGCAACAGGAGAAGTCTCTGAAAGACCATAGCCTTCAACGATGTTCGAACCTGTAATTTTTTTCCATGCTTCAGCCGTAGATTGCATTACCGCCATACCACCGCCCATCGAAATTTTTAGACGGCTATGATCAAGCTGTTTAAATTCTTCGTTATGCACCAAAGCGTTAAACAAAGTATTTACCGCTGGGAAGAATGTTGGTTGATATTTACGTAATTCTTTAATCACCGCAGGTAGGTCGCGTGGGTTAGGAATCAAAATATTTGCTTGACCTTTGTACATCCCATAAAGAGCACAAACCATAAACGCAAAAATATGATAAAGCGGTAACGCACAGAAAACGCGATCATCTTTTTCGCTATCACCTGGACCAAATTTACTTTGGAAGATCCCATCACATTGCAACAAGTTCGCAACCAAGTTACGGTGCGTTAATTCTGCACCTTTAGATACACCTGTTGTACCGCCTGTATATTGTAATAATGCTGTATCACTTAAGCTAAGTTGAGGGCGCTTATAATTATTTGCATTAGTTTTTTCCATCGCTGCATTAAATTTAATGTAGCCTGGGATATTCCATGCAGGAATCTGTTTACGTACTTTACGTAGTACAAAATTAACCAAAGTGCCTTTGAGCGTGCCCAACATGTCACCGACAGTGGCAACGACGACATGTTTAACTGCAGTTTTACCCAAGATAGCTTGGTAAATCGTTGCAAAGTTCTCAATGATGACCAATACCTCAGCACCAGAGTCATTCAACTGATGCTCAAGCTCACGAGAAGTATAAAGTGGGTTAACATTGACCAATACCAAACCAGCACGGAACACCGCAAGTGCCACGACAGGATACTGTAAAACGTTAGGCATCATGACAGCTACACGAGTACCTTTAGCCAATCCTAAACTCTGTAAATATGCTGCAAATTTACGACTCGCGATTTCTAATTCGCTAAAAGTCATTACCTTATCCATAAAGATAAAGGCATCACGTGAACCAAATTTTTGAAAATTGCGTTCGATAATATCGACCAGCGAAGTATTTTCAGATGGCAATTCTATAGACTCTGGGATTCCAGTTTTTTGGTATTCAGCCAACCAAGTTTTTTCCATAACGCCACAGTCTCCAATTAATTATCCTGAGTTGTAAAGTATTTTTTCTCGATATCAAACCTAATTTTTGGGTTTCTTCACGTTTGATATGACAGACACAACTGTAAATACTTACTGCTTTATAACGTATCTCGCATTAAGGATGCTAGCCCAAATCATGAATCAGCAGTTTATTTACTTTTTGGTAACCACGAGGCAACGGTTGCCCTTTTGTTGCGCGTTTACCAATAAATTTTTGTAGGTCCGCACCTTTTAATTTTAACGATCGTTGTCCGACAATTACATGAATTGTATCGCTAAGTTTCAAAGGTAACATGAACAAGATTCGATCATCGGCCTCAAGTTGTATCAGTTTATTTCCTTTACCTTTACTCAAGACTGGCAGTTCTTCAAGGTCAATCACCAACATACGTCCAGCTGCTGTTACCAAAGCGAGATGACTCGCACCAGTGATATTGGACAATGGCAATGCTTCACCATTCTCGGCAACATTTAAGAAAGCTTTACCTGCTTTAGCATTGGTATCTAGCGATTGGGTCTGTGCTTTAAAACCATAGCCTAAATTGCTCACCGCAACTAATTCACTTTGTTCATCAGCAATATATACTTGAATAAAACCCGCACCTTTCGCTGGCGAGAGTTTAGAACTCAATGGCTCTCCCAAGCCTCGTGCTGATGGCAAACTGTTAATGGCTAAAGCATAACTTCGCCCTGTTTGATCTAATACATAAACTTTTTGGTTAGATTTACCTTGTGCATGACTGAGATACTGATCTCCAGCACGGAAATTCAGGCCACTCGCATCAACCTCATGCCCTTTCGCTGAACGCACCCAGCCAGCTTCGGATAAAACCACTGTCACTGGTTCAGCTGGCATAAGATCTTGCTCACTAATCGCACTCGCTTCAGCACGACGAACTAATGGCGAACGACGGTCATCACCGAATCTTTTTGCATCTTCTTTTAATTCACTGATAATTAAGTTTTTCAATGATTCAGGATTTGCCAATTGCTCACGAATTATGGCTGCTCGTGCCTCTAGCTCATCCTGCTCACGGCGAATCTCAACTTCTTCAAGTTTGGCCAAGTGACGTAATTTTAAATCAAGAATTGCTTCAGCCTGAATCTCATCAATATTAAAATGAGACATCAACTCTTGTTTGGGTTGATCTTCTTCACGAATAATCTTGATCACTGTATCAATATCAAGATATGCAATAAGTAAACCAGCCAAAATATGTAGACGTTTTTCAATCTTATTTAAATGGTATTGCAAACGACGCGTAACCGTTTGCTTACGAATCTCAATCCACTCTAATAAAATACGACGAATAGACTTCACTTGTGGTCGTCCATCGGCACCAATCATGTTGAGATTGACTCGATAACTTGATTCCAGCTCAGTTGTCGCAAATAAGTGACTCATCACTGTTTCAGCATCAATACGATTAGAACGTAGTACAACCACCAAACGAGTTGGATTTTCATGATCCGATTCATCACGCAAATCAGACACCAAAGGCAGTTTTTTTGCCTGCATCTGGTCTGCGATTTGGCTAATCACCTTGGCACCAGAAACTTGATACGGAAGTTCACTGATGATGATTTCATTTTTTTCAATACGATATACCGCACGCATGCGATAACTACCACGTCCAGTGGTTTGGATTTTAAGTAATTCTTCTGGTGGAGTAATGATCTCAGCCTGAGTCGGTAGATCTGGACCCGTGATGTATTCTGCTACTTTTTCGTCATTCAGATTAGGATTACGAATCAAAGCGATTGTGCCCTTCACCACCTCACGCAAGTTGTGCGGTGGGATATCGGTTGCCATACCTACAGCAATCCCTGTCGTCCCATTTAATAAAATATTCGGCACTCGTGCAGGTAGCGTGACAGGTTCTTTCATACTGCCATCAAAGTTATCTTGCCATTCACAAGTCCCTTGACCAAGTTCTGAAAGTAACAAATCACTATATGCAGACAACTTAGCTTCGGTGTAACGCATCGCAGCAAAAGACTTAGGATCATCGGGTGACCCCCAGTTGCCCTGACCTTCAATAAAAGGATAACGGTAACTAAACGGCTGAGCCATCAATACCATTGCCTCATAACAGGCTGAGTCACCATGTGGATGATATTTACCTAACACATCACCAACGGTACGCGCAGATTTTTTCGGTTTAGAACTTGGTTTTAGTCCCAACTCACTCATTGCGTAAATAATACGTCGTTGAACAGGTTTTAAACCGTCACTAATATGCGGCAGTGCACGATCCATAATCACGTACATGGCATAGTTGAGATAAGCTTGTTCGGTAAATTCAGCTACGGAACGGTTTTCTGTCGCATGATGCGCAAGGCTTGTCATAACAACCTTTAATCCTAATTAATTGTTTCTTGTTAAGTTGATAATGCTAAGTCGCTGACGCCTTTTCCACAAGGGTATTGTTTTAATCTAAGCGACAGCTCATGTCTTTTGCTCTAAGCTTGTTCAGTTTTAGCTCATTTATTGTAATTCTGCCAAGCGCATAATACAGTGCATTTACTATTTATAAACCAATCGATTCTAAAGTTTTACCTTGAGTCTCTTCGCCAAGGATCAGAACTACCGCTGCAACTGCAAATAAAACCGCTGTAAACATCATAAATATATGACTAAAGCCATCATTTAAAACCAACATCTGCGTGACAACCAGAGGTGCAACGATGCCGCCCAAACGACCAATCGCCGAGGCCCAACCTGAACCAAAAGCACGGATATTGGCTGGATACAACTCTGGTGTATAGGTATATAACACACCCCAAGCACCCAAGTTGAAGAATGACATCAAACAGCCCCAAAACATAATACTATTGACTGTATTTGCTTGACCAAAGAAATATGCTGCAACTGCACACATCGCGATAAAGCCTGCCAATGTCAGTTTACGCCCAAGTTTCTCGACCAACCACGCTGCAGCGATATACCCAGGTAACTGTGCCAAAATCATCAGTAAAACATATTCAAATGACTGTACGATGCTATAGCCTTGTTTCACCAGTAAACTCGGTAACCATGTAAATATGCCATAGTAAGAGTAAACAATCCCAAACCAAATGAGCCATAGCATTAAACTTCGACGAGCTAACTGCCCTGACCATAACTGAGCAAATGAAACAGTATGCTTTTGTGCTACAGGCTTAACCAGCAACTCTTGAACAGGTTCCAGCCCACATTGTTGTTCGATTTTCTGTAGTAAACGATGTGCTTCCTCTACGCGACCTGCATTGATTAAAAATGGAATAGACTCAGGTACTTTCTTAAATATCACAAAGACATAAAGTAGCGGTAAACCACCAACCAGAAAAGCCATTTCCCAGCCGTATTGAGGAATAACGAAATAGGCAACCAAGGCTGCAACTAACCAACCTAGGCCCCAAAAACTTTCTAGTAAAACAATAAAGCGACCACGAACATGGGCTGGAATGTATTCACTGACCAAGGTAACAGCAACAGGAAGTTGTCCGCCCAATCCTAGACCAACAATAAATCTAAAAATCAATAAGTAGGTGAGATTGGGTGCCACTGCACATAAAGCTGTCGCAATACTGTAAATTGCTAAGGTCAGAGCAAAAACATTTTTACGTCCAAGACGATCAGCCAATGCACCAGAACATACAGCACCAATGGCCATACCAACAAAACCAATGGAAACAATCCAGCCCTTATCCGCGGCTGTAATCTGCCAATCCTCTGCGATACGCGTCAGGATAAAGGCAATTAGTCCTGTATCCATGGCATCAAACATCCATCCCAGACCGATCACAGCCAGTAAACTATAATGAAAACGTCCAATAGGTAAGCGTTGCACACGCGATAGGAGATCCATAAATTTACTCTGCTGTTATTGGAGTCTATGACTGCACATGGTTAATCGTTAAACATCTTTAGAAGAGGCAGACTGTTCATCATCATCTTTATAAATAAATTTCGGCATTTCTAAGCCATAATAAATAGCAATACAGCGCAAAGAGAAACCAAAAACCAATGTAGCGATGACAGTCACTTCCAAGGATACGCCATAGTGCTGACAAGCCCAATAAAAAATCACTGAAACGAAGGATATACTGGCATAAAGCTCACGCCTAAATACTAACGGTACATCGTTACACAAAATATCGCGCAAGATCCCGCCGGATACACCTGTGAGTACACCTGCCACAGCAGAAACCACAAAACCATGTCCCATTTCTAAAGCAATTTGACAGCCGATAATGGTAAAGCCTATCAGGCCCAAGGCATCCAACAATAAGAATACCGAATGTAAATGACGCATCCATTTCGCGATAATGATCGTAAAAAATGCTGCCCCACAGGTTAACACCAAATATTCTGGATGTTTAACCCAAGTTAAGGGGTAGTGTCCCAACAATACGTCACGAACTGAACCACCACCAAGTGCTGTCACTGAGGCGATCAACATCACGCCAAACCAGTCCATACTACGACGTCCTGCCGATAGTGCACCTGTCATTGCCTCTGCGGTAATCGCAATAATATAAATCACCAGTAAAAGCATCGCTGTTATTTTTCCGCTGCCGATGTATTAGGCGGCTATTCTAAGACAAAACTTAAAAAAAGTTACAGATATTGAGCACAACAATGCTTAAATTTTTTTAATGAACCACAAACACAGGGCTGTTTCATCGTAGGTAATCCTGTTGTCGTTGGATCTAAAAAAAACCAATGTTCGTCAAGACGCACAAAATAAGAACGTTCGTGATGTTGTTGTGGTTGCCCATCATCATAATGTGCCCGAAACTCGACCAGAGCATGGTGCTTATCGAGCTGTTCATTGGTCTGCAAAACCTCCAAACCTAACCAACGATTACTTTGACTCCAGTCTGTAATCGCAGCACGATCTAAAGTCGCTTGTTGAGCGATCGCAGTGGTCTGAACAATATAGTCAATTTGTGCTAATGCAAAAGCACTATAGCGTGAACGCATCAATTGTTCAGCAGTCACTGCGTGAGCCTGACCAAGATGCAATGGTTGACAGCACCTTGCATACTCCGCGCCTCCACATGGACAGCTTTGTATAGGCATCACAATTTTCTCCTTGTATCATTTCATGTATGTTCAATGATTCACTAATGAAAAAAGCAGCCCCGAACTGAGCTGCCTTTTCATTATAAATCACTGTATTTGACGTTTACATCAACTCTTGAACTCGGGCCTAAGAAGATTGATTATCTTCCTGCTCAAGTACAAAGATATGAACTTTATCAATTTTATGACCATCCATCGTCATCACTTCAAAACGATGGTGATATGCTGTTAGACTTTCACCATTGGTTGGCAATCGACCAAGATGGAACAAAATAAAACCTGAAAGCGTTGAGTACTGTTCAGACTCATCCACCAAATCACAGCCCAACAACAAAGAAACATGACGAATATCAGTGGAGCCCTCTAAAATAAGTGAGCCATCTTCAAGACTTGCAGCTTGAGTTTCAATCTCACCTTCGTCAGGGAACTCCCCTGCGATTGCTTCTAACACATCGATAGGCGTTGCAATACCCTCAATCGAACCATATTCGTTCAATACAATGGCTAATTGTAGTGGTGCTTGGCGTAATTGTTCCATCACCATGAGTACTTGTGCATTTTCGTGCACAATCACTGGTTCACGTAAATGTTTTTCAAAATTAAGCACACCAGTTTCAATATAGTCATTCAGAACTTTATGCGTTAGAACGATACCGGCCATGTTATCAAGCTCGCCACGAGCAACAATTAAACGAGAATGGGTCATCGACATTAAGTTGCTCTTAATCTCGTCTGGATCATCATCCAAATCAATCCATTCAAGCTCAGGACGTGGCGTCATCACAGATTTCACAGGACGCTCTGATAAACCTAACACCCCTTGTACCATCACACTGTGATAAATACTATTTTCAGGATCAAACAGTTCTTTTGCCAATGCTTCGGTCTTTAACACGTCTTCAACGGGTAAATGATCAGCACTGTGATTTTTCCCACCCAACATACGTAATACCGCTGATGCAGTTCGATAACGTAAATCATTGGTGGTAACACGCTTTTCTTGGTTTTTACGACTGACTTGGTTAATCATTTCAATTAACACAGAGAAGCCTATCGCAGCGTACAAGTAGCCTTTCGGAATATGGAAACCAAAGCCTTCAACGATCAAAGAAAAACCGATCATCATCAAGAAGCCTAGACACAAAATCACTACGGTAGGATGTTTGTTGACAAAGTCCATCAGTGGTTTTGATGCCCAAAGCATGATGCCTACAGCAATCACCACTGCCACCATCATGATGGACAACTCTTTAACCATACCTACAGCAGTAATCACGCTGTCGAGTGAAAAGACTGCATCTAGCACCACAATCTGAACGATCACCATCCAAAATGCAGCATGTACAGGATTTTCTTCTTTAAAATGTTGTTTGCCTTCGATACGTTCGTGTAATTCCATCGTGCCTTTAAACAGCAGGAATACACCACCAAACAGCAATATCAAATCACGCCCAGAAAAGGGATGATCAAAAAGATGAAACAGTGGCGCGGTTAAAGTCACCACCCAAGCAATTGATGCTAGTAGAATCAAACGCATGACTAAAGCCAGCGATAGACCCAACAAACGTGCAGCATTACGTTGTTCTGGTGGAAGTTTTTCCGCCAAAATCGCAATAAAAACTAAGTTATCGATCCCGAGTACAATTTCTAAGACGATGAGGGTAGCCAGTCCTACCCAAGCCGAAGGATCAGACATCCACTCAAAGATCATGACCCGACTCCATATTGGATAAAACTATTATTTGATCAAGGTTCTGTTGTTGCACACAGAACTCTATCTGGTTTTGAGAGATTATTATTTGAAAAAAAGGAAAATTTTTCGAGTGACTACAACCACTACCCATGTTCATTCATTAGTTGCTAAACGAAGTAGCCAGTATAACAAGATCAAACAGAAATTCATCTTATTTCTGTGTATTATCGTAATTCCTGCGGCTCTTTTTCCTCAGATTGTGTCCTTTTCACGAGCTTGTTATTGTTCACATTCTACTGTCATATTTATGACCTAGACTGTAAAAAACAAAACAGCAAAACCGTAGCGAGATCATATCATTGATAAATTTAGTTCCAGATCAAAACAATCGAAAAAAAACTCAAGATCCAACAACGGACCAAACCCTCATTGCGCTATATTGTGGTTCTCGTGCTGGTCATTCACCGATTTATAAAGAAAGTGCTATTCAACTTGCACAGTTTATTGCTGAACAAGGTTTTGGCATTGTCTATGGGGGTGCAAGTATTGGCCTGATGGGACAAGTTGCCGATACAGTTGTTGAGCATGGCGGTACAGCAGTAGGGGTCATTCCAGAGTTTATGTTGGATTATGAAATTGCCCATAATAGTCTGACCGAATTACATATCGTCAAAAGCATGCATGAACGTAAGTCAATGATGGCTGAACGTGCTGCTGCCTTCGTTGCTCTACCGGGCGGCTTAGGTACTTTTGAAGAAATCTTAGAAATTGCCACATGGGGCCAATTAAATCAGCACAATAAACCCATGATGCTTTATAACGTCAATGGTTTTTATGATGCACTCATTGCTCAACTAGACCATGCGACCCAAGAGGGCTTCCTCCCCCCACAGCATCGCGCTAAATTGATGGTCTGTGAAAATTTAGGACAAATCTTTGAAATCATTCAACATGTAGAACGCCAACCCCCCGAGAAAGTTTTGTTTTAACCACCTAACTCTATCCAGCACATCGATAAGCGTCTATATTGGTTATTGTCATCCTATGCTGAGTGAACCTTAATGGATTCACTCAGTTAGTTTTAGTTATTAAGATCAGTACTATGCAAATCCAGCAAAGCTTAGCGCCACAATATCGCCTCTTGGTATTTTTGGTGTCGATTGGCTTTTTTATGCAAGGTCTTGATACCACCATTATCAATACTGCATTGCCAGCCATGGCACAAAGTCTCGAGATCAATCCGCTGCAAATGCATAGTGTGGTGATTAGTTATGTGCTTGCAGTTGCTGCGTTTATTCCATTAAGCGGTTGGCTTGCTGATCGTTTCGGTATTCGCCACGTTTATATTGCTGCTATTGTGATCTTTAGCTGCTCATCATTAGGCTGTGCGCTGTCAAACAACCTAAATCAACTTATTGGCTTTCGAATCCTACAAGGGGTCGGTGGTGCACTGTTGATGCCGGTGGGTCGCTTAGCTCTGCTCAAATTAATTCCACGCGAACAGTTTCTGGCCGCCATGAGTATGATGAGTTTAGCTGGTCTGATTGGTCCACTGATTGGTCCAAGCTTAGGTGGCTGGTTAGTTCAATATACCACTTGGCACTGGATTTTTTTGATCAATATTCCCATGGGAATTTTAGGTGTTTTTGTCAGCTTCAAAGCCATGCCAAACTTGCGTGAACTTAAAGTCAAAACATTTGATTTTAGTGGTTTTATTTTACTGATGTTGGCCATGGTTGGTTTAGCACTTGGCATTGAACAAATTGCGGTTCCCAACAGCAGCTTAAGCTTTAGCCTTACACTGTTTCTTGTCGGTGGGTTGGCCAGTTTATATTATGTTTATCATGCTCATACCCATAAAAATGCGCTGTTTAGAAGTAAGCTTTTTAAGCATCAAATTTATCGCATAGGCGTTTTAGGTAATTTTTTTATCCGACTAGGTTCTAATGCCATCCCCTTTCTCGTGCCACTCATGTTGCAAATTGCGTTCCACATGGAACCACTCATGGCAGGGATTATGATGACGCCCATGGTACTCGGATCTTTATTTTCCAAACCAATTATACGTCCTATGATTCAAAAAATCGGCTATCGTACTTTTCTGATTGCCAATAGCCTATTACTTGGCCTATGTATTGCCAGTTTTGCACTCACAGCAGCAGATACACCATTTTGGTTAAGAACCTTACACTTTTTTATCTTTGGTATTTTAAATTCACTGCAATTTGTCAGCATGAATACTTTAACTCTCAAAGACTTACCCCAACAAGATGCCAGTAGTGGCAATAGCTTTTTGTCAATGATTATGATGCTATCTATGAGTATTGGTGTAGCTTTGGCAGGAACACTATTAAATATATTTAATGGTATATTTGATGGTCATGAAACGGCTTTAGCCTTTCAACTGGCTTTTGTCAGCTTAGGTTTTCTCAATATATTATCAACATGGATTTTCTGGAAATTACCAAAAAATCAGATGATTTAGCAAGTATTTCATTATGACAGTGCTATGCTAGAACAAACTGTTTAAGGCCGATACCAGCACTGATGATAAATTCGATATTTGCTGTGCCAAGATCTTCCTCTGAGCTAAAAGCACAACCAATCCTTAAAGGGCGAGATCATCTGCCCAACAGTAGTATGCAAACAATCTTGCAGCTGTGTTTATTTATCCTGTTATTGATCAGTCATCCTAGTGTTGCACAGTCCCAATACAGTGTTCGTGGTTTTGATGCATCGCATCACCAAGGTACGATAAACTGGACAAAAATTTCACCACAGCATTATCAATTCGTTTATTTGAAAGCGACTGAAGGTGGTGACTATATTGATCCTAAATTTCAGGACAATTGGCTTGAAGCACGAGAACAAGGTTTACGTGTTGGGGCTTATCACTTTTATAATTTATGCCGCGATGCTGAAGTACAGAGCCAAAATTTTATTCATACCGTGCCTAAAAAAGATAATGCCTTAGCCCCTGTGATTGACTTGGAATATGACACTCGCTGTATCAACCAAAGTACTAAGGAACAATTACTCAAACAAATCAAGATTATGCATGATCGTTTATACCAGCATTATGGCAAAGCACCCATTTTTTATACCACACCCAATTTTTATGCACTCATTCTTGCAGGTCATTTTAATCAAACACCGTTATGGATCCGCGATTATCAAGCACAACCACAGCTCAAAGACCGGCAATGGACTTTCTGGCAGCATAGTAAACAAGGTAAAATTAACGGTATTCAAGGTGAAGTTGATCTCAACGTTTTCTATGCAGATCAAGCAACTTGGCAGCAATTTATTCGACAATAATCTGGGTAATAGTACATGAGCATACGTAAAATCATACATATTGATATGGATGCATTTTATGCCTCTGTCGCACTACGTGATCGCCCAGAACTCAAGTCTCTACCCGTTGTTATTTCCTCACAGCACCCTCGTGCGGTGATTGCAGCTGCATCCTACGCCGCACGCAGCTTTGGTCTTCGCTCAGCTATGCCCATGTCTCAGGCGCGAAAGCTTTGTCCTAATGTCGTGGTTATTGAACCTGACTTTGCTCAATACAAAGCTGTTTCAGCACAAATTCATCAAATTTTTCAGCGCCATACTCACCTTATCGAGCCCTTATCCTTAGATGAAGCTTATCTAGATGTCACTGAAAATTTACAGCAGCTTGCCAGTGCAACTGAAGTCGCTGAACGTATTCGTGCTGAAATTTTTCAGCATACTGGGCTTACGGCTTCAGCTGGTGTTGCTCCGAATAAATTTTTAGCCAAAATTGCTTCAGATTGGAACAAACCAAATGGTATTTGTGTAATCAAGCCACAGCGAGTGCAGCAGTTTATTCAGGATCTTGATTTAAAGAAGATTCCAGGTGTAGGTCGAGTCACCTATGAAAAACTTAAAGCGCTTCAACTGACTACACTCGGTGACCTACAACGCCTAGAAGAACATGTATTAATTCAGCATTTTGGCAAATATGGTCAACAACTATATCTATACGCACAAGGCATTGATGAACGCCCCGTACAAAATGAACGTCAACGCCAACAGATTTCTAAAGAAACTACATTTGACCAAGACCTCACACTAATCCAATGCCAGCCCTACTGGGCTGAGCTTTGTCAAAGTGTTTGGCATAGCCTACAACAAAAACAACTACAAGCACGTGGGGTGAGCCTCAAGCTAAAACTCAAAAATTTTCAAACGATTCAACATAGTAAAAGTTTTAAACAAGCACTCCAAAGCTTGGAAGCATTACATTTGGCATTGGAACAATTGTTAAATGAAGTACAAGTTTCAGCACATGCACAGTTCAGGTTAGTTGGGGTTGGGGTTTACCAACTTGAAGAACCTCAACAGCGAGTTCAGTTAGATCTATGGGCTTAGTTGATTGTTTTTTAGACAATCGAGTGATTTATATGCAAAGGTACTGCCATATTGGTTAAAAATAGCGTAGTCTATTGACTGCTCTACATTTATCCAATGTTGAAGCTGAGTTGCTAAAACTGACCTATATTTTTAGCATACTGTCCTGTGATTGCCGTGACGATCAAATCCGAAAATGACAGGGCACTCAGAATATGCCGTTCGGCTCTTCTTCATCTCCTTGATTCTAATTATATTTAAAATTTCTTATATTGTTGGCTCCAACAATATTGGGTGTCTGTCTTCATTTTCTTTCTTCATCAAACATCTGCACTTTTGTAGTTTGCAAAATGTTCACGTAAACTAATCGCACATATCAATAAGAGTATTCCCATGACTGTGCAACGCTTACGTGTTGAAAAACGCTTCTCTGAAGTGGCAATTTCAGGAAATTTGGTTCATTTGGCTGGCCAATTGGCTGAGGACACCTCAGTAGGCATCCGTGAACAGACCCAACAAACTTTGGCACTGATTGACCAATTATTAGCAGAAGCAGGCACAGACAAGCGTCATATCATGTCTGTGATGATTTTTATTAAAAATATCGAAACTGATTATGCTGCAATGAATGAAGTATGGGATGCTTGGTGTGCAGATATGCAAGCACCACCGAGAACCTGTGTCGAAGCGAAACTTTATGCTGCTGATGTTTTAGTTGAAATGACTGTAGTGGCTGTTAAGCCCTAATTATTTCTATAAATATGGCAAAAGATGTCGCAATGTAATGGTCAATGCCATACATGAGTTAGATTATAGCAAGCAAAAAGCCGAGGCTTTTTGCTTTAGCCAAAAAGACGATTTTTTCCCAAACGCTCATGATAACTTTCTGTAGTTAATAAGCGATCCATGATGGCTTCATCACGCTGTTCATGCAAAATATCCGTCAGAAAATCAGACTGTAATTGATCTAAATCAGGCATGCCCACATAACGCAATACACGATAACCTGCTGTTTTTAAAACAGCATCTTGATAAGCTGCAGAACGCGAGCGTTTTAATATATTGGTATCATCAATCGCAACCACAGCGATTACACGATAATCACTGTCTAAAATAACAAAATCCGCAATCATTTTTTGATATTTACGTCGAGTATGTAAATACTTAGTTGTTAAAATCGCATCAAATGAAACATGCGCCAATACTTGTGCCTGAGGTAATGTTTCTTTTAAACGGCTAAATACAATTTGCTCACCAGCACTCAGTAGTGCCTTTTGTCTAAGAGGACTATCTTGTCGTTTTGTACTTTTCAGATGATGGTAGGCCAAAGCTATAACAAGCCCTAGCATGACCACACTGGCAATTAGCAGTATTTCCATCCCTTTTCCTTTTATAGTTAGTTTTTGATAGTTGGGTAAGTTCACCCAATTCCGATCGATTTCAAATTATTTTGCCTCATTCCTTTTTATCACCATCCACTTTAGGAAAAATCTCACTATTGTCTCAATATTTTTACACCACTATTGATGTAAATTTACTCTATTTCAGACGGACGACTTTTCATTTTTTTTGATATTTAATGCAACTTGCCTAAATTTTATTTGTGCAATATTAAAGATAAATGAATATTGCCAATAAGTTCGTTATACCGAGATCTGTTCAAAAATACAATCGGAAAAAATTAAATATTATTGAACATTTGATCATTAATATGAATTACAGCTTAAAGTTCACGCAAATGAACGTAAAAAAAAACCAGATCAGTAAACTGATCTGGTTTTTACTGCAACATAAATTGTGATCAAGCTGTAATGCTTAAGCTTTAACAAAACGTCCTTTAGACTTCGCTTTTGGCTTTGCTTTTTTTTGACCCGTTTCACGCGGTGGTAAACCTGTGTGTTGAGTCAAAATCTGACCTGCTTCAGGACGAGTTGTACGTTGACCACCATGACGTTTTTGCGAATCGCCTGATACACTCGAATTTTTCTTACGTGCTGACTTATAGTCTCCTTCACTACCTTGTGGCTGGTAAGTTGGAATTAAGTGTTGCTTCGAGTTACCAATTAAGTCGGCACGGCCCATTTCTTTTAGCGCCTGACGTAATAATGGCCAGTTGTTTGGGTCGTGGTAACGTAAAAATGCTTTATGTAGGCGACGACGTTTTTCACCTTTAACAATATCAACATCTTCGGTATAGCGTGCGACCTTCGCTAGTGGGTTTTTCTGGCTATAGTACATGGTTGTTGCTGTAGCCATTGGCGAAGGATAGAAGGTTTGAACCTGATCGGCACGGAAACCATTCTTTTTCAGCCAAATCGCTAAATTCATCATGTCATAATCAGTTGTACCAGGATGTGCTGCGATAAAATAAGGAATCAAATACTGTTCCTTACCCGCTTCCTTACTAAATCGATCAAACATTTGCTTAAAGCGATCATAAGTCCCAATACCAGGCTTCATCATTTTCGACAAAGGCCCTTTCTCAGTATGCTCAGGAGCAATTTTTAAATAGCCCCCGACATGGTGTTGTACCAGTTCTTTGACATATTCAGGATTGAGTACCGCGAGGTCATAGCGTAGACCAGAACCAATTAAGATTTTCTTAATACCCGGTAATGCACGTGCTTTACGATAAAGCTGAGTCAAAGGTGCATGATCGGTATGTAAGTTCTGACAAACGCCGGGGAATACACAAGAAGGTTTACGACAGTTCTTTTCAATTTCTGCATCTTTACAATGCAAGCGATACATATTGGCAGTTGGGCCACCTAAGTCAGAGATAATACCTGTAAAGCCTGGTGCGCTATCTCGAATTTTTTCTACTTCACGTAAGATCGAATCCTCAGAACGGTTCTGAATAATACGTCCTTCATGTTCTGTAATCGAACAGAAGGTACATCCGCCAAAACAACCACGCATGATGTTGACTGAGAACTTAATCATGTCAAAAGCAGGGAAACGTGCATTGCCATAAGCAGGATGAGGTAAACGTGCGTATGGTAGATCAAACACGTAGTCCATCTCTTCTGTGGTCAATGGAATCGGTGGTGCATTTAACCAAACATCACGTTCGCCATGTCGCTGTACTAATGCACGCGCATTGCCCGGATTGGTTTCCAAATGCAAAATACGGTTTGCATGGGCATAAAGCACTGGATCTTCTGCGACCTGTTCAAACGCAGGTAAACGTATCACCGCAAGTTCACGTGGTGGTAACTTATGTTTAATCGCTTTACTTTTCGGTGCTTGAAGTTGCACGATCTGCGTGTCAGGATCAAGTTCATCGCCTGCACGTATAATCGGATTTGAAACTAATTCTTTTTGAAAATTTTGATATTGCGTTAGGCTATTGCCCTTATCTTTTTCGATTTCACATCCATCAAGATCTTCTGTCATCACATAAGGGTTAATAATAGGATCAACCCGACCGATGCTGTCTACATCATTGGATGCAATTTCTACAAACTGTGCTTTGCTTGCACGATTAGCTTTATTCACAATAAAAGCTGTGCCACGTACATCGGTAATCTCGTGAATTTTTTCACCTTTAGCCAACCGATGCATGACTTCAATGATCGAGCGCTCACCATTACCATAAATCAACAGGTCGGCTTTTGAGTCCATCAAAATCGAACGGCGGACTTTATCTGACCAATAATCATAATGTGCAATACGACGTAATGAGCCTTCAATCCCCCCCAACAAAACTGGAGTGTCAGGATAAGCTTCGCGACAACGTTGACAATATACGGTTGCAGCACGATCAGGGCGTTTATTTGGTAGGTTATCTGGCGAATAAGCATCATCAGAACGGATTTTACGATCTGCCGTATAACGGTTAATCATCGAATCCATATTGCCTGCGGTTACCCCCCAAGCAATTGTTGGCTGACCTAATGCACGAAAAGCATCGACACTGGTCCAGTCTGGCTGAGCGATAATACCCACTCGAAAACCTTGTGCCTCTAATACACGACCAATGATTCCAGAGACAAAAGATGGGTGGTCAATATAAGCATCGCCACAAACTAAAATAAAATCACAAGCATCCCAACCGAGTAGATCCATCTCGGCTCGAGACATAGGCAAAAATGGCGCAGGTTCAAAGCAAGACGCCCAATATTTGTCATAGTCAAACAACGCCTTCGGCGCAGTCTGAGCAGTATAAGCTGTCGACATGTACATCATCTCGGTGAGTTGAGGAAAAACGAAGTGCCTAGACAGAGCTGTCTAAGTGAAAGGTGCTCATTCTAACATGAATTTTACTCATGATGTGCGCTCAAAAAAACAACGATACATTTTTTTCACCACAACATCGTGTGGAAATTACTCGTTTTTAAAATATAAATCTTACAATTACCTAAAAAATACCGAAGTCTAATAGGTTAGACTTCGGTAACTTCAAACGACTCCATCACTGACCAAGCATCAAATTGGATCACAGCGAATCATTTGATGAGCATCCCTTTAAACATTCAACTCTAGCGATGTCTTAATAGTCTTAAGCCATTTGCCACAACCAGTAAACTGACTCCGACATCTGCAAAGACAGCCATCCACATCGTACCCAAGCCCATCATGGTAATAACCAAGAAGATTAATTTTGTGACCAAGGCCAGACTAATATTTTGAATAAGTATGCGATGGGTCTGCTGTGATAACTGAATGAAACTTGGAATTTTACGTAAATCATCATCCATCAAGGCAACATCAGCGGTTTCAATCGCAACATCTGTGCCCATAGCCCCCATGGCAAAACCAATATTGGCACGAGCTAAGGCTGGTGCATCATTAATGCCATCACCCACCATCCCGATATGACTCGTGTCGGCATAGCTTGCCACCAAATTTAATTTATCTGCAGGTAAGAGATTGCCTCGCGCATCGGTCATGCCTACTTGATCTGCAATCACCTTAGCGGTATGACTATTGTCACCACTGAGCATTAGAGTTTTTACACCCATTTGCTGTAACTGGTTCATCGCCTCAGCACTATTGGGTTTAACGGTATCAGCCACTGCAATTAAAGCGAGTACTTGCTGAGGTTTAGCCAACAATACAACTGTCTTACCTTGCTTTTCCAAGGTCTCAATTTTCTCTTCAAGCTGCGGTGAACAATACTCAAGCTCATGAATAAGACGGTGATTCCCTAGCCAATAACTGACTCCTTCAATCACACCTCGTGTGCCAAGACCAGCAAGTGCAGTAAAATCCTCAACATCTAAGTGCACGACTGCATCAGGCGCTGCTTGTACCATCGCTTGTGAGACGGGATGGTCTGAGCGTCCCGCCAAACTCAGCACCAATTGTTGAACTTGAGTTGCATCGCCTGATAACACAACAAAGTCTGTTTGCTTTGGTTTACCAAAGGTAATCGTGCCAGTTTTATCAAATGCCATGTAGTTCAGTAGGCGACCTTGTTCCAGATACACGCCACCTTTGATCAAAATACCCTGACGTGCAGCTGCCGCAAGACCACTGACCACAGTTACAGGTGTTGAAATCACCAGCGCACATGGACATGCAATCACCAAGATCACTAAGGCCTTGTAAATCCAATCAAACCATACCCCACCCATGAACAGTGGTGGAATGATTGCAACCAATATCGCAAACAGAAAAACTAAAGGGGTATAGATCTTAGCAAAGCGATCAACAAATCGTTGTGTCGGGGCTTTTTCACCTTGTGCTTCTTCTACAGCATGGATAATCCGTGCTAAAGCAGTATCATCCGCTTTAGATACAACACGGTATTCAAAAGAACCTGCTGTATTGATCGTCCCTGCAAAGACCTCATCACCTTCAATCTTATCAACAGGTAAGCTTTCTCCTGTAATCGGTGATTGATCAATACTCGACTGACCTTTCACAATTACCCCATCTAGACCAATTTTTTCACCAGGTTTAACACGAACGATCTCACCAATATTGACTTCTGCAGCTTCTATGACTTGCCACTGACCATCAGCTTGTAACACCGTGACGCGCTCGGGTGCCAACTGCATCAGTTGCCCAATTGCATTACGCGCACGTTCCAAAGAGCGTGCTTCTATTAACTCAGCTAAGGTAAACAGCACCATCACCATTGCTGCTTCTGGCCAATGACCAATAAGCAAAGCACCTGTAACCGCAATACTCATTAAGGCATTGATATTGAGATTCAGGTTTTTAACTGCCAACAAACCCTTTTTGTATGTTCCCAAACCAGATAAAGCGATCGCAATCGCACTCGCTGCAATCACCAACCACGTTGGTAAGTCGAACCAACCTGACAATTCTGCACCTAAAGCAAAAACACCAGCAATGGCCAAAATCCAAATCGATTGTTTTTTTTCAACTGGTGCTGCACTGAACTTACCTTGCTCATTCGCGAGTTCAGGCTCAAAATCTAACTCCTTCAACGCCTTGACGACCTTAGCTAAGGCACCTTCTGTATACACCACGGTCAGAACACGTTGCATCAAGTTAAATTCGAGACGAATAACTTCTGGCATTTGTCCTAATTTCTTTTGAATCAAACCCTCTTCTGTTGGACAATCCATCTGCATGATACGCATACTACTGCGGTAGTACTCACCTTCTTTGCTGGTTGCCGCAAGCTGCTGCATGTCTTGTTCTGATGCTGCACGACTACAGGCTGTACTGCTTGTACAACAAGAACTGGTCTGTAATGGAGCTGGTGTTGAGTCACAACAAGTAGACGTTTTAGTTTCTGCTAACTTTGGCTCACAGCAACTCGATGTCTTATTTTCTGCTGACTGTGAGTCACAACAGCTAGATGTTTTAGTTTCAGCTGATTTTGATTCGCAGCAACCTGTATCCTGTGCGTGTTCAGCCGCTGAACCATCACAACTGGTCGCTACAGAAGCATAGGAGGTCGAAGCACAACACCCAGTATCTGATGTTTTTTTCGCAGTTGAATCACCACAGCTTTTATCTGTACCAAGATGAGATGCTGAACCACAACAGTCTGTGTCTTTTGCTTTTACATCAGCATGCACATCTTCTTTTTTATATGTTTGGCTCATAATTGATCCTTTTTGATGCTATGTTATGATTAAACACCCTGAAGCAGCTTCAGACTCAAGTGGAATATTAAAATGAAAATTGGTGAGCTTGCCCAACACGTCGGTTGTACAGTTGAGACCATTCGTTTTTATGAAAAAGAAGGTCTACTGCATAAACCATTACGTAATACCGAAAATAATTATCGTGAGTATCAATCACACCATCTAGAACGCTTACGCTTCATTCGACGTTGCCGTTCTTTAGGGATGACGCATGATGAAATTCGTACCCTACTTGCTGCACGCAATCAACAAGATGACTGCCTAGGTATCAATCAATTGGTTGATCAACATCTGCAACATGTGCAGCACCGTATCCAAGAGTTACTGACCTTAGAAAAAGAGCTACAAGAGCTTAGACTGCAATGTCAGGGCGATAGCTCGGTTCAGTCCTGTGGTATTTTGCGTGAATTGGAACGTGACGCACCATTAAATGATGGTTTAGAAAACGTGCATAGTGGACAAATCTGTAGCAGCAAACACTAATATTCACTATGACACGGTTGAGAAATATTTTAATTTTACAATTAGTTATAGAAAGTATGCATATTAATTGAGTCGTGTATCCAAAGACCATTTCGAGCCTTAAACAAAACCAAGCTCAATAGGACAAACTGTTAAAACGGCTAAGCTGCTTCATTTATGAGATATGTGACCTAATCATAATTAAGAACAAAATTAGCTGTTGAGTTCGCTGTGCCCGCAGTTACATTTTTACGCGTCGCAAAATAGTTCGCAAAGAAGTTTAGCTGTAAGTTCTTATTCGTATCTACTGCGACAGGCTTAGTAAATGTTTCAATAGGCAATAACTGACGATCCTTATCTAAAATTTGAATTGCCACATTAGTTGCGGTTGAATCATCAGATAGAGCCAAAAACTGAGGATTGGTCGTATCCTGAGGCCCCTTAAATGACAGTGAAACATTCTTGGCAGAACAATCCGTTAGACGAATGGAAAATGGGATTGGACGAGTTTGATCACCAACATTCACCATATTTTTGGTTCCCCAAGTCCCAAGCGCAACATTAATGTTTTGGCTTTCCGGCGAGACTGTACAAGTGCGATCAACAATCATCGCTTTAAAACGTAAATTTATCTTGACCAAAGGGTCGGCGTGCAAAACTGGTGCGCATAGCACACAGCCGACAATCAGTAACTTTATAATATTCATAATATTGACCTTATATATCATCTAGCCATTTACTGAAAATCAATCCGTATATGACCCTGTGCAGCAACAGGTCCAGGTTGAGGAATTTGCCCTGTTATACTCACTGGCCAAGATTTAAGTAAAAAATTACTACGTGCATTTTCATCTAAACGAAATGGGATAAAACTATTGATATTATTTGGAATCAGGACATGGTCGCTACTATCCGCCAACTGAAAACCAACGTTAGGATTATCTGAAATAATCATATTATCTTTATAGTTTGCAACTTCGAGTCGAGCCGATAGCATTTGTTGTGCATCGATATTTTTACATTCGATACCGATATTTTTAGTAATGGTATTCACGCCTTGAGCTTTATTGCCTGCACCTACTGAAAAAGCGCTTGACGGTATTGGGCCAAAGTCAAATTCAATAACATCACCCACATCAAAACTACAGGACTGTGGCACAGTCATCACTGCATTTAATCTAATAATAACGATGGGCTGACTTGGATTATCCGTAGCAGCTGAAGCGGCATAGACATAACCAATATCACGGTTAACTAAAAAGGATTGTCCAACAAATTTCTTTTTAATCTTCAATTTGACTTTGACTTGACCCCCTGTGCCATAGCTCGTAGAACAACCACCATTACATTGATTACTAATTGCACTTTGTGGTACATCAAAAAAATCACGTCGGTTTCCCGCAACATAAACTTTCATTGCAACTTGCAGATAGTCATTGTTCGGTACATCGAACCACTGAGCACCACCATCACTGCCTGCCTGTGTTAAACCCGTTGCTGCTTTAAAAGTAAAATAGGTATTTTGAATAGGTCTTGCACACGCACCACCCACAGAATAAGTTCCACCTCTTGATAGGTCTTTCCAAGGTGGTGAATAACCTGGGTAGTTCTGCGTAGAATTAAACGAATATTCATGGTTATAAATAAAAGGCGAACTCAGCGGATAACAATCCGCAGCATATGCAGAGTTTATGCCTAACATTGTCGTTAAAAGTAATGCCGAATTTCGGATGCATGTTAGAGCTGGTTTTATTGTTAGACTCATCTTATTTTTCCTATTGGCAATTTAATTCAAGTGTTGTAATACCGGCATCTGAAGTCTGCTGAGTAAATGCATATGCTGCATTACAGCTTTCATTTTCAGATGTGCCCCAAGAAATTTTAAGTGTGCCCTTTTCTTTCAAACCACTTAAGTACGTTTGACCTTCTTGCCCTACAATGCTTGTAACATTCTGCTCTTCCTCAGTAATCGTTGAACCATATGGAACATATTCACCAAGATGCTTAATCGTGATCAATGCTCTTTGTCCAATACGCGTATCAAACTTAGCGCGTACAATTGCACCTTTCATCGGAACTAGATTTTGTACGTTGGTTAAAATCTCAGTTTGATCATTCAAGCTATCCGCTTCTAAAGCGATACGATTTAAACGGTAATTTTCAGCAAAAGGTAAAATTGCATAACCTCTTGAATCTGTATGAATATTCGTCGAGTTTTCAAGTTTTACATCTTTTGCACCTTGAGCATCAACCAATACGTTGGTATCACCTAAAGTTTGACCAAAAGTTACACCACCAGAGTGAATAATCAGACCACCAGCAAGATCATAGTTAAAGCTCTTTTCTTTTCCTCCATCGGCAAAGCTATAACTCGCCCCTGCACTACCATATTTTGTTTCTAAACGTGCTGAAGCCATACCAAATCCACCAGTATCATTATTATGGCCTTGTTGAATGTTATAGCTAAATTGGCGATCTTCACCCAAAGAACCATTAATACCAGTTTGTATCGAATTACTACCCGTTGAGTTCCGTACAAAACTAGAGTTACTGTAAATATCGTTGCGTACTCGATCTCGACTACCAAAAAATGCATTTAAAGGGATGGCAATACTGGCAGCAATAGAGTTATTTTTTTCATTATAAATATTTGGTGAATCTTGCATCGACCAAGATAATGAATAGGTAAAATATTTAAGCGCGTTAGAGTAACCTATTTGATAATTCTTCGCTGTTTTTGGTGCATTCCAATAAGACTGATAATTTGCAGAAGCGTACAAAGAACCATATTGACCTAAGTTTTGGTTGATACTTAATTGGAAACGACCTTTTTTGGTATAGTTTAAATTGTAATATGAGCTTGGGTCATAATAACTATTACCAAAATCATCAAATTTCTCTTCAGGTTCAAATTGCTCCATTGACTTATATGCAACATCATTCAAGGTATAAAAACCTTTAGTTGAATAGCGATAGCCTAAAAGCTGTAATGTCGTACCAATCTGATTTAAAGATTTAGAATAAAGTAAACGATAAGACTGACCTTTGTAATCTTGATCATTTGCTAAAGTACTGTTGGCATGGGTCATATCAAAGGAAAAAGCTCCCCACTCCCCCATGTTTTTACCAACACCTAGCAAGGCAGCTTGATATTTAGAAGCGATTTGTGTTCCACCAAAGAGAGTAACACCAGAACCTAAACCACGACTGAGCGTTCCTTGAAAAAATAAAGGATTGTCTTGATCCTTATTACCACTTCGGAATTCACCCGCTGTAATATCAAAAACGGTCCTTCCTTCACGCAGTAACATAGGGATCCCAGAGTAAGGCACGATAAAATGCTGTTTAGCACCAGCACTTTCCTCAACCGTTACATCTAAATCACCACTCAAAGCCATTGCAGTTAAATCATTAATTTCAAATGGCCCAGGATTGACATTAGTTTGATAAACGATATAACCATTTTGACGAATAGTAATGATACTTTTGCTGTTTGCAATACCACGGACTACAGGTGCATAACCTTGCATGCTACTTGGCAACATTGCCTCAGAACTGTATAAACGAGCACCCCGGAAACCAACACTGTCAAAAATCATATTTTGAACATTACTGTCACCTATGACCAGCTCACTTTTTAATGGAATAATTGATTTTTCCACAAAATTTTGAACATTATTCCATTCTGAGCGATGTGAATTCTCGTCACGATGATTAAAATAATTATAAGTTGAAAGATTTTTAAATCTAAAACCTGCAATATTAAATCCAGAATTTAACGATACAAAAATATTATCGCTCTTATCAGTCACATTCCCATTTAAATTGTAATTCAAATATGCAGCAGTTATCCCTGAATCCCATTCAGATGGAGGAATATAGCCTTGTGCATTATTCTTCATCCAAATTTGAGGAATACTAATATCAAGACGTTGCAAATTAAAATTATAAACTACAGCAGCTTCTGGAATATATTGTTTTATGTCCAAACAGCTTTTATCTTTTAGACTTTCTGCTTCAGGTAAATCATAAACTTTGACACCTAATGACAGTAACCACTTACTGTCTATACACGGTACTAAGCCACCAGAAACTGAATCACTTTTTTCAGCCTGATTGAAGTTTAGTTCTTTGGTAACAGCAAAATTATCATTAACGTAAACATTTACTCGATAATTTCCTGGTAACTGGAAACCTTGTTCAAAATTAGATAAATCGGCAACCTGAGAACCTTCAGTATTTAATAATAATGCAGGATTAAAATACTCTCGTGCATGTACTAAGTTGCCAGATAAAAGAAGAGAGCAAAGAATCGTATTTAAATAAAGTGTCTTTCCTGAAAAATTTAGCTTTACCATACTTGTTACTCTTCATTTCTATTGAATGGTTATTTTTCTTTCTTCAGTAAATGCACCATAGTCATTAATCGTTTGGAATTTAATTTCACGACCAAAGTGGTCTAAAGCTTTTTCCGAAAAAGGGTCAAGCATGAAAGTAATTTGTTTTTGATTATCGACAGACAAATTGGCAATTGTCATAAAATATGGTGTTGGATTTTTAATGAAGATTTTATTATTACTAACAGAAGTTGTTAATAAACCAGGTGCATCCTCAACACGGATGGATAAATTCGGTGGACGTACCATCATCTTAATTCGCGACAATATCGCCAATTGCAGTACATTAGTTTGTTCTAATTCTTCTTTACTCACCGATGGAATTGCTTGCACATTTAAATAGTAAAGCGTTTCTCGATCACGTGCTAAGTTTTGATTGGTGTTAATAATACGTAATGAGCTTTCAGATTTAGCCTCACTAACAAACATAGGTGGAGTAACGATGACTGTATTTATTTTTTTTGATGATGCATCTTCGACCCAAGAGTTAATTAAAAATCTTTTATCAGTTGTACTGTTCACAACAGGCATAGATGCTTGCTTTTTATCTTGATCATAAATCAATCGGGTAGCACCTAAGGCAATACCACCAGCAGCATATGAGATATTCACTAACAGTGCAGATGCGACTATAATTTTTATAATAAACTTCGAAAATACATGCAACATCATTTTGAATTCCAATTTAAAGTTGATCAAAATTAGTTCTAAAAAAATAAAAATGGTACTCCTATATTGAATAGAAGCACCAGACAATCAATTAATTATAAGTAATTACAAAGTTAGCATCTGCATAAGCTTGACCTGCAGTTGCAGCAGCAGCTGTTGCTTTATAACGAGCAACGAAGTTGAATGTGTTGTTACCATCAATTAATGTTTGAGCAGCAGAAAGAACTGTACCGTCTGGAGTTAAAATTCCACCTTTGCTGTCAGAAATTTCAACACCAACACCAGTCGCAGTTACAGCGTTAGCTGAAGGACCTGAATGAATTTTTAATAATGTTGTATCAGTTGAATCTTGTGGACCAGAGAATGCAAATTGAGCAGTTTTAGATACTTCAGTGTCACAATCAACTAGCTTAATTTGGAATGGTACATTCGAAGTATAATCACCTGCTTTAGTAATTTTAGCTGTACGATGTTGACCAAGATCTACAGTTTGGTTCGCAGTATCTGAACTCACTGCACAAGCAGCATTGACAAATTCACCTTTAAAGTGAACTGTCCCGCCATTTACAGTCGGCGCTGCTTGAACTAAACCAGCTGTAAATAGAGTTGATGCTGCGACTAAAAAAGAAATTTTCATTTATATATTCCCATACTTTAATTGGACATTTTTTTGCATAAATTAAATAAAGCGTGAACTAGTTGGCTTTATTTGTGTGTATTAAATAAAATTTATTTCCGTATGTAAAGTAAAACAAAAATTCTTATTTTTTATAAATATTAAAACTAATCATTACTTTAATTTAAATATTCTAAAGAGTATGGCTGGCGTACTGTCTGAGCAGTGTAACTCTTACGTAACTTAACAAATGCACTAAAAAAAGCCCAAAAGGGCTCTTAAAATTAAATATATTTAGTTATATAAACAGACACAAAAGTAACAAAAATTGATCAAAAAACAGCTTGAATTATTTGTTCAAAACATATGCTGTTAACCATGAGTCAACTTAGAAGTGAATTGGGAAACTCAAGAGAAGCCATTAATAAAAATTTAAGTCTAACTAAAGAGACTTAACTTAAAATCATATTCAGACTTTTGGATTTTTTTAACTGGATATGCAAGGTACATGATGTACTTAAGCTTGCTGTGGCTGTCTTAAATGATAGGCCGCGTAGAGTCCAATAAGTAAAAATATACTTATTTCAAACTGGATGCCTAACCAGCCCCACTGTTCCCAGACCAAGCCACTCGCACTTCCCAGCAAACTCGAACCCAGATAATAACAAAACAGATAAAGAGATGCTGCAACAGCTCGATACTGAAGAGCTTGTACCGAAACCCAACTACTTGCTGTTGAATGGGCTGCAAAAAAAGAAAAAGTGAAAATCACTAAGCCAAGCAAAATGAAAACAAGTATTTCTGATCGCATCACCCATAAGCCAAGTAACATCGCCAACAGCATATAAAAAATCACACGGTCACGGCCATATTTACGACTCCATGCTGCAGCACGCGGTGAACTATATATTCCCGATAAATAAGCAACTGAAATTAAACCAATCCAAGTTTGTGATAATGCAATCGGCTGCTCAAGCAGATGATAGCTCATATAATTAAATACGCTGACAAAGCAGCCCATCAAAATGAAACCTTGTAAAAAGAGCAAACCCAAACGACGGTCAGCTAAGGTGTTTTGAAAAGCTTTCTTCAGTAAATATGGACTCAGACGTGTTGCAACGAAATGCCGTGAAGCAGGAAGTGCCAAGTAAAATATAGTTGCGATCGCTATATTAATCACACCGATCAATAACGTTGCGATCTGCCATGTGGTGAAGTCCAGCAATACCCCAGCAATCAAACGACCACTCATACCACCAATAGCAGTACCTGATATATATAAGCCCATAGCAAAGCCTACATCTTTCTGAGAAATTTCTTCACCGATATAAGTCATCGCAACTGAGGCTACCCCACTGACTGCCATGCCGAGCACAAGTCGTGTTGCTAAAAAAATTTCCCAGCGGGGAAAAGCCACACTCAATAAAAGCAATAAGGCTGTCGAAAATAAGGCAAATACCATTATATTCTTACGGCCATAACGATCAGAAATGACACCTGCAAATAAAACTCCCAGTGCAAGTGCACTGGTAGAAAAAGACAACGGAAAGCTACTTTGTGTTGCACTGACATGAAAAAACTTAGCCAAAAATGGCATCATCGGTTGGACGCAGTACAAGGAGGAAAATATTGCAAAACCAGCTAAAAATAAAGACAGTAAAATTGCACGAAAAGGCCGTGTACCATATTCAACGTAGTCTTTAGACTGGTCAACAGCAGACATAATTATTCCTCCAATCGTTTCAGTATACGCCTCCTCTGCATGCTTAGGTTATCCTTCAAATGAGTGAAACTATATTTTTCGAGAGCATTAATTCATAATAATTATTCGCTCTGAGAAATAATTTTAAATATAAATTTTTCCTTCTAAATACAATTTACAATGCCCTGTAATTTCAATTCTATTATTTTCTAATAATTCACAATACAGTATCCCACCTCTTTTTGACGCTTGATAAGCAGCAATGACTTTCTTATCAATCATGGGCTGCCAGAGTGGTATTAATGAGGTATGCAGTGATCCGGTGACAGGATCTTCATCAATACCCATTGAAGGCGTGAAGTATCTTGAAATAATATCAATATGATTAAAATCATCGTTTTTAAAATTATTTAATGCAGTAATCGCAACCCTTTTTCCACCTAAATTTTTAATTAATTGAAAATTAGGTTGCTCTGCCAAAACACTTTCAGGATCTGGATATACCACAATATATGCCTGATCGTTGGCATATACGGAAACTGCTGAAAAATCTTGATTGAGTGAATTCTTCAAATCTTCAGGGATTGTCTCCACTAAAGTTGGAGGTTGTATCGGCAGATCCATGATAATCCGATCATCATGACCTTTTCGAATGTAGAAATTACCCAATCCTTTTACTTTAAAAATTATACGAGTTAATTGAGGGTTCTCTTTAAAAATAATAAAGCTTGTTGCCAATGTGCCATAACCACAAAACTGGACTTCTTTGACAGGTGAAAACCATCTAATTTCATAATTATTATCATCTATTTTTTTTGAAAAACTGGTCTCTGATAAATTGTTTTCCATTGCAATTTTTTGCATGACTTCATCATTAAGCCAATCATCTAAAATAATTACAGCAGCGGCATTACCTGCAAAAACTTGTGAACTAAAAGCATCAACTTGATAAATTTTCAAAATTTAAATCTCTTTATTGTGTAAGTTAAATTTATATTCTTTTTTTTATACTGTCTATTCTCTCTATTTAATCTTGAAGTCTGTTGGGAAAAATACAATATTCTCTCGACATCGCTAATTGAGTTACTTCAATTACACTAATTTACAATTTATTAAAAAACGAATGATATATCAGCTTTAACTTAACTGATTTAGACGAATAAGTTTAACTTCACAGTTAGCTTGATGTAATCAGATAAAATATAGATTTTAAAATATAGTTTATTGTTCTAAATTATTTTTACATTTTAGTTTTTGTTAAAAATAGATCAATACAAAAGTTATTGTGGCAGAATAATCAGGCCAAATATTAGATTGGCAAATTAAACGGAGTTATAGTTATGAAAAATCGTAAAAAAAATGCTGAATACTTAGGCACTCTGCTAGGTTAATCGCATTACTTATAAATAGTTTTCAATATAATTAAAACAGGAGTTATGGTTATGAAAAACCGTAAAAAAAATGCTGAATATCTTGGCACATTATTAGGATAATTAAATCTTCATTGATTTAAAATTAGCATATCATTTCAAATGGTATGCTAATTATTATTCTTTTAAACATGGTGATAATTTATGGAAATTTTAAATATAAGACCAAACCTCATCAAAACCTTTTCAAATCCTAATAATGATTTTTTTTGCATAATTACCAATGATTCACTTAAAGATAAAATTAAAATTACCGATGATAGCAATTACGTTGAAAGCAAAATAATTATATATAAAGAATCGGATAAATTTGAAGATATATTAAACAATGATATTCCTGAAAAATCTCATGTACTCGTCATATCTCCTGATGTCTTTTTTCAATCTCCGCTACAACAGCATATTGGAAAAAAAAGAAAGTTGATTGCGATGGCATGTAATTCAACGCCAACAGACATTAGCTCTATCAATCATTTTTTAAGAGTCATAGAGAACACAGATCCAAATGAACAACAAAAATTTGCTGATCGCTTTTTTTATATCGGTGAAAACTCAGAATATTTAGAATTTATTGACCCTATTCATCATACCTTTGCCAAATTTGATCATTTGAATGAAAGCTACCTCTGGAGTGAACAAGCAGGCCATCTTGGATATGGAGAGCAGCAACTCGCACCAGCAGGAGAAATCAGTGTTTTACCATTAAGGATTCAAGAGTTTGATGAAAGCTTACGACTTAATTTTAATGGAACAATTGCTTTAAAAGGCACTCCTGTACTACACAATGGTACCCCAAGCTTCTTAAGATCAGATCAAAAAAGACTTTTTTTGGGGTTAAGTGAAATAAAAAATCACCCTATTATCGCCAAAGTCGAACATGGCACTATAGTTGAAATATCAGATCCTACGGGCAAATGCCCTAATGCGTATCGAATTTTGATGAGTATGTTTGAAGTTGATTCTAGATATAAAATTTTATGGGAAATAGGATTTGGAGTGAATACCTCAAATAAGATCTTAGAAGGTAATCACGCCATGAATGAAACTTTTGGCAACACCAATGGGGCAATCCATTTTGGTCTTGGTTTAACCCCTTATACCCAGTATCACTTAGACATAATCTGTCCTAATACTGTTGTAAAAAATAATAAAGATGATTTTTTAATAGGGCAACCCATCAATAAAATTCCAAGAAATAAAAGTATTGGTTGTCCATGTATAGAATAGCCTCTTAAAGATATGATGAATAAAAATAAAATATTAAAACGTTGTTTTCCTGTTTGTCTGGCACTAATGCCAATAGGCGTTTTATTCGGGATTCTTGCTGGACAGCATGGATTTAATTTTTTAGCAGTACTTCTTTTTAGCGCTTTAGGATTCACAGGTAGTGGTCAGTTTATATTCTTAGGTTATTACCAAGATGATTTTTTAAGTGTTGGTTATATCACTGCTTTTATTATTATATTAAGCATGAATATCAGATACATACCAATGACTCTAGTAAATACGCCTCAAGTAGAAAATCATCAGAAACTGATTTTATATGCACACCTATTGTCAGACGAATCATTTGCTATCGAAAAAATTGAAGATGACTATCAAACTCACTTTAAAATTAGAGTATATGTTTTCTCAACATGGATTGTCTCAACGTTGATCGGTCAAACATTATCATACCTAATTCCGCAAAATATAATTTATTTACTGAATATTTCATTCCCCATATCTTCTACCCTCTTAACCCTAAGTCTATTAAATATTAGATCCAGCTTGAGTAATGATAAAAAATATTTATTTATACTGCTATTTTTACTCAATATAGCCTTAATTAAACTGATTAATCCAAGCCTATTCTGGATCCCTGCAATCATTTTAAACTATCTTATTTTAAAATTAAGAACATGAATACAAAAATATTAATTGGTGTTTTGATGCTATTTATAATTAGCATTATCGTAAGAATAATTCCTTCATTATTAAAAAATAAAATAAATATAAAGTTGATAGAAAATATAGAAAAAAATCTTCCAACATCCATTTTTATAGCAATGTCGAGTTATCTCTTTATCACTGAATTAAATAAAAACCCAATACCAGCCACAATTTCTATTGGACTTATTTTTTTTGCAATATATATGAAGATTAAAAATATCATACTCATTGTTATGAGCTCCACACTATTATATGTGATTATTGATCAATTTCTTTGAAGATTGATACTGCTAAAGACGGCATACTACCTCCATATTATTCTTATCTAAATCAATAATATATGCAGCATAATAGTGATTATTATAGTGTTTCCTAAACCCTGGTTCACCATTACTTATCGCTTTATTTAGTAGTGCTATTTTATAAAAATTATCAACCATAACCTGAGAATTTACAGCAAAAGCAATATGCGCTTTTGATATTATTTCTTGAGTGCCCTGAGCTATCCAGAAATAAACTCGGGTATCTCGACCAAATCCATAGGCAGTCACGCGCTCATTTTCCTTTCTCGTTTTGATCAAATGATAGTCAATACTGGCCAATATTTCTTTGTAAAATATAAAACTTAAGTTTAAGTTTTTCACTTTTATTTCAATATGATCAATCATTATTGTTCCAATCTTTTGTATTAAATTAATATAGTATTCTTTTATAAAATTGCTTTATTTCTAAAATAATATCTCAGTTATTTTTATAATTTTTTAAAATAAATTAATAAAAATCAAATATATAAATTCAAACCACCAAGCTAAACCGCCTATCACTATAGGTGGTTTAGCTTTAAAATTATCATCATGTGCTTATTCGTTCACGGCGCTGAAGATGATCTGGCCTGTACTTCCGCAATCAGCTGATCAACCACTTGTGGTTCAGCCAACGTTGAGGTATCTCCCAAACTATCGAGCTCATTGGCGACAATCTTCCTCAGTATACGACGCATAATTTTACCCGATCGCGTTTTCGGTAATGCAGGTGCCCAATAAATTGCATCAGGTGTTGCAACAGGTCCGAGTACCTTGCGTACCCATCCATACAACTCATGACGCAAGTCTTCAGTGGCAACGACATCAGCTTGTAAAGTGACATAGGCACAAATACCTTGCCCCTTAATTTCATGTGGCATCCCCACTACGGCTGCTTCAGCCACTGCCTCATGCGCCACTAAAGCACTTTCAACTTCAGCTGTACCTAAACGGTGGCCTGAGACATTGAGTACATCATCAACTCGGCCTGTAATCCAGTAATAACCATCACGGTCACGGCGTGCACCATCACCTGCAAAGTAATAACCAGGATAAGCACTAAAATATGTTTCAATAAAGCGTTCTGCATCCCCCCAAATACTGCGCATTTGCCCTGGCCAAGAGTCTTTAATAACCAGATTACCCTCAGCTTCTCCTTCGAGTTCATGGCCTTGCTCATCGAGCAATGCCGGTTGAATTCCAAAAAATGGCCGCGTTGCAGAACCGGGCTTAAGTGCTGTCGCCCCAGGTAAAGGTGAAATTAAAATGCCACCTGTTTCAGTCTGCCACCATGTATCAACAATCGGACAACGGCACTCTCCCACCACACTATAGTACCAATGCCATGCTTCTGGATTGATTGGCTCACCCACTGAGCCTAATAAACGCAGACTGCTTCGATCACTTTCTCGTACAAATTGATCGCCCTCTCGCATCATCGCGCGTATCGCAGTTGGGGCAGTGTATAAGATACTGACATTATGTTTATCAACAATATGCCCTGTACGCGCCCAAGTTGGGTATTGAGGTACACCTTCAAACATCACGGTCGTTGTACCATTGGACAGTGGGCCATAAATCACGTAAGAATGCCCAGTAATCCAGCCGACATCAGCAGTACACCAAAACACATCATCTTGTTTTATATCAAAAACTTCTCTAAACGTAGTGTTGGCATAAGTTAAATAGCCTGCTGTGCTATGCAGCACGCCTTTCGGTTTTCCTGTAGAGCCTGAGGTATAGAGAATAAAGAGAGGATCTTCGGCATTCATGGGTTCTGCTGGGCAAATATCATTTACCGTCATAATTTCCATGTGATACCACAAATCACGCCCAGCTTTCATCTCAATCGGGTTTCCTGTACGGTGAACCACAATCACAGTTGCAGCAGTCTCTGTCCCTTCGATTGCCAATGCAGCATCAACATTGGCCTTTAAGGGAATCGGCTTCCCGCCACGCATGCCTGAATCTGCTGTCACCACCAATTTTGCCTGACAGTCTTCGATACGACTGGCCAAAGCATCGGGTGAAAACCCTCCGAATACTACACAATGCACTGCCCCGATACGGGTACAGGCCAACATCGCAATTGCAGCTTCTGAGGTCATGGGCATATATAACACCACCCGATCGCCTTTATGAATTCCATGTTTTTTTAATACATTGGCAAAACGGCAAACTTCGTCGTGTAATTCTTCAAATGAAATAATCTTGTGTCGTGATGGATGGTCACCTTCCCAGATGATCGCTGGCTTATGCGGATGTTCTTTTAAATGACGATCTAAACAATTGGCACTTACATTTAACTGGCCATCGGCAAACCACTCTATTTTAAAATCATCCTTGTCATAACAGGTATTTTTGACCTGAGTAAAAGGCTTGATCCAATCCAACTTCATCGCTGCATCGGCCCAAAACTCATTCGGATGTTCAATAGATTGCTGGTAACGCTCAAAGTACTGTTGTTCATTGGTACGCGCAGTTTTAGCGAAGTCTTCAGATACTGGATAAATTTGATTCATTCGACTCTTCCTTGTTGTTTTATCTCATCATGAGAAGGTTAATCGTACATGCCTCTGTTACTTTTTTTCTGACGATGACGCTATTACCATACCCCAAATTATGCGTTTCAGGGATAGAAATCGCTGACTATTTGTTCAATATTTTTATCATATCCTCTGCACTTCGCCAATGTCAGTTTTTTCATCGAGATACTTACAAAACTCGACGAATATGTTAAATAAGATAAATTCAGATATCTAAGCAATCTACTTTTAAGGCAAAATATCAACTCATTTTCAATGGAAAATAACGTGACTACTCAAACAGATAAATTGAGTACGGTGGGTGAAAATACCGCACAACTACTACAAAATGCCGGTGAAAAAACAGCTCAAACCGTAATTGCTCAAACAGCTAAATATAATGATGCTTACTCTATTATTGATAAAATAATGGATAGTTTTTGGCAGCGGGTACCTTATATTATTATTGCCATTATTGTCCTTTTAATATTTTGGCTGCTCTCGAAACTCTTTAAACTTTTTATCAGTAAAACGATTGCCAACCGCTCATACACACGACAAAACCTCGTGCTCGTACTCAACCGTATTGGCAGTACACTCATCGTTTTCTTTGGTTTTCTTATTGCGATGGTGATCGCTATCCCAGGATTTACTCCTGCTCAATTGATGAGTGCTTTAGGGATTGGTTCTGTTGCCATTGGTTTTGCCTTCAAAGATATTTTTCAAAATATGCTATCTGGTATTTTGATCCTACTGGGTGAACCCTTTCGCATCGGCGATACGATTATTGTCAATAGCATGGAAGGTACTGTTGAAGACATTCAAGTCCGCGCAACGTTCTTACGTTCACCAGATGGCCGACGAGTTGTGATTCCAAATGCGACTGTGTATACCAGTGCCGTCATCGTGAGTACAGCCTATAGGCAAAGACGTTGTGAGTTTAGTGTTGGGATTGGTTATGAAGATGATGTGCAAAAAGCCAAACAAATTATTTCATCGATTTTAGACCGAGAACAGACAATCCTTACGACACCGAGTTTTAGTGTAAACGTCAGTAGTCTTGGTGATTTCTCAGTTAAGCTCAGTGTAACTTGGTGGGTCAATACCCAAGAAACCTCAACCTCAGCGTCTATCAGTCAAATTCAAGAACGTGTGGTTGAAGCTTTCCACCAAGAAAAAATTTCTATCCCCTACCCTGTACAGGAAGTCAAAGTTTATCGTGGTGATAACAGCCTCACTGCTGCCTCTAAAGATGAATAAATGCTGGGCAGCTTGCTTGAATGATTCAAGCAAGCTGTTAAGTTAAAATTGGCTCATTAAACGCCCTAAAATATAAGAAATCGCAGTTTCAGTACGTAAAATACGTTGCCCTAAGCTCACTGCTTGCACACCATTTTTTTCTAATAATTCAATTTCGTATGGAATAAATCCACCTTCGGGACCAATAATCACGGTACATCCATGATTACAAGCAAAAGGCATGGTTTGTTCTGCATAAGGGTGCGCCACAAATGCAGGGCGTTCAGCACTCACATAACTAGGCAACACATCTTCAACAAACGGCTTGAATCGCTTAAAAATCTCAATTTGGGGCGCAATGGTATCCCCGGCTTGTTCCAAACCCAGCGTAACATAATCATCTAACTGTAGTAGCAATGGGCTCTGCCAATAGCTTTTATCTACACGATAACTATGCAATAACACAATTTTTTCTACACCTAAACTGACGCTGTCCATAATCAAACGACGCAGTACTTTGGGCCGTGGCATAGCCACAATCAAAGTGATGGGGAGTTTTGCTGCTGGTGGTTGACTACTGATTGGCTGTAATTCAATACGATGCTCAGACATCGCAACAATTTGGGTTAAATAGCGTTGTCCCGCGCGTATACCCACCTTGAGTGTGTCACCAGGAACTGCTGCTAGATGTTGTTTAATATGTTGAAGTTGGCGTGGATCATCGATAACCCATGGTGCTGCCTGACAGTGTTCAGCTGGCAATAATACAATATTCATTACTGATCACAATCCGCCAAATATTTATCAATCACATCGATATGTTGTTGTAAAGATCCACGATTACGCATCAATACATGTTGGGCATCCGTATTCAACTGTTCTGCTAAATCTGGATTTTCTATACATGCTAATAGTTGCTGTACAACCTGCTCGGCATCTTGACCCAATAAAATGGCCTTAGCTTCTATAAACTCGTCGACAATACTTTGAAAGTTAAAATAATTGGGCCCTATTACTGTTGCAACATTAAGGACCAACGGCTCTAAAATATTGTGCCCACCACCTGGTTCATTTAAAGATCCCCCCACAAAACACACCTGACTTAAAGCGTACCACAGCCATAACTCTCCCATAGAGTCAGCCAAGTAAACCTGTGTATGCGCTTCAATACGCTGCCCCAAACTTCGACGCTGTGTTTCTAGCTGTAAACTTTGGCATAGGTTAAAAATTGTATCAAATCGTTCAGGGTGACGAGGTACAACAATGCAAACATAGTCTGGGTTTTGTTCTAATTTCGCTTTGAGTAAGGTTAATAACTGTTGTTCTTCAGGTGCATGAGTACTTGCTATAGTCATGACTTTACGTTCAGCCAACTGCCAGTCAAGGAGTAGTTTGACGACCTGTTCTGCTAGACCTGCGGGGGCTTGAATATCATATTTGATGCTCCCCACCACCTTATTGTTATTAAGATTAGCACCCAAATCATTAAAGCGCTGTTGAGTCGCTTGATCTTGCGCCAAGATTTGACTCAGACCCTGTAACATTGGCTGGGTCAAAGATGGAACTTTGGCATAAGCTTGGGCTGATTTTTCTGAAAGACGAGCGTTAATCAATAAACTAGGAACTGCAAACTGATTCGCCTGATCAATTAAATTAGGCCACAATTCTGTTTCAACTAACAATAAAATTTTAGGTTGGTACTTGGCAAAAAAAGCTCGAACAATCTGTTTCTGATCGGCAGGCAAATAAACCGCTTGAAACAGTTGGGCATATTCTGCTTGAGCAAATAAGGCTTTGCTACGCGCTTGACCTGTTTTAGTCGTATTGGTGACGAGAACAGCATGACCAAGTTTTAAATAATGCTCAATCAAAGGTTGTGCCGCATTAGTTTCTCCTACTGAAACAGCATGAAACCAAATAGATGCGGTATTTAAAGCTGGCTGAAATGGCCCAAAACGTTCAAGACATTCTGCTTGGTATTGTTCTAAATGGGTTGCACGTTTCTTAATACGCCATTGGTACAAAGGCTTAATTAACAATAATGCAAGGTTATACCAAATTGGGGTAGTCAAGCCTGCGCCCTGTCTGAGTTCTGATTAACGCAATATATCAAAGCATATAGACTGAAACCAAGCATTTAACGGATAAACTCCCTCAATTATTTACTCAGTTTATAAAGTCTGTTGTATATGTTGGATATACTGTTGAATCAATTCATCATTACGTGAAAAATAACACCATTGCCCATGTTTTTGTACAGAGACTAAACCGGCTTGTTGTAATACAGATAAGTGGTTTGACATTGTCGATTGAGATACATTGCCTAGACGTTCTATATGTCCAGCACAAATACCACGACTAAAATCTTGTCCTTCTTCTGTGAGGACATACTGTTTGGGATGCTTTAACCACTGCAACACTTGACGTCGCAGTGGGTTGGAAAGCGCTTTAAAAATTAAATCGATATCCATTGTATGATGTTCAATTACAGACAAAACTTGTCACTCCTCAATGAGACTCACAACTTATCTTTCAGCTGCTGACATTTTGTAGCAATGTACAAGTTTTATCTGTACTTTGGCTTAAACGCCCTGCTTTAAGCTGGCCTCTATAAATCGATCGAGATCACCATCTAGTACCGCACCCGTATTGGAGTTTTCTACACCAGTACGTAAATCTTTAATACGTGAATCATCAAGTACATAAGAACGGATTTGACTGCCCCAACCAATGTCAGACTTAGAATCTTCTAATGCCTGTGCTGCTTCATTTCGTTTTGACATTTCCAATTCGTATAGTTTAGCACGCAACTGTTTCCAAGCTTGATCTCGGTTAGCATGTTGTGAACGTTGGTTCTGACATGCCACCACGATACCTGTTGGAGTATGTGTCAAACGTACTGCAGAATCGGTTTTGTTGATGTGCTGACCACCTGCACCTGATGCACGGTAAGTATCTGTACGTACATCTGATGGATTGATTTCAACCTCAATATTGTCATCCACCTCAGGTGAAATAAATACAGCTGAGAATGAGGTATGGCGTCGGTTGCCTGAGTCGAATGGTGATTTACGAACTAAACGATGAACACCTGTTTCTGTACGTAACCAGCCATAGGCGAACTCACCTTCAACACGGATCGTTGCAGACTTAATACCCGCAACATCACCATCTGAAACTTCCATCAGCTCACCTTTAAAGCCATGTCGTTCGATCCAACGCAAATACATACGCAACAACATTGATGCCCAGTCTTGCGCCTCTGTCCCACCAGAACCTGCTTGAATTTCAACAAAGCAAGGATTAGGGTCCATAGGATGATTAAACATACGGCGAAATTCGAGTCCAGCCAGATCTTTTTCTGCTGCATCTAATTCTGTTTGTACTTCAACAAGTAAGCTTTCATCATCTGCTTCAACAGCTAAATCAAGCATCGCTTGAGCATCATCTAACTGCTCAGTTAGCTGATCTAATACGTTTAAAACGTTTTCTAACTCGCCTTTTTCTTTCGCCATGGCTTGGGCACGACTTTGATCATTCCAAATCGCAGGATCTTCTAACTCACGAAGGACTTCTTCTAAACGCTCTTTCTTTAGATCGTAGTCAAAGATACCCCCGTAGTGTTTGACCACGGTCGTTCAAATCTTTTAATTGGTTTAGATAGGGATTAATTTCCACGCCTTGAATCCTTGTAAATCAATAAACGCCGCGATTTTAACATATCAGTACACACATCCATACACGTTAGCGTCGTATAATTTTTTAGCAAAAAAATTTAACGATGAATAAAAACTAAAGACCATGTAAGGCAATAATTTATTGAAGTTTTTTCTAGGTTTTTTTAAACAACATTTCCTTTTTTCATACAGTTTTAAAATGTAAGGTATAAAATTGTAAAACACATCTTATGTCCATAATGTTAATAAAAAAATAACATTTAAAAATAAATCATAATTTTCATATAGTTAAATTAGTATTTTTTTAATAATTGAATGAAAATCTTCATTTTGAACATTACAGTGATTGACGTATTTTCAATTTTCATTAGACTGAAGTTGTAACAAAAAATGTTTTTATCTCTTAATTGACTCTCCTTGGGGGAAAGCCATGAAAAAATTAGCCATTCTCACTGCAATTGTTTCAGCAAGTGTATTCTCTGTTTCGGCTCAAGCTTACCAAGCTGAAGTTGGCGGTTCGTATAGTTATACTGACCGTGATCAAGGTAACGACACACATAATTTTGCAGTTGACGGTACTTATTATTTCAAACCTGTTCAAACTCGCAACTCACCATTAAACGAAGCAGCATTCCTTGACCGCGCAAGCAATGTAAATGCCGATTTACGTTATGGTGATAATAAAGGCACTAAAGATACAAACTTCAATGCTGGTATTGAATACTTCGTTCCTGGTACTGACTTCTACGTAAGTGGTCATGCAGGTCGTGACGAAACTAAAATTAACAAAATTGACTACAAAAACCGTGTAGCAACTTATGGTGCTGAAGTGGGTTATCTTCCAACACCAGGTTTATTACTTGCTCTTGGTGTAACTGGTTATGAACAAAAGTTAGACCAAGGTAATTATCGTAAGAAAACAGATGGTGCTGACCCAACTGTACGTGCAAAATACGTTACTCAAGTTGGTAACTATGACATGAACTTTGAAGCTGCTGGTGCATTTGGTGACCTAGATGAGTACAGCGTACGCAGTGACCTCTATCTTGATAAAACTTTGAGTGTTGGTGTTGACTACTACAACAACGACTTAACTAAAGCTGATGAGTGGGGCGTTTCTGCGAAGAAATTCTTCAACCAAAATGTTAGCTTAGAAGGTCGTGCTGGTTTCGGTGACAACGACAATACTTACTCAGTTCGCGCAGCTTACCGTTTCTAATTTTTAGATTCTATAACTGTATAAAAAACCGCTCAAATGAGCGGTTTTTTTGAGCTTCATGAAGCGATTGTTTCATGCTGCAAATGCAAGACCTGCAACTGTACACTGGCTCGACCGTTGAATACATTGCGGTCTAGACGATACACCAGATTGACTTGTGACTGAGTTAAATCAAAGTCAAACTTATCTTTGGCGGAAAAAGCAATTGCCTCTATCCGTTCACCATTGTTTAAGCGCAACCAAAGTTTAAGATGTACATCTTTCAACCAACGATACTCATCAATATAAAACTGCCCATGGAATACTGGTGCAGGAAACTGATGCCCCCAAGGTCCAAGCTGTTCAATTTGATCCACTGTACTCAGTTGTATGGCATCTTCAGGTAATTCTCCATCCGTCCACAAAATGGCTTGGAAAATATCTTCATCCATTTCAGCAATCAACTGGTTAAATGCTTGTTGAAATGCCAAAAAATCATTTTTATTGATGGTTAGACCTGCAGCAGCTGCATGGCCACCAAAATAACGCACTAAATTTGGATGCTGTTCTGCGATACGCTCAATCGCATCACGAATATGTATACCCTCAATAGAGCGTGCTGAGCCTTTGATATGAATACCATCTTGATCTGCAGCAAAAACGATCGCAGGGCGATGAAACTGCTCTTTTAAACGGCCAGCAACAATACCAATGACACCTTGATGCCAATGTTCTTCATACATAACTAAAGCAGCAGGTAAATTATCTTGATCAAGCTTCACCTGAGCCAATGCTGTTAACGCTTCTTGCTTAATCTGTGTTTCAACTTGCCGACGGTCTAAGTTTAATTGATTGAGTTGTTGTGCCAACGCATATGCTTGAGTAGGCGTTGTTGCTAGTAGACATTCAATACCGATATCCATAGTTTCCATACGCCCAGCTGCATTAATCCGTGGCCCCAAGACAAACCCAAGATCTTCAGCTTGCAGTTGAGTAGCATCACGGTTGGCAACATCAAGTAATGCAGAAATCCCTATACGACACTGTTGTTGACGAATGCGTTGCACGCCAGCATCAACTAAAATTCGGTTGTTATAGTCTAAACTTGCGACATCTGCATATGTACCTAACGCGACCAAATCAAGATATTGAGCCATTTTTACACTCAATTTCCCTTGTTGTTCACGCTGACGACTCAGTTTAGCTAATAGATAAAAAGCAACGCCAACACCGGCTAAAGCTTTGCTTGGAAATGGGCAACCCAATTGATTCGGATTTACGACTGCTTCAGCAGCAGGTGGTTCTTTCGTCGTCAAATGGTGATCAGTAATAATGACCCTCATGCCTAAAGCATGTGCTTGATCTACACCTTCGTGACTTGAAATACCATTGTCCACAGTAATCAGCAGATCAGGCTGAAACCGATGAAAAGCTAAATCAGCAATCGCAGGAGTCAGTCCATAACCATACTTGAAGCGATCAGGAACTAAATAATCAACCTGTGCTCCCATTGCCCTCAAGGCCAATAACATCAAGGCCGTACTTGTCGCACCATCAGCATCATAATCACCAATGATAACAATTTTTTCTTGCTGTTCAATTGCTTGATCTATTAATTGTACTGCTGTAGTCAAATCTTTCATTTCTGAGGTCAACAAATGCTTCAGCTTTAACTCAAGCTCATGTTCAGATTGAATACCACGTGCAGCTAATATTTTTGCAAGAAAACTAGGCACCCCCTGAAGTTGATCAGGGGAGCTCAAATAAGGTCGTTGTAAAATACGCAGTTTCGACATTTAAGGCATAAGTCGTTGTAATTGCCAATGACCGTCAACAAGTTGATAACTTAATCGGTCATGTAAGCGATTTGGTCGCCCTTGCCAAAACTCAAAATACTCTGCCACCACACGATAGCCGCCCCAAAACTCTGGCTTGTTTGCTTCGGCTTGTCCAAGCTCTGTTTGCAGTAGCGAAAAACGTTGCTCAAGTAATTCACGACTCGCAATCACACCGCTTTGTGGCGTACTGATATGAGCAGCAATTTGGCTATCTCGTGGACGCTTATGATAATAATCTGTTGACTCTTCTTGTGAAATTTTTTCAACACGGCCAAAAATGCGCACCTGCCGCTCTAACTCTGGCCAGTAAAACAAAAGTTCAGCGCATGGGTTCGCCGCGAGGTCTAAACCTTTTTGACTATCATAATTGGTATAAAAATCATAACCCGCATCTGTCGCACCACGTAATAATACTGTACGCACATGGGGACGACCCTGCGCATCGGCAGTTGCTAAATACATCGCATAGGGTTCATGTAGCTTTGCTTCAAGCGCTTGATTAAACCAAAGTAAAAATTGTTCATGAGGTATGCTATCAACTTGGCTTTCCAATAACTCGCCCTTTTGATAACTCAAACGTAATTCACTTAAGTCTTGAATAGTATCACTCATAACGACATCCTAAGCAGCTTTGGCATGTAGACGAATCTGGTCAGCCAAATGGTTTGCAAGATTGGTGACTTCTTCTAAGTCATTACCTTCAACCATAACGCGAATCACAGGCTCAGTGCCAGATTTACGAATTAAAATTCGTCCACGACCCTGCATTTTTTCTTCGGCTTGATCAAACTCGGCCACAAGCGCAGGAACCGCAAAAGGATCAATCATTTGATCAAGTCGCACATTGACCAATAATTGAGGGAATAGTTCAAAGCCTTGCAACAGTTGATCAAGTGTTTTTTGTTGTTCTACCATGACCGTCAATACTTGTAACGCAGCAATAATCGCATCGCCAGTGGTACTCTTATCAAGTGTTAAGACATGACCTGAAGGTTCACCACCTGTGTTCCAACCATTTTCTTCAAGCGCTTGTAATACATAGCGATCACCAACTTTAGCACGTACAAAAGGTACCTCTGCCTTCGCCAGAGCCAACTCCAAAGCCATATTACTCATGACAGTCCCAACAATCCCTGCTGGCTTTTTCTCAGCTTGGGTCGCTAAGATATACAAGATATGGTCACCTGTAACCAACTGCCCCATGCGATCAACTAAAATAACTCGGTCAGCATCGCCATCAAAGGCAATCCCTAAGTCTGCTTGATGTTCTACAACTGCTTTTTGCAAATCTTCAGGGTGTGTAGAACCACAATCTTTGTTGATGTTTAAACCATCTGGCTCATGATGCAGTGCAATAACTTTGGCACCAAGCTCACGAAATACAGCAGGCCCAACGTTATACGCAGCACCATTTGCACAATCAACGACAATCTTTAGATTACGTAGGTCATAGTGATATGGGAAAGTGGATTTACAGAACTCGATATAGCGTCCATTGGCGTCTTTGACTCGAACACTCTTACCTAAATTTGCACTGTCTTCAATAAACAGTTCATTGGCAAGCTCAGCATTAATTGCTTGTTGCAATTCATTTGACAGCTTCTTGCCTTCACCTGAGAAAAATTTAATACCATTATCAAAATATGGATTATGCGATGCAGAAATAACGATCCCTGCATCGGCGTGTAATGCTCGAGTTAAATGTGCAATAGCGGGTGTAGGTAATGGGCCCAATAAATGGACGTACACACCTGCAGCGTTAAGACCAGCTTGCAAGGCGGACTCTAAAATATAGCCCGATAATCGAGTATCTTTTCCCATAACCACAATGGGTTTTTTATTTGGCCGAAGATTTTTTAATACTTTGCCTGCTGCAAAGCCAAGTTGTAATGCAAACTGAGGAGTGATCGGAAACTGACCAAACTCACCACGAATACCATCTGTGCCAAAATAACTCATATTTTCCCCACATTATTGGCCCTAAGCAGACTAAATACCATGCTGCTTGGATCTATTTTTAACTGCACTAACCGCTTTTATTTCTGTCTGGAAAATGCTCCATAACAGATCAAAATTTAATTTTTCTACTTTACACTAAAAAAGAAAAAGCCATCTCAACCAGACAGCTTTTTCGACGAAAACCTTAGAGCAAATTAGCCAATCCGATAGTTAGGCGCTTCTTTTGTGATCGTCACGTCATGAACGTGCGATTCTTGCATACCCGCAGAAGTAATTTTTGCGAATTTAGCATTATGACGAAGGTCATCAATCACAGCAGAACCGGTATAACCCATAGATGAACGTAAACCACCCATCATTTGATGAACGATTGCACCCATTGGCCCTTTATAAGGAACACGACCTTCAATACCTTCTGGTACTAGTTTTTCAGCACCGGCTTTTGCGTCTTGGAAATAACGGTCAGCAGAACCTGTAGAACCCGCCATTGCACCCAAAGAACCCATACCACGGTATGCCTTGTAATAACGACCTTGGAAGAATTCAACTTCACCCGGTGCTTCTTCAGTACCCGCCATTAAAGAACCAACCATGATCGTACTTGCACCAGCACCAATCGCTTTAGCCATATCGCCAGAGAAACGAATACCACCATCCGCGATTAAAGGAATTTGTTCTTTCAGGGCGTTCGCTACATTATCGATCGCTGAAATTTGCGGTACACCAATACCTGCAACAATTCGTGTCGTACAAATTGAACCAGGACCAATACCCACTTTAACAGCATCTGCACCTGCATCGAGTAAAGCCAATGCAGCATCACCTGTTGCAATGTTACCGCCAATGACTTGCACTTGAGGATAATTTTGTTTCACCCAACGCACTCGTTCGATTACACCCGCAGAGTGACCATGCGCAGTATCAACGACAATTACGTCAACACCAGCATCAACCAATGCCTCAACACGTGCAGGTGTTTCAGCACCTGTACCTACTGCTGCACCAACGCGTAAACGACCTAATTCGTCTTTACAGCTGTTTGGATATAATTCGGCTTTACGGAAATCAGTAACCGTAATTAAGCCTCTTAATTCGTTGTTATCATTAACCACTAAAACTTTTTCAATACGATGCTTTTGCAACAACGCTTGAATATTTTCTTTGGACTCACCTTCTTTAACGGTGACCAAACGATCTGCACCTGTCATGATGTTGCTGACTGGTTGTTCAAAATTGGTTTCGAAGCGTGTATCACGTCCCGTTACAATACCCACGACCTTGCCGTCTTTAACTACAGGTACACCACTAATGTGGTTAGATTCGGTGATTGCCATCAATTCACGAACCGTAGTTTCAGGACTCACTGTAATTGGGTCTTTTACCATACCTGCTTCAAATTTTTTCACACGACGAACTTCTGCAGCCTGTGCAGAGATATCCATATTTTTGTGTAAAATACCTATGCCGCCATTTTGCGCCATTGCAATCGCCATACGTGACTCAGTCACAGTATCCATTGCAGCAGAAACTAGCGGAATATTTAATTGAATGCCACGCGTCAAACGTGTCTTTAAAGAGACATCTTTAGGAAGGACAGTAGAATAGGCAGGGAGTAATAAGACATCATCGAAGGTTAACGCTTCTTGAACGATGGTCAGCATAACAGTCTCACTGGTAATTTCCGTGCACTATTATAAACAAATTTACGCGTAAATTTCATTTATTCTTAAAATTATTACACCGTTCACATGCTATATCTTAAAATTTGAGTAAATAAGTTATGGCTAAGGCATTCTAAATACATAATTTTTCAATAAAAGCCAAACTCAGTAAGACATATTATATTCTCACTGAGTCTGAGAAACTCATTACAACTTAACAGACTTGATCATAGTCATCATCATTACTTGGTGGAGTTGTATCGATTTCAATTAAGGGAATCAACCCATGATGAGCACGCGCTTTATTACACTGCGAATCTCCAGCCTGAACCTCTTTACAGCTTGAACTACGTTGAGTATAAATTTGACAACTTACTTGTTCACCAACAGTTCCATCCAAAGCAACACAACGTGGTTGAGCCTGATTGGTCCCATGCATACAAGAATATACTGCGGTTAAGGGCTCAACCATATCGTCAGGAATAATTTCTCCCTCAGCCCAATAAAATGAGACACGGAAATAAGCACAGCAGGCACCACAGCTTAAACAGGCATCTTGTGCAGGAATTTGAGATAGCATCTTTATTCTCGTTTTAAATTGGGTTTTTACCCACGAATGCTAAAAAAAAATAAAATCCAGCACAATCAATTTTTATATTTTTTTTGTCAACGAAAAAAGCCAGTCGACAGCTACGACGAGTACGCTCAAGTGCAGCTGTCCCTTAGCTTACAACCAAATTGGCTTATGACCAGAAATAATAGCTAAGTAACGTCATGATTCCTAAAATTAAAAATATTAAAGCGCCAATCTTATGAATCAACGATACAGGTAAGCGACTTGCAAAACGATCACCGATTAAAACAGCTGGAACATTGGCAATCAGCATTCCAACAGTTGTTCCGATGGTTACTAAGATAACGCTATCGTACTTAGCAGCTAAGGCAATTGTCGCAATTTGGGTCTTATCCCCAATTTCAGCAAGGAAAAATAAAATGAAAGTTGCACCGAATACACCAAACTTTTGCCATTTTTTTATACTGTCGTTTTCATCACCAAGCTCATCTGGAATTAACATCCATCCAGCCATTGCAATAAAGCCTATCGCGAGCCCCCAAACTAACCACAAAGGATCAAGTACTTGAGTAATCCATTGGCCAAGCAATGCCGAAACACCATGGTTAATTAAAGTCGCAGCGAGGATGGCTAAAATAATGGGTACAGGCTTTTTAAAACGAGCAGCTAAAAGTAAAGCTAAGAGTTGAGTTTTGTCACCCATTTCGGCAAGTGCAACAATGAGTGTAGATGAGAGAAGTTCTTGCATGATTACAATCTCTGGCTAGCAACGATTACCGATGACTTATCCCTCCTGCTAGCCAAATTCACCAAAGTGAGTGCAGAGTGATAAATCAAAGGTCTTGCCAACAAAAGGTTGCTTAAAAGAAAGCGACATTGTTCTTTGCTATGATGACCATGTTCTGTTGAACAATTATGTTGATCATCACCTATTTACTTTGCGTAAATAGCGGCTACTCCCCAATGAAGTATTACTATTGTATTGACCAAAACACTATTTTGCAATCTCCGTACAAAAAAAGCCCAGACCGTCTAAAGGATCTGGGCTTGGAGAACTCTGATTCATCAGCAAGTCACTTGCTCATGAACCACCGTATTAAAGCAAGATATTACGAATATCTGCCAATAGCTTTGTCAGTTTATTGGTAAAGCGCGCAGCATCTGCACCGTTAATCACACGATGGTCATAAGACAATGACAACGGTAACATCAGACGCGGATCAAAACTCTCACCATTCCATACAGGTTGCATGGTTGCAGGAGAGATACCCAAAATCGCCACTTGAGGCCAGTTCACCAGTGGGGTAAACGCAGTGCCCCCAATGCTGCCCAAACTTGTAATGGTGAAGTTAGCACCTTGCAAGTCTTTTGGTGATAACTTCTTATCACGTGCTTTTTGACTTAATTCACCCAGCTCAATTGCAATTTGTTTAATGCTCTTTTGATCAGGATTACGCAGCACAGGTACAGTTAATCCATCTGGCGTTGCAACAGCAATCCCCATATGAATTTCATTACGTAACAATACTGATTTTTGATCATCAGCCAAGTGGCCAGCAAAATAAGGCTCTTCTTTGAGTAAGTGCGCTACTGCTTTCGCAATAAACGCCAAGATAGTTAAACTTACACCTTGTTTCTTAAAGTTAGCCTTAAGCTCATTACGCCATGCTTCAAGTTCACTAATATCAGCAGCATCAAATTGTGTCACTTGTGGAATAAAGTTATTCAATGACAACTGCGGTACAGAAACCTGTTGTAAGCGCGTCATTGTTTTGACTTCGCCACCACCAAAAGCACTAAAATCTGGTAACGCAGGTAGCCCTGAAGCCACTGCAACAGTTGTTGCTGGCGCAGATTTTGCTGCGGTTAACTGCGATTTTACAAATGCATATACATCTTCTTTTACCACACGAGCATGTGGACCTGAAGATTGCACTTGTGACAGTACCACGCCTAACTCACGTGCAAGTTTACGTACAGCTGGTCCTGCATATACTTTTGCATTTTCAGCTTGCTGAGCTTGAGTTAATTTCTCAGTTGTTGCAGTACTTTGCGGTTGTTCTGTCGGAGCAGAACTTGGTGTCGTTGCCGCTGATGGTGCAGCTTCTGCTTTATTTGCTGGAGCTGCAGCAGCTTTCACTGCTGGTGTTGACTGAGTACTCTCAATCGTGACCAAGGCAATGCCCTGCTGAACTGCCTGCCCAACTTCCACATGAATGGCAGTGATGGTACCAGCAACAGTACTCGGCACTTCAACTGAAGCTTTATCTGATTCAACCACACACAAGCTTTGCTGAGCTTCTACCTGTTCGCCGACTTTAACCAAAATCTCTGAAACTGTAGCTTTATCCACCCCAAGGTCTGGAACACTCACTTCAACAGCACCTGATGCTGATGGCGCTGCTGTGGCAGAAGTTGAAGCAGCTGCAGGCGTAGACGCTGGAGCTGTAGTCGTTGCCGGCGTTTCTGCAGTTGTTGCTACAGTTTTAACAGTCATGAGTACGACACCTTCTTTCACGGTATCACCAGACTTCACCACAATACTTTCAATCACACCTGCAACAGTACTTGGGACCTCAACTGAAGCTTTATCTGACTCAACTACAACTAAGCTATCATCAATATTCACTTGATCGCCCACTTGTACCAGAATCTCTGCAATAAGTGCTTTTTCCACACCAATGTCAGGCACTTTCAGCTCAACCGTTTGACTACTACCCGTTTGAGTAGGTGCAGCAGCAGGCTTTTCTTCAGTCACTGGTTCAGCGGCAGTATTCGACTTTTCTGCTGCTGTAGCTGGAGCTGGCGCTGCTACTTCAGCAGCGTCAGAATCCACTTCAATTAAGACGGCGTCTTGCGCAACCGAATCACCTACTTGTACTAAAACTTTGGTCACTACACCTTCAGCTGTGCTTGGTACTTCAACTGAAGCTTTATCTGACTCAAGTAGGACAATACTGTCTTCAAGTGCGATACGATCACCCACTTTTACTAAAATCTCAGCAACAGTGGCTTGATCTACACCAATATCAGGAGTTTTGATTTGCATACTTAGTTCTCCTCTCCCGATTGTTCTGTATATGCTGCAACTTCTTGAACTTGAGGATGGGTTTGTGGCATCCATGCAACTGGACGATCAACATCAAGTTCAAAACTTGAAATTGCATCTTTCACTAAACGTGCATCCACTTCGCCTTCATCCGCCAGTTTCTTCAATGTTGCAACTACAATGTGTGCTGCATCTACACCAAAGTAACTACGCAAATTACCACGTGTATCAGAACGGCCATAACCATCTGTACCCAATGTTACGTATGGGCGACTATCTGGAAGGTATGCACGAATTTGTTCACTGTATGCGCGCATATGATCTGTCGCAGCAACCACAATACCATCTGTTGAACGTAGTTGTTTCGCAACCCAAGACTCTTGAGGTGTCTCAGTTAATGGGTGTAAACGGTTATATTCTTCAACCGCCATACCATCACGTGCCAGCTCATTAAAGCTTGTTACACTCCAAACATTTGAATGGATTTGATATTCATCACGTAAAATTTCAGCAGCTTTCATCACTTCACGTAAGATCACACCTGAACCCAACAACTGTACAGTGGCTTTTGCATCATCTTCAAGCAAGTACATACCGCGTTTGATGCCTTCTTCAGCATCTTTTGGCATCGCAAGTTGCTCGTAGTTTTCGTTCATCAAGGTTAAGTAATAGAACACTCGCTCTTGATCCACATACATACGTTTTAAACCATCATGTACGATCACAGCCAACTCATAACCAAAGCAAGGATCATAAGCCACACAGTTCGGAATCGTGCTTGCAAGAATATGTGAATGACCATCTTGGTGTTGTAAACCTTCACCATTAAGTGTCGTACGACCTGCAGTAGCACCACATAAGAAGCCTTGTGCTTGTGAGTCACCTGCTGCCCATGCAATATCACCAATACGTTGGAAACCAAACATGGAGTAGTACATATAAATAGGAATCATTGGTAAGTTATTGGTTGAATAACTTGTACCCAAAGCAGACCAAGCGCTCATCGCTCCCGCTTCGTTAATCCCTTCTTGTAACATGTGACCATCTTTAGCTTCACGATAGTTCATCAACTGTTCTTGGTCTTCTGGCGTATAGTTTTGACCATGCGCAGCATAAATACCCAATTGACGGAACATCCCCTCTAAACCAAAGGTACGTGCTTCATCGGGTACGATCGGTACCACACGGTCTTTAATCGCTTTTTCTTTGAGCAATGCTGCGATTAAACGCACCATTACCATAGTTGTCGATTGTTCTTTACCACCACTTCCACGCAATACCGCGTCAAATACAGACAACTCTGGAATTTCTAAAGCAACGCTGTCTTTACGACGTGCAGGCAAATAACCGCCTAATGCTTCACGGCGAGCTTTCATATATTTCAATTCAGGCGAGTTTTCACCTGGACGGTACAACGGTAACTCTTCAAGTTGGTCATCAGTAAATGGCAAGTTAAAGCGGTTACGGAAGTATTTAAGCGACTCCAAATGCATTTTTTTGATTTGGTGCGTTTTGTTTACAGCTTCGATTTCATCGGATAAGCCATAACCTTTAACTGTCTTCGCCAAAATCACTGTTGGCTGACCATTACTCGTCATTGCAGCTGCATATGCGGCATAAACTTTATATGGATCATGACCACCACGGTTTAAGTGATCGATATCATCATCACTTAGGTGTTTCACTAATTCTTCAGTTTCTGGGTAACGACCAAAGAAATGTTCTTTGGTATAACCACCACCTTTCACTTGATAGCGCTGATAATCACCATCGAGTGCTTCTTCCATACGTGCTTTAAGTGCACCAGAGGTATCTTTAGCCAACAATGGGTCCCAATGACGTCCCCATACGACTTTAATCACACGCCAACCTGCACCACGGAATACAGATTCAAGTTCTTGAATAATTTTACCGTTACCACGAACAGGTCCATCAAGACGTTGTAAGTTACAGTTCACTACCCAAATTAAGTTATCAAGTTTCTCACGTCCAGCAAGTGAAATCGCGCCCAAGCTCTCAGGTTCATCCATTTCACCATCACCGAGATAAGCCCAAACCTTACGGTTTTCTTCTTTAATCAGGCCACGGTTCATGAGGTATTTTTGAATATGTGCTTGGTAAATTGACATAATTGGTCCCAAACCCATAGATACGGTAGGGAATTGCCAATAGTCAGGCATTAAATAAGGATGTGGGTAGCTTGATAGACCTTGACCATTCACTTCACGACGGAAATTATTGAGTTGATCTTCTGTCAAACGTCCTTCAAGGAAAGAACGCGCATAAATCCCTGGTGCACAGTGACCTTGATAATAAATCATGTCACCACCAAAGTGATCACTGTTAGCACGGAAGAAATGGTTAAAGCCTACATCATACAGGGTTGCAGATGATGCAAAACTCGCTAAGTGACCACCGAGATCATCCCCAGTTCTATTGGCACGTAGCACCATTGCTAAAGCATTCCAACGAATCAAAGCTCGGATGCGACGTTCCATATCTTGGTCACCAGGCATTGCTGGCGTTTCATCCACTGAAATCGTATTAAGATAAGGGGTATTTAATCGCTGAATGGGAACATGCTTAGTAATGGCACGCTGAAACAACTTTTCGAGCAAAAATGCAGCACGTTCCGTTCCCATGTTTTGTAAAACTGAATCAAACGCATCTTGCCACTCTTGTGTTTCCAGAGCATCGGAATCGCCATAGTACGCCATATTTCACCTATTCCTTGATTTGATTTATAACTGCTATTTGTATCATATTTTATGGGTATTAAGTTATTGCCACGGCTAAATGTCACTGTAGACCATTATTTATTAAATAAATAGTGATTGACTTTATGTACAATAATTCAACGTATAAATAGCCGTTAGACACTACCACCGAATAAAGTGCAACAAACAAAGCCTATCGTCAAGCTAAGACAAAAATATTAATTTTTTATGAACAGCAAAAAAAGCCCCTTCCACTGTAGTGAAAAGGGCGCCATTCGAATAAGGATGTAATAATAATTTTTTTAAAATTTTACAAATAAACTTAATAAGTGGTCGATTATGGCAACATCGCTAGGTAAGTCGATGGATTTTTGCGCTGACCATTTTTTACTACTTCATAATGTAGGTGCGGGCCAGTACAACGTCCAGTACAGCCAACGTTAGCAATATGATCACCTGCTTTAACGTTTTGACCTACAGACACAACTAAACGTGATGCATGTGCATAACGAGTCACATAGCCATTGCCGTGATTAATTTCGACATATTGACCATAACCTGTACCCCAACCTGATTTTGTAACGACACCAGGTCCCGTTGCATAAATTGGAGTACCGCTAGGTGCAGACATATCTAAACCTGAATGATTTTCCGCACGACCACCCATGGTACGACCACCATAGTTAGAACTAACGCGCGCCATATCAGGTAGTGGATGAGTCACCAACCAAGATAGATCTGAACCAGAAGATAAATTGACTGAAGTCGAAGCACCATATTTACCAGCGAGATATTCATTACTGATAACTTTGGCTTGTTCGCCACGAATCTTGGCATCTAACTGAGGAGCTTCATAAGTACCTTGTACTGTTTTGACTAACTCGCTCAATCGATCATTTGGAACTGCAGAGTTTTGATCAATTAAATCTGCAAAAGCAGCTGAAGCAGTTGTTGCGGCGAGAGAAAACGCCAATAAAACACGTCTCGATTGCATAAAAACCTCTTTCAACTATTTTTAGCTGCTGACGCTTCTTCACACAGCCACCTTGATCTTTTCTCTTGCATAGGCTTAAGATAAAGTTCATAAGTTGTAAGCATTAGGAAGTCCTCAATGTCTGAACCAAACAATCTATTCCAAACATCAAGTCAACATCTAAAAACAGGAAACTTATCGTTTCTCAAAAAGCAAGTTGCTGAATGGCAAAAACTCACTAAATTAATCCAACCTTTACTTCCACAACCAGAGCAGTGGCAGGTGGTCTGTTATCAA
>NZ_BBRX01000025.1 GCF_000829675.1 Acinetobacter rudis
AGCTGCACTTGCAGTAGATGGTCGTGCCATTCATGCGATTCAACGTAAACGTAAGTAATTAAATTGTTGAGCGGTCTAGGCCGCTCATCTTTTATGTGGTCACTGTTTTGCCATATACATAAATCATATTAAATAAATGCTCATGCTTATTGCGAAGGACGTTTAAGTATTGAGTAGGTCATAACAAAGTAACAAGTAGTTGAAGGTAATTAAATGAATTTACACGAATATCAAGCTAAAGCGCTGTTAAAAAAGTATGGAATGCCTGTTCAAGAAGGTATTCTTGCAACAAATGCCGATGAGGCTGTTGCAGCTTTTGAACAATTAGGCGGCAAATTTGCAGTCATGAAAGCTCAAGTCCATGCTGGTGGTCGTGGTAAAGCTGGTGGCGTAAAAGTTGCTAAATCAAAAGAAGACGTTATTGAGTTTGCAAATAATATTATTGGCACTCGTTTAGTCACTTATCAAACAGACGCATCCGGTCAGCCTGTAAATAGCATCATCGTGGCTGAAGATGTTTATCCTGTGGAACGTGAATTGTACTTAGGTGCAGTTGTTGATCGTTCAAGCCGTCGTATTACTTTCATGGCATCTACTGAAGGTGGTGTGGAAATTGAAAAAGTTGCAGAAGAAACACCTGAAAAAATTATTAAAGTTGAAGTCGATCCTTTAGTCGGCCTACAACCATTCCAAGCACGCGAAGTTGCATTTGCTTTAGGTCTAAAAGATAAGCAAGTGAGCCAGTTCGTGAAAATCATGTCTGCTGCTTACCAAGCATTTGTAGAAAATGACTTTGCACTTTTCGAAATCAACCCACTTTCAGTTCGTGAAAACGGCGATATTCTTTGTGTAGATGCTAAAGTAGGTATCGACTCAAACGCACTATATCGTTTACCTGAAGTTGCGGCATTACGTGACAAATCACAAGAAAACGAGCGTGAGCTTAAAGCCTCTGAATTTGATCTTAACTATGTTGCATTAGAAGGTAACATCGGTTGTATGGTCAATGGTGCAGGCTTGGCTATGGCGACTATGGATATTATTAAACTCTATGGTGGTCAACCAGCAAACTTCCTTGACGTTGGTGGTGGTGCGACTAAAGAGCGTGTAATTGAAGCATTTAAAATCATCTTGGCTGATACCTCAGTACAAGGTGTACTCATCAATATTTTTGGTGGGATCGTTCGTTGCGATATGATCGCTGAAGCAATTATTGCAGCGGTTCAAGAAGTACATGTCACTGTGCCAGTAGTTGTTCGCTTAGAAGGGAACAATGCTGAACTAGGTGCTAAGTTACTCGATGAATCGGGTCTTAAATTACTTTCTGCAAATGGCTTAGCTGATGCTGCAGAGAAAATTGTTGCTGCAGTAAAGGCGTAAGGAGTATCACATGAGCGTATTAATTAATAAAAACACTAAAGTTTTGGTTCAAGGCTTTACGGGTAAAAATGGTACTTTTCACTCTGAGCAAGCGCTAGCTTATGGCACCAAAGTTGTTGGTGGTGTAACACCGGGTAAAGGTGGACAAACACATATTGGTTTGCCAGTATTTAACACCATGAAAGAAGCTGTGCGTGAAACAGAGGCGGATGCTTCTGTGATCTATGTTCCAGCTCCATTCGTTTTAGACTCAATTGTTGAAGCGGTTGACTCTGGTGTTGGTCTAATTGTTGTAATCACTGAAGGTGTTCCAACAATTGATATGCTAAAAGCTAAACGCTACCTTGAAACTTATGGTAATAATGTACGTTTAGTGGGTCCTAACTGTCCAGGCGTGATCACGCCAAATGAATGTAAAATTGGTATTATGCCAGGACATATTCATCAACCAGGACGTATTGGTATTATTTCACGTTCAGGTACATTGACTTATGAAGCTGTTGCTCAAACAACGAAGCTTGGTTTAGGTCAGTCTACATGTATCGGTATCGGTGGTGACCCTATTCCAGGGATGAACCAAATCGATGCATTGAAACTATTCCAAGAAGACCCAGATACTGACGCAATCATCATGATCGGTGAGATCGGCGGTACAGCCGAGGAAGAGGCAGCAGAGTTTATTCAATCTGATGTGACTAAACCTGTTGTGGGTTATATTGCTGGTGTAACTGCACCTAAAGGCAAACGTATGGGGCATGCTGGTGCGATTATTTCTGGTGGTCAAGGTACTGCTGAAGAAAAATTTGCTGCCTTTGAGCGCGCTGGAATGGCATATACACGTAGCCCGGCAGAACTTGGTTCGACAATGCTGCAAGTGTTAAAAGAAAAAGGTTTAGCTTAAGTCATTAACTGAACTGATTGAAAAGAAGCGCCAGTAGGGCGCTTCTTTTTTATGGTACATTCGTTCAGTAATTAAATGATATCTACTTGATTAAAATTGAATTTAAAAATACAGTCAGTGGAATTGAAGCTTTTTACCCTAATTAAATCGAGAACCTTTGTGTATTATTTGAAAATCACATTACTGCTCACTATATTGCTGGCTACAACCATTTGCCGTGCAACATATGCTGATGTGGCTGATTCCGCAAAACGGGTGATTTTTGATTTTAATACGCAGGCTGCTGAAGATATTTTAGATATTGCCTATGACACCCAAGAAAAGGACTATTCAGTATTAAATAGCCCTGTCTATCGTAATGATCGAATCCGTATCTTTAGTTATACCGCTTATGATATGAATGAAATGAATACACGGCTTAAGTCTGGTAACCTAGATTTAGAATCACTCAGTGGCAGCTTATATATTTCATTTGGATATGGCTTAGAATTTAGACTGAACAATTTTAATAAAATTGGTTATGAATATCTCTCAACCTTTCCCTACGATCGTGGACAACTGATACGATTTTTTTGGGTGCATATTTGGTAGATGGACTGAGACCGATCACCAGTTTATATTGCTTTTTGATAAAGCCCAGCACGAACAACCCCAGCCTTTGTTTGTTTGAGCAAATTCCAGTGAGCAGGCAGCTGTAACTGAGACAGATCACGATCCGCTTCAACATAGATCAATCCTTGTTTCTTAATCATTGGATCAACATTGCTCGCAAGTGTGGACCAGAGGTCAAGGCTATAAGGTGGATCTAAAAAGACCAGATCAAACTGATTATCGGTCAGTCGAGTCAAGGCCTGTTCAGCGGTACTGTGCATGACTTCACATTGCTCTGTTTTTAGTAAGCTAATATTTTGCTTTAAAAACTGACATTGACTGCTATTCGGTTCAATCATTGTGACATGTGCAGCACCACGTGAAAGTGCTTCAAAACCTAAAGCACCTGAGCCTGCACAGAGATCTAAAACTTGCGACTGTTGAATGTCCCACATTAACCAGTTAAACAAGGTTTCACGTATACGATCTGGAGTCGGACGTAGACCTTCAATACTTGCAAAGGGGAGTTGGCGGCGTTTCCACTCGCCACCAATAATACGAAGTTGATTTGTACTTTTACTCACTGATGGTTTCGTCATTTTCTGGTTGTACCGTTGGTTGTACTGTAGGTTTTGCTTTTGCTGCAGCAGCTGTACCACTTGCAAAATTTGCTTGAACATCTTCAGGTTTAATTCCTGCTGTCATGAGACCACCCGTGATTTGATGGTTGGCAGGTAAAAGTGGATTCTTTTTACGTTGCATTATCCAATAGTCAAGCACTGGACGTGCTAGGCCTGCTGCAGACCCACCATGTCGGCCATTTTCCCAAACCACAGCAATCGCGATTTCAGGATTATCAGCAGGGGCGAAGCCAACGAATAAACCATGGTCAAGTTGGCGATTAGTGAGTAGCGCCTCATTATAACGCTTGCCTTGAGCAATACTTTTTACCTGTGCTGTACCTGTTTTACCTGCAATGAGATAATTAGACGTTTTGATTCTCCGGCCAGTACCAGACTCAATAACATCAACCATTGCATTACGCATTTTTACCCAGTCATCATCAGTCCCATTAAATTGGATACGACCTGTAGGCGCATTAATAATTTCATGGGGTTTAGCACCACGCGTTGCACGAAGTACATGAGGGGTGACATGGGCGCCATGATTGGCGGTAATTGCTGTGGCCATCGCCAGTTGAAGTGGGGTTGCAATAAAAGCACCCTGACCAATACTGACGGAAATGGTTTCACCCTTAAGCCATTTGGCTTTACGAGTTCGCATTTTCCACTCTGGGTTTGGATAAAGACCTGAACTTTCGTTAGGTAAATCTACTCCAGTTTGTTCACCAAAACCAAATTGACGCATCCAAGTATTTAAACGTTCGATACCTAACTGATAAGCTTGAACATAAAAATAGGTATCACATGAAACGACTATTGATTTATGCATATTGACGACACCATGTCCCGTTTTTTTCCAGTCACGGAATTTATGCGAGTCGCCAGGTAAGTGAAAATATCCAGGATCAGAAATAGAGGTATTCCAATCGGTTGTACCGTAGTGGATACCAGCTAAGGCTGCCATAGGTTTAATGGTTGAGCCAGGTGGGTAGGAGCCTTGTAAAGCACGGTTATAAAGTGGTTGGTCGAGGTTATCACGTAGAGCACTATAATCTTCGTGACCAATACCTGTTACAAACAAATTGGGGTTAAAGCTTGGACTAGACACCAGTGCCAGAAGCTCACCCGTGCGGGGATCAATCGCAACAATCGCACCGCGTTTATCTTTGAGTTGCTCTGCAGCAACCTGTTGTAAGCCATAATCTAAAGATAAATAGAGATCATTGCCACGCGTTGATTCTTTACGACCTAAATGACGTAAAACGTTGCCGTGGGCATCGGCTTCAATTGATTCATAGCCGGGCACACCATGTAGTAAATCTTCATATGATTTTTCTACACCAATTTTACCGATGAGGTTGGTTCCAGCATAAGCCTCTTTATCGATACTTTTTAATTCTTTGTCATTAATACGCCCGACATAGCCAATCACATGGGCAAACAATTCACCATGAGGGTAATAACGCGTCATTTGCGTTTCAATATTTACACCGGGAAATTGAAATTTAACTTCGCTAAACTTAGCAATGTCGATTTCATTTAAATTGAGTTTAAGCGTTACTCGTTCAGTTTTTTTTGCTGTTTTAATACGACTTTTAAAACGCTGAATATCATCTTCTGTCAAATGTAAAATCGGTGTGAGACGAGTGATCATCTCATCAATATCATCAAGTTCAAGAATATCTGATTTACTTAAAGTTGCAGTAAATACTGGAAAATTATCAGCCAATAAAATGCCATTACGGTCATAAATATACCCACGTGCAGGTGGAATAGGTTGTAAACGAATACGGTTTTTGTCTGAAGCTGTACTTAATTCTTCATAATGTACTATCTGAAGATAGGCATAACGCGCAATAAGAATAAGTAAACTAAATAGAACTAGGGCGATAGCAAAGAATACGCGACTACGAAAAATACGTTTTTCTTGTTGAACATTTTTTAATGGAAACTGATGCTTCATAGGTGGATTCGGCTAGCTCTATACGGTGGAAAGTCGCAAAACACTGTATTTTACCTTAGATTGAGGTGAAAAAATAAAAAATAAAATAGCTAGGTAAATTAAAAAGGGTTTTGACATTTTAGACATCAAATTTCTGGCTTATTGTATATAAGACCATCATCAATTCTGTTAAAGTCCTTGGCAGGGAACACATAACTTCGATGAAGTAGAATGATAGACTAGGATGGTAGAATGAAAATAATCCTTCCCTTTATATTTTTAGGAATATCTATAACTCAATCACATGCAGCGACTCAATCTGAGTTTTTTCAAGCAAAACTCAAAACCCAAGAGGCTGCTTCAGCATGGAACGCTGGTGCTGGTTTAACGATGAAATTAGCGCATGTAAATATGGAATGGGTTAATCCTTATGGGATCGCTTATATTAAAGCAGGTGCTTTTTTAAACAACGATCATGCATTTGGGGGCCAAGTGGGATTTCGATATCCTTTAGTACTTACAGGTACTGAGCAAAATGGGTATTATCTGGGGGCATATATGGGGCATCTAAAAAGCACAAGCTATGCTCAAAAGACTGAAACCCAACTTGGGGCGGGGGCTGACTTTTCTTATGTGTTTTTAAATAAAGAGCGAATAAGTACCCTGAGTGTTGGTTTAGGTGCTGGCCAAAAAGTTACTAAAGGCAATGTAACTGTTTTTGAATCTAAGCCAGTGATTCAGTTTGCCTATACTTTTAGTCTTGGTTTGTAAATGATGCAGTTTAATACTTCATTTGACTACGAATAGAATTAAATACGAGAGTCATGCATGTTTGAATACCTCAGTGATTTGTGGCAAACCTTTTTAAATCGACCCGATCATCTTGCAGTTTTAAGTATTATACCTGTTACTGCTGTGGTCACTTGGGCACACGTTTGGATGGCATTAAAAATGGTGTTTTACCCAATTAATTTTTGGGGATTTCATCTAGGGCCTCTACCTATTGGCTGGCAGGGCATTGTCCCAAGAAAGGCAGGTCGAATCTCAGGTATTATTACCGATAATACGCTTTCAAAATTGGGATCATTGCGCGAGTTCCTTGATGCAATGGACCCAGATGACATGGCACGGATTATTGGTGAGCAGGTTGGTTTCGAACTTGAGCATTTGATCGATGAAGTGATGATGGATCGCAATGCAGTCCTTTGGGAAAACTTACCTTATTCGATTAAGCGTCGGATTTATGCTCAGGCTCAAAAACAATTACCTAAAGTGCTACGAGAATTAGTGACTGAGCTGGTCATGAACGTTGAGTCACTTGTCGACATGCGTAATATGGTCGTGAGCCAAATGGAAGGTGACCGTCGATTAATGGTTCGTATGTTCCTTAAAGTGGGGCAAAAAGAGATTAATTTCATTTGGCATATCAGTGCGGTGATTGGAATGATCTTTGGTATCTTCCAGATGATGGTATGGTTTTTAGTACCATGGCATTGGACCGTACCGTTTTGGGCTGCTGTTTGGGGTTTCCTCACAAACTGGATTGCTATCTGGATGGTGTTTAACCCTGTAGAACCTCATTATGTGCGCTATCCACAGTTTTTTGAGCGAACAAAATCACATAAATTCCCATGGATTAAACCTGTGATTCCACGTCTAGGTACTTATAATATCCAAGGTGCTTTCATGAAGCGTCAAGAGGAAGTGTCAGATGTTTTTGCTAGCGTTGTAACTGAAGATTTGATTACATTAAAGTCAATCATGAGCGAAATGATGTATGGTCCGCAAAAAGATAAAACACGTCGAATTATTAAACGCCATATCAACCAAATTATGGAAACACCATTAGTTCGTACGTCTTTACAGCTTTCTTTAGGGCCACGTGAATATGCAAGACTGAAGACGGACTTGATTGATCGTTCAATTGAAATTACGATGGTGCCTGTATGCGACCCGGAGTTTAATGCGAGCCGTGCACAGAAAATATTTCAAATGTTTAAAGATCGAATCCGCGAGCTGACGCCAGCTGAATTCCAAAATTTACTTCGTCCCGCATTTCGTGAGGATGAATGGATTTTAATTTTACTGGGTGGGGTAACAGGCTTTTTAGCAGGTTTAATTCATTTGTTTGTGGCTTTCTTATAATGAGGTACCTTTAAAGTAGGTTGTGCTTCTCGCAAACTTAGGATAAAAGGTATCATAAACACTATGTTACAGAAGAGGATGTTTTTATATGCGCATTATATTACTAGGACCACCTGGAGCAGGTAAAGGGACGCAAGCTCAGTTGATCTGTAAGCGCTACAATATCCCACAAATTTCAACCGGTGATATGCTACGTGCTGCAATTCGTGAAGGTACCGAATTGGGTTTAAAGGCTAAAGCTGTAATGGAATCAGGTGGTTTAGTTTCTGATGAGTTAATTATTGGCTTAGTCAAAGAGCGTATTGCACATGCAGATTGCGCAAACGGTTTTATTTTAGATGGTTTCCCTCGTACAATTCCACAAGCTGAAGCTTTGGAAAGCGAAGGCATTCATATTAATAATGTGATTGAAATTGCTGTACCTGATGAAGAGATTATTCAGCGTTTATCTGGTCGTCGCCAACACCCAGCTTCTGGTCGTGTTTATCACATCGTTTATAATCCACCTAAAGTGGAAGGTAAAGATGATGAAACTGGTGAAGACCTTGTTCAACGCCCAGATGATCAAGAAGAAACTATCCGTAAACGTTTAGTGGCTTATCATAACGATACTGCAAAACTTGTCGGTTTTTATCAAGGTCGTGTTGGTGTGTCAGAAGTTTCTGCACAGTACAACAAACTCGATGGTTTACGTCCAATTGATGTAGTTCAAGCTGAGTTATTTGCTATTTTAGATCAAGCATAATCATTATATTGCTTGTGATTGATTTTAAATCTGCAATCATTAAAGAGCCCTTATTGTTTTAGGGCTCTTTTTATATGTTTATGCAGATTTCAATATGGAAACTACACATGTCTAAGATGATGATCGTGGTCTTGTTATTATTAAGTAGTGCTGTAGTGCTCTATTTAAGTTTTTTAAGTTTTAAATTACTGCGTACCGCACAGAAACAAACTGAACTTGAAAAACAGCAAGCACGTGCGCTTAAATCTACGCAGCAACACGTGGGTCAAAATAGTAAAAAACGCAAAAAATGATTCAGTGATTAAACTGATTTTTTTGTTTGACGAATGCCCGTAGGTACTGTGGCACCGAAGTCAAAACGTTCTGGCCAATTACATTGGTCAGATACGATACATTCAGCACATTTAGGTTTACGTGCAATACAACAATAACGACCATGTAAAATTAACCAGTGATGTGCATCAAGTATAAATTCTTTAGGAATCACTTTCATTAAACGCTGTTCAACTTCAAGCACGTTTTTACCCACCGCAAGACCTGTACGATTACCTAGGCGAAAAATGTGGGTATCTACAGCCATGGCTGCTTGGCCAAAGGCAGTATTGAGGACAACATTGGCAGTTTTACGCCCAACACCCGGCAAAGCCTCTAAATCCACTCGGTTATCAGGAACTTGTGATTGGTGTTTACTGATTAAAATTTGACAAGTCTTAATTACATTTTCAGCCTTACTGTTATAAAGACCGATGGTTTTAATATAATGTTTGAGATTTTCAACGCCCAGTGCATAAATTGCTTCAGGTGTATTAGCAACTGGAAATAATCGATCAGTTGCTTTATTTACACTCAGGTCAGTTGCTTGTGCAGATAGCATCACTGCAATGAGTAATTCAAAGGGACTTGAATAGTTTAGCTCGGTTTGAGGATTTGGTCGTTGTTCTCGCAGGCGTTCAAAAAATGTTTGAATCTGCTTTTTGGTCATATTTTTCACTGCCATGATTAGGCTCCCTCAATCACAGTGAGTTTTGCTTTGAGTTCATCTAAAAGCTGTTGCTTAGCAGGCTCTGGGCGTACAGATAATTGTTTATCAAGTTTCTTAATTTGTGAACGAATCTTAGCAAGTTCAATAATACGTTTAGCATCTTGTTCTGGTGCAATTGCTGCGCTGGCAACAACAGTGTTGTCTTGTGTTTCTACATCTGCAAATTGGCTAAAGACTTCACTTTCAATTGCAGCACGTACAATAGGACCTTTACGGGTATTTTGACGCTTTTCTTGGCGTTGAATGTGTGCGTAATAACGATTACGTAACTCATCCTGTTCGACTAGGCGCTGTTGTTCCGTCAGAAGTGTTGAGTGATCTTCTACCAGATCGATACAGTCAACTGGACAAGGGGGGATACAGAGTTCACAGCCAGTACACAGATCAGTCAGGATGCTGTGCATGAGTTTGCCACTACCAATAATAGCATCGACAGGACAAGCACTTATGCACTTGGTACAGCCGATGCACTCATCCTCACGAATGACAGCTTTCATGCGTTGTGGGCGACCATCTGCTTGTATCGGCCAAACACTTTGTTCTGCAACTAAGATCGGCCTATTGAGAATTTCAGCAAGTTGATCTGCAACAGGTTGTCCCCCAGGAATGCATTTATTGGCATCTTCACCTTCCACAATTGCTTGGGCATAGGGCAAACAGCCATCGCGATGACCACATAGGCCGCATTGTGTTTGTGGTAAAACAGCATCGACTTGTTGAGTGAGGGTAATATTTAAATTCATGTAAAACAGATCAGAGCAAGGGCAATTGGTTGGAAAAACAGTGCATTAAAACCAAAACAGTCTAGCACGAAATGCTGAGTTTAGGGGATGTGCTGTATGATAGTGCTTGCTCAAGTTTCGTATAATATCTATGCTATGTTGATTTTGTGTAGCTCAAAAAATCACACTGAAATCGGAAAATTGACTAAATAGACAAATTTTATTGTTATTTAGCATGTTGAAATTCATGGTTATTTAAAAATTATTTGGGAAAGCTATTGTAGATTATTTGTAAAACATATTTAATGATTTTCGCTAAAACGAAACACAATTGTAATGAGTGGCAATATTTTGTCACATTCTGCTGAGGATAAAGCGTTGAAATATACAAGCTTGAATGATTTCTTAAACTACGTGAAAGCGAGAGATCCTAATCAACCTGAATTTTTGCAAGCGGTTGAAGAAGTAATGACTAGCCTATGGCCATTCATTGAAAAAAACCCGCAATATGCAAAATACGGTTTGCTGGAGCGTTTGGTTGAGCCTGAGCGCGCGATTCAATTTCGCGTTTCATGGTTAGATGATCAAGGAAATACTCAAGTTAACCGCGCTTTTCGTATTCAATACAACTCAGCGATTGGACCATTTAAGGGCGGAATGCGTTTCCACCCATCAGTTAACTTATCCATTTTGAAGTTCTTAGGTTTTGAACAAACTTTCAAAAATGCCTTAACTTCATTGCCAATGGGCGGTGGTAAAGGTGGTTCTGACTTTAACCCTAAAGGTAAGTCAGAAGGCGAAATTATGCGTTTTTGCCAAGCTTTGATGGTTGAACTTTATCGCCATCTTGGTGCAAATACAGATATTCCTGCTGGTGATATCGGTGTCGGTGGTCGTGAAGTTGGCTACATGGCTGGTATGATGAAGAAACTCAGTAATGACACAGCTTGTGTATTTACGGGTAAAGGAATGTCATTTGGTGGCTCTTTAGCGCGTCCTGAAGCAACTGGTTTTGGTACTGTATATTTTGCAGAAGAGATGCTGAAAACTCGTGGTGAAACTTTTAAAGATAAAGTAGTTGCTATTTCAGGTTCAGGTAACGTTGCACAATTTGCTGCTGAAAAAGCAATGTTCTTGGGTGCTAAAGTTGTATCTTTATCTGACTCAAATGGCACAGTGTACATGAAAGATGGCTTAACCGACGCGTTATTGCTTGAAGTAATGGAACTGAAAAACATTCAACGTGGTCGTATTTCTGAGTTTGCTGCTAAACATGGTTTTGAGTACTTAGACGGTCAACGTCCTTGGGGTATTCAGTGTGATATCGCACTTCCATGTGCAACACAAAACGAGCTTGATGGTGATGATGCTGAAAAACTTCTTGCTAACGGCACAATGTGTGTAGCAGAAGGTGCGAATATGCCATCTACTTTGGCAGCAGTAGAGAAATTTATTGAAGCTAAAATTTTGTATGCACCAGGTAAAGCTTCAAATGCTGGTGGTGTGGCAACTTCTGGTCTTGAAATGTCTCAAAATGCGATTCGTCTAGGCTGGACGTTTGAAGAAGTTGATGAGCGTTTACATGCGATCATGAAAGAGATTCACCGTAACTGTGTGAAGTTTGGTACTCAAGAAGACGGTACAATCAACTATGTTGATGGTGCGAACATTGCAGGCTTCGTTAAAGTCGCTGATGCTATGCTTGCTCAAGGTGTGTTTTAAGTTTTAATACACCCATATAAAGAAAGCCGATGCATTTGCATCGGCTTTTTTGCGCTTAACGTAAAGGCTTATTTCGCTTTTACTTGCTCGCTTTCAACAACCATATCGAGTACATAAGCGTACTTAGATTGGTCAGCTGCTGGATTTTTGATTTCAAAGCGTTTTACACGTAATACATTGCGTTGGTTCGCTTTATGTTCAAAGCCTTTGATGCTGCTGTAGAAGTTGCTCCACTCTTTATCAGCATGAGTTTTTAGGCCGTTAGCATCGTATTTAATTTCACGAACTTGTAAACAAGTTTGTGGACCTACACCTACACAAGAACGTGTTTCAGGTGCAACTTCAAGGAAGATGATTTCACCAGCTGATTGGTATTTTGCTTCATCAGTCATTTCACCGATTAAGCTGATTTTTTCACCAGTAGCGGTGGTTAGATTTAACACAGGTTGTTCTTCGTTATTCCAAGTGATGTTAAAAGGAATTTTAGCTTGGTTGAAGATTTTTCCAGTTTGTTGTTCTTGCTTCATCAGTGCAGGTTCACAAGCCTTCATTGTTGAAGCAACGTTACCTGTAACAAGTTGGTTATTTTCAATTTTCCAACTAGTACCTTGCATATTACAGCCGGTATCGATGCTTAGAAGCTGGTCTTTTTGTAAAAAGCTCAGAGTGACAGGGTGGTTCGTACCAGCTGGTTGGTAGCTCCAATTATAATTTGGTAGAATTTGAGCAGCATTTTGTTGTGTTACCACGTTACTTACTACATCCTTAATTTGTTGAGTAGTTGTGCTCTGGCAAGCTGCTAAAGCAAAAGGAATTAAAGCTAAGGCTAAGTATTTAATTTTCATTTCAAAACAATATCATAAGTAGAGTGTACGCTTAGCTTAACGTATTCAGCGTTAAACAAAAGGTAGTAACTTGTTTTTAAAAGTTTCAAACTGTATCAGTTTTGAAAATTAAATTTACATATCTGCTGTGATTGATTAGTCAAACCGATAAATATCCATGCCTAAAGCACCCATGCTGAAACTGCTATGTACCAAACTAAAACGTGAACCTGTTCCCATACTGAAAAATAGCGGTGCTAAATGTTCTAAGCTCGGGTGGTTTTGTTTGATATAGGGTAAGGTTTGCCACTGCAGCACCTTGTCATAGTCCCCATTTTTTAATGCACTAATAATTTGTTGACTGAAGGTTGCAGCCCATACCGGTGTTGGGGTATCACGACTCCAACTAAGTTCAGCAAGATTATGGGTAATACTACCCGAGCCAATAATCAGTATTTGCTGTTCACGAAAGTATGCTAAGCATTGGCCTAGTTGATACAGCTGATCAGCAGAAAAGTGATGAGGGATCGAAATTTCTACCACAGGAATATCTGCTTCAGGATACATATGTAGTAATGGCATCCATACGCCGTGATCACGTGGACGAGTGCTATTGGCATGCGCAGTGATCTCTGCTTCTGCTAGGCGTTGAATAATACTTTCAGCCAATTCAGGATGACCGGGTGCAGGATAGCGAATCTGATAGAGTTCTTCGGGAAAGCCTCTAAAGTCGTGCCAAGTTTCAGGACGAATAGCATGGCTAAGCTCAAGCGCCTCACTTTCCCAATGTGCAGACATGACAATAATTGCTTGAGGGCGAGGTAGATTCAGACTCAAACGTGCTAAAGCTGGACCCACTTGTTCAGGGTTGAGTGCCAGCATGGGCGAACCATGGGAAATAAATAAGCCTGGAAGTGTTTGTAAGTGCATGTTGAGTCTGCCTAAGATGTTGCAAGATATGGACTATCTTGCAAAAAAATCTATTGTGATAGAAGGTGTTGCCTCTCAACAGAGCGAGCTAAATATGCAACGCTACTGCTGTTTAACCTGCGCGATGGTAAGGGTGGTTGTGGTTAATACTCATTGCTCGATAAAGTTGCTCAATGAGCATGACTCGTACCAGTGGATGGGGCAGGGTGAGTTTTGAAAGTGACCAGTGCCATGCCGCTTTTTTGCGTACCGCATCACTATGGCCATCTGGTCCACCAATGGCTAAGACAATATCGTGGCCTTCTAGCATCCAACCTTTCATGGTGTCTGCTAAACGCTCTGTACTCATTTCACGACCACCAACTTCTAGGGCAATCAAGACTTCATTGTTCTTAAGTGCTGCGAGTATGGCATCGCCCTCTATTTGACGATACTTTAATATATCTGCTTCAGAGTCATTTTTGCCGCGTTTAGCCATCGGTATTTCAATGATTTGAGTTTGTACAAAGGGTTGAATACGTTTGAGATAATCTTCAACACCAGTTGTGACCCAACTCGGCATTTTTTGACCAATGGTCAAGATACGAATTTTCATAAGTTTAGCGTAAGAAAAACAGGTGGCTATTATAACCTTGAATCATCTAGATCATGGGCATAAAAAAACGCAGTTTTAAAGGGGGATTTAAAACTGCGATAAAACGCGATGATTCGTCTGGAGATTCGTACCACCGCTAAGCAAAGATGGATCTATAAATAAATGATATAAACTTAAATGGGGATGCTCGAAATAATTACAAGTCAAAAAAAATCGAGAGGAGCGAACTCCTCTCGATTAAATGTGTGCAAATATTTCAAACTTAGTGTCGTGCAGCTTTACCGCTATTTTCAGCCTTGACGATTGGTGCTTTGACTAAAGGTTTTGGTTGTTCAACTAAAGCAAGTTCAAGAATCTCATCGACACTTTTCACTGCTTTAATTTCTAAGCCTTCTTTAACATTATCTGGAATCTCAACAAGATCGCGAACGTTTTCTTGAGGAATAAAGACCAGTTTAATGCCACCGCGATGTGCAGCAAGTAGCTTCTCTTTTAAACCACCAATGCGCATTGCACGGCCACTTAAGCTCGTTTCGCCTGTCATAGCGATATCTGGACGAATCGCAATACCAGTAAATGCAGAGACCAAAGCCGTGGTCAGAGCAAGACCTGCTGACGGACCATCTTTAGGTGTTGCACCTTCAGGTAAATGAACATGGACATCTGTCTCAGCAAAGCGCTCCGTTTCAATACCAAGTGCATCAGCACGTGTACGAACAACAGTCATTGCTGCTTTGATCGACTCTTGCATGACATCGCCCAGAGAACCTGTCGTAATAAAGGTACCTTTACCTTTCATGGTTGCTACTTCAATAGTCAGTAACTCTCCACCTACAGAGGTCCAAGCCAGACCATTGACACGGCCAACTTGTGCTTCTTCTTCAGCAATACCATAGTCAAATTTGTGTACACCTAAGTAGTCTGGAAGATTATTCGCATCGACATCGACTTGTAGGTTTTTTGACTTCTTACTCACAGCTTCTTTCACGACTTTACGTGCAATACTTGAAACTTCTCGTTCAAGACTACGAACACCTGCTTCACGTGTATAACGACGTACAATATCGCGAATCGCTTCTTCGTGGATCGTCAGTTCTTTAGGGCGAAGGCCATTGTTCTTAATGGCTTTAGGCACTAAATAACGGTCAGCAATTTTGACTTTCTCATCTTCGGTATAACCCGGGAGACGAATGACTTCCATACGATCAAGTAGTGCTTCAGGGATATTCATACTGTTTGCGGTACAAATAAACATCACTTCTGAAAGATCAAGGTCCAAGTCAAGATAGTGGTCATTGAACTTATCATTTTGTGATGGATCAAGTACTTCAAGCAATGCTGATGCTGGATCACCACGGTAGTCTTGTGCCATCTTGTCAATTTCATCGAGCAAGAACAGCGGGTTTTTTACACCAGACTTGGTCAGTGATTGCACGATTTTACCTGGCATCGCACCAATATAAGTACGGCGATGACCACGGATCTCAGCTTCATCACGTACACCACCCAAGGCCATACGGACAAATTCACGTCCTGTTGCTTTTGCAACTGATTCACCTAAAGAGGTTTTACCCACCCCAGGAGGGCCGACTAAACATAAAATTGGTCCACGTAGTTTTTTCACACGTGATTGCACTGCTAAATATTCAACAATACGTTTTTTAACTTCATCTAGACCATAGTGGTCAGCATCGAGAATATCTTGTGCTTTGTTCAGGTTAATACTAACTTTACTGGCTTTGTTCCAAGGTGTATCAAGGATCACTTCAATATAGTTACGAACAACAGCTGCTTCGCTAGATACAGGTTGCATTGCTTTTAATTTACGGAACTCAGCTTCTGCTTTTTTACGGACATGTTCGGGTAAATCAGCTTCTGCTAGACGTTTCTCAATCTCTGCAACATCATCTTCTGCACCACCATTCATGTCAGAAAGTTCACGTTGAATGACTTTCATTTTTTCATTTAGAAAGTATTCACGTTGGTTTTTTTCCATCTGGCGTTTTACAGATTCATGTAAATTTTGTTCAATCTGTTGTTCTTCAGATTGTTGCAATAAATAGCCCATCAATTCTTGGAGATGTGCTTCAAATTCGTCGTGTTCTAAGAATTTTTGTTTGATATCAATGTTCAAAGGTACACGTGTTGCAACAAAGAACAATAATTGAAGTAGATCTTCAATTTTGTTTGCCGCAGCAATCAATTCACGTGAATTGCGAAGTTTTGCTTCTGCATATTGAGCAAACAGGCTACGCAACTCTTGTAATTGATTTTGTTGAGTATTTTCATCAGTGTGAACTTGAATCGGATTTAGACTGTGTTCAGCTGTAAGGTATTCATCGCAATCGATGATTTTTTCGAGCTTGGCACGGTATAACCCTTCGATTAAAACTTTAATGCAGTTTTCATCATTTTCATGATTCACTACTTGTACAATTTTAGCGACAGTACCGTATTGGTATAGATTATCGTGATCAATTTCCTCAGTAAGAGAATCTTTTTGAGCAACCACAAATACCAAATTGTCACTGTTACGGGCCACATTGACTGCATTAATCGATTTTTCACGACCAACGAATAACGCGATTTGCATATGTGGATAAACCACTACATCACGTAATGCTAAGAGAGGTAATACGCTTGGAATCTCTGATTCTAAGACTTTTTCATTCATATTGATTTCAGACATGGGCACTCCAAATGAGTAACAACTGTGTTGCCATTTTTTAATAGTGATGTGTATTTATAAAATTACAAGGGTATGACCAAATTTATTTTATAAAATATAGCAATTTTAAGAATTAAAACTTAAAAAGTGGATGAATTAGACTGCTCAATACTAAAATCGACGCAGACGCTTTGGTGTGATTAATGCATCTATAGCTTGGTCCCAAGCACGGGCTGGGAGTTGTTCATTTAGCCATTGAAATTCATGTGCTAAACCGAGTCGAAATGGTCGATGAGGTGCATGTGCTAAGGTTCGATCGTAATAGCCACCGCCCATGCCCAATCTGAGACCACGCGTGTCGCAAGCCAATAAAGGCATAACCAGTAGGTCTAAATGAGAAACAGGCCAAGAATGTGGCAGCATTGGCTGTTGCATTCCGAGAGGGTGACGACTAAAACGCTTCCCACGATAAAGTCCAGTACTCAATTTAACCCAACGTAATTGTTGGTTCATATTACAGATGACAGGTAGATAGACTGTTTTACCACGTTTTAAGCACATCCAAATCAGGGCTTGTGTTGCAACCTCACCAAAGGCATGTAAATACAATCCAATATGCTGTGCTGATTGATATTCAGGTAATCGTAGTAAATGTTGTAAACAACGTTGTTCAGCTTGATGCTGTTGAAAACGATTGAGTTGGCGTCGCTGTAATCGAAGTTGTTTACGTAATGCCAAAAGCACAGAAGTCATAGGTGGATTGGATTGATCTAGAAGCAATAACACAACATAACCAATTCAAAAACAGGGGTAAAGCCTAATTTCATTTGAACTGAGAAGATTTTGTGTAGGATTAATCATACAGATGGAGAGCATGATGGTTTATTGTCAGAGCAGGGCAATAAACCATGACAATAGGCTAGGGCTGCCTATAATGGAGTTATATCTAGGCATGGAATAATACGATGAAAAAAATCTTAATTGCTGTGGCTCTATTGCCTTTGAGTTTCTTAACAGCGTGTGCTGTATATCCTGATGGTCATGATTATTCTGGTCGCTATGAGCATCGTGGTGGTTATGATCGCTATGAACATCGTGGCAATGGTGAGTATAAAAAGTATGATCGTGAAGGGCACCGTGGACATTATAACAATCGAGATCATCGCCGTGGTCAAGGTTATTACTGCCCACCTGGACAAGAGAAAAAAGGTCGCTGTTAATTCTTAACAATAGATTGTAATGGTATCAATGCCCTCCTCGATGGAGGGCATTGATTTATTCAGCCCAGTTTATTTTTTCGGGCAGTATTGTCCATTTCCACCTGGCAGACACTCACAAGCCTGACCATCACCATCACGATCTAAACTTTTCCATCCTGTTTGACCGGATTTTTTGCGTTTCTCATACCAGTCTTGTGCTTCTTTTTGCGTCTTAAAATCTGCACATTTTTTGGCATAACTGGTGAGGGGGAATAGCATGAGGCAGCTTAGTAACAGGTATTTCATGATAATAAAACGTGGTATTTCAAAGGAATAAAGCTAAGATTGTAGCGTATATAATTTTAATTTTGTTGAATTGAAGTAGATTAAGGGACAAAACAATGAGCCCAGCAACTGCTGGGCTCATTTTGCTTAAAATAACTGTAAATTAGACAGCAATACTCAAAGGACCTGCTTTGGCACGGGCTGCATGTAATTTCTTATAGCTTTCGATCAGACGTAAATGACGGTCTAGACCTTCAAGTTTCATACTGGTTGGTGTTAAGCCATGGAAGCGGACATGACCTTCAACTGAGCCCACTGCTGCATCCATACGTTCGTCACCAAACATACGACGGAAATTATAAGCATAGTCATCGAGCTCAAGCTCATCATCGATCACGACTTCAAGCACAACATTAAGACATTGATAAAATAATCCACGTTCCACAGTGTTGGTGTTGTATTGTAGATAGGCTTCGACCAAATCTTTTGCCTCTTCAAACTGCTGCAATGCGAGGTAAATTAACAGTTTTAGTTCTAATATGGTCAGTTGGCCCCATTCTGTATTGTCATCAAACTCAATACCGATCAAAGTCTTGATCTCGGTATAGTCATCTAATTCACATTCTTCCAAGCGTTCAACCAATGCTTCAAGGCGATCATTGTCTAAACGATGTAGATTTAAAATGTCTTCACGGAAGCCTAATGCTTTGTTGGTGTTGTCCCAAACCAGATCTTCAATTAAATAAACTTCAGAGTAATCAGGTACCAAGATACGACAAGCGGTTGCCCCAAGGTGTTTATAAACTGCCATATAGACTTCTTTACCCATGTCTTCCAAAATGGCAAAGAGGGCAGCTGCTTCTTGAGCATTACTGTTTGTTCCTTGGTTGGTAAAATCCCATTCAACAAAGTCATAGTCTGATTTAGCACTAAAGAAATGCCATGACACTACACCACTTGAGTCAATAAAGTGTTCAACATAGTTGTTGGGTTCAGTCACTGCATTTGTACTAAATGTAGGTTGAGGCAGATCATTTAAACCTTCAAAGCTACGACCTTGTAGTAGCTCAGTAAGACTACGTTCAAGTGCGACTTGGAAGTTTGGATGGGCACCAAAAGAGGCAAAAACACCTCCTGTACGAGGATTCATTAAGGTGACACACATTACTGGGTATTGACCACCTAGTGATGCATCTTTGACCAGTACAGGGAAGCCTTGTTGTTCAAGTGCTTCGATACCTGCTTGAATACTTGGGTATTTAGCGAGAACCTCTTGTGGTACATCAGGTAAGGTAATTTCACCTTCAATGATTTCACGTTTTACAGCGCGTTCAAATATTTCAGATAAACACTGAACTTGAGCTTCAGCCAAAGTATTACCTGCACTCATACCATTGCTCAGGTACAAGTTTTCGATCAGGTTAGAAGGGAAGTAGACCACTTCTTTATCTGATTGACGCACAAATGGCAGTGAACAAATGCCCCGTGCAGTATTGCCAGAGTTGGTATCGTATAAATGTGAACCAAGTAACTCATCATCAGGATTGTAAATTTCTAGGCAATATTCATCTAAAATTTCAGTCGGTAGGGCATCATCTGGGCCAGGTTTGAACCATTTTTCTTCTGGATAGTGTACAAAATCTGCATTGGCAATTTCCTCACCCCAGAACTGATCATTATAGAAAAAGTTACAGTTAAGCCGCTCAATAAATTCGCCTAATGCAGAAGCCAATGCGCTTTCTTTGGTTGCACCCTTACCATTGGTAAAACACATCGGTGATTGTGCATCACGAATATGTAACGACCAGACATTCGGTACGATATTACGCCAAGATGCAATTTCAATTTTCATGCCGAGACCAGCTAAAATTGAAGACATGTTGGCAATGGTTTGCTCAAGTGGTAAATCTTTACCAGCAATAAAAGTATTTTGCTCGGAGGTTAAATTTGGCATGAGCAGCGCTTGTGCATCTGCATCAATACTTTCTACTTGTTCAATAATAAATTCAGGACCAGTTTGTACCACTTTCTTCACAGTACAACGATCGATAGAGCGCAAGATACCTTGGCGATCTTTTTCAGAAATATCTGCAGGAAGTTCAACTTGGATTTTAAAAATTTGTTTATAGCGATTTTCAGGATCGACAATATTGTTTTGTGATAAGCGAATGTTATCTGTAGGGATGTCACGCGCAGCACAATAGACTTTAACAAAGTAGGCTGCGCACATTGCTGAAGAAGCAAGAAAATAATCGAATGGACCAGGCGCAGAACCATCCCCTTTATAACGGATGGGTTGATCGGCAATTACCGTAAAATCATCGAACTTAGCCTCAAGTCGAAGGTTATCGAGAAAATTGACTTTGATTTCCATGCAGGTACCTAACTTTTCTTATGTGTTGAACAGACATAAGTATTTGAAATGGAAGATTGATCCAATTGATGGATCAGAGAGATCGATTTGAATATGAATTAAAAAGCAGTCATCGAGTGGCTGAGAACATCATAGAGGATGAATCATCGTGAGGACCAATTAAACTTGGGCAATTTTATGCGGCTATAGGGTAAAAATCCACTGTCTTTTTTTCAGAATTAAAATACATGCACTGTAGAAACTCATTTTTGTCTAATTTATCAATTTGGCCTTTTATTGAATTCAGCATAAAAGACCAAAAAGAATAGCTATTACCAGTCTCTAGGTGCTATGAGTTCTTCGATATCTGCATCTTTAAAGTTATACGCTTCTGCAATAAAATCAAATTCTTCAGCGATACTTTCACGTGCAACCGTTTCAATTTCACTATTTTCTTCATCAAAAGCCTCTTGTAAATCATTAATTTTTTCAGTGGCTTGATGAGTCAGAGCATATAAGCTATCAAGATCTTGTGGCTGTTCAGTTTCAATTTGCCCACAGAGCTTAAGTAAAATATCTTTCACCTGATCTACAAGGTGATTCGGAAAATAGGCATCATTATACATTTGCTCTAAAAAAGCATGCTGTAAAACTAAAGTGTTTTGAATGGTCATATCTGTCTCTAATTAACTTTTTTGCTAGGGTGAATTGTTAAATGGTGTGGAATTAATGCTTAAGTTTAAGAGACATTACATTTAATGGCCTGAACAGGGGTTATATTTTTAGCAGAAACCAGTTGGGTGATGTCAAAGCCTTCAGACTCTTCAATATAGGATTGATAGTTTTTGATGGTGATGGTTGCCTTACCTTCATAGCTGCAATAACCCTTTTTAATATTGTCAGGTAACTTGAAGGTCTTTTTGGCTGTCTCGAAATTACTAAAACAAAACCAAGCACTACGAACATTAGGATCAAAATTTGGAACAAGTTTTTCGGAGGCTTTGTCTGGAAAAAAACAAATTGCATCACCCATAAAATCGAGATACTCAGGATCTAGATTTCTAGAGTAGACCCCAGTCAATGTGCTTTGTCCTTGGTAATGTTTATAACCGTTATCAGTTTTTTGGTACTTAAAGTCTTGTGCCTGAGCAAACATAGGCAATAACAGGCCGATGAATATAACTGCTTTTTTCATATTTGATTTCCTAAATTGATTGATCTGGTCTTGAAAGACGATTCATTGTTCCGTTTTAGCTAAGTCAGTAGCCTTTTTATACCACTTTTTGGCAATAACAGGATCTTTAGGAAAGCCTTCAGTACCACGTTCATAATGCTCCGCAATCATTTCAAAATGCTTGGATGTACTGGGTGAGAACAGCATCTCTAGCAGTTCCTCAGATTTAGCAGGATTTTTTTTGACCGCATAACCATGTGCATAAAATAGAGCGACTTGTAATAAGGCTGAGTTATTACCAAGCTTCGCAGATTTTTTATACCAATACAGGGCTTTTTTCAAATCCTTTGGTACTAAAATAGCATCTCTATAGGTATCACCTAAAAATTCTGTAGCCACACGATTGTCTTGTTTTGCCGCTTGAGTTAACCAATAAATGGCTTGTTGACCATCTTTTTTACTAAATTGGTTAGATTGATAGAGTCGTCCTAGTAATAATTGTCCTTGAGCATTATGTTGTTGTGCTGCTTTGTTTAGCCAATAATAACTTTGTTCTAAATTGTGGGGAACCAATTCACCTTCCATATAGAGCATGGCCATTTGAACTTGTGCTTCGGGATTATTGGTCTGTGCTGCTTGTAGATAGTATTTTAAAGCTTGGGTTTGCTTTTTGGGATCTGGGTCCATTTTAAGTTCAAGTGCTTTTGAGAGTAATTCTTCACTTGGATCTACGATTAATTCTGGAAGATTTTCAAAGAAAGCGTCTAAACATTGATTACCCTCTTCATATTTTTCGGCATTGATTAATGCTGTACAGTGTTCTTCTGTTGGAACTTGGGTAGATGTGTCAGCTTGGATTTGTGTTGTAAATTGAATCAGACTGACTAATGTTATAGACAAGCAAAAAAATGGCTTTGAAGATATTAACATTTAGAATTCCTATTTTAATATGGGCAATATTATTAGCGATTCATTTTTTGATAAGAAGACTATTATCATGAAAAAAATATTTTTAATATCACTCGGTGCGATTCTGATTTTTTTATCGATCATGATACTTCTGTATTTTAGTGGTATGGGGTGTATGTCCTCTACAGGTTCAAGCCCAGGTTGTAATAATCCGATAAGAGCATTACGCGAAGTTGAACTCATTCCATTTATTCATCTTCCATTTGTTCTCGGTGTGATCTTAATGTATTGGGGAAGGAAATTAAAAAATAACAGGGAAGGTTAAGTGTTTTTCATTACAAAATGTACTGAAAAGACCAAAGCCGAAGCCAAGAAAAATCATGGTCTGAACAACTTTTAAAAGCAGAGAAAATTACAATATTAAAATTAAACAAGTCGTGGTTGAAGATTTTAGAATTCAGTCCACTGCTGATCGCTTGTCAAAGCAATTCGATATAGCCAAAAGCTGTATGTCCAAAGCTCCCCGCGAAACCATCATTAACTAGGTCAATACCAGTTCAGATATACTCCAAAAGTGTATTGCTGAATATCGAACGATGGCGGAAGCAGCTGATGGACACGCAGTTGATATCGAGCGATTGAGTGAGGGTGGCCTGAATAGTTCGTGTCTTCTTTATAATAAGTGTGGAACATTGGTTGAATAGTAGGAGTGAAACTATATAAAGGAATAAAAACGCCTTATTCAACGGAATAAGGCGCTTGGAAATAATTTAACTATATGATTTAAAATGAATAGTTAACTTAATTTCGTATAAGGTGTATTATGTTGATTTTAGGAAATCTTTAAAATAAACAGTACTAATATACACAGGATAATTTATGAAGCTATTAACGATAGATGAAATATTCATTATCAAGAGCTTAATAGAAATTTCACAAATAAAAATTAACATTCCAGTAGCGTTAGATAAGTGCTACTCCATACCAATGAATGATGGTGGAATGGGATCCTTTAAAATCATTTATCCCGAAGAAATATGCTCTGATTTTGGGGAACTTACGACAACGGGAACCCAAATTGATTATTCAGATCATGGAAAATATGTAAATATTGCTTTGTTTATTGATAGAAATTTTATCCCTAGAGAAATAGATAGCTTTGTGGGAGATTCATCCTCATTAACTGAACCTTTTAAAATTGAAAATATTAAAAAGATATATCTTATTTAACATAATGGGCGTTATGCGAAATGTTTTTGTTAGAACCAATATAAAACTTTGTCCCGATCTACAGCAACTAGAATCAGGGCAGGGTGGTATTATCTTGTTGTGGGCTATTGATGTTGTAGTTAAATACAATGAGTGTCAGGCGAAGCATAGTGCTGTGGTGAAAGCCCTTAAGTGAAGGCACTTTGCTTATGCTTTTATGTAAGGTGTTAGTGTTTTAATTATATTAATATGAATTTTACTATTTAGAATAGTATTTAAATTTTCACATTCAGTGATAATTGCATTCAGGTATTCCCTGAAAAAAATATTATCAATGAATATTTTAGAATTGACTTCTAATATTAACTCTATTTTATTATTAATCTCATTAATATGCTGCAACTCCTCTTCTTTTGCGCCAATAGTTAATAAAATTAATTCTGATGAGGTTTTGTAGTTATTTAATTTTTCTTTTGTTTGGATAAGTTGACGGTCATATAGTTCTGAAATTAAATTAAAATTATCTTTGATGTGTGAATTATTTAAATCTATTAAAGGAAACCTATCTAAAAAAAATTTACATCATTTTTTATAGATATATGCTTATTCAAACTAATTATTAACTCCTGAAGCATTGAAATGTTTTTTATAGAAAAATCAGAGTAAATAGTTTTGTTATGTTGATCCTTCCAGTCATTGAACATTCTTGACGCAATATAAGCTGCAGTTAATGTAGCAAAACCACCAAAGAATGTTCCACCAATATACAGAGCATCATAAATAGGTCTTGGTTTTCCTTGTTCTGTAGGAAAACACCCCATAAAAACAATCATGACAACAATAAATGTGAGTGTAGTTGCTATCACCAAAGCCAAAGCACACTTTATAGATTCATTGATTGATTTTTTCATTTAACCCCACTTTTAATCTCTTCACAGTAATCAGACCACTTCTGCATCATTTCTTTGCGCTCTTTTAGGTGCTTAGTCCGGTTATATGCTCGACCATGCATATCACGGACTTGGTGACCAAGCTGCATTTCGATAATTTCCACTGGGAACTGTATAACCTCATCAAGCATGGTTCGAGCTGATGCCCTAAAACCATGGCTACTCACTTGCTTTTTTTCATAACCAAGGCGACGTAAAGCTTGATTGATTGTATTTTTTGACATTGGCTTTAATGCTGAAGTAATAGCAGGAAATACATATTCACTATTACATGTGATTGGTTGTAGCACTTTAAGCAGATCAACTACCTGCGTTGATAATGGAACGATTAACTCTACGCCAGTCTTTGATTTTGTCTTAGGTGGTGTATAGGACCATATGTTTTTCTCAAAATCTATCTCACTCCATTTTGCATGCCGCAATTCACCAGGGCGAACAAAAACAAGAGGGGCGATCTTGAGTGCAGTTTTGGTGATAATAGTCCCTTCATAGTGATCTATATCACTTAGGAGTACTGCAAACTCTTTAGGTGATGTAATGGCAGCCATGTGGTTAACGACTGGTGTCTTTAGTGCACCACGTAGATCCTGAGTTACATCGCGCTCACATAATCCAATTGCAACACCATAACGCAGAATTTGACCGCATTTAACCTTAATCTTTTTGGCTGTTTCATATTTCTCTTCTCTTTCATAGATTCGACAAACATTTAAGATATCCATAGGGGTAATGGAATTAATTGGTTTGTCTCCAATATTATCGACTATAACCTGAAAGAATTTTTTATTTTTGGCGATAGTTGATTCGGCTAAATTTTGCTTAGTCATCCATTCTTCAGAAACAGCAGAAAATGTATTTTTAAGAGAATTAACTTGATTGATGGTTTCTAATTTTCTGCTTTCACTTGGATCTATATTTTGAGCAAGTAATGATCTTGCATCATCCCTTCGCGATCTAGCATCTGCAAGAGATACTTCGGGGTAAGAGCCAAAACTTATGGTATTTCTTTTTTTAGTGTAGGGGTGGTAATAATCAAATCTCCAAAATTTATTGTTGTTCTTATCGATCAATAAATACATGCCTCCACCATCGGAAAGCTTCACAGTCTTATCTATGAACTTTGCTTTCTTAATCTTTGAATCTGTAAGTGGTGTAACTGTTTTAGCTATTTTAACGGTATCACTTTAACGGTAGATTTAGCGATACCGTCAAAAACACCGCTAAAAACACTTGATTGTTGTGGATCATCATGGACTATTAAAGACTAATGATTGGTTTAAATCAATATAAATAAAGGGCTTAAAGGACTATTAAGGATTATGCTGTATTCTATAATGGTACGCCCTGCGGGACTCGAACCCACGTCGGTCGCTTAGGAGGCAACTGCTCTATCCAGTTAAGCTAAGGGCGTATGATGATCGCTAATTTAACGGAAAACGAAGCAAAAAAAAAGTTATTGCTTAACAATAACTTTTAAAATTGAAATTCAGATTATTTTTGTTGAGATTTAAGTATGCGGAATAAAATATAAACAATTGTTATCCAAACAGGAATTAGAATAACTGAAAGTTTTAGTCCTTCCTGCCACATGATAAATAAAATGATAGCTATAAACACCAAGACCAAAATATTACTCAGTGGTGCCCAAAGTGCAGGATAACTGCGTGTGATATTTTCTGCTTTAAGCTGCTTCATAAAGTTAAGGTGTGTGAGTGCAATCAGCGCCCAGTTGAGTACCAGTCCTGTTACTGCAACATACATTAAGTTTTTAAGAGCTTGTTCTGGAACAAAGTAGTTAAGCAGCACACAGCCAAAAATCAAAATTGATGAAAAGATCACAGCAGGTCTTGGAACACCTTGTGCATTCACTTTTGCAAATATTTTAGGCGCATTACCTTGAGTTGCTAAGCCATAAAGCATACGGCTATTTCCATACATGCCACTGTTATAAACAGAAATAGCAGCAGTTAAGATAATAAAGTTGAGTAGGTGAGCAGCCCAACCAATGCCTAGCTGACTAAAGATCATCACAAATGGACTTTGATCTAAGCTACCAAGTTGTAATTGGTTCCAAGGTACAAGGGATAAAATAATGGCGAGGGAAGCGATATAAAATACCAATATACGCCAGACGACTTGATTAATTGCAGTTGGAATATTTTTACTTGGGTTTTCTGCTTCTGCTGCGGTCATTCCAATGAGTTCAATCCCACCAAATGCAAAAAGCATGAAGGCGAGCATGTAGAACATGCCACTAAAACCGTTAGGGAAAAAACCGCCGTGGCTCCAAAGGTTGCTGATCGTTGCTGTAGAATTTGGGCCAGCAGAAAGTAATAAATATAAGCCAAATAAGATCATTGAAATGACTGCAAAGACTTTAATGATTGCTAGCCAAAACTCAGATTCACCATAGAAGCGTACATTTGCTAGGTTGATAACGGTCACGATACAAAAGAAGACCAGTACAATAATCCATGATGGAATATCAGGCCACCAGTATTGAATAAAAGTGGCAATGGCTGTGAGCTCGGTCATTGCAACTAATACATAAAGGATCCAGTAATTCCAGCCAGCTAAGAAGCCTGCAAAAGGTCCCCAGTATTTATTTGAAAAATAACTGAGAGAACCTGCAACAGGTTCATGTACGATCATATCGCCAAGTTGGCGCATAATGAGGTAGGCAATAAAACCACAGATGGCATAGCCTAAAATGGTTGCAGGACCAGCAGATTGAATGACATGCGCAGAGCCTAGAAAGAGTCCAGTACCAATTGCGCCGCCCATGGCAATGAGCTGTATATGTCGATTTTTAAGACCTCTTTTAAGTCCGGAATCTGTTGTGCTCAAGGTTGTCGTCCAGTGATTTAAAGATAAATGATAAGCGTCGACTTCAGTTTTTCACATGTCTGTACCCAAGAAAAGGTAAGAAGGGGCAGTAATCATACTGCCTCAGAAAAAGTTAAGAAGTTGAGTCGTTTTTAGGTTTGAGAGCTTTAAAGAGTACCCACATTAAAGCGATCCAAATAGGAATCATAATGACCGATTCTTTAAAGCCAACTTTCCACATAATACCAAGGACCATGGCAATAAAAATCAGTACAACGATATTACTCAACGGAGAAGCAATTGCTTTAAATTTTGATTGAATACCCAATTGTTTTTGTTTACGAATAAAGATCCAGTGGGTAATACTAATCATTGCCCAGTTTAGTACTAATGCCGCAACAGTGACATAAATCAAGTGGCTTAATGCATCTTCTGGTACAACATAGTTTAAAAGTACGCAGCCAAAGATTAATGCAGATGAGAAGATTACGGCTGTGGTTGGTGTTCCATGTTTATTTAACTTACCAAAAGCTTTAGGTGCATTACCTTGTTGAGCAAGACCAAATAACATGCGGCTCGTCACATACATAGCACTGTTATATACCGATAATGCAGCTGTTAAGATAATAAAGTTAAGCAGGTTAGCAGCCCAGTCAATTCCGAGTTGATTAAAAATATAAACAAATGGACTTTTGTCGAGTGTGCCGAGTTCTAAACTATTCCATGGAATTAACGATAAGATAATCGTGATCGAACCAATATAGAATACTAAAATACGCCATACGACTTGGTTAATCGCTTTAGGAATATTTTTTTCAGGGTCTTCAACTTCGGCAGCCGTCATTCCAATGAGTTCCATACCACCGAAGGCAAACATTAAGAAGGCCATCATCCAAAATAATGATTCAAATCCATTTGGAAAGAAACCGCCATGAGCCCAAAGATGGCTAAAGCTTGCTGTATCACTTACACCAGGAACCAAAATCAAATAAAGACCAAAGATGATCATCGCGATAATCGATACAACTTTAATCAAAGATAACCAAAACTCAGATTCACCATAGACTTTAACATTGGCGAAGTTAATTAAGGTGATACAGATAAAGAAGAATAAGCTACTACTCCAAGCAGGCACATCGGGCCACCAATAGCTAATAAACTTGGCAACCGCTGTGAGTTCAGTCATTGCAACTAAAATAAATAAAATCCAATAGTTCCAGCCAGCAAGCATGCCAGGGAATTTGCCCCAATATTTATTGGCAAAATGACTAAATGAGCCTGCAACAGGCTCATGAACGATCATTTCCCCTAAGTGACGCATAATGAGGAAAACGATAAGACCACCAATGGCATAGCCTAAAATGACTGCGGGTCCAGCTTGTTCTATTAATTGTCCTGAACCTAAAAATAAACCCGTACCAACAGCACCACCCATGGCGATTAATTGTACATGACGGTTTTTTAGTCCCCTTTTTAATTGTCCTGATGTTTCGCTCACTTAACTTCGCTCATTATGGAGAAATAATGACAGATTGTAATAGATTGGTCACAGTAAGCCTAGTAATAAACCTAGATTAAGCGATCATGACAGATAAAAGACTTTACTTATATTTTAGCTCTACTAATGAATGTTTTTATGAGTATTAAAATATTTTTTAATACTTAAGTCATGCCATTCAAGATTGATGAAAAAAAAGGATATGATACAGTCGATAACGTCGTTATATACAGCACAACAATATAAAGGAATGTAAGATCATGAGTTATGCAGCGCAAATAAAAATACCTGCCACATATATGCGTGGAGGCACAAGTAAAGGGGTTTTCTTTAAGGTCGAGGATTTACCCTTAGCCGCACAACAAGCAGGTGCAGCACGTGATCAGGTATTATTGCGTGTAATTGGTAGTCCTGATCCTTATGGTAAGCAAATTGATGGCATGGGCGGGGCAACCTCAAGTACCAGTAAAACCGTGTTATTGAGTAAAAGCACCAAAACTGATCATGATGTTGATTACTTGTTTGGTCAGGTTTCAATAGATAAAGCCTTTGTTGATTGGAGTGGTAACTGTGGCAACTTAACTGCTGCTGTTGGTTCTTTTGCGATTAGCCAAGGTTTGGTTGCAGCCGAGCGTATTCCTGAAAATGGGATATGCACTGTACGTATTTGGCAGGTCAATATTGGTAAAACCATTATTGCACATGTACCAATCACCAATGGTCAAGTTCAAGAAACAGGTGACTTTGAGTTAGATGGCGTAACTTTCCCCGCTGCAGAAGTACAAATTGAGTTCTTAGATCCATCTGATGATGGTGAAGATGGTGGCGCAATGTTCCCGACAGGTAACTTAGTGGACACACTAGAAGTTCCTGAAGTTGGTGCTTTTCAGGCGACACTGATTAATGCGGGTATCCCCACTATTTTTATTCAAGCAGAAGATCTGGGCTATAGCGGTACTGAATTACAAGATGATATCAATGCTGACTCAGCGGCTTTAGCTCGCTTTGAAAAGATTCGTGCCTATGGGGCATTGAAAATGGGCTTGATTCAAGATGTAGCAGAAGCAGAAAAACGCCAACATACACCGAAAGTGGCTTTTGTTGCAAAGCCAAAAAGCTATACTGCCTCAAGTGGTAAGGCGATTGAGCAACAAGACATCGACGTCTTGGTCCGAGCGTTATCAATGGGTAAATTGCATCATGCCATGATGGGAACTGCAGCTGTAGCTATTGGTGCTGCGGCTGCCATACCTGGGACTTTGGTCAATCTTGCTGCTGGGGGTGGTGAAAAACAAGCTGTACGATTTGGCCATCCTTCTGGAACACTGCGTGTAGGTGCTGAGGCAATAGTTGAAGCAGGCCAATGGCAGGTGAAAAAAGCCATTATGAGTCGTAGTGCGCGTGTGCTGATGGAAGGTTGGGTACGTATTCCTGCGGATAGTTTTTAATTTATAGATTGAATTTAAATAGCGATCATTTTTCTTTTATCATTGAAGCTGGTCTAATAGATCAGCTTTTTTCTGTCTTACAAACAAGAATTAAAATCAAGCATTTCAATATACTTGCACTAAATTACTCGATAATTCATTTGCTTTTGGTATACACTCGCTGCAGTCATGAATTGTCATGATCACTGTGATTTAACTTGAAAATCTCCTTGACCGTGCGAGGATTGAGCTTCAATTCAATGCTCGGCATAGTAAAAATTCGAGGCCAATGTGACGACCCCTCTAAAGCTTAATGTAGAAGTGCTTGATCAGGCACAGCAACAGATTCAAGCGGACTTACAAACGACGCTTGCCGCATTTTCAATTCCTGAACCATTAAAATCTGCGGTGTACCACGCCGTGATGTTGGGTGGAAAGCGTGTGCGCCCTGCACTGAGTTATGCAACCTCTCATTTGATTAAGAATAATCCAAATTATGCAGCGGTGCGCCGTGCAGCCGTTGCCGTTGAATTGATTCACTGTTATTCATTGGTTCATGATGATCTGCCATGCATGGATGATGATCAATTACGTCGTGGACAACCCACCTGTCATGTTGCTTATGGCGAAGATAGTGCTTTGTTGGCAGGTGATATTTTACAGTCGATGGCATTTGAAGTTTTGGGTAGCCGATTATTTGATACTGCGCAAACTGTGGATGCATCAATTGTATTAAAACAAATGCAAATTTTAGCGACAGCAAGTTCTAAAATGGTCTGTGGTCAGGTGTTAGATTTACAAGCTGAGTCAAAACGAGTAGATCAGGCACATCTTGAGGAAATTCACCGTAATAAAACAGGTGCTTTGATTCAAGCAGCGATTATGATGGCGGCTGTAACCATTTACTCTGGTACAGATGAGGCTTTACCTCGTTTACGTCAGTTTGGTCAGTCCATCGGTCTTGCGTTCCAAGTACAAGATGACATTTTAGATGTGACGGCAAATACCGAGATGCTGGGTAAAACTGCTGGTAAAGATGAGCAAGTAGAAAAGTCGACCTATCCGGCATTACTTGGACTTGCACAAGCACAAGATTATTTACAGCAACTGCATCAGCAAGCGATGCAGACTTTAAGTTTTTGGGGCGATGATGCAGCAGAGTTGAGTGCAATTGCACAATTCTTGTTGTCGCGTAAAAGCTAAATAGATCTAAGCTTACACGGTAAAAAGCCTCAGCAAATTTATTTACTGAGGCTTTTTACTGTGTATAGAAAGCTGGAATTAGCAGATTTCTTTACATATTTTTTGTAGGATTTCTAGTAACACTTCAAACTCATTATGCAATGGCGTACTTTTACGTGTGATCAAGGCCAATGATCGTGAAGGTGCATCATTAATCGATTTAATTAAAATATGCTCGTTATTTTTAAGCATACTCGCGTGTGTTGCAATTTGAGGCATCAAGGTAAAGCCAAGATTTGCATTGACCATCTCGACCAGAGTGGGTAAAGAACTGGCTTTTAAATGATGCTCACTTTTACGTTCGTCTATTGGGCAGGCACTTAGTGCGTGATCACGTAAACAATGTCCTTCTTCAAGCAACATCAGATGCGCTAAGTTAAGATCATTTAAGCTTTTGGCATCTGCTGATTCGCTGTCATCGACGTTGCAGACTAAATACAGATTTTCTTTAGCAACCTCTGCAACTTTTAAGCCACGCGTATCAAAAGGCAGTGCTAAGAACACCATATCTAAGTGGCCATGCTCCAAGCGTTCAATGATTTTTTCACTTTGAGCTTCGTGCAGATGCAATTTAATTTTAGGCAGCTGTGCATGTACTTCTTCGAGTAAGCGCGATAAAACAAATGGGGCAATCGTTGGAATAATACCCAGATGTAAATCACCCGTTAATGGTTCGCTCATTTCACGACTTAGACGCATTAAATCTTGAGCATCAGCAAGAAGGACTCGGGCTCGTGCGACAACTTGCTCGCCTAATGGCGTTAAACGCACATTTTGACGGTCGCGCTCAACCAGGACACCACCAAGCAAACGTTCTAATTCCATAATGCCGCCAGATAAAGTCGATTGAGTTACAAATGATCGACGTGCAGCTTGTGTGAAATGTAAGGTTTCAGACAATGTCACCAAGTATGACAGCTGTCTAAGAGAGGGTAATGCAGCCATAATATCCTAGTCTAAGATTGAAAGTGATCCGCAAATAAACTGCTAAGTTTAGGGATAAAATGCGGTGGGAGGTCATGTCCCATTCCCTCAATTAACTCAAACTTAGCACCCGAAATTGCTTTAGCAATCGCTTTACCGTGGCTCGGTGGCAGTAAGCGGTCGCGAGAGCCGTGTACCACCAATGTGGCAGTACTGATTTTTTTGTTCAAATGTAATAAAGAACCAGTACATAATATTGCTAAAAACTGTTGAAGTATACCCGTTGGATAATAACTTCGTTGGTAAAGCTTACGCGAAGTTTGTAATGTATCAATTTGATTAATATATCCAGGCGACCCAATTGCCTGAAAAACCTTCAATGAGTGATTAATAATAGTATTTGCATCACGAGATTTGGGTTTGGCCAATAAACAACTTAATTGTTTAGGAAATGGGGGAGGTAACATACTTTGGTTGTTGCTACTGAATAATATTGCGAGCTTTCCTACCTTATCAGGATATTGCGCTGCAACGATTTGAGCAATCATTCCCCCCATTGAGGCACCGATCAAGTGTGGCTGTTTTAAACCAAGTTGATCGATCAATAACGCAACATCATTGGCCATGTCATATAAATTATAAGGCGCTCCTTGGTTTTTCAGACCAAGTGCAAAGCGGCCCATTTGTTGTAAACGAATGCGTGGTTTGTGAGTGGGTGATATTTTTGTAGAGAGTCCGATATCACGATTATCAAATCGAATAACACGAAAACCACGATCAATTAATAACTTACAAAAAAAATCTGGCCAAAATAATAACTGAGCACCCAATCCCATAATCAGAAGAATGGCGGGATCATCTTCCTTACCACCCATTTCAACATGCAATTGTATTCCGTTACCTAAGTCAATTTTTGTTTCTTGCATAAAAGAAGCATAAGGTGACACATCAAAACGTAAAGCACTGTTCATGGTATGAGTCCTTCAGTTAGGCATGTTGAGTTAGAACATGCCTTGGAATTGACAGTTAGAGTGCAGGTACAAGATCAGGCACTAACTTGGTTAACGCTAAACGTTGTTTTGCCGCAGTCGCACCTAATAATACAAAGGCCCTCAGTGTACCATGAGTATCGGTGGCTTTAGAGAGCATACCGTCGTCAAATTGTTCTGTTTGCCAGTCGAGTTCAACATTGAGTGGAGCAGGTAACACCGTTAAGGGTGCAGCAGGTGTTTTGACGGCTACAGGCATTGCTGGATAGTGAATTGCTGTGGCTTGGTTGTTGAGGGTTTTTGCCAAGGCACGTGCTTGTTGCATCAGTGGCATTACATAAGGAAGAACCAAATCAGCGACTTCTACACAGTCACCTAAGGCATAGATATCAGCTTGACTGGTTTCTAGCATAGGATTGGTCACGATACCTCGATTACAATGGATCTGTGCATTTTCAGCCAATTGAGTATTGGGTTTTAAGCCAATAGCTGAGAGGACTAGGTCAGCTTCAATATTTTGGCCATTTGAGAGACTCACTTTATAGCCATGATCTTGTTTATCAATTTGGTTTACAGTCGTTTCAAAGTGGAAACGGATACCTGCTTGCTCTAATTTTTCTTGAAATGCCTGTGCCACATGACTTGGCATTAAGCGACCTAAAGCATGTGCAGCGAGGTCAATAACAGTCACTTGATGGCCGGTATGTTGTAGATCATTGGCAAATTCACAGCCGATTAAACCAGCACCTAAAATCACGATATTTTTATTTTGACTTTGCTCAATTCGCTGACGAAACACTCGGTAATCAACCAGTGAGTTCACCGCAGGAACTTCATCTTGGCTAACACCAGAAAGTGCCAACCGAATTGGACTCGCACCGAGTGCCAGAATCAATTTTGAATAATGAAGACGTTCACTTTGGTCATTGGTTTCAATCTGGATCTGATGTGCTTCGGCATCAACCGCTGTGACTACGCTATGCGTTTTGATTTGCATATTTAGTTGTTGTTGCATTTTTTCAGCATCAGCCAATGCAATTTGATCGGGGTGTTTGTTAGCTGCTAGTGCATTCGACAAGGTCGGTTTTGCATAGTTCGCTGCATCATCAGCACTGATCATGATGAGTTCTTGATCTGGATTAAGTTTACGAAATTCACGAGCTAGGGTGTAACCCGCCATACCAGAACCAATAATGATGATTGGATGCATGCTGTTCTCCAAGATGATTAAGCGAAATGTACATAAAAAAAGACCATGAAATCATGGTCTTAGAGAGGATCAGATTTCGATCATTTCAAAATCTACTTTAGAAACACCACAGTCTGGGCAAGTCCAGTCATCTGGGATATCTTCCCATTTTGTTCCGGCTGTAATACCGTCTGCAGGCCAACCTTCAGCTTCATCATAGATCCATCCACAAACGATGCACTGATACTTTTTCATCTATTTCTCCAAAACCTAAAGAGGATCATTATTCCTCGTCGGATATATACCTTTTACCGCATGATATTGCTATGACGTGTTGATGTACATACGCAATGAAATTGTTACGCAGTTCTTATACAAATGTAAAGAAAAACTGGAGTTTACCCGCTGACATTAAAATCTGAATGGCTGAATAGGTCAAAATGTGTGTTTGTTGGGCTAATTATTGCAATAACTTAACAGCAAACATAGTTTAAACACTTTGAATTCATAAGTATTTTAAAGATTATTTGAAATTATTTTCATATTTAGCAATCTCAGGGCATTTAAATGTAAATGGCTGTTTAACCGTGAAACTTGTGGGTTGTCCATTGTGATTGTAAGGATAGAAGCGTGCAGATTTTAGATCGTAATCAAAAGCCTTTAAAAATGCTGTATCTGAAATCGGGGTAAGTATTTTGTATTGCTGAGGTTGACCAGATTGTGAAACTTGCAAGAGTATTTGCAGGGTAAATTGGTTTGATGGTTCAAGTTTTATTTGTTGTGACTGTTGCGCTTCAGCTTCAAATTTACAAATCTGATGAATGTAGATTTGACTGCGGGTAAATCGAGGTGCTCGGGTATAGGCTGGGCCATCAACAAATTTAATCTCCAAACTAAACGCATCTTGATCAGTTAATTCACGTATTTTTTTGGGGTCTTCTTCATGCATCTTTTTCGAGTTATATGTTGATTGTAATGTTATGAAATCCGTTGCCTTAGCCATTTCTAAGGCACGCTGGTTAAGCTGTATAAGTTCTGGATGGGGATTGAGTAATTTTGCACTGACTGTTTTTGAATCAGGATGAGCATGAAGTATAAACTTCCAAATATAACCTTCAGTTTTGATATTTGTAGATTCAGCTGGGCTATATATTTTGAACAATTGTGCTGTGGTGGGTACGCTTTGCGCATAAGTATGGCTGATAAATAAACTTGTAACGCCAGTAAGAAGCATTTTTTTAGTACTTTCAATATAGAATTTTCTGATTTTAATCATGTGGTTGTGGTGATAAAAACGCTAAAGTTGTACGCATTATCAAGTAAACCTGCTATGCTACGCAACTTACTTTTTTTATCTTATCGAGGCAGACATGACGCAACAAAACGTTCAATCGACTTCTGAACCCACTATTTCCGAAAACGATTTAATCGCACAGCGTCATGCCAAGCTTAAACAGATCCAAGATAGTGCTGCCGAGAAGGGTGTAAGCCCTTGGCCAAACACGTTTAAACGTAAAGATTATGCGCAAGATCTACAAGATCAATTCGCTGATCAAGATAAAGCACAAATTGAAGCTGCTGAGCATGTTCATGTTGCAGTTGCTGGTCGTGTGATGCTCAACCGTGGTTCATTTATCGTGATCCAAGATATGACGGGTCGTATTCAACTTTATGTTGACCGTAAAGCATTGGACCCAGAGGTGTTGGCGACAATTAAAGGTTTAGACCTTGGTGATATTATCGCGGTTCAAGGTTATATCGGACGTTCAGGTAAAGGTGATCTTTACGTACATATTGAAGATTTTGAGTTATTAACTAAATCTTTACGTCCATTACCAGATAAGTTTCATGGTCTTAACGATACTGAAGTTAAATATCGCAAACGTTATTTAGACTTAATCGTAAACGAAGAGTCACGTAAAACTTTTGAAATCCGTGCCAAAGTGGTTTCTGGTATTCGTGAATTTTTGACCAAAGAACGCTTCATGGAAGTTGAAACTCCAATGATGCATGTGATTCCAGGTGGTGCTTCTGCGCGTCCATTTGAAACACATCACAATGCTTTGGACATGCCACTTTATTTACGTATTGCGCCTGAGCTGTATTTGAAGCGTTTAGTGGTTGGTGGTTTTGAGCGTGTGTTTGAGATTAACCGTAACTTCCGTAACGAAGGTGTTTCTACTCGTCACAATCCAGAATTCACCATGATTGAATTCTACCAAGCTTATGCAGATTATAAAGATCTGATGGCTTTAACAGAGAATATGCTAGAGAAACTGGCTGTTGATATCTTGGGAAGTACTGATGTGCCATACCAAGGTGAAGTATTTAGTTTCAAAGGTCCATTTAAGAAAATTTCGATGTTTGATGCGATCTTGGAACATAACCCAAGTTTAACAGCAGAAAATGTAGCGGATCGTGAGTTTTTAGCTAAGTTTGCCAAAGAAGAACTCAAGCAAGAAGTTAAGCCTGGTTTTGGTTTAGGTAAGCTACAAACAATCGTGTTTGAAGAAACAGTTGAAACTGAGCTACGTCAACCAACATTTATTACTGAATACCCTGCAGAAACATCACCTCTTGCACGTCGTAACGATCATAATCCACATATTACTGACCGTTTCGAGTTCTTTATTGGTGGTCGTGAACTTGCAAATGGCTTCTCTGAGTTAAATGATCCAATTGATCAAGCAGAACGTTTCCAAGCACAAGTTGCTGAAAAAGACGCAGGAGATGATGAAGCAATGCATTACGATGCAGACTTCATTGAAGCGCTTGAGTATGGTTTACCACCAGCTGCGGGTCAGGGTATTGGTATTGACCGTTTAGTGATGTTATTTGCTGATGCAGCAAGTATCCGTGACGTGATCTTATTCCCGCATATGCGCCGTAAAGATGTTTAATTAACACCTATAAAATTTACACAAAAAAGCTGCTCAATTGAGCAGCTTTTTTTTACATTTAACCAATAATACTGAATAGGGGCATTTTAGCTTTCAAATACAGCATTTGAACGCTGCGTAGTTTTCGCCTGATAGTAAACTAAGACTAATCCAAAGGCTGCGAGAATAGCACCAACGATTGAAATTTCAGCATAGCCCATTCCAACACTTAAAACGGCACTCCCAGCGGCTGCTCCCAATGCATTCCCAAGATTAAATGCACCGATGTTGACTGATGCAGCAAGTCCAGGTGCTTCATGAGCAACAGACATAACACATATTTGGATAGGAGGAACAATTGCGAAAGCGGCAACTCCCCAAACAAATAGAGCGATACTCGCGCCGACAGTAGTTGTAGCAAGGATTGGGAAGACTAGCATCACCACGATTAACAAGATGAGAAAACCGATGAGAGTCTTATATAAAGATCGATCAGCAAGCTTTCCACCTAAATGATTTCCCACTGAAAAACCAATACCGATAATGATCAGCATCGATGTAATAAACATTGGCGTGGCATGGGTGAGATTTTGTAGGCTAGGCGCAATATACGTATAAAGGCTGAACATCGCACCTGCACTAAAGACTGTTGTCAGCAGGGCCGTTAGCACTGCTGGCCGGATCAGTACTTTAAGCTCAGCTTTAACATCTGGACGTTGGCCAACTAAATCTGCTGGAATAGCCTTGTAGAGCGCAGACATGGTTATTACACCAAGTAATACAATTGCCATGAAGGATGTACGCCAACCGATATTTTGACCGACCCATGTCGCAAGCGGTACACCACCAATGTTAGCCAGAGTCAGGCCCATAAACATCGCAGCCACAGCACTGGTTTGTTGTTCTTTCGGTACGACACTGGTTGCAACGACAGAGCCAATCCCAAAGAATGCTCCATGATTGAGGCTCGTGATAATACGCGCGCCCATCAGTCCCCAATAACTAGGGGCTATTGCAGCAAGTAAGTTACCAATGGTAAATATTGCCATGAGTATGACCAGTGTTTTTCGTCGTGGCAAATGTCCAAACAAAAGGGTCATAAACGGTGCAGCTAACATCACTCCCAGTGCATAAGCACTGATTAGCATACCTGCAGTAGCAATAGATATATTTAAGCTCTCAGCAATTTCTGGGAGAAAACCCATTGGAGAAAACTCAGTTGTTCCGATAGCAAAAGCACCTACTGCCAATGCGAGTAATGGTAAATTGATTTTGTTCATTCAGGTAGTTGACCTTATTTATCCCAAACTGGTGCAAGTTCCGCAGGGTCAACCTCACGACCTTGGCGCTCTAGTGCTGCTATAAGCTGCATTTCCTCTGCACTTAGTTGAATTTGCTGCGCTTGTAAATTCTGCAATAAATGGGCTGCTTGAGTTGAGGAGGGAATTACGCTATAGCCGAGCTGTAGTGCCCAAGCCAAGGCAATTTGTGCACTATTGGCTTGGTGTTGCTGTGCAATTTGCTGTAGTACGGGATCATGTAACACTTTGCCATAGGCTAAGGTCATATAAGAGGTTACATCAATATTTTGCTGATTTAAAAAATCAACCAGTTTTTGATTTTGTAAATAAGGGCTAAGTTCGATTTGATTGGTGGCAATGTGTTCACGCCCAATCGCATCAATTGCCTGTTGGGTTAAATCAATATTAAAGTTTGAAATCCCAATATGGCGCGTTAAACCTAATTGTTTAGCTTCTAATAAGTTTTTCATCATTTCTTCAACGCTGATACCAAGCTGAGGTGCTGGCCAGTGAATTAAAGTTAAATCCACTGCATCTGTGCGTAATTTTTGTAGGCTCTGTTTTAAGCTGGGAATTAGTTGATCAGCAGTGTAGTGTGTAGTCCAAATTTTGGTGGTTAAAAAGATATCATTGCGATTGACCTGACTTTCAGTGATTGCTTGACCGACTTCTGCTTCATTGCCATAGATTTGTGCGGTATCAATCGCACGATAGCCTAAGTCTAAGGCTGTTTTGATTGAATCAATAAGGATCTGGTCTGAAAGGCGAAAGGTACCTAAACCAAATTGAGGAACAATACGAGACATGTTGATTTACTCTATAATTTGAAATTAGTGCTATTTTCTAGTGATTTATCTTGCTAAAAAATAGGAGGATAAGCAAAATATTATTGATTTTAAGTCAACAATAGCTGATGAAAGAGCCTGTAATGAAATCAAGTCTAGATGAATTAGTCGCGTTTATAAGTATTGTTGATAGTGGATCAATTGTCGCAGCAGCTGAGCAATTAGGATTAACCACCTCAGGGGTGAGTCGCTCTTTGCAACGTTTAGAAAGTAAGTTAAATGTGACCTTATTAGAGCGCACGACTCGAAAAATTAAACTGACCCAAGAAGGGCAATTGTTTTTACAACGCTCACGTAAGATTGTACATGATCTCAATGAAGCTGAGGATGCATTACTCAAGTCTGATCGGGATACAGCGGGCTTGATTCGAGTTGACTCAGCAACACCCTTTGTATTGCATGTTATTGCACCCTTGCTGATCGAGTTTACCGCACTTTATCCTCATATTGAGATTGAGCTAAATAGTCATGATCAAGTTATTGATCTGTTAGAACATAAAACAGATGTGGCGATTCGATTTGGTGAGCTGAATGACTCAAGTTTACATGCCAAATTACTCTGTACCAGTCGTTTATATATCGTTGCGAGTCCTGCATATCTACAGCAGTATGGCTATCCACAAAGTCCAGCAGAGATTTTAAAACATACACAAATTGGATTTAGCAAAGTCCCTAAATTAAATGAATGGCCGTTGTATATAGCAGGTGAGCGTTTACAAAGTCAGGCCAAAATCAAAGCATCTAGTGGAGAGACTGTACGCCAATTGGTATTGCAAGGATTGGGGATCGCCTGTTTATCTGCCTTCTTAGTTGAGCAAGATATACAACAAAATCGAATGGTTGCTTTATTTGAAGAGCAATTAGAAATGAACGAGCAAAAGATTCATATTGTGTATTATCAGCAAGAACATGTCCCAAAACGGGTACGTTTATTTATTGAGTTTTTATCGGAAAGAATTGGTAATTTTATATAATTAACAATAAGTTATATCTATAGGTGTCGTGACATAAAGCAAGCACTGAACTACAGTTGTTTATCATAGATTGAACAGGTTTATATGTGCACATTTGAAATCGACAAAATGATCATATGACGAAAAGTAATATTTATATCTTAAAACAAGCAATTGCCACTAAGACTAACTCTCTATAATGAAAACAAATTTTTATTATCTACGTTGCTTAGAGCGTATTGTTTGGTGCTGCCGATGTCTATTGATCAGGAAAGATTTACTCACTTAAAACAGCTAGAAGCTGAGAGTATTCATATTATTCGCGAAGTTGCTGCAGAATTCGAAAACCCAGTGATGTTGTATTCGATTGGTAAAGATTCTGCGGTCATGCTTCATCTGGCATTGAAAGCATTTTACCCAGCGAAGTTGCCATTTCCATTATTACATGTCGATACAGGATGGAAATTTAAAGAAATGATCGCATTTCGTGATCACATGGCACAAACACATGGTTTTGATCTTATTGTTCATCAAAACAAAGAAGGCCGTGATGCAGGGATTAACCCTTTCGATCATGGTAGCTCTAAATATACCGATATTATGAAAACTCAAGGCTTAAAACAGGCTTTGGATCAGTATGGTTTTGATGCTGCATTTGGTGGTGCTCGCCGTGACGAAGAAAAATCACGTGCTAAAGAACGTGTATATTCGTTCCGTGATGCTAAACATCGTTGGGACCCTAAAAACCAGCGTCCAGAACTATGGAATATTTATAACGGCAAAGTAAATCAAGGTGAGAGTATTCGTGTTTTCCCACTCTCAAACTGGACTGAGTTAGATATCTGGCAGTACATTTATTTAGAGCAGATCCCGATTGTTCCACTTTATTTTGCTGCACCTCGTCCAGTGGTTGAACGTAATGGCACTTTAATCATGGTTGACGATGAACGTATGCGTTTAAAACCAAATGAAGTACCTGAGATGAAATCAGTGCGTTTTCGTACATTGGGCTGTTATCCATTGACTGGTGCTGTACAGTCCGAAGCTGCAAATTTACCTGAAATTATTCAAGAAATGTTGTTAGCGACCAGTTCAGAGCGACAAGGTCGCATGATTGATCACGATGAAGCAGGCTCGATGGAAAAGAAAAAACAGGAAGGTTATTTCTAAACCACGCAGCTTTCATTTTCTATTTCAGTATTTTTGGAGTTTGAGCAATGTCTCATCAATCAGAATTGATCGGTCAAGATATTTTGACTTATTTAAAACAGCATGAACAAAAAGACTTATTGCGCTTTCTTACTTGCGGTAATGTCGACGATGGTAAAAGTACACTGATTGGCCGTTTGTTGTATGATTCAAAATTAATTTATGAAGATCAGCTTCAAGCCGTTACACAAGACAGCAAAAAAGTAGGGACGACAGGAGATGCTCCTGATCTCGCATTATTGGTTGATGGCTTACAAGCAGAACGCGAGCAAGGCATTACGATTGATGTTGCTTATCGTTATTTTTCGACCGATAAACGTAAATTTATCATTGCAGATACTCCAGGGCATGAACAATATACGCGCAATATGGCGACTGGTGCATCAACCGCAGATTTAGCAATTATCTTAATCGATGCACGATATGGCGTACAAACTCAGACACGTCGTCATAGTTTTATTGCCAGTCTTTTGGGTATTCAAAATATTATTGTTGCAATCAATAAAATGGATTTAGTTGATTTTTCACAAGATCGCTTTAATGAAATCCAAGCACAATATCATCAATTTGTAGAGCAATTGGCTGAGCGTAAACCAGACAACATTCAATTTGTGCCAATCTCAGCCTTAAATGGCGATAACGTCGTTAATGCTTCTGAACGTTCAAAGTGGTATACAGGACCGACTTTGATGCAAATTTTAGAAACAGTAGATGTACGTCGCCAAGCCAATAAGCATGAGTTCCGTTTCCCTGTACAGTATGTCAATCGTCCAAATTTAGATTTCCGTGGTTTTGCAGGCACAATTGCTTTAGGTGAAGTTGCTGTAGGAGATGAGATTGTTGCATTACCTTCAGGCAAACGTTCAAGTGTAAAAGAAATTGTAACCTTTGATGGTAATTTACCCCGTGCTTTTGCGGGTCAAGCTGTGACATTGACACTGAATGATGAGATTGATATTTCACGTGGCAATATGCTGGTTAAAGTGGGTGAGCAGCCACTCATTTCGCGCCGTGCACGTGCAACTTTAGTGTGGATGAATGAACAACCGCTAGCGATTGGTAAGCTATATAACATTAAGTTAGGTACACAAACTGTACCTGCAAAAGTGGTTGAGATTAACTATCGCATAGATGTAAACACACTTGAACATACCAAGGTTGAGCAATTAGAGCTCAATGCGATTGCCGAAGTTGTTGTTGAGTTTGATAAAGCCGTTGTATTTGATCGATATCTCGATAGTCGAGCAACAGGCTCATTTATCTTTATTGACCGACTCAGTAATGTCACGATTGCTGCGGGTATGGTTGAAGATAGTGAGGATTGGCAAGCACAACATAAAGTTGTCACCGCTACAGATCGTGCTGCTCGTTTGGGACAAAAACCGGCTTTAGTTGCTGTAGCAAATAGTGTAATTGCACAGGCTGAGTTATTGGAAAGTGCGTTATTACAACAAGGTATTGTTTCAATTGTTCGTGCAGATTTAACTGTAGAGCAACAGGCTTTACTGCGTGAAACTGGTGTATTGGTACTGACAAATTCAGGAGCGGTAGCGGATCAAACAATTGAAGCCGAGAATCTAGATGAAGTTATTATCGAGCTTGTACAACTGACACAGCTTTAATTGATCAAAATGCGTAGTCAATGATGACTCATCATTGTTGATGCAACTTGAAAAGAGGCCAATGCAATTTTTGTATTGGCCTTTTGCTATTTATGCTTGATGATCGTTTAAGTTTGAATCAACCTCAGAGCGAAGTTCGAGTTGTTCAAGGGTCTGTATATATTGTTGTAAAGTCAGGAGGCCTGTCATGCGCTTTACAATCTGTCCATGATCAAAAAATAAGATACTGGGTAGACCATAGATTTGATAACGTTGAGTTAATATCGGTGATTGATCAATATTAACTTGACCGAACTTAATGTTGTTTGAACTCTGCTGCGCCAATCGTATAAAGGTTGGTTTACTTTGTACACAAGGTGTGCACCAGTGGGCATAGAAGCGAATGACTGCTAATCCGCTATGATGTTCAAAGTCTTGAAAATTATTTTCATTGTATTCAGTAACGGTGTTCATAAGTTTAATGGTATATCTAAATCAGGGCTAAAGTGAGTATAAGCTAAAGTTAAGCTTTGTCTTAAATGTCCAGCAAAGGATATAAAAGTTAAAGTGTATAAATTCAATAAAAGCGAATACACGAAGTGTTTTACTTCTCTCTGAACTCGCTTTATGTTGAAATGATCATTAAACATTATTTAGGGAAATCTTATGTCAAACCAAATGCAACAAGTCATTATTACTGAAGCGGGTGGACCAGAAAAATTAGCGATTGAAACAACTCAGATTCCAACTCCCGCTGCCAATGAAGTTTTAGTTAAAGTACATGCCTTTGGTTTGAACCGTCCAGATATATTACAGCGCCAAGGGCTTTATCCAATGCCTAAAGGGGTAACGCCAGTACCTGGTTTAGAAGTTGCTGGGGAAGTGGTTGCGGTAGGTGCAGAAGTTAACCAATTTAAAGTGGGTGACAGTGTATGTGGTTTGACCAATGGCGGTGGCTATGCTGAATATTGTGTTGTTCCAGCGACACAAGTTTTACCTATTCCTGAGGGAGTAAGTTACGTTCAAGCCGCTGCAATTCCTGAAACTTTCTTTACGGTTTGGGCCAATGTATTTCAAATGGGCCGTGCCAAAGCAGGAGAGACTGTATTGGTTCATGGTGGAAGTAGTGGGATTGGTACAACAGCATTAATGTTGTGTCAGGCACTGGGTATAAAAAGTTTTGCAACTGTTGGTTCTGATGAGAAAGTTGCAGCAATTGAACATCTTACGCATGCAATTAACTATAAAACAGCGGATTTTGAAGCGGTAATTCGTGAGCAAACCGAAGATGCGGGTGTGGATGTAATTTTAGATATCGTTGGAGCACCTTATTTAGAACGTAACTTAAACTTATTACGTCGTGATGGACGTTTGGTTTATATCGCATTTTTAGGTGGGGCAAAGGCCAAAGAAGTTAAACTGGGCCAGATCATGATGAAAAGATTAACCATCACTGGTTCAACGATGCGTGCACGTAACACTTCTGAAAAAGCTGAAATTAATCAAGGACTTGTTGAGCATGTCTTGCCACTATGGCAACAAGCTAAGTGCTTGCCAATGATTTTTAAGACCTTTAAGTTCAATGAGATTCAACAGGCACATATCGCAATGGATCAGGGTGATCATGTCGGTAAAATCGTGGTCGAAGTGATTGCTGCTGAGAACTAAGCTTAAGTTGATGAGGCTGTATTACTGTTGTAGTACAGCTCATCGCTTCGGCGGATTAATTGATGTGGTTAATCGCAGTATTTCAATGAATTTTATGCGACAATTGCTTTTTTATTCTCAATTAGGTCGATCATGCAAGATCAAACTCCCTCATCTTTAAGTGATATTGAAATTTTAGATGTCCTACAAGCAATGAAAGATGATGTACTCAATAGCGAAGCAGAAGAGCTTATTCGTCAGGGAGGCAAAGCAGGTCGTCAAGAGGCACATAAGCAAGCATTATTATCTTTGTATCAAAGCTTTGAAACGAAGTTTATTGAAGCTGTTGTTTTAGCACTGCATTTAAATAGCAGCCAAGCTAAAAAAATTCGTTATAAAAAAGATCGTATTCGTATTATGCGTGCCAAAGGTATTGATTATTTGGCTATTGATGGGGCAGAAACCGCACAAGTACTGGCACAGATTGCTCAAGCAATTACCCTAGAGGATTCAGTCGTGACTTATGACTTACATAATATTTTTCCTTTCTGGAAAGAAGGCTGGCCAATGGTGCAATTGGATAACGCCTATAAATTATTAAATGATGACATTCATATACACTATCAGGCTACCTTAGATCGTCTGATTGAAATTTACGGCTAATGTAAATTAATACTTGATCGTATAGTTGTTATATTTCTTGATATACAAAGGCCATAGTAAATCTATGGCCTTTGCTTTTCAGTAAAATCTAATTTACAGCACAGAATAAAAAGGAAATACTCCAAATATGAGTGCTGATGTCAACATAACCAAGCAGGTAAGGCCTGCCCATTTAAGGGTAAACTTTTGATGGTCAGCAAATTCAATTGCTGCAAGGCCACACAGTAAATATGTTGAAGGTACCAGAGGTGAAAGTAAGTGTACAGGTTGACCCACAATAGATGCACGAGCCATTTCTACTGGACTAATGCCATATTGAGAGGCTGCTTCAGATAAAATAGGTAAGACACCATAATAAAAAGCATCATTAGACATAAAGAAGGTGAGGGGCATACTGAGTATGGCTGTTATAGGGGCTAGATAAGGTCCCATACTCGTTGGAATAATATCGATGAGCTCTTTGGACATCGCAGCAACCATACCCGTACCTGATAATATGCCTGTAAAGACACCTGCTGCAAAGATAATACCGACTACAGCCAACGCACTAGCAGAATGATTGGCAATTAAACGCTTTTGCAGGTCTAAATCTTGATAATTTACGACCAGTGCAATACAAAGTGCCAGCATAAATAAAATAGGTAAAGGCAGTATTCCCCAAATTAAACTAACCATTAATGCAAATGTGAGTAGTCCATTAAACCAGCGTAATTTTGCTCGATTTGCACTGGGGTCTTTTGAAATCTGAATATTATCAGCATGGCTAATGTCCAGTTCAATAATTCCTAAACGTTTACGTTCAAAACGGCCATACATATAAGCCACGAAAAATAACCATGCAATTGAAATAAGCATAGGAATGATCATTGGAACAAAAACGGCGCTTGGGTCGACTTTTAAAGCACTTGCTGCACGAGCTGTAGGCCCACCCCATGGCGTTAGATTCATAATCCCGCTGGCAATCATCATTAGACCGGCCATAATTAACGGGCTCATGCCTAAGCGGCGATAAAGGGGGAGCATTGCTGCAACACAGATCATATATGTGGTCGAGCCATCTCCATCAAGAGAAACTATAAGCGTTAAAAAAACTGTACCTAGTGTTACTCTAAGTGGATCTCCTTTGACTTTTTTTAAAATCCATTTTACTGAGGGATCAAATAAGCCTGTATCGATCATGATAGCAAAATATAAAATTGCAAATAAAAGCATAATGCCTGTGGGAGCGAGTTTTTTGATGCCATCTAACATCATTTCACCCAGAGCTGTAATTTCGATATGACTTAAGCTATCGAAGTAAAATCCTAGACAATAAGCCAAGACAGTGAAAATTACAGGGATGAGTATTAATGCAACCAATGCATTTAAGCGCTTCGACATAATTAAATACATAAAGCAGAGGATCATTGAGATCCCTACAAGTGCAAGCATAATGCAGTCCTTTGATCTATTTTTTAATGAGATTTTCTTTTGGTGAGAGTACTGATCCTATCTTGGACCAGCCAGCCCATTTAAATTGAACTGATATCTCCATAACCATTCATTATTTTAATGATTGTTTAAGAAATATTAAACAATCTATTTTTAATGTTAAGGTGTTTTGCATTTTTATGGTAAATGGTACTTAAAAAATAATGAGTTAGAGAGGTGTTTAATTATTTTAGGCAAATAAAAGGCAGTCAATTAACTGCCTTATAAATACAAAAGAATCTGTAGTGAAGAAATGAATCAGTCTTTGGTATTTTCCTTCGCATCTTCAGTTGTCAGTGGATTGGCTTGTTTAAGTAAGCGAGTCACCAAGAGTTGATCGATTTTATAGTTGTCTACATCAACAACCTCAAATTTATAGTCACCATAGATGACAACGTCAGCAGGACGTGGAATTTTACGCAGTTGGTACATCATAAAACCAGCCAGCGTTTCATAATTCTCATTGTCAGGCATACTATCAATAGCCAATGCATGCATTAGATCTTCAATTGGTGTACTGCCTTCAATTAACCAGGAGTCAGGGTCTCGTTGAATAATTTGTTGCTCATCTTCAATTGGTGTACCCCAATCCCCCATGACAGTACTCATAATGTCAGATAAGGTAATTACGCCCACGACGAGCGCATATTCATTGATGACAACAGCAAACTTTTCTTTACTTGAGCGAAAACGGTCTAGAGATTCGGATAAGGTTAATGTATCTGGAATCGTAAGTACATTTCGTATTGTAGATTCATTGAGTTGGTTTAGTTTTTGATTATTTAAAATTCTCACCAAAATATCTTTGGCATCTACATAACCAATGACATGATCGATGTTTTCATTACAGACTAAAAACTTTGAAAATGGAAACTCAGCGAGTTTAGAGCGAATACTTTCTTCAGATTCATTTAAAGTAAAATACACAACATTTTCACGTGTTGTCATACTCGAAGGGACATTACGTTCTTCAAGTTCAAATACGTTTTCAATAAAGTGATGTTCTTGCTTTTGAAGTACACCCGCTTGAGCACCAGCATTTACTGTCGCTGAAATATCATCAAAAGTAAGGCTATCATCACGTTTAGTTGTCACTTTAAAAACTCTAAAAATAGAGTTAGCAATGATATTAATTACCCATGCTAAAGGTTTGCAGATTTTAATAAAGATATTGATGGGATTAACCACCATAATCGAGAGCTTCTCTGGAAATATCATGGCCAAACGTTTTGGCATTAAATCTGCAAATAAAATAAATAAAGTCGTTACAGTGATAAATGATAAGCTAAAACCAATTGTTTCAGCCCATTTACCTTGATAAAACTCATTTACTAATTCAAAAAAATAAGGACGTAACGATGCTTCACCGACAATACCACCTAAAATGGCAACAGCATTGACACCTATTTGCGTAGAAGCAAAAAAGTCTGCAGAGTTTTCTTGTAATAAAATGACTTTATTTGCACGCTCATCTGTCTCAGCAAGGAGTCTTAACTTTATTTTGCGTGAGCCAGCGATAGCAATTTCAGATAGAGATAAAAAGAATGAGCATGATACCAATATGATCAGTATTATCATGCTTTGAAAAATATCCATGCCCCACCTGTAGTTATAAGGATTAATCGCTGTAGTAAAATGATTTGAGCCGAAAATCTGTATAAGGATAATAGGCTGTAGTTAAAATTAAACTAAGTCGATGCAACTATCAAACAGCGCATGATGAATTACAAGGAACTTGTATAACAAGCTTTAGATAACTTAAATAAAACTATAAAGTATTTGTCTTGCTAAACATATTTTTTTTTATAATTTCAAACAACATATGCCTTTTTGACACCAGTCTTAAAGCTTGATTAGGACTGGCATCATAGCATATTTTGCCGATTAGAAGAACGTATTAGGCAATTGTGAATTATTATTGTTGAGTAAATATTCGCGATTTTCCTCTTCAATAATTTGTCGTGCAACATATAGAATTAACTGACGTAACCAACGATGCGCAGGATGATGGTGTAAAAGTGGGCACCAAGCCATTTTAAGTTCAAATTCTGGAATATAAAAAGGAGGATCCTTAATATTCAACGTTTGACTTTGGGCTTGTAGACGAGCGATACGCGAAGGAAGCGTTGCGATTAAATCTACGTTCGCTGCGAGCAGTGCAGGCATTTGATAGTGTCGAGTAAAAACAGAAATTTTACGCTTTTGTCCAATACGATCTAATGCTTGATCAATCCAACCTAAACCTGCTTGTTTTTCAGGATTAACACCAAAACCAACGCCCATACCTGTTTTAGAGACCCAAATATGCTGTGCATCTAAATAACTTTTTAAATTTAGATTGTTTGCAGCAGGGTGTTTGGTATTTAGCAGGCAAGAAAAACTATCTCGCCAAACAAGTACTTGGTGAAAGCTTTGTGGGATTTCATTGAAACGGTTAATGGCAAGATCAACTTTTCCTTGTTCCATATCACGATATGAAACATCACTCGGAGTAAGGAAATCAAGAACAACATTAGGAGCTTCTGAACGTAATGCTTTAATTAAACGAGGAACTAAGGTGGCTTCGGCGTAGTCGGAAGTCATGATTCGAAAAACACGATTACTGGTATAAGGTCTAAACTCAGTACGTGGTTCCAAGATCATCGACAGATCAGATAGTGCATCACGAATACGTGGTTGTAACTCTAATGCACGTTCAGTTGGCGTCATACCTTCAGAAGAGCGAATCAGAAGAGGGTCATTAAATAGATTACGTAAGCGACGTAAAATATTACTCATAGCAGGTTGGGTTACCCCTAACTGTTCTGCTGCGCGAGTTACATTTTTTTCACGTAAAAGTATGTCTAGATAAATTAAGAGGTTGAGATCGACCCGCTCTAGATTCATAAAATAAATACCGGAAATAAACTTTTGAAATCGTCCAGCATTATGCCATAACTAAAGCCTTTTGTGTAAAGGCTTTATAAAAAGCACTGATGATTATGCACTTAATTTTTTAGATGTTTTTTTGATCGATCAATAAAGAGTTAAAGGTTCATTTATGTTAGGCCAAAGTCCTAAGTTAAATGGTCAGCGTGAAGGCATAAAAATATTAAACTAAAGTGAAATGGTTGGTTTTTGAACTTTTTTATATCATATGCCTGAAATAAAAATATTAAAAAACAATATATTATAAAAGTCATCATAATTATAATACGACTTTGATCTATGTATTTTTTAAATAAATAATGAGAATCAGGCTAGAATATTGGATTAATTAGGCCACTCAAACTAAGCTGTGTTCATAGCAATGGAGCGGTCTAAATCTAAACAGTATCCTATACATTGGATTTAGTACTTCGACTGATGAAATCCTAAAATTAATACAGGAAAATATCATGACAACTTACCAAACAGCGATTGATGCAATTCGTGAATTAAAAGCGAAATTTGGAAATACTTGGGCGGACATCAGTCCTGAAGATGCAGCACGTATGCAATTACAAAACCGTTTCAAAACTGGTTTAGACATTGCAAAATACACTGCAGCAATTATGCGTCGTGATATGGCTGAATATGATGCTGATTCAAGCAAATACACTCAGTCTTTAGGCTGCTGGCACGGTTTTATTGCACAACAAAAAATGATTGCCAACAAAAAATATTTTGGCACTACAAATAAACGTTATATCTACCTTTCTGGTTGGATGGTTGCTGCACTTCGTTCAGAGTTCGGTCCACTTCCTGACCAATCTATGCATGAGAAAACTTCTGTTCCTGCATTGATCGAAGAAATCTATACTTTCTTACGTCAAGCTGACGCTAAAGAATTAAACGATTTGTTCCGTGCACTTAAAAAAGCACAAGATGCTGGTGATACTGCTAAAGCAGCTGAAATCACTGCACAAATCGATAACTTTGAAACTCACGTTGTGCCAATCATTGCGGACATCGATGCTGGTTTCGGTAACGAAGAAGCAACTTACTTACTTGCTAAGAAAATGATCGAAGCGGGTGCTTGTGCACTACAAATCGAAAACCAAGTTTCTGATGCTAAACAATGTGGTCACCAAGCTGGTAAAGTTACTGTTCCACATGAAGACTTCATCGCTAAAATCCATGCATTACGTTATGCATTCCTTGAAATGGGTCTAGATGACGGTGTGATCGTTGCACGTACTGACTCTGAAGGCGCTGACTTGACTCAAAAAATCCCAGTGGTTAAAGAGCCAGGTGACATTGCTTCTCAGTACATTAGCTACTTAGAAACTTCTGAAGTTGATATCGCTGATGCAGAAGAAGACGAAATCTTAATTAAACGTGATGGTAAATTACACCGTCCTAAGCGTTTAGCTTCTGGTCTATATCAATTCCGTGAAAACACGCAAATTGACCGTGTAGTACTTGACTGCGTAACTAGCTTACAAAACGGTGCTGATTTACTTTGGATCGAAACTGCAACTCCAAACGTAGATGAAATCGCTCACATGGTTAACCGTGTTAAAGAAGTTGTTCCAAATGCGAAGCTTGTTTATAACAACAGCCCATCATTTAACTGGACATTGAACTTCCGTCAACAAGCTTATGACCGTTGGGTTGCTGAAGGTAAAGACGTTTCTGCATATGACCGTGCTAAATTAATGAGCGCTGAGTATGACAGCACTGAATTAGCTGCTGATGCTGACGAAAAAGTTCGTACATTCCAAGCTGATGCTTCTCGTGAAGCTGGTGTGTTCCATCACTTGATCACACTTCCGACTTACCACACTGCAGCGCTTTCTACTCATGAGCTTGCACAAGGTTACTTCGGTTCAGAAGGTATGTTGGCTTATGTTGCTGGCGTACAACGTAAAGAAATCCGTGGTGGTATCGCTTGTGTTAAACACCAAGCAATGGCGGGTTCTGACATCGGTGATGATCACAAAGAAATCTTCTCTGGTGACAACGCGTTGAAAGCACATGATGATGCTAAAAACACAATGAACCAATTCTCTGCTTAAGTAGCGATTGGTAATCAAAAAACCCTGTAGTTATCAACTACAGGGTTTTTTTATATCTGATGTTTAAATAAAAACGAGGTGCCAATAGGCACCTCGTAATTTTAAAAAACAAATACTGTTAAAAAGAAAGATTAGTGGCTTTGTTTTTGTAGTTCATAGTTTTTAGCTAAGTTACCTTGGATAATATTGCCATCTTGATCGAGTGCAATGATGTGATTTTCGCTAACGAAGTATTGGCTTTTCTCTGCTGCTTCATCGAGTACTGCAATGTTGCCTGTTTTATCAAAGCTAAACTTACCCTTAGTGATGATCGCTTTGGCATCACCTTTTCCGAGGTAGGTTTGAGATAACTCATATGTTTTATCTGCATTTAAAGTAAGCTTGGTTTCTATACCTTCACAGCTTGCACATGGCAATATACCTTTATAGCTACCATTCCAATCAAGGCTGGCTTGTGCATTGCCTTCAACAGACGGTTTAATGGCTTCTACTGCACTAGCAGCCGTTTCGGTGACTTGGCTAGCTACTGTTTCAACAACTTGACTTGCAGTAACTTCAGCTGTTTGTGATGTACTCGTGCTGTCAGTTGTATTTTGATTTGTTTTTGAACATGCTGCTAAGGCAAGTGTACTCAGTGATAGAACAAGTAATGTTTTTTTCATGATTTTTCCTATATAAAATAAAAGTCTACGTTTGCATACTAAACAATATTATCAATAATTTTGCAAAAAAAATTCAACCTAAGTTTTAAACTAGGTTGAAGTTGGTTTGTTAATAACTTGCTGAATATTAAATATTTATTTTATTTTTTTAACTGTTTGAGTATTCGTTTACTTTTGTTGCAAAATTATTGCATAAGGAAATTTCTATAAAAATACAGCGTTGAAAAGAGAATCCATTTCAACGCTGAATAGTTTAGTCTTGTGGACTAGCTGTTTTTTTTAGACTTTGAGTTAGTCCATTGATGTCACCACCTTGGATACCTAACTCATTCATCAGGCTATCAATTAATGGTGCTTGTGAACGATAGCGTAAGGCACTATTTACGACTTGGTCTGATAGAGCAACTTGTCCTGATTCATCAGTACTCGAAGCTGTAGAGCCACCTACACCACCTAAGCCGTTGACTTGGAGTATCTTAATATCATCAATATTTTCCATCGGCTTAACGCTTTCACGGATGATCTCAGGCAAGTATTTAATTAATGCTAAACGTACTTGCATTTCTACTTGTTCTGTAGACAAAATATTGTTGGCTTCGTTGACAGCACGAGTACCTTCAGCATCAACTTGATATTGTTTTTCTTGTGCAAGGGCCAATAAGATTTTTGCATCAGATTCACCTTTGGCTTTGAGGCGCTGTTTTTCAGCATCAGCTTCAGCACTAATGCGGATTGCCTCAGCTTCGTCGACTGCTGCTTTTTTACCTGCTTCTGCCGCAACTGTAATCGAAATTGCATCTTTTTCAGCTTCTTGCTTTGCGGCAACCAAATCTACAGCTTTGGCACGCTCTGCACGCTGTGTTTCACGTACAGTAAGTACTTCTTCCTCTGCTTTAACTGCTTGAGCACGTGCTAAATCAGCCTGAGCTTTGGCTTCTGACTCTGCACGAGATTTTTCAGCAATTGCAATTGCACGGTCTTGTTCAGCAAGCTCGATGGTTTTCTTTTGTTCAACTTGGGCTTTTTGAATTTGCTGAGCTTTAATAATGTTTTCATTTTCAACATCACGCGCAGAAGCAATACGTTTTAATTCGACTTCACGATTTGCAGCGATTTGAGCTTCTTCGGCTTCACGTTTTTTTGCAGCTTCTTGAGTTGAAATTTCTGCAAGTTGTTCTGCACGGCGAATTGAGATTTCACGCTCTTGTTGAAGTTTTGCGTACTCTTCTTCACGTAAAATCTGTAAACGTGCTTGTTCTGTTTCTAGATTTTTAGCTTTTATTGCGAGATCCGCATCTTGCTCAATATCGTTACGCTTTTTACGACGATCTTCAATCGTTTCAGTTAACTTCGTTAAACCTTCTGCATCGAAGGCATTTTGTGGGTTGAAATACTCAAAACCAGTTTGATCTAGACCGGTCAACGATACTGTTTCAAGTTCGAGACCATTTTTAAATAGATCTTCAGAAACGACTTGTTGCACCTTTTGAACAAAATCTACACGCTTCTCATGAAGTTCTTCCATCGCCATTTCAGCAGCAACGGCACGTAAAGAGTCGACAAATTTACCTTCGACCAAATCTTTAAGTTCCTGCGGTGACATGGTTTTTTTACCGAGCGTTTGTGCTGCAGTGGCGATAGATTCGGCTGTCGGTTTTACACGCACATAAAATTCGGCCATTACATCAACACGCATACGATCACGCGTAATGAGTGCTTGATCAGCAGCACGTTTTACTTCAAGACGTAGGGTATTCATGTTTACAGGAATAACTTCATGTAAGACAGGCAGTACGATTGCACCACCATCTAGTATGACTTTTTCACCACTTAAACCAGTTCGTACGAAAGAAACTTCTTTACTTGATCTCTTATAAAGGCGTGCAACAATGATCCCTATAACAACGAGTGCCGCTAAGATAATCCCTGCAATTGTGATAATTTGATAAAAAGTTGAATTAAACATTTATTGTCTCTTTTAAATAAATTCTGATGTAGCTTTAAAACCCAGTGTAGTGCGTTGTGTTAAGACAACGTGTTGTCCTTGAACATAAATAGTATCTGTTTCAGGTTCGACTAAAACGTAGTGGGTTAAACCAAATTGATCCTTCACTTTGGCTTGTGCTGGAGAATTAGGCTTAGCTTCACCTAGTATAATTATCCCTGTTCTGCCAATAAGTTCATCACTATAGATCGCTGTGCTTTGGTCTTGAGGTAAAATTTTGGCAATTATGAGAGCACTAAAGCGTACTAGAGGCATACACAATAGCAAACTTGCAGGTGCAGCAATCCAGATAGATAAATAGTGTCCAGACACTGTATAAATTAAGGACTGGCCGATGAAGCCAAATAGGGCATATACCGTGAGGAAAATGACGAACCAAATCAGCAAAGGTACTTTGCCGAGATATAGCCATTCTAAAAGACTTACAAATGCTGAATTATTTTCTACAGTTTGTAATTCAACATGTTGGCCAGTAATTTGATCAGGAAGAAATTGTTCTAATAAACCTTGGCTACTTGAGCCAACTAATAAAAGAATGGCCTCAGTAATACCTAAAAACAGCATTAAACATAAACTGATGCTAAAAACTAAATTGGCAGGCTCTATAAATAATTGCCATAACATAAGATATAAATTACCCGTAATATCTGTAAAATAAGTTAATTATTTGAAATAGTATTAGATAAATAAATGAGTTAGATTTATTTAAAATTTAATTAGCACATATTATAAGCTACAGCAGCGGCTTGCAAGAAAAAAAGAAATTATGAATTTTAGATAAAAAAATACGCAATGATTGGGGTGATCATTGCGTAGAACAACGAATCTGCTTTCACAGCTTCGGTTAAGTTGGAGGATATGGAATCAACTGAGTCCATGCCATGTAGAGATAATAGATAAATTCACCTGCAGACTCATTGGTATTCGCGTAATTAAGTGTAATATCACGTTAATTTATATGAGGTTTTCGCAAGTAGGTATCCTCTCTACATGTAGGCTATATTTATATTATGAATTGATATTCAACAATATAAATCGACTTAGAAGCGAAAAACCCCTAAACCTGCTTTCACTTCATCTAAAGTTTGTTGTGTAATATCTCGACACTTGTCTGTACCAGTGCGCAAGATGTCCAAGATGTAATCAGGATCTTTTGCAAGCTCCATGCGACGCTCACGGATAGGTCCAATGAGTTCTTTTAATACGCCTTCAAGACGCTTTTTGACAGTACCATCGCCTAAACCGCCACGACGATAATGCGCTTTCAACTCTTCAACTTCTTCTTTATTTGGATCAAAGGCATCGAGATAAGTAAAGACAATATTACCCTCAACTTGACCTGGATCTTCAATACGCAAATGATTTGGATCGGTATACATCGCATTGACAGCTTTTTTAATATCTTTATCCGTGGCATCCAAGACGATGGTATTGCCTAATGATTTAGACATCTTCGCTTTACCATCAAAACCAGGCAAACGGCTCATGTTTGATAGTAATGCTTTGCATTCTGGAAGTAGGTCGTGTCCAATCTGGCGATTAATACGACGCACAACTTCATTGGTTTGCTCAATCATTGGAATTTGGTCTTCACCAACAGGAACCACAGTGGCTTTAAATGCTGTGATATCTGCTGCTTGAGCGATTGGGTAACATAAAAATCCAGCTGGAATATCACGTTCAAAACCACGTAATTGAATTTCAGCTTTAATGGTTGGGTTGCGCTCAAGACGTGCCACGCTGACAAAATTCAGATATAGCATGGTGAGTTCATTAAGTGCTGGTAAGCTAGATTGAACACAAATTGTTGTTTTAGTTGGATCAATACCAACAGCTAAATAATCAGTTGCAACTTCGATAATATTGCGGCGAACTTTTTCAAAATTATCAGCATTATCAGTGAACGCCTGAGCATCAGCTAATAGTAAGTGTTGGTGATGAGAGTCTTGTAGACCAACGCGTGAACGTAGTGAACCAACAAAATGGCCTAAATGTAATTGTCCTGTTGGACGATCTCCAGTCAAAATAATAGGACGCGAATCTAGATTACTCATTAACTATTCCAATCTTTCTGTAAATGCACATTGCTCAATGATTGTGCTTTGATGAATAGCGTACATTGTACGGGAATATTTTTTTTTATGTCAGTAAGAAAAAAACAAATCGTAGATAAACTCAAGTAAAAAATAGTGTGAATTGCTTAACTTTGTGCTCACCAGTATTTTTTAATCCTTGATTAGAGACCCAAATCAGTAAATTGATTCATAAATCATAGATATGAGCGTTAATTTTTATAAGCATAAAGTTAAAAAATAGTGAAAAATAATACTTTTGTTTTTTTTGCTGGTTCTATCAATATACAATATCGTGTCCATCAATTGCTGGTGGCAACCAAATTTGAAATAAAAACTAATGGTTAGGAGTCGCATGGGTAATTATTTTCTACTACAGTTTTTTACGGTAATTTTTGCGTTATCTATTGTGACGACCATATTTAATAAACGAATTTTAGGTTTTCCACAGGCAATAGGCGTACCAATTGTTTCTGCAATTTTGGTCTTTATATTGCAGTGGGGGGCGAGTTTATTAAGTGGCAATCAGTTTATCACTATTAATATTCATAGTATTGAGGACGCAGTTCGTAAAATCGATTTTTATGACTTTCTTGTGAACGGTGTAATTTGTTTTATTTTAACCTCATCCGCACTTAAGTTTAAAGTTTCTGATTTAAGAACCTTTTGGAAGCCGATTGGTATTTTGGCAACCATAGCTTTGGTATTGTGTGCTGTTTTTTACGGTGGACTGTTATATGGTTTCCAGTATCTGATTGGTGAGCCTGTCCCGATTTTAATCTTATTCCTATTGGGATCTGCATTAGTTGCGACTGACCCGATTGGGGTTAAAGGTGTATTAAGCTCTGTACGCGCTCCGCATCATTTAATGATTAAGCTTGAAGGTGAGTCATTATTTAATGATGCCATGTGTATTGCGATCTTTATGACACTGTTAAATGTCTTAGAGGGGGAGCATTTTAGCTTACTGGCCACCTTACAGACTTTGCTCTATGAGATTGTTGTTGCTGTTGTGATTGGTTGGGCTTTTGGATTAGGGATATTGCGTTTACTTAAAGGTAAACATGAGATGGAGTCTCTGATTTTAACCACAGCACTACTGGCTTGTGGTTCTTATTTGGTGGCTCTTTTTGCCCATGCTTCCGCACCTATTGCCTGTGTGATTGGTGGTCTAATCGTTGGTAATAAATGGGGAGAGATTTTAGCTGAGCGTGAAGTACGTGAGGTGAACCATTTTTGGCATACTGTAGAAGGTATTATCAACTCTTTTCTTTTTACTTTGATTGGCCTAGAAATTTTTATCTTGGATTTAAGTTCTAGTCTAATCTTTGGCGGTATTGTCGCCTTTGTTTTATTGCACTTATCGCGTTTTGCAGCAAACTTTTTATCCTTTGCATTTTTTCCAAGTTTCCGACAAAAGAGCTACAACGGTAGTTTGGTGATCTTATCTTGGGGTGGAGTGCGTGGTGGGATCTCGTTGGCATTAATCCTCGCTGTTGCAAACATTCCTGAATTACGTCAGTACAGCAGTATTTTAATTGGATATACATTTATCAGTGTATTACTGTCAGGTGTTGTTTGTGGTTTAGGTTTACCTGCTGTGATGAATGCATTTTATTATAACCCGAATGAAGAGAAACGAGGTTTTAAGGGCTGGTATCAGCGCATGTGTAATAAGCTCAATCGTAAGGAGTATAAATACATCGTGGGTGAAGATAAATATGGTAATGAAACCATTACCATCTATAAGCCAGAAAGCTTTGTTGACGAAAAAACAGAAGATGGTGTTGCAACATTACATCGCCCTGATAAAGCCGAAGAGTTAAAACGCTTAGAGCAGCCGGGTAATTTCTAAGGATAACTTGGCAATGAATGGACAGGGGATGAATAAGCAAAGTGCAGAGCTCGCACAATTAATTGTTGCAGTCGTACAATTGATTCCCTACGGTAAAGTGGCAAGTTATGGGCAAGTTGCTCGACTTGCTGGTTTACCCAGACATGCGAGGCTTGTTGGCAGAGTTTTGTCTCAACTCGATGCAACGAGTGAATTACCTTGGCATCGGGTATTGAATAGTCAGGGTGTGATTCGTATAGAAAAATATAATGCTGCAGGCGAAAATCTTCAGAGTTTAAAACTTATGCAAGAAGGGGTGATCGTTCTGAATGGAAAGGTCAATCTAAAAGTATTTCAATGGCAGCCTTAAGCGCTTTTGAATAATATTAAGCCTCGCTATTGCGAGGCTTAATATATTTAGAATATAGATTTTATTCTAAAAGTAATCATAGACTAGCTTTTTACTACCAGCACTGGAATATTTAATTCAGTAATCAAGCTTTGGGCAACACTTCCTAAGAAGAGTTTCTTAATTCCCGTGCGACCATGTGAGCTTAATACTACAAGGTCGATTTTATGGTCTGCAACTGCTTGAGCAATCGTTTGATGAATATTTTCACCTTCAAGCAATAGCGTTTCTACATCAATACCCTCAGCCGCAAATGCTTGTTGAGCTTTTTCAATATTTTCCTTAATAAAATTGCGTGCACGCTCAATCAATTGATTTGATTGACCATAAGCGAAATATTCTGAAGCAATATACGGGTCCAGTGTCATTACCTGAACGACAGTAACTTTACTGTTAAATTTTTTAGCTAATTCAGCAGCGTGTTTTACCACTGTCATAGCAGTTTCTGAGCCGTCCACAGGTACTAGAATATTTTGATAAGTCATGAAGATCTCTCCTTATTGTTGTCGCAAGTCATAAAAAATCAAACTGTTAGTATATTGTTGATGATGTTAAAACCATGTCATCTGTCTAGATCATAACTGGTATTTATATAATATAAAACCTATTAAATTCCTAAGGATAATATATTGTTAGACGCTGCTAGGTAATTGATAAACTTAGTATGTCTCTATAAAAATATACTACTAGATAAAACTAAATATAAATGTGATCCAAGTTGCGAAAATAAAAAAGCCAGCTAAGAAGAGCTGGCTTTTTTAGGAAAATACGGGAACCGATTAAATATATTCTACAGAAACTACTTCGTACTCAACCTCTCCTTGAGGCGTTACGATTTTGGCATCATCACCTTCGTATTTACCTAATAAACCCCGTGCAATGGGAGAGTTAACAGATATTTTATTGATTTTAAAATCAGCCTCATCATCACCGACGATTTTATAGGTTTTTCTTTCTTCGGTGTCAAGGTTTTCAATCGTTACCGTTACACCAAATACGATACGGCCATTGTGCTCAAGTTCATTGATATCAATAACTTGTGCAGCCCCTAACTTGCCTTCAATATCTTGAATGCGTCCTTCACAAAAGCCTTGCTGTTCACGAGCGGCATGGTACTCAGCATTTTCTTTGAGATCCCCATGTTCACGTGCTTCTGCAATAGCAGCTGTAATGCGTGGACGATCAACTGATTTTAATTGGTGTAACTCTTTCTCTAGGGCTTCTTTGCCTTCGGGAGTCATAGGATAACGTTGCATTGTTGTCCCTCTGCTAGTAAGAAAAATTGATAACTCAAAAATAAAAAATCCCGCCACCGATCAAGTAGCGGGATTGATCGGTAGAGAATTAACCTACAACTTGTAAATCTTGCAAACGATAAACATCCATCGGCAATTGAATCGCAAGTGCTTGGCAAACTGCTTCTGCACCGTTGAGGGTAGTGGTGTAATACACTTTACCTTGTAGTGCTGAACGGCGGATGTAACACGAATCCTGCTGTGCTTGTTTACCTTCAGTAGTGTTGATAATGAGGTGAATTTCGCCATTTTTCAAGCGGTCCACAATATTTGGACGACCTTCAGTAACTTTGTTTACACGCTCACAAGCAATACCAGCAGCTTGGATGACATCATAAGTACCGCCAGTAGCGATAACTTTAAAGCCAAGGTCAACCAATTGTGATGCTACACCAACTACACGTTGTTTGTCAGAATCACGGACAGAGATAAAGGCATGTTTAATTTCGCCTTCTGTCGGTTTACCTGGTAAGCGATCATTTGAACCGAGTACAGCTTTATAGAAAGCCTCACCGAATGATTTGCCTACACCCATAACCTCACCGGTAGATTTCATTTCAGGTCCAAGGATAGGGTCTACACCAGGGAACTTATTGAAAGGGAATACCGCTTCTTTTACTGAGTAATGTGCTGGAATGATTTCTTTAGTAAAGCCTTGAGAAGCTAAAGATTGGCCTGCCATACAACGTGCAGCAACTTTTGCTAAAGATTCACCAATACACTTAGAAACAAATGGCACAGTACGTGAAGCACGTGGGTTAACTTCGAGGATATAAACATCTTCGCCTTTAACCGCAAACTGTACGTTCATTAGTCCCACAACACCAAGTTCTTTTGCCATCGCTACAGTTTGGCGACGCATTTCATTTTGGATGTCATCAGACAATGAATACGGTGGAATTGAACATGCAGAGTCACCTGAGTGAATACCTGCTTGTTCGATGTGTTGCATGATACCGCCAATAACAACATCTTTACCATCAGAAACACAGTCTACGTCAACTTCGATTGCATCATCTAAGAAACGGTCAAGAAGAACAGGTGCTTCGTTTGATGCTTGTACTGCATCACGTAAGTAGCGCTTAAGCTCTTCGTCGTTGTAGACGATTTCCATTGCGCGGCCACCAAGTACATAAGATGGACGAACTACCAATGGGAAGCCAACTTTCTCTGCTTCACGAATACCTTCGTCTGCGGACTTAACAATACTGTTGTTTGGCTGACGTAGATTGAGACGTTGAATCATTTGTTGGAAACGTTCACGGTCTTCTGCACGGTCAATTGCATCAGGAGAAGTACCAATGATTGGCGCACCAGCTTCTTCAAGCGCACGAGCCAATTTTAATGGTGTTTGACCACCATATTGTACAATGATGCCTTTCGGTTTTTCATTACGTACAATTTCAAGTACATCTTCAAGTGTAATTGGTTCGAAATACAAACGATCTGAAGTGTCATAATCTGTTGAAACAGTTTCAGGGTTACAGTTCACCATGATTGTTTCATAACCGTCTTCACGCATTGCAAGTGCAGCGTGTACACAGCAATAGTCAAATTCAATACCTTGACCAATACGGTTTGGACCACCACCGATGACCATGATCTTGTCTTTGTTTGACGGATTAGATTCGCACTCTTCGTCGTAAGTCGAATACATATAAGCAGTATCTGACTCGAACTCAGCCGCACAAGTATCTACGCGTTTATAAACTGGATAAACACCAAGATTCCAGCGATGCTTACGGAATTGCTTCTGTGAAATACCCATTAAGTCACTGATACGAAGATCAGATAAACCTTTACGTTTAAATCCACGGATATTTTCAGCAGTAAGATCACCAAAACCTAAAGTTTTGATTTGCTCTTCAGTCTTGATAATGTCTTGAATTTGAATCAAGAACCAACGGTCAATTTTAGTTGCTTCAAAAACTTCATCCAAGCTCATACCGTGACGGAATGCATCCGCAACGTACCAAATACGCTCAGGACCTGGAACTTTAAGTTCAACCAAGATTTTTTCTTTGGCTTTGCTTTCATTCGCTTCAAGTTTTTCGTCAAAACCACATACGCCAACTTCAAGACCACGAAGCGCTTTTTGTACAGACTCTTGGAAGTTACGACCAATGGCCATGACTTCACCTACAGATTTCATCTGAGTCGTCAGTACAGTTTCAGCTTGTGGGAATTTTTCAAAGTTGAAACGTGGAATCTTAGTTACAACATAGTCAATTGATGGCTCAAAAGACGCTGGAGTTACACCACCTGTGATGTCATTTTTCAACTCATCAAGGGTATAACCTACAGCAAGTTTTGCTGCAACTTTAGCAATCGGGAAACCTGTTGCTTTAGAAGCCAATGCAGATGAACGAGATACACGTGGGTTCATCTCAATCACCACCATACGGCCAGTATCAGGACAGATACCGAACTGTACATTTGAACCGCCTGTTTCGACACCGATTTCGCGAAGTACAGCTAAAGATGCATTACGCATCAATTGGTATTCTTTGTCTGTCAGTGTTTGAGCAGGCGCAACAGTGATTGAGTCGCCAGTGTGAACGCCCATAGGGTCAAAGTTTTCGATTGAACATACAATGATACAGTTGTCTTTTTTGTCACGGACAACTTCCATTTCATATTCTTTCCAACCAATCAATGATTCATCGATGAGTAGTTGGTGTGTCGGTGATAAGTCAAAACCACGTTCACAGATTTCAAGGAATTCTTCGCGGTTATATGCGATACCGCCACCTGAACCACCCATTGTAAATGATGGGCGGATGATCACAGGGAAGCCAAAACCAGCTTGGATTTTTAATGCTTCTTCCATGGTTTCAGCAACAGCAGCGCGAGGGCATTCAAGACCAATTTTGCGCATTGCTTCATCAAAAAGCTTGCGGTCTTCTGCTTTATTAATTGCTTCTTTAGATGCACCAATGAGCTCTACATTGTATTTTTCTAAAATACCATGCTCATCCAATGCTAAAGCACAGTTCAATGCAGTCTGGCCACCCATAGTTGGGAGGATCGCATCTGGACGTTCTTTTTCAATGATTTGAGCAACAGTTTGCCAAGTAATTGGCTCAATATAAGTTGCATCAGCCATTGTCGGGTCAGTCATGATGGTGGCTGGGTTAGAGTTCACCAAAATAACGCGAAAACCTTCTTCACGTAAGGCTTTACATGCTTGTGCACCTGAGTAGTCAAACTCACATGCTTGTCCAATCACAATAGGGCCAGCACCAATAATAAGGATGCTTTTAATATCCGTACGTTTAGGCATTATTTGGCTCCTTTATTGTGTTGAGAGGCTTCGATAAGCTCAATGAAATGATCAAATAATGGGGCACAGTCATGAGGACCTGGGCTCGCTTCAGGGTGACCTTGGAAACTAAATGCTGCTTTGTCCGTACGATGGATACCTTGTAGCGTATTATCAAACAACGATTTGTGCGTTGCTTTTAAGTTGCTTGGTAGGCTCTCGGCATCAACTGCGAAACCATGGTTTTGCGATGTAATCATCACAGTACCTGCTTCGAGATCTTGTACAGGATGGTTTGCACCGTGGTGACCATGATTCATCTTGATTGTTTTAGCACCAGAAGCTAATGCTAAAATTTGATGACCAAGACAGATACCAAATACAGGAATATCTGTGGTGTCAACGATCGTTTTCACTGCTTCAATAGCATAGTCACAAGCGGCTGGATCGCCAGGACCATTTGAAAGGAAAATGCCGTCTGGATTAAGTTCTAATACTTTAGCCGCAGGGGTTTCTGCAGGGACAACTGTGAGTTTACATCCGCGATCCGCGAGCATACGAAGGATGTTGGTTTTGACACCGTAATCATATGCTACAACATGAAATTTTAATTCAGGTTGAGTAAAACCTTGCCCTAATACCCATGAACCCTCAGTCCATTCAAAACCCTGAGGATCACAGCATACTTTAGCAAGGTCTAGGCCATTTAGGCCACCAAAAGCACGTGCTTTTTCTAACGCTTCTTGTTCAGTGATGTTATCACCTGCAAGTATACATGCATTTTGAGCACCCTTATCGCGAAGAATGCGGGTCAATTTACGTGTATCGATGTCAGCGATTGCGACAACTTGATGTTGAGTGAGGTAATCCGAAAGAGATTGAGTTGAACGGAAGTTGCTATGCAACAGAGGTAGATCACGAATGATTAAGCCATTCGCCCAAACCTTGTGAATACGACCCGATTCAACATCTTCTTCGTTGCAACCCGTGTTGCCGATATGTGGATAGGTTAACGTGACAAGCTGTTGTGCATAACTTGGATCAGTCAAAATTTCTTGATAGCCAGTCATGGCTGTATTAAAAACGACTTCACCAGTCGTACTACCCGAAACACCGATGGATGTACCTTTAAAGATTGTTCCATCTGCGAGGGCTAAAATGGCGGGGGTGCTCAAACCAAAGCTCCTGAACTAAAACCACAAATTTAGGCTGTAAAAAAGCGAGTAGACGAAAAAAAAGGAAGGTTATGTTTTAAACCTACCCTCCCTATGTCTGCTCGCTTGAACTTAACAGCGCATTATACGCACTAAAGTATGCAAAGTCCATGTTGATTTAAGTAATAGTTCAAATAAATTGATTGTTGTCTACATTGAGGCTAAATGTCGAAGGATGTGAAAATATTTCGGATCAAATAATGCAAAGCTATGTTGTTGTAGAAGGATTTGTAAAGTAAGTCGTGTCAATAGATTTGTAGTGTGATCCTGTTGACCTGTAGTCAAAGTGTAAAACTGTATTTATTTATGATTAGAATCCTTTTCTTTAACTTCAAATCAGTTAGTCTGAACGTTCATTTTTATTATAACTAGAGGTGGGAAAATGGTTGAACAAGAAAAAAAAGTGGTAACTACCCGTTCTTCAAAAAATGATAGGTTGGAAAAACAACCAGATATTGTGGTTGAGCGTGTAGAGCAGGTGATCACTTCTGCTGTAGAGAAAAACACTGTAACTGAATCTCAGGTTGCAACAGGTATGACCGCTCAATTTCGTACGATTAAGCAAGAACTACTGCACAGTATCAGTTCAATTAAGTCTCAATTGTTAAACTCTCAGAAAAGTTTGCATGAACTTGGTAATTTTGCGAAAGCTGAAGTGAGTGGTTTGTTTGAGGAATTGACTAAATTGCTTAATGAGCTAAAGGTTGATGTTTCACAAATCTCGACCAAACATAAAGAACATTTAAGTGAGGCGTTAAAACGCTCTAAAGAAAGTGGTATAGAAGCGTGGAATAAAGCGAAGCAATAGCATGTTTGACTCGCCTCAATTTATTAATACTAAAGTGCTGTAGAACTAGAAAAATTAAAGCCACCGCATATGGGTGGCTTTACTTATTACTCAACAGTGACATCAGTTTTAAAAGCGATGTAACCAATCATGTTTATTGTGAAAGTCTGCCTCAGAAGCACTATGTTGCATTGCAAAATAGTGTTGACCTTGAGCTGTAGATATCACCGCGCTTAAACCAAGATACAGATCATTCCAGCGAATATTTTCAGCATCCAACCAAACACTCAGATCTATTTTTGCACTTAGACCATAGTGTGTTTTGCTCAGGCTCACTAAATCAATATCGTGAGCTACAGGAGGAGGAGACTGTTCTGGATAACGGTATTCCTCAAACTGATAAGCTTGCCAAGCTTGTGAGCCAGACAAATTGATCTCTCTATAATCATCTCGACCTTGAACACCAAGAAAGACCTCAAAACAGGTATCTTTCCAAAGGAAGTCTTGACGAGGATGAGCTGTAACAAGTGTTGGCCAACATACTTGTTGTTCAGGATCGTTTAACCAGAAACCTAGATTAAGTATGTTGTTTGCTTGCTGCTCAAGTGCAGAAACAATGCTGACAGCACGAAATTTGCGATCAAAAGCAACCAATTCATAGCTGGCCATAATATAAGTACCAGCTGGGTTTATTTAGTGAGATGTGCGTGACGAACTAAATTAGAAAGTTTCGCATTTTGTGATTTAGCTTTTTTATAGAGAAGCGCAATTTTACCAATAGTTTGCACAACTTCAGCTTCAGTCACTTGACTGATTTCAGCAATAGCGGCTTGACGTGCTTCACGATCTTCACCAGCAATTTTGATTTTGATTAATTCGTGATCGTTTAAAGCGCGATTGGTTTCTTCAATAACAGCTTCAGTTAAACCTTGACCACCAATCATAACTACTGGGTTTAGTGCGTGTCCGATTTGGCGTAAGCGTTTACGTTCGTGTATAGATAAAGCTGCCATAAAAAATAACCTGAAAAGAAAAACGGCCCATTATAACAAAGCAAAACTTTAAACGCTGCTATATTGCTATAAAAAAACTAAATAAGTTAAAGCAAGTCATATTCGATCAGGCATGAAGGACAAATGCAGAACAATGCTGCATTGCACTATATTTTCACGTACAATCAGAAAAGAGTACATTTAGTAAATATAGAGAGTTATGGCTACGCGCATTACCAATCAAAAGTTGTCAAAAAGTAGTCGTGCGTGGATGCGTGAGCATTTAGATGACCCTTTTGTGAAAAAAGCACAGAAGGAAGGCTATCGTGCTCGAGCAGCGTACAAGTTACTTGAAATACAGGAAAAATATAAGCTCATTAAGCCAGGTATGACGGTGGTGGACCTTGGTGCAGCGCCTGGAAGCTGGTCACAAATCGCCGGAAAGTTGGTTGGTGACAAGGGTTTAGTGATTGCATCTGATATTTTAGAGATGGATGCATTGCCTGATGTTACCTTCTTGCAAGGTGACTTTCGAGAAGAAGCTGTCTTTGAAGAATTGTTAAAAATTTTAAATGGACGCCGAGTAGACGTTGTAATTTCAGATATGGCCCCCAATACATCAGGTAATAAGGCCGTTGACCAACCTAGACAAATTTATTTGTGTGAACTTGCGCTAGATTTTGCCAATAAGGTGTTAGACCCTAAAGGACAATTTGTGGTAAAAGTATTCCAAGGTGTTGGTTTTGACGAATTTAGAAAACAAGTTGTAGATAGTTTTACTGTGTTAAAAACAGCAAAACCTGCAGCTTCTCGGGCTCGCTCTAAAGAGGTGTTCTTAATAGGGCAGGGGCGTAAAAAGTTATCGCAATAAACAACACTTGCCAAAAGACTCAATTACGTGCATTTTGTTGGTTTTTGTGATTTATTGCGAAACGTAATAATTGCTTTTTTGTTAAAGGTCATCCAAATTCGGCATGATCAGAATTAGATTGATATGGGAATAAAGCTTTGAGCGATCTCTTCAAAAATGCCGTGTTGTGGCTCATTATACTCGGTGTGCTGATTTTAATCTTCAGCAACATCAGTGACCGCAATAAACCAGATGAAATGAATTACTCACAATTCGTTGCAGCGGTGAATGCTGGTCAAGTCAAACAAGTGACTATTGATGGTTTGCAAATCAGCGGTGAAAAAACCAATGGGTCAAAGTTTGAGAGTGTTCGCCCTCAGATTGAAGACCCTCAGCTAATGCCGAATTTAACGAAGAATAATGTCGTTGTTGAAGGTACTGCTCCACAGCGTCAGGGTTTATTGATGCAATTGCTTATTGCTAGCTTCCCTGTGCTGTTGATTATTCTATTGTTCATGTTCTTTATGCGTAACATGGGTGGTGGTGCAGGTGGTAAAAATGGCCCGATGAGCTTTGGTAAGTCAAAAGCAAAAATGCTTTCTGAAGATCAAATCAAAGTTACATTTACTGATGTTGCGGGTTGTGATGAAGCAAAACAAGAAGTTGTTGAAATAGTAGACTTTTTAAAAGACCCATCAAAATTTAAGCGTTTAGGTGCAACAATTCCTAAGGGTGTTTTGATGGTTGGTCCTCCTGGTACAGGTAAGACTTTACTTGCTAAAGCAATTGCAGGTGAAGCAAAGGTTCCTTTCTTTAGTATTTCTGGTTCAGACTTTGTAGAAATGTTCGTTGGTGTCGGTGCATCTCGTGTGCGTGACATGTTTGAGCAAGCCAAGCGACATGCGCCATGTATTATCTTCATTGATGAGATCGATGCTGTTGGTCGTCATCGTGGTTCAGGTACAGGTGGTGGTCATGATGAGCGTGAGCAAACATTAAACCAAATGTTAGTTGAGATGGATGGTTTTGAAGGCAATGAAGGTATCATCGTTATTGCTGCTACAAACCGTGCTGATGTTCTAGATAAAGCTTTATTACGTCCAGGACGTTTTGACCGTCAAGTGATGGTTGGTTTGCCTGACATTAAAGGTCGTGAACAGATTTTAAATGTACACTTGAAAAAGTTGCCTTCTGTTACAGGTGTTGATGTACAGGTATTGGCTCGCGGTACACCAGGTTTTTCTGGTGCTCAGTTAGCCAACTTGGTGAATGAAGCTGCATTATTTGCTGCACGTCGCAATAAGAACACTGTTGATATGCATGATTTTGAAGATGCTAAAGACAAGATCTACATGGGGCCAGAGCGTAAGTCTATGGTGATCCGTGAAGAAGAGCGTCGTGCGACGGCTTATCATGAATCTGGACATGCGATTGTCGCTGAATTACTCCCAGGTACGGATCCTGTGCATAAGGTGACGATTATGCCGCGCGGTTGGGCATTGGGTGTAACTTGGCAGTTACCTGAACATGATCAAACGAGTCACTACAAAGATAAGATGTTGAAAGAAATTTCAATTTTATTCGGTGGCCGAATTGCTGAAGAAATTTTTGTTAATCAGCAGTCTACAGGTGCTTCAAATGACTTTGAACGTGCAACAAAAATGGCACGTGCGATGGTAACGAAGTACGGTATGTCAGATAAGATGGGTGTGATGGTCTATGAAGATGATTCACAACAGTCTTTCTTAGGCAGCATTGGTAGCCGCACGATTTCTGAAGCAACTCAACAACAAGTCGATGCGGAAGTACGTCGTATTCTTGATGAGCAATATAAAGTTGCATGGGATCTCTTGGAAAATAATAAAGAGATGGCACATGTAATGGTTAAGGCCTTGATGGAATGGGAAACGATCGATCGTGATCAAATTCGTGACATTATTGAGGGGCGTGAACCTCGCGCACCGAAGGTCTATGTTGCAGAAAATCCAGTTGCAGACTTGGTGAATAACGAAGGTCCATCTACACCTCCGCCATTGCCAGTAAGTTAATTCAAATCGTTAAATAAGAGTCCTCATTGTAGGGCTCTTTTTTTTGCCTGATTGAGAGATTTTTTTGAAATTAATTCAGCAACTCTGATTACGGTCTTGCTAAACTGATGGGTATATTTGTACTTGAAGAGAATTTGTTATGCGGTTAATGCCTTTGCCAGCACATCAATTGCAATGTGGTCGTTTGCAGTTAGATTTATCAGTACCGCATATTATGGGCATATTAAATGTTACACCTGATTCATTTAGCGATGGTGGTAAATATTTAGCACCAGATCATGCAATTCAACATGCATTACAAATGATCGCTGATGGTGCAACGGTTATTGACGTTGGTGGCGAGTCTACTCGGCCGGGTGCGTCAGTGGTTAGTGAAGAAGAAGAAATGCGTCGTGTGATTCCAGTGGTACAGGCTTTGTCGCAATACGATGTGGTTATTTCTATTGATACTTCCACGCCTGCTGTCATGCGTGAAGCTGTGGCTGTAGGAGCGCATATTTGGAATGACGTGAGAGGATTAACGAGACCTCAGGCGCTTGAGACTGCTGTAGCGCTTGATATTCCTGTGATCTTAATGCACATGCGTGGTGAGCCAGACACCATGAACAGTCTCGCACAGTATGATCATGTGACTACTGAGGTGATTCAAGAATTACAACAACGTATTGATCAAGCGCTACGAGCAGGTGTAAAGGCTGAACATATTATCTTAGATCCTGGGTTTGGCTTTGCAAAAAATACAGCACAAAATTTACAGCTGTTAAATGAATTTGATCAATTACATCAATTGGGTTATCCAGTGATGTCTGCATTGTCCCGTAAGCGATTCTTAGGTGAGATTATTGGTGAAACAGCAGCTGATCAGCGTGCTGTAAGCTCTGTCATGGCACACTTAATCTGTGTGCAACAGGGCGCATGCATGCTGCGTGTGCACGATGTTAAAGCCACAGCAGATGCGTTAAAGGTTTGGCAAGCAATGCAGGCCTTAACGTTGCTATAAAAGCCTGGGCTTATGATGTAATGGATTGCGTGAAAGTATAGGGGCATTTCCCTATACTTGATTTAAATCATATAAAAATTAATCAATTGTCAGACAGTTATTTTAATTATGAATTTGAGATTCAGTTGGTTGGTTTTTGAAAATAGACTTGAACAAATAGTAAATTGATATTGTTGTGCCTTCTTTATCGATTCAATCAAATCGGCAGATAAATATAGTGTGGATTAAACAAAACCATTAAATGCCAAATGATAGGCACAAAAAAACCAGCGAAAGCTGGTTTTTTAATTACACCATTTTAACTAAATTAAAATGGTGCCCGGGGCCGGACTCGAACCGGCACGCTTTGTGGGCGGGGGATTTTAAATCCCCTGTGTCTACCTATTTCACCACCCGGGCATGAGCGCAATGATAAAGCAGTGTTTGCAACTACGCAATATATTGGCAGATGGTTTGTTGTCTTTTTATTCAAAAACGGTGAAGAATGCTTAAACTCATAGCTATATCTTTAAAATTATTCGATTAATTGTGATTTTTCACGACAGTGTCATCAATTTGATACAGGGATTAAATAATAAATATCTACATTGGTGGGTAGAAATCAAACAACATTAGGCGAATTACATGTCTTTGAAATTGTCACGTCGTGAGCTCATTCAAAAAACTATTGCGAGCTTTGGGATATTATCTGTGCCAGTGGCTTTAACTGCATGTGGGAGTGATGATGATACACCTGCTACAGTTCAAGCTTATTTTTTGCATGGTGTTGCAAGTGGTGATCCATTACATGATCGTGTGATTTTATGGACCAGATTGACACCAAATGATCTGAGTGCGCGACTGGAAGTGAGATGGGAAATTGCCAGCGATGAGCACTTTAAACAGATTATCAATACTGGGAGTGTAGAAACCCATCAGGCACAAGATTTTTGTGTCAAAGTGGATGCAGATCGTTTACAAGCGGGTCAGCGTTATTTTTATCGGTTCCGTTTTGCTGATCAGACCTCTGTCATTGGACAAACGAAAACTTTGCCGCAGCAAACACAGGCAGTAAACTTTGCGGTATGTTCCTGTTCAAATTACCCAGCGGGTTATTTTCATGTGTATAGAGAAATGGCTAAGCATGATTTAGATGCGGTCATTCACTTGGGGGATTATATTTATGAATATGGCCAAGGTGGCTATGCGACAGAAAATGCTGAGAAGTTAGGACGTGCATTTACGCCAGACAATAATAAAGAAATCATCACACTTGATGATTATCGTAAACGTTATGCACACTATAGAACTGATCTAGATTTACAGCTTTTACATCAAGGGCATCCGTTTATTGTGATCTGGGATGACCATGAGCTAGCCAATGATGCATGGCGTGAAGGTGCGGAAAATCACCAAGAAAATGAAGGATCATTTGTAGAGCGTAAACTGGCTGCCTTACAGGCTTATTTTGAGTGGATGCCAATTCGACCAAGTGCACCAAAGCAGTATTTTAATATTTACCGTCAGTTTGAGTTTGGTAATTTAGTCAATTTGATGATGTTAGATACCCGTATTTTGGATCGTGATCAACAGCTTGAATATAAAAACTATATTAACGCGCAGGGGATGGACTTTGTGCGATTTCAAAAGGATTTAACTGATACAAAACGTAAAATGATTGGTATCACTCAACGTGATTGGTTGCAGAAAAAATTAATGCACTCTACTGCAACATGGCAGATCATTGGTCAACAGGTATTGATGGCGAAAATGCGAATACCGGTAGAGCTGCTTATCCCTCTCGCTAAGATTATGGACGGTAGCGCTCAACCTGAAGACTTGGCGGGTATATTTGAGCAAGTAAAGGCATTGTTAGTGTTAAAGATGCGCTTGTTGCAAGGTGATCCAAGTTTAACTGAGCAGGAAAAGGCACGGGTACTGACGGTAGCACCTTATAATCTTGATGCTTGGGATGGGTATTTTGCTGAGCGTGAAATGATTTTTCAGATGATTAAGGATTTAAATAAAAAAGTCATCGTATTGGCAGGTGATACTCATAATGCTTGGTCCGCAAAATTAACCACCGAAGATTTACAGCAGGTTGGTGTGGAAATCGCAGTGAGTTCAGTGTCATCACCTGGGATTGAATATTACTTAGACGTGCAAGAAAGTGACAGTATTCAACAGTTACAGCAAGCCTTTACGCTTTTGGTTGACGATTTGAATTATTGTAATTTAAGTCAGCGTGGATATATGTTGCTGAATATCACAGAGCAGCGTTTAGATAGCCAATGGATTTATGTCGCTACAGTACAGGATAAAAACTATAAGCTTGATACCGCAACAAGTACAAAAATAGCATTAACACCAACACTTGAAACACTAAAACTTTAGCGATAAGAGCGCATCATCCACAGTTGGTTTTTTACTGTCTGTGGGTGGTGTTTTTTATATTTAAAGGAATTTAAGTGAGGTAAGTTAAATTTCAGACATAAAAAAACCAGCTTAAGCTGGATCTTTTATTGCACCATTTTAACTCTCTTAAAATGGTGCCCGGGGCCGGACTCGAACCGGCACGCTTTGTGGGCGGGGGATTTTAAATCCCCTGTGTCTACCTATTTCACCACCCGGGCGTAGACCAAGATTGGAGGCGGAGGTCGGAATCGAACCGGCGTACACGGAGTTGCAGTCCGCTGCATGACCACTCTGCCACCCCGCCATCTCTTGGTGATGCACATATTAGCAACCTTTGAAAAAAAAACAATAGATAATTCAGTGAAGATGGACATAAAAGCAACATCTAAATAAAAAATGCTGTAATTATCATGTATGATTTGCAAAATTACTTGGTATCTATGCTGGAGATGTCCCGTGGCGTTGCTTTTAGATGGTCGTGCATTAGCGCAAAAAATTGAAGCTGATTTATTAAAACGTGTTGAAGTATTGAAAACCAAATCAGGTCGCACCCCAATTTTGGCGACTATACTTGTCGGTGATGACGGCGCTTCAGCAACTTATGTACGTATGAAAGGCAATGCTTGTCGTCGTGTTGGCATGGATTCATTAAAAGTAGAATTACCTGCTTCGACGACTACAGCAGAATTACTTGCTGAAATCGAAAAATTAAATGCAAATCCTGATGTACACGGTATTTTGCTGCAACATCCAGTGCCTGCTCAGATTGATGAGCGAGCTTGTTTTGATGCAATCTCTCTAGAAAAAGATGTAGATGGTGTTACTTGTCTAGGTTTTGGTCGTATGGCGATGGGTGAGGCTGCTTATGGTTCAGCTACGCCTGCTGGTATTATGACAATTTTAAAAGAACATGATATTGAAATTGCAGGAAAACATGCAGTTGTCGTCGGCCGTTCTGCCATTTTGGGTAAACCTATGGCTATGATGTTATTGCAAGCCAATGCAACAGTGACGATTTGCCATTCACGTACACAAAATTTAGCTGATTTTGTTAAGCAGGCAGACATTATTGTAGGTGCAGTGGGTAAAGCTGAGTTAATCCAGAAAGATTGGATTAAATCGGGTGCTGTTGTTGTAGATGCTGGTTTCCACCCACGTGAGGGCGGTGGTGTAGGCGATATCCAACTAGAGGGTATTGATGAGATTGCTTCTGCATATACGCCTGTACCGGGTGGTGTGGGTCCGATGACAATTACTACTTTAATTCGTCAAACTGTAGAAGCTGCAGAGAAAGCTTTAGATTAAGATCGCTTTTACACGATAGATCTAAAAATTTTACAAGCGTTTAAAGCAATTTAAGCGCTTGTTGTTTATTGGCTTAAACGGATCTTCAAGATGTTTGATTTATCTACACGTGCACCTCAACATTTATATGATGCATTACAACTGATTATCCCAGGTTGTGATTTACAAGCGCAAACACTGCCTGATACACCTATAAAATTGTGGCTTATTCCTCCAGTTTTTCCTACTGAACGTCTCGATGATGAAGTCATTCGTCGTATTTGGCAGGATACCCCGTATTGGATCTTTTGTTGGGCTTCTGGTTTGGCAATGGCACAGTGGATTTTGTCAGAACCAGAACATGTAAAAGATAAAGTGGTATTGGATTTTGGAGCAGGTTCAGGTGTGGTTGCAATTGCAGCTAAACTCGCTGGTGCAAAGCGTGTCATCTGCTGTGATATCGATACGGTGAGTTTAAATGCTTGTCGTGAAAATGCGCGACTCAATCAAGTAGAATTAGAATATTTAGATGATTTATATCAGGCTGAGCAGGTTGATGTCTTGCTGGCTGCGGATGTGTTATATGATCAGTCTAATCGTTTTTTCTTAGATGAGTTTTTAAAGTTTTCTCAACAGGTTTGGGTCGCAGATAGTCGAGTGAAAAACTTTAGCCATCCTCGTTATCAGAAAATGGAACAGCGTAGTGCAACGACTTGGCCAGATTTGGATGAGTCACAAGAGTTTCGTAATGTTAGTTTTTATACGACCCATCATGTTGCTAATATCTGATAAAAAATGACCGATATTGTGTTATCGGTCAAATTTCAACATTGAAATTTAAGAACAACTGTAACGCACAACACGTAGAGTGCTTGGGCGAGTGTCTAAGGCTTGGCGTGTTGCGTAATTTTCACCATTATTTAAACTTGGTGTTTCTGATAGGCTAAACGAAGTACGTGAATGCCCGAGTTGAATGCTTTGTGCAGTTTTAGCATTTGCAGCTGGGTTTGGAATTTCATTGATGCTTAAAACTTGTAATTTATATGGAGTATTGCTTGCGAGAACTTTTTGACAAGCACGCTGTAATTTATTTTCATCAAGTTTACGGTCAGCACGACCTGCTAGGGTGTAAGCGATAATCGCACCATTGGCAGTTTGAGATTCGACTACATAGCCTGTAGCACCATTATATTGTTGTGGTGCAGATTGGCAGGCTGCAAGTGCTAAAGTCACGCAGCCTAAGCCTAATAAACTGATATTTTTCATTATTGAATGTTCCTATAAAATGCTTGTTAAAGTATGCCATAGCATTGTCAAATAAACGACGTTGGTGGCTATAAAAATAAAGATAAATCCATGCTTTTTCATTTCTTGGATGTTTTAATGTATTTTGAATATTTGTTTGAATTTTGTTCTTTTTTATGATTAATATCATTTTATAGTAAAGTGCCTCAGGTATAGATTGAGTCGTAGTCGGTCATAAAACAAAAACTCTAAAATTAATTTGATAAATAGTGGTAGTGATATGTCAGAAGAACGTGAACTCGTGCAGAGTTATGATGTTGTCGTAATCGGTGGCGGAATTAATGGCGCAGGGATTGCTGCAGATGCTTCTGGTCGAGGTTTACGAGTATTACTGTGTGAAAAAGATGATTTGGCACAGCATACTTCTTCAGCTAGCAGTAAATTAATTCATGGTGGTCTGCGTTATCTAGAGCAAGGTGCTTTTCGTCTGGTGCGTGAGAGCTTAGCTGAACGTGAGGTACTTTTGACTAAAGCGCCTCATCTTGTTCAACCTATGCGATTTATTATGCCGCATCAACCACACTTAAGGGCAGCTTGGCTTATTCGTACAGGCTTATTCTTTTATGATCATCTGGCAAAAAGAAAAAGTTTGCTCGCTTCTAAATTTGTGCGCTTTGATCCAGAACATAGTCCTTTAAACCAAAATATTCTTCAAGGCTTTGAATATTCGGATTGTTGTGTGGATGATGCAAGGCTCGTTGTATTAAATGCCATACAAGCACGTGAAAATGGTGCGGATATTTTGACTTTAACGCATTGTATAGCCGCACAGCGTAAAACTGATCATTGGTTGATTCGTTTGGAGAATCATACAGGTGAGTTTGAGGTACATGCTCGAGCAATCGTCAATGCGGCAGGGCCTTGGGTTGCAAGCTTCATTGAACAGCAAATACAGGAAAAAACACCGCATCAACTGCGTTTGATTCAGGGAAGTCATATTGTATTACCCAAAATATATGCAGAAGAACATGCATATATTTTTCAAAATATTGATCAGCGTGTGATTTTTGCCATTCCATACTTAGCGAAATATACCTTAATCGGGACAACAGATCGTGAATATGCTGGTGAACCCGACCAAGTTAAAATCAACGAAGATGAAATTCAATACTTGCTTGAAGTAAGTAACAGGTATTTTAGAAAGCAGCATACTTCTGAGCATATCGTGCATAGTTTTTCTGGACTGCGTGCCTTACCTAATGATGCAAGTGATCGTCCCTCAACAGTGACGCGTGATTATCGAATTACTTTGTCTGTTGATCAAAACAGACAATTGCCTTTGCTTTCAGTTTTTGGTGGTAAGTTGACGACTTATCGTAAATTGGCTGAACATGTTTTAGATCAACTCAGTGAGTTTTTTCCAAAGATGGGGCCAAATTGGACAGCAAATCAAGTGCTACCAGGCGCTGAGCAATGGACTGGCTTGGATGAGTTGGTTGCAGAAATCTGTCAACAGCTACCACATATATCGCCTCAGTTGGCTCGACGTTGGGCTCAAGCCTATGGCACACGTATATGGCAGATTTTACGCAGTGCTCACAGTACAGCGCAACTGGGGGCAATGTTAGCGCCAGATCTGTATGCTGCTGAAGTGGATTATTTGGTGGCATACGAATGGGCAAAAACCAGTGAAGATATTTTATGGCGGCGGAGTAAGTTGGGATTACAGTTGGGTCAGACTGAAGTTGCGCGATTAGAGCTTTATTTGGCGAGTTTAGGCGGGGAGACTAAGCAAACTCAGATTGCTTAGTTCGCGCTTAATATGCATTGAGAAAAGGTTGGATTTATTGATAAAAAAAGACCGCCAAGGCGGTCTTTTTAATACTGAAATCAGTCAGTTTAAACGAGATTATTCTGCGTTTTGAACTGCTGCAAGTAATTCAGCTTGACGTGTTTTAAGTGCAGCAGGTAAGCGCTCACCTAATTTCTCAAACAATTCAGTGTGGCTTTCAATTTCTTTGATCCACTGTGCTTTGTCTTGACGAGTAACAGTGTCAAATTGATCTTGAGTGAACTCTAAACCAGTCCAGTTCAACTGTTCATAAGTTGGTACCAAACCGATTGGAGTTTCAACCGCGCTAGCGCGACCTTCACAACGATCGATAATCCATTCAAGAACACGCATGTTTTGACCGAAACCAGGCCATACGAAGTTGCCTTCAGCGTCACGACGGAACCAGTTTACATTGAAGATTTTTGGTAATTGATTACCAGCAGCTTCAGCTTTAACTGCTACGTTTTCGCCCATTTCCAACCAGTGACTGAAGTAGTCAGCCATGTTGTAACCAGCAAATGGAAGCATAGCAAATGGGTCACGGCGTACAATACCTTGTTGACCAACTGCAGCAGCAGTTGTTTCAGAACCCATAGTTGCAGCTTTATAGACACCGTCAATCCAATCGAATGCTTCAGAAACTAAAGGCACTGTGTCTGCACGACGACCACCGAAGATGAATGCAGAGATTGGAACACCCGCTGGATTTTCCCAATCAGCATCAATAGAAGGGCACTGACCTGCAGCAACAGTGAAGCGAGCATTTGGATGAGCTGCTTTTTCTTCACCAGTGTGTGGTTGGCCTTTCCAGTTGGTCATGTTTGCAGGCACTTCTTTACTTAGACCTTCCCACCAAACTTCACCGTTGTCAGTAACTGCAACGTTGGTATAGATAACATCCTTTTCAAGTGTCGCCATACAGTTCGGGTTAGTTTTAGTGTTTGTACCTGGTGCAACACCGAAGAAACCAGCTTCAGGGTTGATCGCATATAAACGACCATCTTCACCTGGTTTGATCCAAGCAATATCATCACCAACAGTTTCGATTTTCCAGCCAGCATATGCAGCAGGTGGAATCAACATAGCAAAGTTTGTTTTACCACATGCAGAAGGGAATGCTGCTGCGATATAGTGTTTCTCACCTTGTGGGTTTGTTACACCTAAAATCAGCATGTGTTCAGCTAACCAGCCTTGTTCACGGCCCATAGAAGACGCAATACGTAGAGCTAGACATTTTTTACCGAGTAATGCGTTACCGCCGTAACCAGAACCAAATGACCAGATTTCACGAGTTTCTGGGTAGTGAACGATGTATTTCTCAGCATTACAAGGCCAAGCTACATCTTTAGCACCTTCTTCAAGTGGTGCACCTACAGTGTGAACACAAGGAACATATTCGCCGTCAGTACCAAGTACGTCATAGACAGCTTTGCCCATACGTGCCATTTTTGACATGCTTACAGCAACATATGGAGAATCGGTGATTTCGATACCGATGTGTGCGATGTGGCTACCGAGTGGGCCCATAGAGAAAGGTACCACGTACATGGTACGGCCTTTCATAGCGCCATCAAATAGACCATTTAGACGAACGCGCATTTCTGCAGGAGCTTCCCAGTTGTTGGTTGCGCCAGCATCATCTTTGTTTTCTGAACAAATAAAAGTACGGTTTTCAACGCGAGCAACGTCCGAAGGGTCAGAATTTGCTAAATAAGAACCAGGATGTTTTTCTTGATTGAGTGCTTGCATAGTGCCATTGGCGATCATCAAGTCGATTAGACGTTGATATTCTTCAGGGCTACCGTCACACCATTCAATTTTTGCTGGTTTCGTTAATTTTGCAATTTCTTCAACCCATGCAACTAGCTTGGGATGACGAACGAATGCTGGTGCGTTCACTTGAGTCATGGTGAGGCCTATCTTAAAGGTGTGCAGTTTATACACAAATAACAATCATAAACTTAGGGTAGTAAGTTTAGATTCAAGTATGAAAAAAAAGTGGCGTTATTAAAGCATATATATTAGGAAAAAATAAGGCTTGACGATGAAGAAACCCCCTAGTTTTGTCTAATAAATAGTCTGTAGGCTAATCTATCGAATGTTTATATCTGCTGGTAAATGTTTACTATTTTTTTTTATGATATTTTAGGATAACTTTATTTGCATCACACCAAGACTGCAACATCTTTGATTTTACTCAGATAACTCAAATAAAAATAACAAGATACATTTATTTTACAGCAGCATGAGTTTTTTTATATAGAAAGTATACGAAAGTTGTAAAAATAATGTCTTAAATGTACAGCTGAATATTGAAAAGTGAACGTTTATCCTGCGATGTGTAGTCACTAAATCGCCAGATCTGAGTGGTGCTTCATAGTGAAAAAGTAGACTCAAGCTTTGTGTATCGATAAGCTTGGGCAGAAGAGAGCAATATGACCATCATGATTTAATGAATCTAATGCTGGGCAAGCTGTTGTTTTAATAATGCTCTTTTAAATTAATAGGGTTGAAATTTATATTTTTTAATTCGTACGTTGAAAAACGCATGTTATTTGATGGTGCTTTATGTTACTTCACTTGTCTGACTTACATTTTGGTACGCAGCGACAGGAATGTTTAGATGCAATACAGCGCTTTTGTTTAGAGCATGAACCTGAAGTGATTGTGGTGAGTGGTGATTTGACCCAGCGAGCACGGTATCACGAGTTTTATCAGTGTAAACAGTTTTTACAACAACTAAATCTTCCTTATTTTGTGGTACCTGGAAATCACGATATTCCTTTATATCACTTGGTTAATCGTATTTTTAGACCATTTCATTATTACCAATTATTCTTTGGTGACTTAGAGCCAATTTTAGAAACACAGAACTATTATTTGATTGGTCTTAATACTGTGCGTCCTTACTATCATACGAAGGCCGTGATTTCGAACAAGCAAATTATGCAAGTACAACAACAAATTCAACAAGCACCAGTCAATAAGTTGTGTACTTTAGTCAGTCATCAACCTTTTTATACCGCTCAACATGATCATCATCATCGTTCAGATTGCCCAGCTCAGGCTGAATCGGCTTTAAGACAATGGGGAGGGCATGGTCTAAATGTATTGTTACATGGTCATTTTCATTTAAGTGCTGTTTATGATCTGAATCAGCATTTTCAATTAGGTCTTCAGCATGGCGTTTATGAAGTGCATGCCGGAACGAGTTGTTCTAATCGCCTGTATAAGAAATTAACCAACTCATTTAACGTTATTTATCCTAATGGTGAAGTACAACACTATGATTTTTCAGACAAGCAGCAGGCGTTTATACTGCGGTGCTGAGTAGTTTTTAACTTGAGTTGCTTAAATGCGATAAAGAATGAATAAAAAAAGCGCAAAAGATGCAAAAAAATTAGTGTTAGCCCTTGAAGCTATCTTTTCAACCCCCACAACTGTGTCATGAAAATATTTTGATAATGGTCATTGGATAAAAGAAGCCATTATTAAAGCACTAAATAGACAAAGTCTGATGGAGTTATTTATGAGCAACATTCGTCCACTACATGATCGCGTAGTTATTCGTCGTGTTGAAGAAGAAACAAAAACTGCTGGCGGAATCTTACTGCCAGGTTCAGCTGCAGAAAAGCCAGCTCAAGGTGAAGTGATTGCCGTGGGTAATGGTCAAATCACTGAACAAGGCGTACGAGCTCTCGACGTTAAAGTTGGCGATAAAGTATTGTTTGGTACTTATGCAGGAACGACTGTAAAAGTTAATGCTGAAGAATTACTTATTATGAAAGAATCAGACATTCTCGCTGTACTCGAAGGTTAATTGGCTTTTTAAAATTTGGCTTTCAAAAAATTTAAATACATCAAAATTAAGATATTCGGAGTAAAGCATGTCAGCTAAAGACGTAAAATTTGGTGATTCTGCACGTTCTAAAATGATCGCAGGCGTAAACGTACTTGCAGATGCAGTAAAAGTTACTTTAGGTCCTAAAGGCCGTAACGTAGTTATTGATCGTTCTTTTGGTGCGCCGCACATTACTAAAGACGGTGTTACTGTTGCAAAAGAAATTTCGCTTTCAGACAAATTTGAAAATATGGGCGCACAATTGGTTCGTGAAGTTTCTTCTAAAACCAATGACATCGCTGGTGATGGTACAACAACTGCAACTGTTTTAGCGCAAGCGATTTTAAACGAAGGGATCAAATCTGTAACTGCAGGTATGAACCCAATGGATCTTAAACGCGGTATTGATCTTGCTGTTAAAGCTGTTGTTGAAAACATCAAAGCAACTGCAAAACCAGCTTCTGACACTAAAGCAATTGAGCAAGTAGGTTCAATTTCTGCAAACTCTGATGAGACTGTAGGTAAATTGATCGCTCAAGCAATGGAAAAAGTTGGTAAAGAAGGCGTGATCACTGTTGAAGAAGGTTCAGGCTTTGAAGATGCGCTGGATGTTGTTGAAGGTATGCAGTTTGACCGTGGTTATATCTCACCATATTTCGCGAACAAACAAGACACTTTAACTGCAGAACTTGAAAACCCATTCATCTTATTGGTTGACAAGAAAATCGGTAATATCCGTGAATTAATCACAACTTTAGAAGCTGTGGCTAAAACAGGTAAACCGCTATTAATTATTGCTGAAGATGTTGAAGGTGAAGCATTAGCTACACTCGTTGTGAACAACATGCGTGGCATCATTAAAGTATGTGCTGTTAAAGCGCCTGGTTTTGGTGATCGTCGTAAAGCAATGTTGCAAGATATCGCAATCTTGACTGGTGCAACTGTAATTTCTGAAGAAATTGGTATGTCTTTAGAACAAGCAACTTTGCAAGATCTTGGTACTGCGCACAAAGTAACTGTATCTAAAGAAAATACAGTAATCGTTGATGGTGCTGGCGATGCAAATCAAATTGCTGAACGCGTACAACAAATCCGTGCTCAAATCGAAGAATCAACTTCTGAATACGATAAAGAAAAATTGCAAGAACGCGTTGCTAAATTAGCTGGCGGTGTTGCAGTAATCAAAATCGGTGCAGCAACTGAAGTTGAAATGAAAGAGAAAAAAGACCGTGTAGATGATGCGCTTCATGCGACTCGTGCTGCGGTTGAAGAAGGTGTTGTTGCAGGTGGTGGTGTTGCGCTAGTACGTGCAGTTCAATCAATCGAAGGTCTTGTTGGCGCTAATGATGACCAAACTGCGGGTGTAAACATCCTACGTCGTGCGATAGAAGCTCCACTACGTCAAATTGTTGCAAACGCTGGTGATGAGCCATCTGTTGTGATCAATGCAGTTAAACAAGGTGAAGGTAACTACGGTTATAACGCTGCGACTGGTGTATATGGCGATATGCTTGAGATGGGTATTCTTGACCCAGCTAAAGTAACACGTTCTGCACTTGAGCATGCGGCTTCTGTTGCTGGCTTGATGCTGACTACTGAATGTATGATCACTGACATTCCAGAAGACAAACCAGCAATGCCAGATATGGGCGGCATGGGTGGTATGGGCGGCATGATGTAAGCCGACCATTAAATACTTAAGCTATTGAAATATATTAATTATATTTAAAATAGCTAGGTATTTACTCACAGTCTTACTCACTTTTGTTTTGACTGTAAAAAAGGCCACAATTTTTAATGTGGCCTTTTTGTTTGCACTTCATGCTGACATATCGGCTTGACCATTCTCATCAGTGCTAGTGATACACATGAGAACGTAGCTATTTAACCAGTAGTTTTTACGCCCATCTTTAGCTGGTTCCCGAATACGTCCATCTTTAATTCTCCCATAAAGCTCTTTTTCAGAAATATTCATGCGAAGGGCAAACTCTGCAGTTGAGATCCGACGCTCTGTATTTGTTAAATCAATTGCAAAATTCAATTTTCTCCCTCCGCAGCTTCGATCATGGCTTTGTAAACAACAGTTTGTTTCTCATAAAAACTACGCCTATTGCCTGACGGTCCTCCAGCTGGTGGAGCTTCCCATGCAGCTTCTAACATTTCCTCAGTAGGTTCTTTCGGCACCAGCACAAAACTTTCTGACGCAACGCCTTCTTTTTTTAGAGTCCAGACATAACCTTCGCGATCATCTTCTTTCATAATCTCTGGGTTGTTTTGAGCTTTGCATTTTTCACAAAGAACAACACCATCATCACGTAAAAGCCACGACTGTTTTTCATCTTCATCTTTTTTCATAAGGTGAATAGCGTCTTGATATGTTTCAACACCTATGCCATTCACCTCACAAAAATCATTACAACAATCACAATAGAAGTGAGCATCATATCCGCCAACCATACCCATCACGCCACCTCTCTTTTATTACAAATGGATCTAGCCCATAAACAAACTGCGCCAAAATCCTCATGATCAGAAAGATCAATCATAAACCAATCATTAACATCATCTGGTTTGGATGGTTGCCATTGCCGACAAACCTCTACATCACCATCACTTGCATATTTTTCATATATCCAAGTAGGGGCATCGTACTCCATGTTTACACCTTGAATTTCAACACCAAGATCGGTCTGAAGTTTTTCCCATTCCTCTGCAGTGCAGCTTTCACGGCCATCTAGCATTTTTAATGCATATTCTCGGTAAACAGGGTGGCTCCAAAAACCATATTCATCACGTACCACATCAACAGGTGTTAATTGATTGACTGCATTCATGCCTTCACCTCACTCAAATCAATTTCTATAAAATCAGGACTACGCAAATGTGTCTCAAATTCCTGCCCTAAAATATAGGCAGCCTCGTTACCAGTTAAATCATCCAGCACTAATGCATAGTTATGTTTTGTGCATTTACCTTTGGCAGAAAAACCATTCTCCAGCTGCTTGATGGCGTAACCAAGCTTTTCTAGCCAAATACGAAAGGCGAGTCGGTTTTTGGGTTTTACTATCTTTTTCATCTTTAACTGTTCTCCAATTCAAAACGGCGTTTTACGACTTCTGCCATTAGAGTTTTCTGAATATCTGGTGCACGTGTGCTCACATCAATTTCGAGTGCATCAAGAGTTGTTAGATCTGGTGCATTTTGAATGTCACGCATAAGTGATGGTGCTTCTGGTGTTTTAGCTTGATCTAGCTCAAGTAGTCGCTTATTAACGGCCCGCATGAGTGGTGCACGCTGTTCCTCGGTCCATGAACGGGTATATTTGAATAGGGCATTTGCTTCGGCTGGAGTTTTAGCTACGGATGCTCGATACATGAAGTCCTCAAGCTTTTCATCGTACTCAGCATTAACAATATCTTTTTTACGAAGTTCACCTAGCTTAATAAGGTCAGCTTTATGCTCAGCTGTTAAATCTTCACTTTTGTTGATTGAACCAAGGACATTCTCTACAGTCAGAACATTTTGAGATCTAGATATCTCTGTTTGAAAAGCGGCTTTACAAGTACTTGATTTTCGCTGAACTTCAGATATAGATTCCTCAGCTGCTAGAGTTAATTTTTTAAGTTCATCTATATTTAGACTTTCAGTAGCCTTAAGCTTTTGTGACTTTTGCTCATAAGCAGTCATTACTGTGTGGCCAGATTCGCCATGCAACTTTTTAAGTTTAGGTAGCAGAGCTTCCAAGTCTTCAATTTTTTCAGCTGCAGCAATTCGATCACGTAGAGACTTTTCAGTCTTCATATCCGCTTTCACCGAATCAAATGACACAAGATTATCTCGCTTAACAATGATCTCACCACTGGTTTCAATTTTTATATTATTGGGTGAGGTGGCTTTAATGGCTTCCACAACATCATTTGATGCAGTGATTTGGACACTTTCATTTGTAGCCGGTGCAACTTCTTTAGCTTTGGTTTTGCGTGGTGCTTTAATTGATGTAGGCTCAATAAGTCTTACGTTTGCTTGTAAAGGCATACCGCCCAACACTTTGCAAAGTGCCTCATATTGAAGTTTAGCATTCTCAAAGTCGCGTTGAGCGAAACCACCATTTACTGCTGTTGCGATAAGGCTATGAATACCTTTATATTTATGGTGATGAATAATGCCATCCACCTGAACTATAAAAACATCCTGGTCTTTTTTAATTTCATCCAGCGTCAAAGGCTTGGTAAAAGTAATACCTGCTACTTCAATAGTTTCAATCTTGATACAGAACTCATAACCAGACTTAGCAAAGATAGTTGCGGGGAATTGATCAAGGTCATCAAAGTCCATCAATTCACCTGCAGCACGGCAAAGCACATGCTTGCCGGCTACAACTGCGTTAAATGCTTCTTGAGCAGAGATTAGATTATTCACGCTAAATTCACCTCATAAGCAATCATTTCAATATCTTGTTTAACTGAATCAAGTTTTGATACTTCAATTTGGGTGAGGGCATCAATACCAAAGTGTTCACAAATGGTTTTTACATCAAGCCCGCGTTCAGTAATGAATACTTGTAGTTCATCGCGTTGTTGATCCGTGATAGCAAAAAATTCTTTAGGTCCAAACCATCTATTTTTCTCTTTATCAAATACACAACCCAATCGCTTATCCGCATTCCAAACAAGCATTTGACGCATGGTTTGGTAATAGCGATGCTCTTTTAGCTCAAGGATGGATTCGGTTAGATCATTGATATCACCTGCGTGATTTGCTTCTTCACAGCTTTGACGCCAGTTAGCTAACTCTTCCTGCGCTTTTTGTTCTGCAAGCTGCTCAGGGGTGAGGGTATTGATATGATCTTTCGCTTGTTTGATGAGATCAGCCAAGAACATGGGATTAGTTTTTAAATCGGGCACCCAAACTTCACCAGTTTCACCACCTAAGGCTCCAGCATTTTTTGCATGATGTGTGTCTGAAGGGTTGAAGTTGATAACACGTGCTGATTTACCTTCTTGAGTGCGAACAGTTGTCAAATAACCCATAATGTCAGCAATGCGATACAACTCATTACGATTCTTACCACCGAGGTCAGGGCGATAAATAACCTGATCACCACTTTGATCCTCAGAGGCATGAGCAATAAAAACAACATCTTTACCCATGCTAATAAGCATGTGCACATAGCTCTTAAACATATTGTTCGCCGAACCTTGAGCTTTTAATTTTAGGGTGCCATCTTTTTGACGGTTGTTTGGTATAGCGATAAGGTGGGATTTAATACACTCAAGCATTGCCCCAACAGGACCTGCATATAGGTAGTTTGGGGGCTTCAAGTGTGTTGGGCCATTTGATTGATACAGCCAATGGTATCGTAGTCGATAAGCGTGAAAGGGTGGCTCCATTGTGTAAAATCACTGATTCACATGCCGATGCTGTGAGTGACATGCTTGAAGATTTAATGAAAATTGAAAATGAAAAAGTAAAAAAATGGCTTAAGGTTGTAGTGATGTTTTATGTTGAATTTAAGTCGGAAGCGACAATTGCCAAAAAGCTTGGCGTGTCTGAATATTCAGTAACACGGGATAAGATGCTCGGCATGGTTCGGTTGGCAACCAAGTATAAATTTAGAAGTCGAATTATTGGTGCTTGAAAGTCAGGGTGCATTGTGGCATATTTCAGGTACAGTGACCGAAGTATGAGTAATTTACTGGATAAGCCTCGCATTTGCGGGGTTTTGTTTTTTTAAAAATTTCTGCATTGAGTTTCTTTATATTTTTATTAAATTGTATTTCCATATTAAAATTTAGTTAATAAACTTTATATTGTTTTGGCTTAAATTTACTGTGATGTTTTTCTTATTTTTCCTCTTGATTGTGGTTTTAGTTCTTATAATTCTTGTGGTTTATTATTTTAGTAGAACATTTAAATAAGCTCACAGTGATTCTTTCGATGATATTAATATATGTAGTTTGACTTGAAATTTATAACTTTATTTTTATAATTACATTGAATTTTAATCATTACTATTCAATGTGTAGTAAGTATTGTATGATGCTTAGTGCTCATTGGATTAAACCCGTGACAGCATTTATAGCCCAGAATACACCGTCTGGGCTTTTTTTATTGCCTAAATTCTAATTAGATGTGATTACACCATTTTAAACCTATCGAATTCGAAACCTTTAACCCGCCGTGTGCGGGTTTCTTTTTGCGTGGAGGAAAGTGAAGTGCATAAACCCAGTTATTAAAGTTTGCTAATTAGCTAAAGACTGTTTAAGCAAACACGTTTAGATCGCACGAAAGACGATACAACCCACACAGTTCATCGAGTGTGAATAGGATATGCAGGAAAGTGATAATCTGAATTGGGAGTGATGCCCCACCATAAATTGAATGATGAAACCGAAAGTAAAGAATACTGTGCCTATTCAGTGGTTCTTTAAAGTAGGGAGTAGCTATGGACCACAGCATAGATATTCTGTGGTAGTTTATTTAGCTAAATCTGAGTTCTTGAATGGTTATAGGTTGGAGTGCTTAAAACGATCATGTTTAACTTGATTGATGGTATCTTAAAAGTTTGAATTGGGTTATATTTTAAACATATTAAAATATGCTTAATATAATATTGATAGAATTTAAGTGAATAACTGCACAAGGCTAAGGAAGGTTTTAATGCTTTTTAAAATACTAAAATCTATTTTCTGCAAACACACCTACATTATGATAAGAAAAATAAAAGATGAGGATGCAGTGAAAATTGGTGCTTTAAGTGAATGGAAATGTAGCAAATGTAATAGACTTACATTTAGTCAGAGTTCCAAGGTCTTAAAGTGAAAAATCGAAGTAAATCACTCAATTCTCCTCATTTGCTATGGACTACGGAGCAAGATGTCTTTTTGATTGAAAATGATTCAATGGCAATTATTGATTTAAGAGAATTTTTACCTTTTTCTGAAGAAGAAATCTTGAATCGAAAAAAAATACTAGGTTTGCTTAAAAGATCAAAACAAATGAAAAAAGAGATTTAAATCACATATATAATTTTATTATGTATTGATCTCATTTGAAGAGTGTGAGATATTTAATAAGCAGTAAGTAAGGTATGATTCTTACTGCTTATTGGATTAAAGTCCATGACAGCATTTATAGCCCAGAATAAACATTCTGGGCTTTTTTTATATGCCTAAAGCTTAGTTGATTAGAGCATCCGCCTTCTA
>NZ_BBRX01000024.1 GCF_000829675.1 Acinetobacter rudis
CTTCGAGTTGAGGTCGATCGTGGCATCCATAGATAAGCCCACACGCAGTGGATGCTCTTGTAGCTCTTTAGGATCAAGCTGAATCCGAACAGGTAAACGTTGTACAACCTTAATCCAGTTACCTGTTGCATTTTGTGCTGGGATCAAAGCGAAGGCTGCGCCTGTACCTCCTGAAAAACCAATCACTTTACCGTGATATTCAACGTCTTTCCCATAAAGATCTGAGGTCAAAACAGCCGTTTGTCCGACTCGAACACGTTTTAATTGGCTTTCTTTAAAATTTGCATCGACATAAAGCTGCTGAACTGGCACGACAACCATTAATACAGAACCAGGTGCAACACGTTGTCCTACCTGCAAATTACGATTGGTAATCACACCATCCAAAGGCGCACGAATCACAGTACGTGATAAATCGAGTTTTGCCTGATCCACAGCAGCTTGTGCGACCAATACATCTGGCGTTGAGTCTTGCGAAGTACCCCGAATCAATGCTTCATTCGCTGCAAGATTACTTTGTGCTGCTTTTTGTTTGGATTCTGCTTGTGCCAAACTGGCTTTAGCCACATTTAAGTTGGCCTGTGCTGTATCCAAAGCACTTTGATAACTGGCCAACTCTTCTTTGGATATTGCACCAGTTGCTGCCAATTGACCACGGCGTTGATATTCATTTTGTGCTTTGGTCAAAGTAACCTGTGACTGTACCACCTGTGCACGCGCACTATTGATATCATCATTACTCACTAACACCTGTGAAGACAATGAACTACTGTTGGCTGAACTTTGCGTATATTGGCGTTTTGCTTTAGCCAATTGTGCCTCTGCTTGTTGTAGAGCAATTTGCGCATCACGCTGATCAATAATCGCTAAAATATCGCCTTTTTTGACTTGCTGAGTATCACCGACCATCACTTGAAGTACTTGGCCGTTGAGCATCGAGGTAATTTGTGCATTGTCAGCGCCTACATAGGCATTATCAGTGTTGACACTGTTGTCAAAAACTAGCGTCACAATTGCATAAATTAATCCAATAGTAATGACGATCACAGCAAAAATAGTGAGTAGTTTCTTGCGTTTGGATTTCATTGCTGTTGGATTATTTGCAGCCTTTGCTTCGACTTGAGTGTCTGCTGTATTTTGTGCATCTGTCATGGTTTATTCCTAAGCCGCACTCATCTACTTAATTTGTCCCATCACGTCACGTCGATACAGCGTAGAGACTGTACTCATTATTCATGTGATTGATTATTTATGTCTGGCATAATGGGTGGAGAACTAAGCTTAAAGCATTGAAATGGTTAGTTGTAATGACCTTAATTATTGAATTACACTGTAATCAAGTCATCCTAACCTTCTAGATTTAACTGCGTTAAAAATATCGCTAAAATCAAAAAGCAGCAAGACTTTATCCAATTACTGATCAGTCAGCAGCACGATGGCCTAAACGATTAATGCGTTTTATTTATTTTTATAATCAATAAGTTAAATAAAAAATACATCAGTTCCAAAACAGAACCATTTGATCGAATTTTAAACAAATTTTGCAATACACCACTCAGACCTTCAATTCAAACATGGCCATTTAATCCATCTACGACATTTGAGTGAATTGAATCAAATGTTCTAGATACCTAAACAGCCATTTCAAATCAAGCAATTGAATCGTTAAACAGCCTTCATACGACCCGTTTCTTGAAATTGAGCATGCCAAGACAAGGCTTCATGCAGTAAATGAGGTGTCTGACCTCCTTTCTCACAAGCTCGCTCAAAATAACTCATCAGATCTTCACGATAGCTTGGATGTGCACAGTGCTCAATCACCTTCAATGCACGTTCTCGTGGTGCAAGACCACGTAGATCTGCAAGACCCTGTTCTGTGACTAAGATATCGACATCATGATCGGTATGATCTGTATGACTCACCATTGGAACCACAGACGAAATCGCACCAGCCTTTGCCACAGACTTGGTCACAAAAATGGCGATATGTGCATGACGAGTAAAGTCGCCTGACCCTCCAATCCCATTCATCATTTTTGTGCCTGCCACATGTGTTGAATTTACGTTGCCATAAATATCAAACTCAAGCGCGGTATTAATTGCAATGATACCTAAACGACGAATGATTTCAGGGTTGTTTGAAAGTTCTTGTGGGCGCAGCATAATTTTGTCTTTGTATTGATCAAAATTATTCATGACATGCGCCGCGCAAGACTGTGACAGTGTCATTGAACTGCCTGAGGCAAACTTCATTTTCCCTGAATCAATCAACTGAAAAGTGCAGTCTTGTAGTACTTCAGAATACATCTCAAGATCATGAAAGTTTGAGTGCTCAAAGCCAGAGAAAACAGCATTAGCAATCGACCCTACACCTGACTGTAATGGTCCTAGATTTTCAGGCAAACGTCCTGCTGCAACTTCTGCTTCAAAAAACTGGATAAGATGTTGTGCGATCGCTAGCGTTTCTGTATCCGGCTCATCCATCGCAAATGAAGTGTCGGGTAAATCATTTAAAACAATTGCTGCTATTTTTTCAAGATCAACGCTGATTCCAATACTACCAATTCGATCACTGGCTTGAATAATTGGAATTGGGCCACGATTTGGACGTGCCTTCGGTACATAAATATCATGTATTCCTTCCAAAATAGGGTTAATCGTATTGTCAATTTCAACAATAACAAAGTCTGCCATTTCGACAAAGTTTGCTGAATTACCACTAGAACCTGTTGGAATAATTAAACCATCTTCAGTAATTGCGGTAGCCGCAATAACTGCAACGTTAATCTGCGGTAAATTATGATGACGTATATTGTCAGCCATTTCAGACAAGTGCTGATCGATATACATCACCTCACCAGCATTAATCGATTGGCGTAATCCAGGATCAGCTTGATAAGGATAACGACGTGCCAAAGCATGTGCTTCATTTAAGCGTCCATCAATCTGATTACCTAAACTCGCCCCTGTCGCAAGGGTAATTTTGAGTGGGTGATCTTTTGCGTAATCTGCCAAAGCTAAAGGAACCGATTTTGCTTCGCCAGCACCACCAAAACCGCTCATTCCAACTACAGCACCATCTTTAATCAATTGCACTGCCTGTGCTGCTGGCATCACTTTGTCATGTAGGGAATGTAAACGAATGCGATCTAAACCATTCATAATCAAAAAATCTCAAAATAAAGCAAGTCGATGTGATCTCTTTTTGAGATCACATGATCGAATGCTTATAAAACTAAATCACTAAAAACAGAATCTATAAAAGGTAAACTTTTCAATAGACTAAATAAGTTCAATCGCAATCGCAGTTGCCTCACCACCACCAATACATAGGGTTGCAATCCCTTTTTTGCCGCCAGTGCGTTTTAATGCATGTATCAGAGTGACAATAATACGCGAGCCCGATGAACCCAAAGGATGCCCGAGTGCACATGCCCCACCATTGATATTGACTTTGTTTGGATCAAGTTTAAAACCATCAATTGCAAGCATAGTGACCATAGCGAAAGCTTCATTGACTTCCCATAGATCGACCTGTTGCGTATCCCAACCTGATTTGTCTAGAACTTTTTCAATTGCACCCAGCGGCGCAATAGTAAACTCAGAAGGGTGCTGTGAATAAGTTGCATAAGCGACTATTTTCGCTAATGGTTTTAAACCACGAGCAGCCGCATTCTCTTCAGAAGTCAGCAACAATGCCGATGCACCATCAGAAATCGAGCTAGCATTTGCAGCAGTGATTGTTCCATCTTTTTTAAATGCAGGTCTTAAAGTCGCAATTTTATCGACCTTGGCATTTAATGGCTGCTCATCGGTATCAACTGTCACTTCGCCTTTACGTGTTTGAATATGGACAGCAACGATTTCATCTTTGAAAAAGCCACTATTAATCGCAGTAACTGCCTTATTGAGTGAGCCTATCGCATAAGCATCTTGTTGTTCACGGGTATAGCCTTTTTTATCTGCCATTTCTTGAGCCAACACGCCCATAGACAGACCTGTTTCAGCATCTTCTAAGCCTTCTTGGAACATATGATCAATGGTTTTTCCATGTCCCATACGATAACCAGCACGTGCTTTTTCTAAAAGATAAGGTGCATTGGACATCGACTCCATCCCACCTGCAACCACGATTTGTGCAGAACCTGCTTTAATCGCATCTGCAGCCTGCATCACGGCTTTCATTCCTGAACCACAAATTTTATTAATTGTTGTTGCACCTGTGCAATCATCTAAACCTGCTTGACGCATCGCCTGACGTGCTGGGCCTTGTTTTAATCCTGCTGGTAGTACACAGCCAAAAATCACTTCATCAATATCCGCAGCAACTAAACCAGAACGCTCAATCGTAGCTTTGATTGCAGCAGCACCCAAATCAGGTGCAGTACATGAAGCCAATGAACCCTGAAAACCACCCATTGCTGTGCGTACGCCATCTACAATTACAATCATTATTTTATTCCTTCCTGTTTATACATCTTGTTGACCTCAATAATGCAAAAAATGCTTTGAGGTTGATCATCTGTTTTCCTGTCAACGATGAACAGGATTGAGCATGACTAAATTTCCATAACCGAGTTTAAATCGTAGTCAATGTCTCAATCCCCATCGCCTAAACGCTATGCTTGAGCCGTAAAATATTCTTCAGGCAATTGCATAATCAATGTTGAACCTGCATGTATGCGAGCAATACGTGCTGCTAAATCAGGGAGTACCTTGGCAATATAATAGTCAGCCAGTACCAGCTTGTTTTGATAGAAGCTTTCTGCCTTAAGCGATGCAGCTTGGCGAATACGTGCAAACATATAAGTGAAGCTTAATAAGCCCACGCTATGCAAATAATCAACTGCTACGGCATTACTAAAATCAGCTTGAGTCTGAGCTTGTTCGACAATGAACTGAGTCAAAGCTTCAACTTGATCACATACTGAAGCTGTTGCAGTTTTTACGCTACACTCATCCATAGTCGCCACAAATTCACGTATTTCAGCGATATATTCAGCAATAAAAGCACCTTGACATTTCGTGGTTTTACGCCCAATTAAATCAATAGCTTGAACTGCATTGGTGCCTTCATAAATTTGAGCAATACGTAGATCACGGATACATTGCTCCATACCCCATTCACGGATATAGCCATGTCCACCAAAGCACATCTGTGCTTCTAAGGCTGAATCTAAAGCTTTATCAGTCAAATAAGCTTTTGCAATTGGAGTTAACAACGCTACGCGATCATTGGCTTTACGCACCGCCTCTGCATCAGTTGAGAACTTGGTGATGTCAAGCTGTTGACCCACATATACGGCAAACGCACGTGATGCTTCGTTATTTGATTTAATATTGAGTAACATACGACGCACATCACCGTGCACTAAAATTGAGTCAGCAGGTTTTTCAGGAGACTGAACACCTGTAGCTGCGCGACCTTGCAAACGATCTGTCGCATATTGTGCGGCATTTTGATATGCAAACTCTGCTGCACCAATGCCTTGAATCCCCATAGATAAACGCTCATAGTTCATCATGACGAACATGCCTGCTAGGCCTTCATTTTCATTACCGACCATATAGCCTTGGGCGCCATCGAAGTTCATTACACACGTTGCAGAGCCTTTGATTCCCATCTTATGTTCGATAGATCCTGCAGAAACAGCATTGCGTTCACCCAGTTGGCCTGCTTCATTGAGCAAAAATTTAGGCACGATAAATAGTGAAATACCGCGTGAGCCTGCTGGTGCATTTGGGGTTTTAGCTAAGACCAAATGAATAATGTTTTCACAAAGGTCATGTTCACCACTGGTAATAAAAATTTTGGTCCCTGTAATATTATATGAACCATCTGCATTCGGCTCAGCTTTGGTTTTGATCAAGCCTAAATCAGTACCTGAATGTGGTTCAGTTAAGCACATGGTCCCTGACCACTCACCCGTATATAGCTTAGGTAAAAACGTTTGTTTCTGTAGTTCTGAAGCGCGGTCATTAATCGCCATACCTGCGCCAACAGTCAACAACGGATAAAGCATAAATGATGGATTTGTACTCCAAATCATTTCATCTGCAAGTACGGTGAGCATTTTTGGCATGCCTTGACCGCCCCACTGTTCTTCTGCCCCTAAACCAATCCAACCGCCATCTGCAAATTGTTGAAATGCCTCTTTAAAGCCTTCAGGCGTGCTGACCTCACCCTGATTAAACTGCGCACCGCCTGCTTCATCAGCACTGCGGTTTAAATCTAAAATGACATTTTTTGAAAACTTTGCCATTTCTTCTAAAATGGCGTTGGCAGTTGCCATATCAATATGCGCAAAGTTTTCATTGGCCTGCCAAAATTCATCAGCTTTAAACACATCATTTAAAATGAAGTCCATGTCTTTGAGCGGCGCGTTATAAATTGGCATTGTTGCTTACCTTATCGTGCAAGTGAGTTAAAATAAATCCGTATCTTTTTCAAAGACAAATATGCCCGATAAAACCAGCATGCTGATTTTATTTAGAGGAAATTTAGGTCTGTATAATCAATGTCATTAATTTGAATCAATGACATAAAAAGAAAAGAACGTGTCGTCTAATCCTGTGGCGTTTTAGAACCGCGTTCGATTGGATAAAAACTGAATAAAATGGACTAAGTTCATAAATTGATTTTGCATTGAACAGTACATAAATAACCTAAAAACAAAACTTAAGACCAAATAGCAAAGATCAAACGATAAAAGTCAATTGCTGTAGTGACAGCAAGTCACCGTTGATTTTGTGCGCATTGACAATAGTTCAGTTTCCTAAAAAATGGAATTTTATTTGTTAGAATTGACCTCAACGGTTCACTTTTCTTGACTTTAGACGACAATTACTGTGAAAAATACAATAAAATTAAGCTGAAATGCTTATTTTATGGACACTTATAATAACTATAGTCTACCTTGGCATGATTTGAGATAAAATCAGGACAGCTTGATCTAAAATGACTTTATCAATTGATGTATATGGAATTCAAAATGACTACTGTACGGCAACAAAACCTTTTACAACGCAAAGAAAAGATTTTGGCGATGGCAGAAACATTATTGCTGGACAAACATCAAGATATAACATTAAGTGAATTGGCCAATGAACTCGACATTGCCAAAGGCACAATTTACAAACATTTTAAAAGTAAAAATCAGCTGTATTTGGAATTAATTATTTTAAATGAACAGCGTTTATTTGAAATTTCCAAAAAATATAATAATGACATCAAAGCTTATGTTTCACAGTACATGCTTTACAACATGCTTAACTCCAATCGCACGATTTTATTACATGTGATTGAAGAACGTCTCACCAATAACGAACGCAAGCTCAATGACCTGTTTAAAGAGCTTTACCATATCCGTGAACAACGAATTTTAGAAATTAAAGATATTTTTGCAGCCTATTTAAAAGAATCCAATAGCATCATGTCGATCCGTGACTATTTATCGTATATTTGGACGGTTACCTATGGCGCATCGCTATTACTCAACTCGACTCATTATCAAAAATCGATTGGTTCGCGAGAGCGTCTCATTAAGCTCTATGTTAATCAGGCTCTCATGACTCCAGATAATATTTCTAGTCATCACGATCAACATACGAGTGGCTAACGACTGCCGTTATTCTGGTGAAAGTTAAACGATACACTTTGATCTGAGTGAGCGACTTAAGGCATTCAATCTCAGCACCATGTTTAGGCATAAACTTTTTCGCTACTGAATAGCTTGATGAGTCGCCAAAACATCCAGTACGCTAAAGCGATCTGAGCAAATGGTATGACATTAAGCAGCTCAGGTCGCATCAGACTCTGTCTACCAGATATGAAATTCAAGCAAAAAGGTTGCTCGGGATTTAGTACAGTTCTACGACTGAGATCAAGTTATTCAACAGATCTAAGATTTTTATTTTTTAAAAATAAAAATTAAACTCAATATCCCAAATAGCATTTGAAAAAACAACCAAGCCAACATGAGGTAATTTTTACACATCGAAATAGATGTCATAATGACTTCTTTATAATCAAATAAAGTGAATATTCGATTGAATAAAAATAATTCTAAAATGAGAAAAAAAAACATCGCGAATGTAAATAAAATTTTATAAGGAATCAGCGAGGCAATAATGGCGAAAACTATACTGACTATAGCAATCATCGTAAAAACAACACCCTCATCATTTGACGTGCCTTCTAAATGCGCGATGATGCTCAATTGATTTTTTTCAAATAGACCATAAGTGCATATTTGATTCGAATCCATTGCAAAACAGAATACAGCGGATAAAACGAGGCAACAAATAGCAATATTGCGAATCATATTTTAAATGCCTGAATGAGTCTTGAGTGTATTATACAGAACACCTCACTGGGCACTATTCATTTTATCTATTAGGATTTTCTTTACTCTTGATGGGTATTTGTTTTAACTATTAGGTCTTGAAGAAAAATAAAGGAGAATTAAAACAGTCAGTTTAAACCAATAAAGAGATGAACTTGATTTGGTTCATCTCCGAAGTAAACATTTCCGATACTCAAAAAATTAATTATCCCAATGAACACCAAGCTCAATATCTGGTTTTTAATCAGCAGATCAATCCAGCAATCGAACTTGAATTGATCCTATATGTTAACTCAACTCTCAAGCATGGCCATGTGCTTAAAATTTATATTGAAGTGCTAAACGATAGTTTCGACCTGGAGCTGGCATTAAACTTTGGGCCAAAGGATCTAGATAATAACGATTAGTAATATTGTCCACCGAGAAATTAATATTCATTGCTTGGTTATAATCATAATTAACAAAAGCATCTATAATTTCAGTTGGGTGATAGTAAATCTGTGGTGTTGTCGTTTGTCCTTGCCAAGCACGATCTAATTTACTTATTGGGCCACTGTTTTTAGTTAAACGTGCACCGATAGTCAGCTTGTCATCTAACCAACGTGTGCCCATAGTTAAACCAATTGTATATTCTGGCGGGTTTTGTGTATTGACATATGAACCTTCAAAGCCACCACTCACACAAGCTGTTGGGTTGCCTCTGTACTTATTTTTAGCCAGTATTTGTGCTGCTTTTGCATCACAAGTTTCTGCTTTAAAGTACTTTGTCACGGCTAGATCGCTAAAGAAACGCCCCATGTCATAAGAGGATTGTAACTCCACACCTGTTACAGAGAAACTTTCAGCATTATACATTTCTAAAGTTTGAGGTAATGGGCCTTGTGTTTGAGTTAATAAATAGCGCGTAATAAAGTTTTTAATGTGATTGTCAAAATACGAGACTTTGATTCGAGCCGCATCATGATCAGTTAATAAACCATCTTTAAAAGCACTTAGACCAATTTCCCAGTTTTGGGTACGTTCAGGTTTTAAGTCTGGATTAGCATAAGTTAAACCTGATTGCATGCCCATCGTGGTTTCAAATAGACCAGGCACTCGAATTGCTTCACGGTAATTCACATATATTTGGCTATAAGGATTAATTTTATAACTTACTCCTACAAATGGAGCAAAAGCCTCTCCTTCTGTTTTCACAGGCTCACTCAGTTGATACTGAGTACCCAGATAAGTTCCTTTTTGCTCAGACTGGTCATTACGCATATATGAAATGTTTTCAATTTTTCCATACAGCTCTTCAAATTCTTGAACTGTAAATTGCTCTCCTTTGTAATTTTCAATTTTAAAGTTAGGATCTTGGCCATTTTTATAAATATTCACTGGATTATCACTTTCTTGATAAATTCCATTTTGATCTGGATACCATTTTGTAGAACCTAACTGGCCAATAAATCCATTTGGCAAACGCCCGCTGACCCGAATTGTTTTAAATGGCTTCTGATCAAAGACATGTTCTAATTGTGAAAATCGATTTCGGTCTGTATTTTCATATTTTGTATATCGCCCACCGACTTGAAATTCTAAAGCATCTATTGGTTTATAACTTAATTGAGTTAATAAGCTGCCTTCTTTACGTTTAGCATCACGCAAGACTTTATTATTGTTATAGTCATTTTGAGTAATGAGCACATCATCTGGTTTTACATCTTCCTCTAAATAAGAACCACCGACTGTCCATGCAAACTCACCGATACTCGGGCTAAAGGTCATAATGTTATTAAAATCAAAACCCCAACGCGTGTTTCTCAATTTTGCCCAACGATAATTAGATCCAAGTACTGATATTTGTGAGTCAGGTGCTGTAGGGCCTGCATTTAATTGATGACTTTTCGCATCCGTCAACCATGCATTCACAGTTAAGTTAATCAGTGGATTATCAGGTTTAAATTGGTATTTCGTGGTATAGCTATTTATTTTCATTGAGCCTACAGGCCACTGAGAAATTCCCTCACCCCGTATTAATGCTGAGCCCATTATCTCACCAAACTCACCATCATAATGACGATAACCCAATTCCAGCGATTGATGATCACTTGGTCGAATCACCGTTTTGAGCAAGAAAGATTCACTTTGATTAGAACTATTCATAACTTCTTCACCGGGTCTAAACATATCGGTGACCGTTTTTTTATTAGTTTCTTCATAGCGCTGACTGCCATGTTTACCCGCAAAGTAGTTGCCCTGATGCTGTATTGCATAAGCTGCAACCACATCGACTAATGCTGTTGTTTTAGCAAATGCAATACTGCCAGATCGACCTTTAAATTGAGACATTTCAGCAGGTGCTTGACGTGCGGGGACTTGCATAAAGCTCCCCCTAGGCGCATTCAACTGCGGATCTACACTGTTGGTCCAAAGATTACCTGTAATACGAAATCCAGTATCCTGATCTGTCTTTAAAATATCCTGTACACCCAGTGTTTGCATTGCCACTGTTCCACCAATGGCGCCTGATGCTCCTGCATGCTGACTTGGCCCCTTATCAATGGTAATGTTACTGATTAAATCCGCCGAAATATAACTTCTGTTTTGTGTCCCCCCATAACCACGGTAAGTTTCCATCGACTGTTGACTGCCATCAACCGTGACCTGTACACGCCCCATCCCCTGAATACCACGTATATTGACATCCAAAGCACCACCATTACGTGTATCACCCGTTTGTACACCTGCAACCCCTTTTAAAATATCCGCAGGAGAAATACGACCAAAACGATTCAATTGTTCAGCAGATAAGTAAGTACTTGAAGAAGCCTTTTTATATACATCATCTGCAGGATCATTTTCTGTTGCATATAAAGTAATCGTACTTAATCTCAGTATATTTTTATCTTTGCTCAATAAATGGGTAGGTGTAGGATAAATATCTGAAGACTGTGTTGTTGACGATTGAAGCAATACATAAATATCTCCGCGCTTAACTGCGGTATAACCTGTATTTGTCAAAATTTTTTCAAAACCCTGCTCAACACTATAACTACCCGTTAAACCTGAGCTTTGCATATTTTTTAGTACTGATGCATTAAAACTGAAAACGACTCCAGCTTGTGTTGAAAACTGAGATAATACTTTGACTAAATCGCCTGCGGGGATTTGATATATCTTTTTTTGAACCAACGATGCTGTGACGACTTCAGCTTGTGCATAGACGCCTCCTACGCAAATCATATTGATTAAAACAGCTAAAGTTTGTCGTTTGAATCGCATTTCAGTCTCCGCAATTAGTATAAATGATATTCACTCTTACTATCATTACCAACTGGAACTTTGAATCATGACAACTTTATTTTCTTTTTATCCATAGCCATACAATGAATGCAAAAATACACACATATAAACTAAGTTTTAGGTGCTGATGCAATTCGGAAAAATAAATAATTGCGCTTGAGAATATGAGGCTAGTACTAATAAAAAGCTTATAACCCACAGACATTTGTCTAATATTTTTATACTTATTTAATAATGGCCCAAATAATCGATGTTGATAAAGCCACTGATGTAAACGTTTAGAACTTTTGGATGCAAAAAAAGCTGCTAAAAACAAGAAATCTACTGTGGGTACACCAGGTAAAATGATGCCTATACACGCAAGTAAAATACACAATAGCGCCAATACAATATATACAGCCCTCACCAGCTTTGAAGAATGAGGGATGGCTTGAGTGTAAGAAGACAAAGCGCTAGCTCTGTCTTCGTTCAACTGGTTGCTAGTTTTCATATCAATGATTTTAACTATGCAGCTGGCTGATCGGTTAATAATGCTGCAAAGCGCTGAAATCCTTGCTTAGCTGCGAGTACAACCTGATCCATTTGTTCTTGGGTCAGATTGGCTTGATCTATCTCTGAAATAAAATGCTTCCACACTTTTGCACGGCCTTCTGGATACGCCGCTAAATTACGTGCACCAAATTCCGCAGATAACCCTAAACTTGCTTGAGCTTGTTTAAATAAAAATGCTGCGCCCAAAGTTGAGCCCTCTGACACATACAGCCAGCCAATTGACTCTGGGAATTTCACCTGTTCAGTCGCTAACTTTATTTCAGCATAGTGAAGTTCAAGATCTTGTAAGTCAGCTTTAGCTGCTTCAGAACGGCCACGAATATCCAGATCTGAAATTAAATCCATCAGATTTTCATCAGCAAAAAGATGTTCAATGTCCTTTTGAAAGTAATACTGGGCTAAAGTGAACTTAGAATAGTTTTCTTGATTTAAAAATACTGCTGCCTTTTCCATAAGAACATGCATATGCTCATGATCTACAGCAGTTTCTTGCTTTAAACGTAATGCTAAACCATTCGATTGTTCAGTAACACTCATGTCAAATTTCTTTTTAAGCCTATAGTACTAATAGAACCCATTGAAAAAAGAAAACCTGACAAAATATTTGAAATTATTTTTTCGGAAGAATAATCCAACGCTTTTTTTGTTGATCAAATTCAAAGTGAATTGGATAACTACTTTCCAAAGCTAAAACTAAATTATCAAAGTGATCCGTAGGATAATTACCTGAAATTTTCAACTGACTTAAACGAGGATCAACTTCCATCTGCTGCGAATAATATCGCCCGATCTGCATTATAAATGGTGCTAGTGCAGTCTCACTTGCAACCATTCTATTGCTTTGCCACAAAATATGGTTACTGTCCAACGCTTGTTTTTGAGAAAAATGTGCCTGATCAAAGCACAACTGCTCTCCTTGTTTCAATACATACTGTTCCTTGGATTTTTTCAAGGTAACTTTTACAGCACTTTCAACAACGCCTAGACAGGTTTGCTCAGCAGTTTTCTTGAAATATTGTACGTTAAAGACAGTACCCAAAGCCTGTAACTGAGCATGTGATGTATCAACCAGAAATGGACGAGACAAAGAATCGACAGCAGTACGAATAAATACTTCGCCATAGTGCAAACGAATCGTTCTGCTGTTCTTGGCATATTGAACATCAAGCGCCGTCTCAGCATTTAATTGAATATGACTACCATCTTCCAAATCAATGCTCTTGGTCTGTCCAAATGCCGTGACATAATCTGAAAAATACCGATAACGCATATCCGAAAACCAAAATAAACTACCCGAAACACATAAAAAAGCAAATGCAAATAGTCCGCCTTGTATTTTCTTTTTCATTGAGAAATGGCTGTCATGCAATATTTGAGAACTCTCCCTTGGACATTGATCAAACATACTCATCAGCTTTTCTGCTTTTTCCCATGCTTTGAAATGTTCAGGGCTTTGATTCAGCCACAGTTCAAATTTCTCCTGTTCGGCTACAGAGAATGGCGCAGATTGTTTTTTAATCATCCACGCTGCAGCTTCATCAAAAATCTTCTGACTTTCCATATTTTGCTTATTCAATAATCGATATACATTTAGATAAAACTTTAGTTAAATCACGCATTACCGTACGGGTCGATATATTTAAGCGTTTTGCAATCTCGACCTGAGAAATACCATCTAACTGTGACCAAAGAAATATTTGACGTTCTCTATCTGAAAATTGATCTAACAACTCGCTGATTAAAAATAAAGCTTCAACGGCTTCGACCACATGTTCTGGTGACCGTTCATACTCTTCAGGGCGGTTTTCCAAAGCCTCTAAATACGCTTTTTCAATTTCTTGTCGTTTATACCAATTAAATAAAATCCCTTTGGCTACCGTAGTTAATATCGCTCGAGGCTGCTCGAAATGCAAAGCCTCTTGCCTCTTCATAATTCTTAGAAAAGTATCTTGTGCTAAATCAGCAGCATCTTCAGAGTTATTTAATCGACGTTTGAACCATTGATACAACCAAGTATGATGACCTTGGTAAAGTTGATGTATTTGTTCAGACATAATTTAGACGCCAATGATTCTCATTTCCTTAGTGTAACAGAAGTTTTATGAAGCTTTGCTGAGAATTTAACGTGCTTTAGCCAATAGCCAAGCTAAATTGTGCTGTACTGCAGGCCACTCATGTTGCAAGATGCTATAAACAAAAGTGTCTCGCAAAATATCCCCTTGAACAATTTGATGACTACGCAATACACCATCTAACTTTGCGCCTAAACGTTCTATTGCTGCCTGACTTTTTAGGTTAAATGAAGATGTTCTAAACTCTACAGCTATGCAGTTCATCGTATCAAAAGCATAAGATAACAACAGTTTTTTAGACTCTGTATTGATATGAGTACGCTGTGCGGATTGCCTATACCAAGTTGATCCAATTTCTACACGGCGATGTATAGGTTCAATATTCATAAACGTGGTCATTCCCAGTGCTTGCCCCGTTTGGCGATCTTCAATATAAAAAGGCAGCATCGTTCCCGCTTGTTGTAGAGCCAAACGCCGAGAAATTTCCTCTGCCATTTGTTCTGGTCGCGGAATACGTGTATACCAAAGATTCCAAAGCTCACCATCACAAACGGCTTCAATCAGCTGTTCTGTTTGACAAAGCGCTAATGGTTTTAAAATAACATGTTCACCGACCAGCTCTAATGATGTATTTGATAGCACATCAGTTTGCCCTATCTGCTCAAATGTTCTCATTTTTTATTCTCCATTTTTTTAAAATTTGCCTTAGAGCTCGGACACATCAACTCTGCCATAGCCTGTTGGCCTGATTGTTTGAGTCCTGCCACCGCCCCTAAAATATCTTGCTCTGATTTATTTTGTCCCAGCTTAAACTTGCCTTGAATTTTAACAATCTCAATTTCTATACCCACGATCGCCTTTAACATAGACTCTAAGTAGTCTTTTGGTGCATCAGACATTTTCCATGGTTCATCTTGAGAAGCTTCATGCTGACGAGTCAATCGCGCCACTACACCACGTACATAACGCTCATCATCATGAATGCTTACTTTTCCATACACATGTACTACCCGATAGTTCCAAGTGGGCACTTGTCGATGATGTTCATGCTTTGAGGGATACCAATTCGGTGAAATATAAGCATCCCCAGCTTGAAAGACCACAAGTACTTCATCACCATTTTTCATATCGCGCCACACTGAGTTATCGCGGGCAACGTGTGCACGTAATGCACCAAACTCCCCGATCTCTGTATCTAACTCAAATGGGAGATGATTAGCATCTAAGCCATTACTACCATTACAAAAAAGTGTAGCAAACGGATACTGAGTCATCAGATCATGTAAAACTTCGATCCGCTGCTCTTGAAAATCATCTGGGATATACATGTTCAAGCTCCTTGCTCAATTTTCAGTACATGATTATTTGTAGTTGTAAATTCTCTGGTTTATGTGGATTATTAAAAAGTACCACTTTGATTTTTTTTGAGTAGACCAGAACTATGGCAAGAATGGCAAAAGTTATTGATCTTCCATCCATTGCAAAGATTGATAAATCACAAGGTAAAATTAGTACTCAACTCACTTTAGCACTGCGTGAGGCAGTTCAATGTGGCGATTTAAAAGCTGGGGATTCGTTGCCTTCTTCTCGTGAATTGGCACAAACACTAAAAGTAGCACGTGGTACTGTCATCCAAGCTTATGATCAACTACTGGCAGAAGGTGTATTCGAGGCTCAAGCCCGTTCAGGAACTTTTGTTTCTCATCGGTTATCCAAAACTATTCAACTCGATAAAAAAGCTAAAACACCGAGCAGTGACTCAAGTATATCCTTACCCCAGTCTGCGCACGCTTATGCCAAGCTTCTAAAAGAGTTTCAACCGCTTCCTCACGTCCCTTTCGCTGTATCTGTTCCCATTGGTAGAACACAACCAAATGATATCTGGCGTAAATTTGGCAATAAATTTAGATCACGTGGGGTCGGTGCTCCCACAGGTTACGATGAGCCGCAAGGGATTCTTTCTTTAAGAGTTGCGATAGCCGATTATGTCAGACGCTCACGCTCAGTACACTGCGAACCTGAACAAATCGTCATTACCAGTGGTATTCAACAAGCACTCTATATTTGTAGTCAAATTTTATTTGAGCATAATGATCAGGTCTGGGTTGAGGATCCAGCCTATCGCGGTACAACTGCTATTTTAGAAAATGCTCCACAACAGATTGAGATATTTCGTGTTCCTGTAGATGACGAAGGCTTAAATGTAGACCATGCATCCAAAGTTGCCCAGCATGCCCGAGCTGCATTTGTAACGCCATCACATCAATACCCACTCGGAATGCCCATGAGCTTAGCTCGACGTAGCGCACTCACCGCTTGGGCAAAACAGCATCGCGCATGGATTATAGAAGATGACTATGACAGCGAATTACGTTATCACGGCCAACCCTTTCCTGCCTTACACGCCATGGCACCAGACCAAGTAATTTATCTTGGTACATTTAGCAAAGTATTGTTTCCATCACTGCGATTGGGTTATGCCATACTGCCTCAAGCCCTCATTGCCCCTTTTTGTGGGCTACGCGTTTTAATCGATCGCCATCCGCCTTCTGCAGACCAACACGTGTTGGCGGCATTTATTCAAGAAGGCTATTTGGAACGACACATTCGTCGAATTCGTAAGGTTTATGCAGAGAATCGCCTTGAGCTCATCAAGATTATCGAGCAAAACCTCCCCAGATCGTTGGCTTGGTTACAACCTGGTGATCAAGGTATGCATATGGTGTTATGGCTACATCCCCAACTCAATGATCTACAGATTGCCACTGCAGCACTTGATGTCGGTGTCTCGGTGAAAGCCATTTCAACAACATTTTCTAAACAACAACAGCATGTAGGACTGATCATGGGTCTTGGAGATTTTGATCCAAAGCATATGCTTAAGGCAATAAAACGACTTGCCCAAATTATTGAACAAGCAGCTTTAAAGCATAATCTTAATGTTCATGATGAGCACCATTTAACACTTCATGGCGCAGTTTAAACATCATTTCAGAGCACAGTTACACTTAAGGCTGCAAAAGCTGCACTTCCCAAATTTGATGATGCTCATTCCAAATATATTGATGACGTATATGTAACCGAGTATCTTTAAAAGCTAAAAATTCGATTTTTGTGGGAATCAGTTCAAAACCACCCCATGTATCAGGTCTAGGTAAATATTGCTGATCATCTTGTTTTTTTGCATGAAGAAAACGAGATTCAAGCAAATCTACAGATGTTATGCCCTGACTTTGATCAAAAGTCAGGGAGGTTAACTGCGCATCACGCGGGCGTTGTTGCCAGAAATCATCTGCTTGTTGATCTGAAATTCGCTGACATATCCCCTGTATCCTAATTTGATACGCCACATGCTCCCACCATGCAGTCAAACTCACTTTAGGATGATTTTGGATTTCGATTGCTTTTGTCGAACTTAAATCGCTACAAAATATACATCCAACGTCACTTACCGCTTTTAAATCGACAAAACGTGCATTGGGAAAACCATGTTGATCAATCGTTGAAATACATACGGAGTTTCGATATCGATTTAAACCACTTTGTTGAGCTTGTATCCAGATGTGTTGAAACTTCTCTAGTGGATCATTCACCATATATTCACCTTTTCAATGATGCGTTCAATATTTACTCAAATTAGCTGTTTTCATTTTATCTATTATTCATCTAGCTCTAATATTTCAAAGATAAATGATGTAAAAAAATCTGTTTTAACTAATATGGAACAATGATCTTTTTCAATATCTTAAAGCTTGAGACATCGATTTATGACCGGGAAAAACACCATACTGATTACTGGCTCAACTGGACAAGTTGGTCGTTTAATTCAAGAGGAACTCACGCACTGGCCTCATCTGGATATTGTGCTCGCTTCACGCAAGCCCAAACCGCATCAACACTCCGCTTTTAAAAGCGTTTATATGGACTATAACGATCGGGACAGTATTCGCTCTGCTTTAGAAAATATTGATACTGTGTTTATGATGACGGGTTACAGCATTGATATGCTCCAGCAAAGTAAAAACTTTGTTGATGTTGCAAAACAAAGCCAGCTTAGTCATATCGTACATCTCGGTGCTTGTGGTGATAACGATACTGATGTTGCACACTGGGGATGGCACCAGTTTATAGAAAAATATATTGAATCTAGTGGGATTGGTTTTACTCATCTACGTCCTGAAGCTTTTATGCAAAACATCTTAGGTTATCAAGGCGACAATAATCTCGAAAAAGGCATTTTAAAATCCTATTTTGGAAATGCTCGCTTAAGTTGGGTGGACTGTCGCGATGTGGCTAAGATGGCGATTCAATGTTTAGCCCATCCGACACAACATCATGGTCAGACTTACCGCTTAGGACATGATGCAAAAACCTATGCAGAAATTGCACAGATCATTACAGAAGAAACAGGCATCGACTATCGTTATGAGGCTGAAGATCCTGAACTGTTTTGGAAAATTGCAGTACAAAACCAACTTGAATTGACTTATATGAAAAGTATTTATGATCATTATGTCGCACACGCTCAGCATAAGATCCCAAATGCAGATGCAACATTTTCCCACTTTAGTGAAGTAACAGCTCAACAGCCCACAGATATCCGTCAATTTATACGTCAACATTTATCGCGTTTTTAACGCATGAAGTGCAGTTCACTGCTCAACAAATGCGTTAGGTTTTTCCTCCAAAGCACACCAATACTGCTTTGGAGGGATTACTTTAGGTCAGTTGGCTTAAGCATATTTTTTTGATCCTGCAACACAAATAACCGCGATTAAAGTCACCATAAACATGGTCCAACTCACAGACTCATGCAACAGCACAGCGGCAAAAGTAAGACCAATAAAAGGTTGAAATAGCTGTAGTTGACCTACAGCTGCAATCCCTCCTTGTACCAAGCCCCTATACCAAAAGACGAAGCCTAGAAACATACTAAATATAGAAACATATCCTAAAGCCAACCACGCGGCCTGACTTACATTACTCAATGTTTCAGGCATGCTCCATAATGCAATTGGCAACATGATAGGCAAAGATAATAACAAAGCCCAACAGATCACTTGCCATCCTCCTAATGTTCGAGCCGCACGTGCACCTTCTGCATAGCCCAAACCACACACCAATACAGCAGCAAGCATCAATAGATCACCTTGCAAGGAAGCACCACGGCTACCGAATGCAGAATACCCTGCAACAAAAGCAGCTCCAAGTATCGAAAACACCCAAAATAACGGCTTTGGTCGTTCATCTGCACGCAATACAGCAAATAAGGCGGTACATAGCGGAAGTAAGCCGACAAATACGATGGAATGCGCTGAACTAACATGTTGCAATGCAAGTGCTGTTAATAGTGGAAAGCCTATCACTACGCCTAAGGCACTGATCGCCAAAGCAGGTAAATCCGTTCTTTTTGGGCGTGGCTGTTTTAAGATCAACAGCAGAAAAATCGCCAGTAAAGCTGCGATCGCCGCGCGTATACTGGTTAAAAAAAATGGATCAAAATCCGCAACCGCTACTCTAGTTGCGGGTAAAGAACCTGCAAAAATAATCACCCCAATCAAACCATTCAACCAACCTTTGCTTGAGTCCTTCATGATGTCTATTCCAACTTTACAATAGCCCTATTGGAACACGGCAATCATTCACTAAACGAGATACAGTTCAGTACAGTTAATAAAAACTGTTATGATAAAAATACCCCTACAGTTGGCATCGATATGAAGAAAGCTCAGACACGTATTAGTATCGTCATGGATGAAATTCAAAATAAAATTACCTCTAGAGTTTATCTGCCAAGCACTAAGCTTCCATCTGTTAGAGCTCAAGCTCGTATGTTGAGCGTCTCTGTATCTACAGTTGTAGAAGCTTATGAACGGCTCATGGCAGAAGGAATCATCATATCAAGACCTGGCTCTGGCTTTTACGTTTCTGGTCCAATTTCTCCACTGGCACTAACCCAAATGGGTCCTAAACTGGACCGTGAAGTAGATCCTTTATGGGTTTCACGTCAGGCATTAGATACCAATACAGCGACTCTTAAACCGGGCTGTGGATGGTTACCTGCAACGTGGTTATACGAAACTGGCATGAGAAAAGCACTGCGCAGTATGTCTCGTAATGAAAGTTTGGAATTAGTTGAATATGCAACATCTTTAGGGCACCCAGAATTACGCCAGTTACTTTCACGTCGTCTCAACAGTCATCGTATTGATGTCGATCCTAATCAAATCATGCTCACAGAATCAGGTACTCAAGCGATTGATCTTATCTGTCGTTTTTTCTTGGCACCTGGGGATACGGTCATCGTTGATGATCCTTGTTATTTTAATTTTCATGCATTACTCAAAGCACATCGTGTCAACATAGTGAGCGTTCCTTACACTGTAAACGGACCTGATCTTGAAATCTTTAAAACAGTTTTAGATGAATATACACCTCGGCTTTATATTACAAATTCGGCCATCCATAACCCAACAGGTGCAACACTGTCCCCTGTGACTGCACACCGCCTGCTTAAACTCATCGATCACACCAATTTAATCATCGTCGAAGACGATATCTTTGCAGATTTTGAACTTACAGCTGCACCACGTTTAGCTTCTTTTGATGGCTTAAACCGTGTCATTCAAATTGGTAGTTTTTCAAAAACCATCTCAGCTTCTGTGCGCTGTGGTTATATTGCAGCGAGAACTGACTGGGTTGAAGATCTCGTGGATTTAAAAATAGCCACTTCATTTGGTGGTGGCAGATTCGCAGCAGAACTCATACTCCACGTACTTAAAGACAGCGGTTATCGTAAACATATGGAAGTCGTGCGTACACGTTTGGCCAATGAAATGGTAAAAACAGCAGCGAAGCTTGAAGCTCTTGGCATTAAACCTTGGATTACTCCGCAAGCTGGTATGTTCCTTTGGTGCAAACTGCCACAAGGGCTTGATGCGGGACACATTGCCCAAGCTTGTTTAAAACATGGCGTGGTGCTTGCACCTGGTAATGCTTTTAGTCAATCACTAACAGCAAAAGATTTTTTACGCTTTAATGTTGCACAATCTACAGATGACCATATATTTGAGGTGTTAGCTGAAGTGATTGCACAACATATAAACTAAGTGAAGCGCACCTATACAAAATATATCGCCACGATAAATTGAATATATTTTTATAAGTGCAGCATTGCTAATATCTCTTCTTGATCCTCATCTAGACCATATTCTTGAAAACCAAATGAAGCATAAAACTTTTTAGCAACTGTATTTTCTTGGTCGTAGCAAATCCCAATTTTGTTAATATTTGCATTTTCACGTATCTTCAATAAAGCTAAGGCGAATGCTCTTTTCCCCATACCTTTTTTTTGAAATTTCTTATCGATCATAAAACGCCAGACATCAATCTGATCAACTTTTTCCTGAACCCACATAAAAAAACCAATCGGCGTTTCATCCAAATAGATGGCTAAAGCCGTATAGTGACTATTGTAGTGAGATTCAACTAAAGACCATGTATTTGATGCAACAAAATCCTCTTGTTCTTCGTATACATCAAGCAGACAGACAGCCTCATAATTGTCTTGGGTAATATCATTTAGGGAGATGTTCATGTGGATTATCTATAATCTTAATTCAGCCCTATGATCGGTTATGAATGTCAAGATTGAATTAAAGATATGTGTAGATTGAATGGATATTATTAGAGTTTGATCAAATCCATGAATACTTGGGTTGCGAGACTGATAATAAGTATTAACTTATATCTATAAACTTTATATTTCAATATAAAATTTCTTTTCATTAAAATTTTAAAGAATTAACTAATTTGATTAAAACACACTTATAATTAAACTAGAATAACGAATATTAAAATTAACCGAATGCCTTCCATAAAATAAATTTGTGTTAATAATGAACAGGATTACCTCCACTATTAAGAGAAATTCATGAGAAAATTTATTTTAGTCGCTATTTGCTTATCTATACCAAGTATTGGCTTAGCTGCATCAGTATGTAATATCGATAAAAAAAATTACAACTCCCTAGAAAAAGTCTATAAATTAGGGAAAATTAGAGTTTTTTACTCAACCAATCCAACTAGTGTGGATAAACTACCTCACCAAACAGACTTAAATAATAACTCCATTCCCGATTATGTAGAAGATGTAGCACTTCAAGCTAAAACTGCAGGAGAAGCATTAAACTATCTTGGTTTTACTGATCCACTTGAAAGTAAGAGATATAAAGGTGTTGCAGAATATATTGATATTAATCTTGTTTCAGAATCAGGAGGTGTAGCATACGAAATCCCTCAACGTGCCGATACACAAATTAAAGAAAACAAATGTGCTCTACTTATACAATTAACTAATAATATTTCAGACTTTCCAGGGAGCTGGTCAATTGTTTCACATGAATTATTTCATTTATATCAGTATGGTTATGCTCAGTTTAAACGAGGATGGTATGGAGAAGGAAGTGCTAACTGGGCTGAACGAGTAATTCGAGTTGGAGGGCATAAATATGTAACAGGTCCTAATCCACTCCCTCAGAATATGGAGGAACTCAAATTAAAAGTTTATGCAGAACACTATAATAACCTATGGTCACGTCTAGCTGAGTTATCTGAAAAAAATAATGGTGCTATGCTTCTTCCGACTGAACTATTAAATAGAAAATATGTAAATGGTTCCAAAGTAATTAAAGATGACCAGTTGAATGGTTATGCTTTTATGATTAGATTCATGGATAATCTACGTATAAAATCTGAACAAATATCATTTAATAACAATTGGGACCCATACGCTTGGGGAGCCAATAAACGGCTTGAGTCGAACAATGCAATTATTTTAGCTGTTATTCAAGATACAATGCATCAGTTTGGTATGAACAAAACAAAGGAAGAACAAGAGTTTTTAAATATAAAGTAGTATCTCAAATTTTACTGACGTTAAAGGCTAATCATTCAAGCTCGATCTTTTAAGACTAAGCTTGAATGATCAAAAGCTTTAATCACAACTTTGATATATAGCTCTACCTCAAATACCTGCAATCTTGAGTTTGCCTAATATTTCCCCAGTCTCAGTCGTATTCCTTTTTGTGAATCACTCTCAATTTGCTAAGATAGCCGCCTATAAGGTACTCGATAACGAAGTATCCATATTGTTGGTATTGCTTAGACAGCTAAGTTTTCAAAATACAATTATTGATCATCTCGATTTAAGGAATTAATGCGCATGAATAGCACTGAAATAGTGGCTGACCTGTCTTCCCATACACCAATGATGCAGCAATACCTTAAAGTCAAAATGCAGCATCCACATTCCTTGTTGTTTTATCGTATGGGTGACTTTTATGAGCTGTTTTTTCAAGATGCACATAAAGCTGTAAAATTATTAGGAATCAGCCTTACGCACCGTGGTAAAAGTAACGGTGAACCTATCCCTATGGCTGGTGTGCCTTATCATGCAGCTGAAGGTTATCTTGCTCGCTTAGTAAAAAAAGGCGAAACAGTGGTGATCTGTGAACAAGTAGGAGAAGTCACAGGAAAAGGCCCAGTTGAACGTGCGGTCGTTCGAATCTTAACCCCAGGAACATTAACTGATGATGCGCTTTTAGGTAGCCATCAGAACTCACACCTCGTTGCTTTATGTTTACAACAAAATCAACTGGGTATTGCCTTACTTAACCTAAGTTCAGGGGTGTTTAAGGTTCAACAGCAACATTATCAAGCTGAAAGCCTTGCGCTAGAATTGGCACGTCTCATGCCAAGCGAAATTATTATTGATGAAGATCTCATCGATCAAAATATTATTGAGCAAATCAAAAAATACTTAGACTGCCCGATTAGCAAACGCCCAAATGTTGACTTTAATCTAAATAATGCACAAAAAACGCTATGTGATCAGTTACAAGTGGGCAGTTTATCAGGCTTTGGCATTGACCATTTGCCTTTGGCCAAAGCAGCTGCTGCAGCGTTAATTCATTATGCCAAAGAAACTCAAAAAACAGCTTTACCGCATATTCATTCGATTCAACTCGAACAAAGCACAGATTTTATAGCACTTGATCCTGTCACACGTCGTAATCTTGAGATTGTTGATCCATTATTTGAACATGGTACATCGTTATTTCAACTCATCAACGACTGTAAAACTGCAATGGGTGGTCGTTTGCTCAGCCGTACCCTTATGCAGCCATTACGTGATACCAAATTACTTGACCAGCGTTTAGATGCAATCGAAGCTATGGTCAAAGGTTATCATGAAGCACCTGTACGTGATGTACTCAAAGATATTGGTGATATCGAACGTGTATTAGGCCGTGTAGCGCTTGGTAGTGCTCGACCACGTGACTTAGTTCAATTACGTCAAGCCTGCGCGCAAATTCCAGCGTTACGTCAATCCATCACACCAATGCTCAATCTGGATCATTCAAATTATCTTAATCAGTTAAATCAAGAACTCGGTGATTTCCAAGGACTATATCAGCATCTAATGGCTGCGATTGTCGAAAGCCCGCCGGTATTACTCCGTGATGGTAATGTAATTGCTGAAGGTTTTGATCCTGAACTTGATGAACTGCGTAAAATACGTGACCACGCTGGACAATTTCTCATCGATTTAGAAGTACAAGAGCGTGAAAATACAGGTATTAATACATTAAAAATTGGCTATAACCGTGTGAGTGGCTACTATATTGAATTAACCCGTGCACAAGCTGAACAGGCACCTGATCATTATATTCGTCGTCAAACTCTTAAAAATGCTGAACGTTACATTACGCCTGAACTAAAAAGTTTTGAAGATAAAGTCCTTTCAAGTGAATCACGTGCACTTGCACGTGAAAAAATGCTGTTTGAACAGTTATTGGAAAAACTAAGACTAGACATCGCTCAGTTACAGATGATGAGTAGCGCGATCGCTCAAATCGACTTGACTGCGAATTTTGCCTATCAGGCACGACTACAACAATGGAACCGTCCAACATTTACCCCAGATGTTGGTATTCAAATTCGTGCTGGTCGTCACCCTGTAGTTGAATCATTGAATAAAACACCATTTACACCCAACGATACTCAACTCGATTATGCGCATCGTATGGCGATTATTACTGGTCCAAATATGGGCGGTAAATCGACCTTTATGCGTCAAACTGCTTTGATTTGTTTGCTTGCCTACTGTGGTAGTTTCGTGCCAGCTCAATCAGCTCAACTCGGACCTATTGACCGAATTTTTACCCGTATTGGTTCTGCTGATGATCTATCTACAGGTAAATCAACCTTTATGGTGGAAATGACTGAAACCTCACAGATTTTGCATCATGCTACACACCAATCTTTGGTGCTGATGGATGAAGTAGGGCGTGGTACTAGTACCTATGATGGTTTATCTCTTGCTTGGGCCTGTGTGCTTGATTTAACAAAACGTATTAAATGCTTGTGCCTCTTTGCAACGCATTATTTTGAATTGACTGAACTCAGTCATGAAACTGGTATCGACAACTACCACGTCACTGCTAAAGAACTTAATGGCAATCTAATCTTGCTCCACAAAGTGCAGCATGGGCCAGCAAGTCAGAGTCATGGTTTACAGGTTGCCAAGTTGGCTGGTATCCCAAATGCCGTGATTAAAGAAGCGCAAAAACGTCTAAAAATCTTAGAGAAACAGCAACAATTGCAAGTGAGCACCACAGTACAAAATGACTTATTTGCACCAATAGTCGAAGCGACGCCTGAGATTGAAATCATTGAAGTTGAGAAAACCTCGCCTGCACTTGAGGCTTTAACAGCACTTGATGTAGACAACTTAACGCCTCGACAAGCTCTTGAACAGCTCTACGCACTCAAAGCTCAGCTCTAGTTCAAAATACATTTTCATATGATATAGCCCGTTTACGGGCTATATTTTTGACTCAATACTTTAATCAGTGACTATAGCGCAAACCAACCGAGAGTAATGAGTCACGACTATCTCCATCATCGGCTCTTAAGTCTTTAATTTGATAACTTACCAAGCCTGAAATCGTTTTAGTCAAACCCGCATTAATGCTACTACGACTACGCAAAGTTTGACTCTTGACACCGTACGCGTAACCTAAGCCTTGATGAAAAGATACAACTTCATTAAATTTATATTGGTAAAACAATGCTGTCGTACCAATCAGCTCATTATAATCACTATGTTTATGTTGAGCCTGATCTTCTAACTTACTAAAACGATAACCCGCACCGAGTTCAGCAGTTAATTCTTGCTGCTCCGATTTTAATAAATCAAATCCAGCACCTGCAGTCACTCCAAGCTGATATTCAAAACTACTACGCAGATCTTTATCCCCTTGCAATTTTAGATATTGATAAACGTGTTCTGAACTCAGAGGATTGCGATGCAATAATTTTCCATAAGCCATATAACGCTCTACATTCTTCGCAGCATCACTATCATCATTGGCTGAAACTGCTTCTGCCTTGATCTCCTGCCCCCAAATACCCGTTTGGCGCTGAAATAAAATTCGTGCAGCTAAATTTTCTTTGCTAGTCGATGAGCCATTCGAGCGGCTGCTATTGAGTAAATAACTGAGATCACCATCTAATCTATAAGTTTGGTTCTCTTTAATACTTATCTTCCCAACATCTGTCCGAGTCGGTCCTAAATCAGCAGCAATACTCAGTGTAGGTATCATTGCCATTAGGCTCATAATCGTTTTACGCATTGCAATAGATAACTCATTCACTCTTTCGTACTACATTTTAAAAGTAATATGTTGATCTTTGCAGTGTTAATTTAGATTCTTATTCAAATTTTTTCCAGTTGGTACAACAAATTTAAAAATACTTTTTCTGAAACAACCTTAACTATATTTTAAAAATCATTAAATGATGAACTCAGCTAAAGTAGAATTTTCCCAAAAATTAACGATTAGAAATTTTCAATATGATTTCAGCGCATCAAAAACCTTCATCAACTATTTATAGTTAATTTTAATAAATTAATTTAGAAACTTGTTATTATTTTTACTTGAAATATAAATTAAATAGTCTTAAAAAAACAACTTACCTTCACTCACACATTTAATATATTTATCTATTAAAAACTCCAGAAAAACATATCACAATGACTCTCGATTATAAAAATTCATCCCTCAATTCAATCATAAAAAATTGATAGACAAAAAGGAATATCTAAATGAAAAACAACTTGATTAAAGATTAACCACCAAAACATAATCTCAAATATGCTTTTACACAATCATTAAAACTAAAAACTCAACACATTACTTTTACTTAAATTTTTATAACGTTAGAACCACCAGTTATAGTAATCAAATATATTTAAAAGCAAAGTGCTCCCACTATATCCCACCCCAAATAAAGACTATACCCAGAGATTAAGAAAATTTCCCTTATTATGAGACGCGCTCATGAAGATTAATCAAATCATTATCATAAACTCATGTCTTATATTAATTATGGGCTTGCTATCAATTGATCTGTATAACCCCGCATTACCCGAAATGGCTAAAGTACTTAAGGTAACTGATGCTCAAATTCAATCACTGGTATTTTACTATTTAATGGGTTTTTCTCTATCACAACTTATCTATGGCCCTATATCAGATAAGAAAGGTCGAGTACCTGTGATTATCTTCTCTTTAACTGTAGCGGCTATTGCTCATTTTTTAACATTTTTTGCAAAGTCTTTTTCAACACTTTCAATACTTAGAACATTAACAGGTTTAGCTGCGGGTGGCTGCCCAGTAATAAGTCGAGCTATTTTAAGTGATACATTTAAAAATAAGATAGAACTTTCCAAAGCATTAACGATATTTTCTATGGCATCACAAGTATCACCAGCATTTGCTCCGATAATTGGTGGATATATCTCTACCTATCTAAAATGGAATTATAATTTTTTAGTATTATCGATCCTAATCAGCATAGCTACACTCTTTGTAAAATATACTTTAAAAGAAACAAATACCACGAGTAAAAGTTCGAGAAATACTTTTTCTAATTTTAAGATTCTTTTACAAGATTCAAAATTTATTACCTATAGTGTTATTTCTGCTATTTTATTTGCTATAACCATAGGCTATTTCACTGCGAGCCCTTTCATCATACAAAATGAGTATCGATTAAGTGCTAAACTTAATGGTTATTTGTTTTTTATTTACTCCCTAGGTATTGTTATTGGATCGTTTTTAACAAAAAAATTACTCAATTATATTTGCCCAGAGAAAATTTTAAAAAACTCACTATTTTTTCTTTGTTTTATAAGTGCTTCAACTGTAATTTTGAATTTAGTGCTAGATATTACTTCAATAATTTGCTTTTTGGTTTATGGCTTTCTTATTGCGCTGGGATGTGGTTTAGCATCCCCGCTTCTACTTGGCTTAAGTTTGCATTCACATTCACAAATTTCTGGAATTGGAAGCGCCCTACAAGGTACCTTAAAGATGGCTGGTGCTGCACTCTCACTTTTAGCTTTTTCACATGCCAACACTACATCCTCGACAGGATTAATCATTGCTTTTTGTCTAATGTCACTCATATGTTTTATGACTATCTTTTTTCTTCAAAAATCTAATATATAGCGAACTCAACAGCTACAATCACGATCAATAAAATTGCCACCAGCGCTATCACTCTTTAATGCTATATTTTTTAAAGTGACGTTTTGAACTGAACGTTCGATGATTATTTGAATTTTGCCTTAAGCACATTGCCTCGAAACCCCATAGCATTAAATCTTTTTTACTATTCTTTAAATATACTAAAGCCTTGATACAATATTTTTTATTCATGTATAGCTGTCTGATTGAGAATATCTAAGCCTAAAAGCTCAATTTACAGCCAAATAATGAGCTTTTATTCGCTCAAAAAACTACGTTATACAAAATAGCAGTGTGATCTATATGATTTATCAGTAAAAGCGATTGTTAGTTGGTGGCTTTTTTGCCTAAAATAGCCAACCATTAATGAGAACCGTTTTTTAGGTAGCTGACGCCATGACCTTTGTTGTCACTGAAAATTGTATTAAGTGTAAATATCAAGACTGTGTAGAAGTCTGCCCTGTAGACTGCTTCTATGAAGGACCAAACTTTTTAGTTATTAACCCTGACGAATGTATCGACTGCGCTTTGTGTGAACCAGAATGCCCAGCCAATGCCATTTTTTCAGAAGATGAACTGCCAGAAGGTCAAGAAGTCTTTATTGAACTCAATGCAGACTTGTCACAAAAGTGGCCAAACATCACGCAAATTGGTGATCAGCCTGCTGATCGCGAAGAGTGGAATGGCAAAGCAGACAAATTACAATATCTTGAGAAATAAGTCTGGCTCTATACTAAAGACCAGCTTCTGCTGGTCTTTTTTCTTGACATCTTTTCCCCTAAACGGGGGGCGATTCCTACTGCTAGACGCTTATGCCCTGAGAAACACTGTTTCCTAAGAAGTATGTTCTTAGCTGCGCTTACATCCCGGCGATTGGAACTTCCGCATTCACATTTCCATACGCTTATTCGTAAATCTATTCTACCTTTCGTACTGCTAGAGGTGATCTCACTACAGCTCGAACAGTTTGGCTGGTGAATCTTTCGCTGACTTCTTCAAACATGAGCCATGTGTTTACAGTGTATCCGGAGATACCGTTAGCAATCATCAAACAATATATTAAGCAATAACAAACACTTCATTAGCGTTGTAGCTAACACCAGTCGCTTATATCCTCACCCTGAACAGTGAGATTTTATGCTCCATTGGATAAAAATCTACAATTTCTTGCAAATTAAGGCTAAATCCTTTTGCAAACTAAACTAGAATAGCTTCTGCTTTCGTATGAGTTATAAATCTAACATGATGAAAATCTTGAAAGGTCTAACATTGATTGGTGTTGCCAGCATTGGATTGGCTGCATGTACAACTACTCCACAAAAAACACCAACAAATAATCAAAACAACCGCCTCCCTATTCCGCAAGAAAAAGTGATTATAGAGCAACCTCTTGCACCAAAGACTGTACCCACCTCTTATAATTACTGGCTCGCAACTGGTGATAATCGGGTTCGTGCACGTGAATACGAACGTTTCTTAGAACAAAATAACGTTGGCAATATCATTCCAAGCTTTGAACTCTTTAAAACTGCGCGCTCTTGGGAAAAATGTAATAGCAGTGAATATATGGTGCCTAACCGTGAGCTTTGGCAAAACCAACTCCCAACGCTAAAAGTGTTTAAATATTTAGTTGCGGCAAAAGTCTTAACTGATTTTGAAGTCACTTCAGTTTATCGTGATCTCACTTTAAATCAATGTGCTGGTGGTGCTCCATCTTCTCGTCACCTATTTAACTCAGCAATCGATTTTCGAATCGGGCCTGTTTATCCTCGTGCTGAAGATTATGCACATATTGAAAACTCTAAGTTTAAACTTTGCCAATTTTGGTCACAGTATGGACAAAGCTTTAATATGGGCTTAGGTCTTTATGCGACTGGACAAATCCATATAGATACACAAGGTTATCGTTCTTGGGGTCCAGATCTGACTCGCAATAGCTCAATGTGTCAATTTTAAACGACTGTTGCATGATGCCAATTCACCTTAATAATTGCACTCTGGCGCCAAAAGATTAAAATGCATATAGTTTTAATTGTGGAAAGTCATTATGCAACAACAGTGGTCTGAGATCGACACCTATATCGAATCTCATTTACTTCCTCAAGATCCTATTTTAAGCCAAACCGTACAGAATACTCATGACAAAGGTTTGGCTGAACACCTTGCCGTTGCCCCAAACCAAGGTATGCTTTTGCAAATGTTGATTCAGATGAATCACTGCAAGCGTGTATTGGAATTAGGCACTTTTGCCGCATATAGTACGATGTGGCTTGCACGTGCCTTACCTGCTGATGGTTATGTATTGACGATTGAAGGCCGCGAAGCCCATGCGCTTGTTGGCCAAGAAAACATTAACAATGCCAAACTCACCGTACCTGTAGAGCTCAAGATTGGTCGTGCTGCTGATGTATTACGTGAGCTGCCTGCAGACACAGCACCTTTTGACTTTATTTTTATCGATGCTGATAAGCAAAGTTATCCTGAATACATAGACCTATGTTTAGAGCATTCACATTCAGGAACGATTATCGTCTTAGATAATGTGATTCGTGCTGGAGATATTATTGATCCTGCTAACCATAAACCGAGCATTGAAGGTATTCGTGCTGCGTACAATAAATTGCAAAATCATCCTCAAATATTATCATGCACAGCGCTACAAACTGTAGGTTGCAAAGGACATGATGGCTTTGCGATCGCAATCGTCAAATAAGATCAGGTGCTGTTTGCCACAGCGATCAAGCAGCACCCCAAATCATTTTACTTTTATCCAACTTTTCCACCTAAACTTGATAAGAGTTATCCCCGTAAGTTGTTTGTAGTACTGTGGATAACTACAATAATCACACTTAACATACTGTTATTTATAAATTATGACAATAGGTTATTTATCAACCAACACGATTACAACCGATAAATCTTAGTTAATATTTCTTCAAAATAATCATAAAATCAGTGCAATTAAGTTGAAAAACTTTGCTCAAATATTAAGTGTATACACTAGATCTATCCTACAAATTAAATTAAAAAAAGGCGAACAATCGTTAATTAAATCACGATGATGTTCACCTTTTAGGGGAGTGTATGGATAAGCTATTTAACAACCAATAATGGTACTGTCGCGTGCCTAAAGATGGTTGTTGTCACACTGCCTAAGAAGAATTGATGAATTTTACTGTGGCTAAATGCTCCAAGTAAAATAAACTGAATTTGAAGTTGTTGCTGATAATCTAAAATATTTTCTGCAACATCGCCGTAGCGATATTCAACCACGACATCTAGACCAGCATCTTTTAAGAATTGACTTGGATGATTCAAAATTTCAGGATGATCACCGACATACAAAAGATGACACTGCAAATGTCCAAGTAAATCACTCTTGGCAACGCGTTCAAGCATTTTCTTACAAGTTGGTGAATCTTCATAGGCAAAAATAAATCGTGTTGGCGCTTTAAAGTTTTCACCAACAGCCAATACTGTACAATTTGCACCACGAATAAAGTTTTCAACATTACTGCCGATCGGTTTTTTTCTTTCTGCAGATTGCTCGCCAACGCGACCAATCACGACAATATCATCAGTTTCTAAAACACTAAAACTTTGCTCTAGAAAATCACCTTTTTCCTGAATTTGCTTAGGAATAATCCCATACTTTTCAGTGATCATTTCAGAAATATGCTGCAATAAGGTATTGCTATAATCCAGCGCCAATTCACTTTGTTTTTGCTCTAACTCTGCAAGCTCTTTTAATAGCATGGCATTGCTTTCAAAGCCAATTACACCGCTAATTTCACCCAAATGATAACTTGCAGGGTAATAATCCAAAATTTGTAACAGAACCAACTCGCGCCCAGTTTTTGTGGCTATCCAGGCAGCTGCTTCAGCAAGTGCATTAATACAGGGTGAGGAATCTATACAAGCGATTACACGGTTCATATTCACCTCTTCTTAGCTATAAGCTTAAGTATCGTTCTAACAATCTAATTATAGGGTTAAATTTCACACATCCCTATAGTCTAATAATTTAGCCACCAACTCAATATATTTTATACTTTTCATATAGTTTAATGGACTTAATCACGATAACGAATAAATCGTGCGGGGTTCCCTGCAACGATTTCACGCGTAGCAACATCTTTTGTAACCATACTTTGCATACCAACCACTGCATGTGCTGCAATACTTACACCATCTTTAACACCTACATGTGCGCCAAGCCAAACATCTTGACCAATTTCAATGCCCTGTGAGCGAACAGCTTGTTGATAGATCGGTTGATCAAGAGCCATGCCATGATCAAATGCATACAGATGACAGTAGGCTGCGATTCGTACTTGGTCATGCAAGATAATCCCCTTACGCCCACCATCTAATATACAGTGATGGTTAATCGCTACTTCACGACCAATTTGTAAGGGACCATGTAAAGTGCAGTCTGCTGCAATAAAAGTATTATCACCAATGACAATATCACGACCTGGTTCAGCAAAAATATGTGCTAAGGGTGAAATAAAACAGTTTTTACCAATATGTACTGTTTCCATTTCCATTAAATATTGTTGATATTCTTGTTGCCATTGTTCAGCCCATACACGATTTTTTGCTTTTAAACGCCAATATAACCATGGCATATAATTTAAACGATGTTGATGCTGAGCTCTGTATTTAAGTAAAATATCAGATTGATCTGTAACTAAACCTGTATCAGGTTGCATATTGGTCTGATCCATAGAACTTACTCAGGCTTTGGGTTCGCAAAGTTGGGAACGTCCGCGACTGACATCTTGTAAACGTAATGCAAAACTTGCAACTTGATCTTGTTGTAACTTTAGATCGACAATAATACCCTGCTCTACATACTGCTCAATATACTCGATATCAAGTTGTTTTAACTCATATTGTAAAATTGGCCATTCCGCGAAGCCACATTCAAAAGTGTATTCTTGTTTTTCAATGAGCTCTATTTTATTTGCTAACAAAATACATTGTCCAGCACAGCCTCCATAAGCCCGTACCAAACCACCTGTACCTAACTTGATACCGCCATACCACCGATTGACCAAGACGATTGTATTCGTCAACTCACGCCCTTCAATGGTGGCTAAAATGGGTCGACCAGCCGTACCAGAAGGTTCACCATCATCATTAAACCGTAATTGATGACCAATCTTCCAAGCCCAACATTGATGTGTCGTAGTGATATCTTTATGTAAAGCAAGAAAAGCTTTGACCGCCTCCTCACTGTCTACAGGAGCAGCAATTGCTTCGAAGCGACTTTTTTTTATTTCTTCTTCATAACGATAAGTGGTATCTAAAGTAAAAGGCATAAACACAACATATAAAAAAGCAAAAAGCGCGACTACTCAATATAATCGCGCTTTTTTTGGTTATACAACGAAATCGTCACCCAAATACACTCGACGAACCGTTTCATTGGAAAGAATCTCAGCTGGTGTACCTTCAGCAATTACAGCACCTTCACTTACGATATAAGCATGCTCACAAATCGCTAATGTTTCACGCACGTTATGATCTGTGATCAAAACTCCGATATCACGATCTTTGAGTGTCCGAATAATTTCTTTGATGTCACCAACTGAAATTGGATCGACACCAGCAAAGGGTTCATCAAGCAGCATGAATTTTGGATCTGCGGCCAAAGCCCGTGCGATTTCTGCACGGCGACGTTCACCACCAGATACACTCATACCTAATGAGTCACGGATATGTGTAATTTTAAAGTCTTCAAGTAAACGCTGTAATTCTTGTTCACGCTGCGCCTTGTTTAAGTCTTTACGTGTTTCCAAAATCGCCATGATATTATCAGCAATACTCAGCTTTCTAAAAATAGAAGCTTCTTGCGGTAAATACCCAATACCAATACGTGCACGTTCATGCATGGCTAAATCGGAAATATCAAGATCATCCAAATGAATCTCACCACGATCCATACGAACTAATCCAACCACCATATAAAAGCTGGTCGTTTTACCTGCACCATTCGGTCCAAGTAATCCGACAATCTGTCCACTTTTCATGCTAAAAGAGACATCTTTAACAACCCAGCGTTTACTGTAATTTTTCCCTAAGTGTTTAATGCATAAAACACGTTGTGGATTATTGCTCGATTGCATTAATCACGCGCTCCTGGGAAGGTTTTGTTTGTGGATGGTGGGATAACAATCTTCACACGACCGCCGTTGTTCTGTCCTGAACCTGCCCCACCACTCGCCTCTACATCACCTTTGTTCATGCTATATTTCAATGTATTACTACGGATACTCGCACCATTTTGATCAAGATAAGCATTGCCGCTCATATTGAGAATACCCGTTTCAGTGTTATAAATAATTTTTTGAGCTTCACCACGTGCTAAACCCTTGTTGCCATCCATTTGTTGCTGGAATTTAGCAGGAGAGCCCGTTGCAGTGACAATACGAACTTGTCTATTGGCATTAAACTGAGCAACGACTGAAGAGGCTTGAAGTTTCATGGTGCCTTGCTCGATCACAACATTTCCACTATAAGTCATTAAACCGGTCTTATCATTGAAAGTAGCGCTATCTGCTAACAATTCAACGCTTTGATTACGGTCAGACTGTAATGCAAAAACTGAAGCAGATGCACAGACCAGTGTTGTAAGCAACACACTTTTCTGAGTAAAGCGGGTCAATATATTAAAATGATTATTGTGGCGCATAAGTTCCTCGAATATTAGAAAAATCAAATTGACCCTGATTAAGATCTGCTTTTAATCCTTGACTTAAGAATAGACCACCTGGTGACTCAACACGTACTTGATGTTTGGTCTCTAGAGTACCCAATTCTGGATAGCCTATCAGCTCATCGGTAAAAAACTTCAATTGTCCTCCCACACTATTTTTAATAGCGCGGACATTGCCAGTTAAGACAACCTTTTCATTGTCATTAAAGCCATTACCTTGATCAGCACGAAAATTTATATCGACCTGATCATTACGGTACATAGACACATTAAGATTGATTAACTTAGAGGTTTTATCCTGTAAGTTCTGCTCCAGATGATCTACTTGAGCACGTACACTCACAATGCCTGTTTCATCTGTTTGTAAAAGTTGAACAGCATCAGCGGAATAAGTCATATTCCGCGCTGTATCCACTTTAAGTTTTTCATTTTTACCACTGTAGTAATAATAGCCCCCACTAATCAAGGCGATAATTACTGCAAGGGTATATAGTATGCGTGTATCCATAAATTGTAGATCACTTGCCTAGCGCAGACTTAAGACAGATTAATATGGGGCAGCCAAATATTTTTCAAGTAACTCTTGGTAAACATCTTTAGCAGTCAATAACATATCACAAACTTCACGTACTGCTCCACGTCCCCCCATCGCTTGGGTTACAAGATCAGCGCGTTTTCGAACCTCAACATGACCATTCGGCACAGTCACTTTCATACCTGCAATAGCAAAAGCAGATAAATCTGGCCAATCATCACCCATATATAGGCAATCTTCAGGACGTAAGTTTAGCTGAGCACATGCCTCTTTAAGTGCAGTACCTTTATCTTCTCGGCCTTGAAAAACCAGATCTACGCCTAAATCGCCCATACGCTTATCTACGATTTGACTTTTACGCCCAGTGATAATAATCACTTTCATACCCGCTTTTTGCACCAGTTTCATGCCTAAACCATCGCGAATATCAAAAGATTTTATTTCATCACCACTATTGGTCAAGCTAACAAAACCATCACTGAGAATACCATCCACATCAAGCACTAAAGCTTGGATATCACGTGCTTGTTCTAATAATACATAAGAAGACATGGCTTAACTCACCCCAGCTTGAATCAAATCGTGCATGCTAATCACGCCAGTAACTTTATTGTCTGCATCTACAACAACAAATTGACTAATTTTCTTATCGTTCATTTTTTCCAATGCTTCCACTGCACGAGCTTCCGATGAAATCGTCATCGGATTGCATGTCATCACTGAGGAAACAGGTAAGTTCACATCGAAACCTTGTTGTTTATCGATTAGACGACGTAAATCCCCATCTGTAAATATTCCCAACAATACGTTGTTTTCATCAACAACCGTGGTTACACCCATTCGTTTATTTGAAATTTCATATAAAACTTTATTCATTGGTGTATCTGGAGAAACTTTAGGTAAATCTTCGCCTGTATGCATTAAGTGTTTTACATGTAGCAATAAACGTTTGCCTAATGCCCCAGCTGGATGTGAGCGAGCAAAATCATCAGCAGTAAAACCACGTGCTTCGAGTAATGCCACAGCCAAAGCATCGCCTAAAGCCAATGTTGCAGTTGTACTTGAAGTTGGTGCTAAACCGAGTGGACAAGCTTCATTAATATCACCCAAGGTTAAGGCAACATCAGCATTTTTAGGCATTGGCCCGCTGTCATCTGCACTGATACTAATCAATGGAACTTGTAAGTGTTTGATCAGTGGCATCAACATCATAATTTCATCACTCTTACCTGAGTTTGAAATCGCAATCAGTACATCTCCACGCACCAACATTCCTAGATCACCATGGCCGGCTTCACCTGGATGCATAAAGAAAGAAGGTGTGCCTGTAGAGGCAAAGGTAGCTGCCATCTTACGACCAATATGACCTGACTTGCCCATGCCTGTTACAACTACACGCCCTTGGCACTGCAAAATAATCTGACAAGCACGATCGAAGCGTTCATCAATCTGGCCTGCAAGAGTATTTAAGGCATCCACTTCAACGCTTAACGTTTGTAATGCAACCTTTTGAAAATCTATTTGATTCTGTATATGCGGTAAATTCAAAATGGTGAACCTTAATTCGATACAATAGAGATAGAAATCTTTTCGACACATTCTAACATAGCAAAACTCACCTGCTCTTTTTTTAATGTATAAAATTCATTTGTATAGAAAAATTATTGATAAAACTTTATGAATAATAGTGCTTAGGCTATGATAGAGCACCTTTGTTAAAAACATCTAATGCCCATGCAACCATTCGTCCTTTATAACTCAGAGCAACGTAAAAAAGTTGAATTTGTTCCTCGCAAAGAAGGTCAAATCGACATGTATGTCTGTGGAATGACCGTTTATGACTACTGTCATATTGGACATGCTCGGGTCATGGTTGCGTTTGACTATATCGTACGTTTTCTACGGAGTCAGGGTTGGAAAGTTCGATATATCAGAAATATTACAGATATTGATGACAAGATCATCAAACGTGCAAAAGAAAACAATGAATCTATTCAGCAGCTCACTGCCCGCTTTATTCAGGCAATGAATGAAGATTCGGCCAATCTCGGCTGTGTAGCACCTGATGAAGAACCACGTGCAACTGACTACATCGACCAAATGCAAAGCATGATCGGTGACTTAGTTGAAAAAGATGCAGCATATGCAGCAAAAAATGGCGATGTTTATTTTCGTGTAGAAAATTTTGATCGTTATGGTCGTCTATCAGGTCGTAAACTTGATGATATGCAGGCAGGTGCTTCAGATCGTGTAGATGTAGAAGTTGATAAAAAGCATCCTTTTGACTTTGTGCTTTGGAAGCATGCCAAAGAAAATGAACCGTTTTGGCCATCTCCATGGGGCAAAGGTCGTCCAGGTTGGCATATTGAATGTTCAGCAATGTCGACTTGCTGCTTAGGCAATCATTTTGATATTCATGGGGGTGGTTCTGACCTACTCTTCCCTCACCATGAAAATGAGATTGCACAAAGTGAGGCTGCAACAGGCGAACAGTATGTAAACTACTGGATGCATGTTGGCTTTATCAATGTCGATGGTGAAAAAATGTCGAAGTCTCTCGGCAACTTCTTTACTATTCGTGACGTGATGGATAAATTCCACCCTGAAGTGATTCGCTATTTTATTGTCTCTTCGCATTATCGCAGCCCAGTAAACTTCTCTGATGTTGCACTTAAAGAAGCAAAAACAGCACTTAGTCGCTTCTATCATGCATTTAAAGCTTACCAACAGGTTTACGGTGAAGAAGTAACGACTCAGGTCGATCAAGCACTGCTTGAGCGCTTCAATAGTGCTATGCGTGATGACTTTAATACAGCTGAAGCGCTAGCCGTATTGTTTGAAGTTAGCAAAGAACTTAACCGTGCCATCAAAGAACAAGCTGCTGATCAAGCAGCCAGTTATTATGCGACATTACGTCATTTGACTGATATTTTAGGTTTGGTACAGCACCCTGTTGATGAGTTTCTTAAATCAGATATTGGTCAAACGGCTCTTGCCCTATCTGAAGATGATATTGCAGACCTGATTCAACAGCGTCAAGACGCGAAAAAAGCGAAAGACTTTGCTAAAGCAGATGAAATTCGCCAGTCACTATTGGCCCAAGGTGTCGTTTTAGAAGATACCCGCCAAGGTACTGTTTGGCGCCGTGCTGATTAATTCACCACTTAGCAGCATATAGAGTTGACAGTTTAATGAAATTCTCTATAATGCCACGTATTGCGGGAATAGCTCAGTTGGTAGAGCATAACCTTGCCAAGGTTGGGGTCGGGAGTTCGAGTCTCCTTTCCCGCTCCAGAATACGAAAAGCCCTTATCTTTTGATAAGGGCTTTTTTTATGTGGGGTTATTCATATTCAAATGTCTTGGGATCAATGCATTTTAAGATGGATCAGTCAAAAGATCTCGCTGTGAATGACGCGTTAAATAGCGATAGCTTTGCAAGGTCAATAAAATAGCAGCCAAACAAATCCCTCCTGTCAACACCATCCAAATCACGTTAACATTGGCCTCTGTCAGTAACCACCCTTTCACTCCCATAAAATAACTCATGGGAATAATAATGAACCAATAACAAAATAAAATCACAAATAGAGGCTGCATAAACTGCTGCAACCCTCGTAACACTCCTGAAGCAACCGTTTGTAAAGCATCAAAAATTAGGAAAATAGCCACAAAAACCATGAGTGCATTTGCAATGTGTAATACCTCTGCATCTTGGCTAAACAAAGCGGTAATTTGCGCTGAAAAGCCAAATAACAGACCAGAAGTCAAACTTACATAAATCAGCGTAATCACTGCCACAGCAAACCCTGTCGCCATTTTACCTTGTTGTTGATCTATTGCTGAAAAATAAGAAATTCGAATCGTGGTTGCACTACTGATTGCAATAGGAATCATTATAAGCAACATCGCAATATTAATGGCAATCTGATGTGCCGCAATTGTTTTCGCTCCCAGTTGTGAAGCAAAAAATGCAAGTGTTGCTAAAGCTAAAATTTGCAGCACTAGAGTTATACCAATGGGTAAGCCTTGTTTTAATAACGCTAAACTTTCGCTAAAGCTTACGCTTGTAGAATTCATTTTCAGCTCAGGCACAGCTTTAGCCACAAATTTATACATACAAAAACAAGCAATATATGCACTTATTGCCGTTGCCAAGCCTGTTCCTGCCCCACCCATTTCCGGAACGAATCCAATACCATTGACCAGCACAATACAAAGTAAAACATCACAGAGTAATAAAATAGCATAGGTCAACATAATCGGTTTCAGTGTACAATGACCTTCACTAATAAAGCGAAATAATGTCATATACACTAATCCTGGCACGGCAAAAGCAACAAAGTGGAGATACTGCTGAGTAATCAAAGCAACTTGTGGATTTTCAATAATACTCGGACTTAAAAATGCCAAGAGATGAATCAAGAGAAAACCAAATATAGACAATAAACAGGCAACCTTTTTACCTTGCTGAATCAGTACTCCAATTTCTTGGGATGTCCCTTGTTGCATGGCTGAAATTTTAGGAACCAATACATATAAGATACCTGTAAATAAGATAAATACAGGGGTCCATATATTACTTCCCAAACCAATCCCAGCCAGATCAATATAATGATAACGACCTGCCACCATGGTATTCATTACGCCTAATGATGCCTGGCAAATTTGTATTAACATTAAAGGCAATGCCAGCTTTAACACGGGTAAGCAAATATCGTTTAACATTTTCATAGGGTTCAATTCTTTAAGTCTAAATAAGCAGGAAGAAAGTAAAGTGCAGAATTAATGCTTCTTTTCTAAACGCCAATACCCTTTGATATGATTATTTTTTCCTGTGAGTTTGCGCTCATTACGGAAATAATGACGGACTTGCTTCGCCGCATTATTTTCTAAAGCTCCCCAGACCTGATCCAAGTGAGTAAACGTACTCAACAACTCAATGGTTTTTTGCCCTTGTTGTTCAACGGCGACTGTGATTTTTCGGATATCCGTTTTTTCAGGGAATCGATACGTCGCAAAGTATGCATAATCAACAGCATCAGCACAGAGTAAAATAACGATGGGTGGAATGGGGTTTTTCCAAAAATCTAAAATACCCGCAAGGGCAGGAAATGCAGTCTCATCTGCAATGAGAACAGCTTGTCCTGTATGTAAATGGTCGTGTTTATCATCAGTCTCTGTACGGCTAGAGATTAAAGTCCCTTTGCTCAACTGTTGTACCCACTGACTGCCTGGACTACTGCCATGTGTAAAGACATCAACATAACCATAGTGTAAATCTTGCGCATCAGGGTCCAAATCAAAAGCCTGTCTCAAAGTATATAAGCGTATATCTTTGTTCATATTTTCTAATAATTTTTGACGTTTCTGTGCAGATAAATGCTTCATGAGCCATAAGAATCCACGATCAAATAAATTTTTAACGATGCCACTTTGCGTGGCTGTACTCTGTGGGACTACTGGTGCTTTTTCCAATACTTTTAAAATAAAACCATAAGCATATCCAGCATAATAAGCAGGAAATGCGGTCTGACTTTTAATGGTCAATCGAGTAATGTTTGGACTAATCTGTGCTTTCTCAATGACTTCAAAAAACTGCTTGGCATTGTTGCTAAATTCAATTTTTTGCTTGGCAAATGAGTTATATGCCAAATATAAAATTTGCTCTTCTAAGTCCCCTTTCAATTCAAACTGAATAAATAATTCTTGTTGAGAGGGTGAGGATGGTGCTTGGGTATGCAGCAGAATGCCTTCTTCATAAATATCAGCAATTAAAGCCCCATGAATTGCATTGTTTTTGCCATAAGTCTGAGCAATGATCAGTAGCTCTTTATGATGATCTTGATTCACATGATCCATAATATCAAGCTTACGGTCTTGGTCTTTAATCGTGGTGAATGGTTTCATAACGCTGCCTAAATATCTCAGATAAAACGAATCGAATGATGAAAACTAGGTGAGAAATTCAATCTCAGTAAATAACTAAGATGAAGTAAATGATTGCTGATCATCAGCTGGCAAAATCTTCCATACCAAAACCGCGACAGCCAAAGCACAAATAAATGTCAAGATAACGACTGCGGTATAACCGATATACTGAGCTAGACTTAAGCCGATTGCCGAATAACTAAAGCCCATAAAAACAATTAAACTAAGCTGCAGACTAAAAAATGTTGCTTTGGCAGGCATCGTTGCAGCACGGTCCATAATCAGAGTGGAAAGTGTTGCCATCAGCCCAGGGTTTGCAATGAAATAGCCAAAAATTGCTAAATATACCAATGGTTTTGAGGTATAACCCAAGGTTAAAGGGATAAAAAGTAATAGGGTGAAAGCTTGCATCAGAGTGAAGCCGATCAATGCTTTTTTACGTTGTAATCGATTGATCAATAGCGTGGCAAGAAATGCGGATAATATACCAACGATAGAACCAAAGACCTTCGTTGCAAAACCAATATCTGCCAATGACCATTTTGCATCGACCAATAATGGATTTAAAATACCAAACACAGCAGTAAAGCCTATTGGGTAAATAAATAACAGGATAAACCAACGCCAATGTTTAGAGATAAAGACCTTAAGCTGTAAACCAATACTTTTAAATTGCGCAGCAATATGATGATGTGGATTGCTATAGACATCCTGAGGTTCGCGATAAAATAGTAATTGAACCCAAGTGATTAAAGTCAGTAACGCAAGAACATTGAACGCCCCTTCCCACTGCAACCACGGATATAAGATTAAAAGCAAACCTCCCCCAATAATATTACCCATTAAATTGCTGGCATATTGAATACTATTGGCAAATTGGCGTTCTGGTGCTTCGAAAATCTTACTGGCTAAACCATCAAGAGCAACATCTTGAATACTCATAAATAAGGTGTAGACAATAAATAAAATTAAGATGATGGAAAACTGATTTTGAATATCAAGTCGACCACAAAGCACCAGCAATAACACCATAGTCAACTGTGCAAAAATGAGCCAGCTACGGTATTGCCCCTGAGTAAATAAACGAAAACTATCGACAAAAGGGGCATATAAAATTTTACCCAGCATTGGTATTGCAATAAGATTTAATAACGCCAATTGATTCAGGGCTATTCCACTTTGTCTTAAAATGGCAAATGCAGCTGACATAATAAATGCCACACCAATGTATTGCGTGGTATACGCGCTAATCAATAAGCCCCAAGGCTTTGACGTCTTATTCATTTGGCAATGGCCCTATTCCTATTCAAATCTTGTTTATTTTAGAAATCAATTTGCATGGATAATTTATAAGTACGTGGGTCACCACCTACACCAACATAACCATTCCATACACCTGCCCAGTGTTTTTTATCGAAGACATTGTCAACACCGCCACGGAAGACCACATTATGTTTGGCAATTTGCGTAGCATAGCGCCCGCCTAAATCCATCACGAACCACGCTGGAATTTTCTGTGTATTGGTATCATTGGCGTACAAGCTTCCGGTATAAACTGTATTGGTGGTTAAAGTGAGGCCTTCTACTGCTTGTAGATCCCATTCCAGACCCAAGTTAGATTGCCAATGTGGAATCCCTTTGACATCGCGACCATTTAAAGCACCATCAGCAGTTTTTTCCCATTGCGCTTCTAAATAGGACACCCCACCCAATAAGCGCACATCAGGCAAAATTTCACCTGCCGTTGTCCACTCAATTCCTCGGTTACGTTGCTCACTTTCACTATAGTTACGCTGTGCATCTTGCATTAAGGCATTTTTAGTAATTTGGTAGATACTCAGAGTATTTTTAAAATTATTCATCTCCCACTTTGTGCCAATTTCATATTGTTTGGATTTATATGGCTTCAAGGTTCTTTCAGCAATCAGTGGGTTACTTGGGTCTGTAATGGTGTCGCCTTGAGACAAGCCCTCAATATAATTTGCATATACCGCCAAGGAGTTGTCCCATGGTTTAACGACAAAACCTATCATTGGGGTGACTGCACTTTCGTCATAATGTGGACTGCTTGGAGCACCATTTAAAATGCTATAACTTTGAGATTCTACATTTTGATGACGCACACCTAAGGTGAGCTGATATTTATCATCTAACGTTGCTAAAGTATCTGCTACAGCAAAACTGGTCAGTGTAGTATCTGAGGTTTTAGGTACATAAGTCGGTGTGGGTGCATTCCATGTTGGCCGACTTGGACGATAAATATTGGATGCCCAAGGCTTACCCATGGTCAATCCCATATGTGTCTTTTGATCCAAGGTATTTGCGCTGATCACCAGATTATGTTTTATCGCACCTGTAGTGAATTTACCGCGCACGCCCAATTCACCAGCATCAACATTGGTTTTATTGGCATTCATCCGAGATACAGCCATATAATCGCCATTTGGCTGTGCTGCATTGCCTAAAGCATTATTGGCAATCACCCCCGCACCATCTTGGTGTTTCGTTCCTGCTGAAAGAAATGCTGTCCAATCTGGGGCAAAATCATATTCTAAATGCCCAATGACACCACGTGTTTTACTATGTGAATAAGCACCAGGTTGATGATTCAACTTAGAATCAGGTGCCTTAGGAACAACAGAGGTCGCAAAGGACACCATCAGTGGTTGAGCACCGTTGAGTTTTTCATTGATGTCGTATAGATCTAAACTGCCACGGAGTTTTTCACCCTTATAATCGAGTGCAATCGCACCGAGATAACGATTTTCCTCTTGTCCATCTAGAGCTGTATCTCCATAGGATTTTAAAGCGTTGACACGTACACCAAAGCGATCCTCATGACCAAAACGACGACCAATATCAATATGTGCACCAAAAGTTGCATCAGACTCATATGTCGTCGTTAAACGTGTAATATCCTCAGCTGTTGCTCGTTTAGGCACCACATTAATCACCCCACCCACAGCCCCACCAATCGACATCCCATTGAGTAGTGCACTGGTGCCTTTAAAGACATCGATACGTTCTAAAAACTCTGTCGGTACACGGTTGTGTGGCAATAAACCAAATAATCCATTCCAAGCCAACTCATGGCTTTGAGTATATAAACCACGGATATTGAAATATTCTCCAATACCCCCTTTGGAAAATACACTTCGAACAGAAGGCTCACTTTTCAGCGCCTCAGCAACGGAGGTCGCTTGCTGATCTGCAATATATTTTGAGGTATAGCTGGTAATGCTAAATGGCGTGTCCATATCGGATTGATCACCGAGCATACCCACTTGACTGATTTTACTGATTTGTCCACCCGATAAAGTTTGTTCAGCATCAGCCGTGACGACTATTGTTGGAAGTGTGACTCTTTCAGTGGCTGCTGTGTTTAACTGATCTCCCTCTTGAGGATAACTTGTTTCAGTCCCATTCCCCGCCCAAATAGATTGTGTAGAAAGTAAAGCTACACTGATAAACAAAACAGATCTTTTAAACGGATATGGACTATTCATGTTGCGCCTTGGAGAGAAAAGTGACTATTTAGGCTAGGAATACTATCAAGAATCATTCTCAAGTAATAAAACAATCCGCAATATATTCATAAAATCAGGAAAGCAATTGATTTAATTGAATTATCATTAAATTCATCAGCTCGAATACATCAGATCTAAATTGACATTTTTTCACGTGTTGTTATTTTTATAAAGAAAATGATTCTCATTTAAATATACAAAATATTCATGATTTAATTTATCAACCATTTAAGCAGCGCTATGAACAATACCTCCAAGACTCATCTTTTTTGCGTGCCATCTGCTGGGAGCAGTGCCTCAATCTTTGCGGCATGGGATAAAGTCTCTACGGATTCAATACGCGTCATTGCACTTGAGTACCCCGGCCATGGACGCAAGATCCAACAGCCACTTAGTCATGATCCTGACTTTTTAGCAGCGCATTTTGCGACAGAGATTTTAGCGTATGGAGACGTACCTTATGCCTTATTTGGTCATAGTGTTGGGGCCTCTCTCATTTGGCATATTGAAGCAAAACTCAAATCCCTCCATGCACATCATGATTTACTTTTAAAAATTGTCAGTGCCCGTCCTGCCCCTGATTTTCAACAGTCTATTCGTCATTATGGACAAATGACTGATGCGCAAATTATCCAAGAACTCAAGCTCTACAATAATTTTCCAGACGAAATCCTAAATAATGCGCATGCACTCAACTTTTTTCTGCCAATTATTAAAAATGACTTTCTTTTAAGTGATCAGATGTGCTGCAAAGCTCCCAATAAAAGCACTGCAGCACTGATCAGTATTTATGGTCAAGATGATCCTTATCTTGATCATCCAGCTGTAATGGATGGATGGCAAAAATATTCAGAACGATGGTTAGGCACATATCGCTGTGAAGGAGATCATTTCTATTTCCTCCGCGCAGATGTACTGAAACAAACCTTACATATTATTGAAAATAATATATTTTCAATCATGCAAAATACTTCAGTATGATGCTAAGCATTGTGCTCCTTCATGCCCAATCTCATTAGGGTGGACATCACGATGAGTCACGATCAAATGCCCCAGCCAGAGATCAACGTGCAAGACATTTTTGCCAATGGTGATCTCGAATACACTGTTGTGCAAACCCCATCACTCACCTTACATCGAATAAGACTACATCAAACAACAGCAGAGAATATTGAACATTACTATCAGCAATTTCATATTGATCAACCACCTCAAGTCGCCAAAGCAAGTCTGAAACGCCAATGTGAATTTTTTATAGGACGTTTAGCTGCCAAATTTTCCTTATTGGGTTTAGGTGAATATTCTTCTTTTATCATTCACAAAGACCACAAAGGTGCACCAATTTGGCCGCCACATATTACAGGCAGTATTAGTCACAGTATGCTCAGTCATAGCTGTGGGGTAGCAATTGCAACAAGCTTATTTAATCCAGCCACAAAAGGCGCTCCAGCTGCATCCCATCCAGATCAACCACGCCCAATGGCAAAAGTCATGGGGATAGATATTGAAACCACACAACATATTGATATTTTTAATAACAATCCAAGCATGCTAAACAGCTTGCTCAGTCAACAAGAATATAAATTTTTAAAAAACGTGTTTAAAAACATGCCTGAGATTTATCTCATTCTGTTTTCAGCTAAAGAGAGTCTGACCAAAGCCTTATACAGTAAATATCAACAATTACTTTACTTTAAGGCCATGCATTGCATTGCCATCTGTCCCTATACCCAAACACTGACCTTTTACATTCCTCAACTCGTAGCTGAGCAAAAAATTAAAGTCCATTTTCTTCGATTTGAACATGAAGTTTTAACTTTTTGTTGTCTTGAATCATGAACAAACTATACTCACAGAGAATCACAGCTAATGTTTAAAAATGACTTAATAGATATTTTGATTATTTTAATTATTTCAGCCGTGATTTCTTCTATTGTCTCCACGCTATTGATCTATTTTTTGTATTAAGGCACGCCGAATAAAAATGCATATCTTCATTTATGCCGCTTCCTATATCGACACGATCATCTGATCTATGCTGCGCCCTCACCCTTGGCCATGAGTGAGGGATTTACACAAAATTAGACATGGCTTTTAGCTTTAAAATCCTGATAAAAATGGCCGCATTTTTTATAAAATTTTTCTCTAAAACAGTGATATAACATGGCTGTTTTTTCCTGAAGTTCAATGATTCCTTGTGCTTCGAGTGCAATATCCTCTCGGATTTTTTCATACACCGACATCGTTTGATCTGGTTCCCCGACCACCTTTTCGGCCTGTGAATGTTCAAAAATAAGAAAACTGAGCATACGCATGACTGCACGAAAATGCCCTTGACCTACAGCTGCCTCACTCAGTAGCACGTGCCACCCTAAGTCATCCTGCTTCGCTGCATAGTACAAGCCCAAACGATCACGCTTTGCTTCATAAATTTCTAAGTAACCAACATCCTGATCATCAATTTGAATGATGTACAAATGCTGATGATCATCACAGTGCATCCGTTCAAAATAAACCGCCAATTCTAGTTCTGACTTATTGAGTTGCCATTGTGGAATGATGTGAGCTTGATGCATCCACTGTACCAGCAAAGGCAGATCTTGTGGCAACACAACATCCCTTAAACAATAAGATGTCTGGCCTTCAGCATAAGCAAAAAAACTCGGTAATGCTTTTGATATTGTCATCATGACAAATCACCCTCTTTTCGATACAACAGCAAAATTTAAAAAATAAAAAGGGATGCATTTAAAGCAAATACATCCCAATCGATCGACTAGTTCAAAGCATAATATTGTAACGGTGGGAAACCATTAAACTCGATCGAGCTATAGCTGGTGGTATAGGCCCCTGTGGAGAGCCAATACAAATGATCGCCAATTTCAAGTGATAGTGGTAGCTGATACTTTTTGTTTTGGTACATGATATCCATGCTATCGCAGGTCGGTCCTGCCAAAATGATGTCAGCACTCTGTCCTGCTTTTTGACAGATAATTGGATATTGAATCGCTTCGCCCAAAGTCTCGATTAAACCATTAAATACCCCAACATCTGTATAGATCCAGCGCTTTGCACCAGATTGTGGCCGCTGTGAAATCAATACCACTTCTGAGACTAAAATGCCCGCATTGCCAACCAAAGAACGTCCAGGTTCTAAAATAATTTGTTCGAGTTGATACGGCTTAAACATCTCCAGAGCTTGATTCATTTGTGTCGAATAACTAGAGAAATCTTCTGTTTGCTGTACATATTGCGCAGGTAAACCACCACCCAAATTCAACATTTTTAAATGAATACCATGTTCATGAATTAAGTGATCAAAAATTGCTTTGGTTTCTTTTAAAGCACTTCCCCACAGATCGATATTGCGTTGCTGTGAGCCTACATGAAAAGAAATACCATACGGCAGCAAACCGAGTTGCTGTGCATGGATAGCAAGTCGAATGACACTCTGCGCATTACAACCAAACTTTCCTGAGAGTGGCCAATCTGCAGTTTCAGAACCATCGATAGACAGTCTGAAGAACACTTTTGAACCTGGTGCATATTGAGCAATATTATTTAAATCTGCATCAGAGTCAGTCACATATAAGCGAATGCCTTGCTCATAAAAATATTGAATATCCGCACGCTTTTTGATGGTATTACCAAACGCCAAACGTGATGGATCGACCTGAAATGCCTGTACTTTTTTTAACTCATTGACCGATGCTAAATCAAAACTCGAACCGAGCCGACTTAAACGTTCAATCACTTCATTGGCTGGATTGGCTTTTAATGCATAATAAATATCAGCATTTGGAAAACCTTGTTTTAATTCTAAATATTTTTTTTCAACTACAGTTAAATCGAGAACTAAAAAAGGCGTTGCTTTACTTTTCACAAGATCATTGATGCGATCTGTAATATTGCTTTGAAAATAGTGCGGAAAATTCATTGTCATGTCTAAAATCTCTCTGTCCTATGCTTGAACTGTATTTTTACTTAAGCAATAACGTCTTCTGCTAATGGAGCAAACTCCTGATATGCAATGCGTTTTTCTACAGGGTAAACCTCTCTACCTAAAATACTGTTAATCATAATGGCATTGCGATAACAGCCCATCCCCAAATCTGGCACGGTAAAACCATGTGAATAAATCCCAATATTTTGAGCAAAAATATTATTTTGTTGATTCACGCTATAGTTCCAATTCAACTGAATACGCCCTTTACTGTCCCAATTGATGTAAGAATGAATCGGCTGCAAACAGTTAGGGATTTTGTATTCATAACCAATCGCGAGAATTAAGACTTCGCTTTGTAATTGAAAACGTTGATTGAGATCTGAATGGTTAAAGGTCAAATTAAGCTGCTGACCATGTTGCTCTACTGTTTGTAATGCACAATTTGGCATCATCCGCGTAGGTAGTGTTCTATGCAGTGATTTCTGATATAACAAATCATAAATTCGATTAACAAAACTCAACTCAATCCCTTTATATAAGGCATTTTGATCAGCAATGACTTGATCACGTTTATCTTGTTGTAGTGAATAGAAATGCGACGTGTAATCTGGTGAAGTGTATTCCAAGGTTAACTTGCCCAAATCCATAGAGAAAAAATGCGGGGCTTTGGTCAGCCAGTTGAGCTGATATTCATGCTGATCGATCTCTGAAAGTAAATCATAGTAAATTTCTGCACCGCTTTGTCCGCCCCCCACAATGGTGATTGATTTCTTAGTCAAATAAGATTTTTTATGACGTAAATAATCCGCACTAGAATGAATCTGTTCTGGAAATGCCTGACAAAACTGAGGAATGATCGGGGTTGTTCCTGTACCCAACACTAAATTTTTAGTACGAACGGAAATCACCCCTTGAGGCTGTTGCACCCGTACAGTGTAGAGCTTGCTGATCTCATCATATTCAACATGTTCCACATAACTTTTAAAGTGAACATTATCGAGTTGTGAAACCGCCCATTTGCAGTACAAGTTATATTCAGCACGTAAAATAAAGAAGCTTTCACGAATAAAAAATTGATATAACTTATTATGCACTTTTAAATAATTCAAAAATGAATATCGATTCTTTGGATCGGCAAAACTGACTAAGTCAGCAATAAATGGAATTTGCAAGGTGCTACCTTCAGGCATAATCCCAGAATGCCAATCAAACTCATCCTTAGTATCAAAAAACAGCGTGTTTAACTCAGCAAGAGGAGCACTAAGACAGGCCAAGCCCAAATTAAATGGCCCTACCCCAATGCCAACGATATCGTAAGTCGATTGTGTATTCATTTTTATTAAGCCTTATCCCAGTTCTTTTCTGTTGACTTTACCCACATGGGTATATTTAAAATCTGCAACTATTTCTATTTCATCAGGTATTTTGAAATGTGAAATATTTTTACTCATCAAAAAGTGACGTATATTTTTTAAGTTAATTTCATGATGTTCAGTTTTGGGAATAATGATGGCTTTGATCCGCTCTCCCAGAGATTCATCTCTGACTCCAATCACACAGACATCTTTAATGCGTGGGTGTTGCAAAATGAACTCTTCAACTTCACTCGGCGTAATTTTTTCTCCAGATCGATTAATCTGTTCTTTTTCACGCCCAGTCACGACAATATTGAGCTCATCATCTAAATAGCCAATATCTCCAGTTTTATAAAAACCATCTTCTGTAAATGAGCGTCGATTAATTTCCGCCAAATTGTAATAGCCATTAATGGTATAAGGCCCACGTGTTTGAATATGACCAATGGCATTGTTTGGCAAAGCCTGTCCATCATGATCCGTAATACGAATTTCATCTAAATGAGAGAGTTTTTTGCCTTGGGTTTGGATGGTAATTTGATCAGTGTCATCTAAATGTGTGAAATTCACCAAACCTTCAGCCATACCATATACTTGTTGTAATTTCACATTGAATATCTTAATGATCTGCTCAGCCAGAGAAGGCAATAACTTCGCACCGCCTACTTGAACAACGGCTAAACTGGACAAATCATAATCTGTAAGGCTTTCGGAATTGAGCCATAATGTTGCGATCGCAGGTACCAAAGAGACCTGTTGAATCTTATATTTCTCGATCAATTCAAAGCAGATCCGCGGATGTAAAACTCGACTCAAGATCACTGTTCCACCGGCATAAAACACCCCCAAGAAACCAGGTGAACTCATACAAAAATTATGCATCACAGGCAATACGACCAACTGCTTGGTTTCTGGATTTAAACCTGTCACTTCTACACTTTTTTTGATGGAATAAATATAGTCGGCGTGGGTGCGTGGAATAAGTTTAGGTAAGCCTGTTGTCCCACCAGACAATTGTAAAAAGGCGATATCTTCTGCTGTACTTTGTGCCTGTAAATCACTCTCGCTTACAACCTGTTTTAACTGCGGCAAAGATGCTTCCAGAGAATGCTGGCTTATAAGGGTGTCTCTAAACCACAGGTTAAAATTGGGTACTGAGAATGCATCACAGATCTCGCTTGCTGTCGGCTCATTGTCTGAAGCACACAGCTTGATCATGCCAACAGCACGACTCTGTCGTGCAATATTTTCAATTTCATAGGATCCATGCCCATGCAAGCAAAAAACGGGGCGTGCTCCAATGGCATATAATCCAAAAATCACAATAAAGACTTCAATCACATTCGGGGATTGCAACAAAACAAAGTCTGTTTCCCGAACACCCTTCTGCTTTAAGTAACTTCCATAGTGAATGGCTAAACGGTATAACTGCTGATAGCTCAGTTGTTTGTCATCCTGTATTGCAGCAATACGGTCTGTATAACGCAGTGCTAAATCTGCCAACATTTGAAAATGGGTTTGAGATTGCCAACAGCCTTGTTCACGATACTGTCTAGCTCTCGATTCGGGAAATGGAACATAACCCTGTTGAATATCTTGCTCTAAAAACATGACTGAATCCTTTAAATAACAAGGTCTGGAAGTTGTAACGAGGTCAGTTGACGACGCAGTTCCATGACATCAAATTGCATGCAGGCATTGGATTGGGTATCTATCTGGATAAATTGCTGTAAGACCCGTTGTGTCACCTGTTGAATGATCTGAATTTGTGTTTCGTTATAACGATTGACACGATAATTAATCACCACACGTAATCGTTGATCTTCACTCATAGGTTCCTCATACACCTCAAAGTGCAGGCCAAACTTGGCACTATCACGTGGAGGTTCAATCAATTCAAAGCTAATCTCATGGCCAGAATTGAGCTGGAAAGCACCTGTTAGTGCATTTTGAGCATGTAATTGTACGTAGACTTCGTATGGACTTTCTGTCCATTGTTCACCCTCGGCGCGAATATTGTCTTCGACCATAGCAAAAGGAATATCTGCATATTCTTGTGCTTGAAAGATATTGTTTTGAACTTGATTAACGAGATCTTTAATGGTGAGCTGTTCATTAAATTGGCAGTAATGCATCACTACATTAGTAAAATAACCCACAGTATCTTGGTAAAGTGGATCTTGACGACAGGCGACTGAAGTGCCTGTCAAAATTTTCTTACCTGCTCCTAAATAATAGGTCGCCAACACCACTGCTGCATACACTACATAGAAGAGTGAGGAACGATACTGACGTGCTAATGCATACAGTTGCTCCACCTCAGCCGCATTAAAAGTAAACTCCACGGCGGCGCCCGTTACATCTCCATTTAAATCTGCGGACTGTGCAACCTCATCTGTTGCATAAGCAGCCAATAACGGTGGCTGTTTTTGAATGCGCCCGATACTATTCATCCAATATTGTAGATGTGCCTGTAAATTTTCATCATCTTGTGCCATGGCATATTCGTGGAACTGGCGTGGCTTGTTCTCCCAAACAAGTGCTTGACCAGCGACACGACTGACATAAGCTTGAAATAATTCACGAATTAAAATGCCCGATGACCATTCATCCATCGCAATGTGATAGAGCAACAGCGATAAAATATGTTGACCTTGCTCATCTTTGACAAAACGAACGCGGATTGGAAACGCCTGCATCAGGTCAAAGGAATGACGGGCCTCTTCAGCTAAAACCTGCTGAGCAGACTGCTCACCTTGTGTCTCACTTCCCCAAAACCAAGGATGCTGATCTAAGCGCTGCATCGGCACCACTGTCTGAAACACCTCTCCTTGATCGGCCTGAACAAAAATACTGCGCAAGGCATGGTGACGCTGCAAAATATCGACAAATGCAGCATAAAATGCTTGCTCATCGACCTCTTCACTCAAGCGAAAAGCAAAGGGAATGTTGTACATGGCATCTCGACCTTGATCTGAGAAACCCATAAATGCTTTTTGCAGTAATGTCAGTGCCACAACACCGCCTTGCTCTTCTTCCTCTTGCACTGTTGTCTGGTCAATCGGAGCATTCAACTGTGTGGCATACTGTGATAATTCGCTTGCACTGGGTGCATTAAAAAAGTCAGCAATTTTGATGACCACGCCATGTTGACTATGTAACTTTCCAATCACACGGGTCGCTAAAATTGAATGTCCGCCAAAATCAAAGAAATTATCATCTGCTTGTAATTCAGGATTCATCAATACACTTTTAAATTCTTCTAAAATCAAATGCGTGATCGATGCATGCGCTGAGGACTGGGCAACATTCGGTTGAGCTGCTGTTCGTTGATCTTGAGCCAACGTAGAACTATCGCGAGATTGGTCTTCGTATTTCGATTGCGCCTCATCCTCTAAGGAGGCACTAAACCGTGGGAACGGTTTCACAGCATGACGTAAATCTTGATGGCAAAACTCAATCCATTTTTCAAGTAAAAAACCAGCGATCTGTTGAGACAACTTTGCGCCTGTTGTGAGTTCAAAATGGATTTCATCTTGCTGCAATTGAAATGCGAGTGTTAGGTCATAATCAGAATGGATCGGTGGAATCACCAAAGTCGATGTCTGAACACCCTCTAGGTTTAGATACTGACTTGAATCAATAAATTGGGTCACCAAAACATTGGGAATGGCGTGTCGTTTGGTTTTAATCGCAGATAAAATTTGTTCAATGGAGAGATTATTAGACATCCCTTGCAAGATTTGATTGCGGACTTGTACCATCGAGTCCTTCACAGCATCTGTCACATGACTCGACTCATCTGCCCCTCCTGGTCGAGTAATGCGAATCGGTAAAACATTTGAACTTGACTGAATCTGCGCCAAGCTGGATGCATCATACTGTTCAACAATTGGCACAAATAGATCAATACTTTGTTTGTCCAACAAGTGAGTTAAGAAATGCCCAAAACTCGCAACAATAGTATGAAATAGCGATGACTGTGCCCATTCACTGAGCTGTGTCAGTGCCTGAATCGGCATCACACTTGAGCAACGCACCGCTTTTTGTTCATATCTAAATAATGCAGCGTGACCATGATGTGTAATAGTGTTTTCAAGTGATGAAGCCAGAAACAGTGCTGGCCATTGCAAGGTATTTAGCCCTGCTGGAAATTGGTTTTTCCAATATTTCAGCGCAGTCGCTGTATTTACAACGCGATTTTGATATGTGCGAGCGGCTATAGTTGTTGCACTTGGTCGATTTACAATTGCATCAGGTTGTTGATAATTGGTCGTTAACTGAGTAAAAATCGGTTGCCATGCTGTATCATCCAATAAAATGTGATGCCCTAAAATACCCAAAATGACGTCATCATTCTGCATAGCAAACAGTCTGAACTGTATTGCTGCATCTTGTTTTAAATCAATAGGTTTTTCAATCCATGCCAACAAGGCCTGAATCGCCTCTTGTTCAGAACGGACGAGCTGTAAATCCACTCCCGTGACAGATTGATCTGCATGGTATTTTCTTAGAACACCCTCCTGATCTAAGTCATAGCGTAAATTTAAGTTAGAAGTACCTATATAAAGTTTTTCAATTGCCTTAGATAATCGAGAAAGATCTATTTTCCCTTTCAAACGTAGCGCTAAAACAAATGGGCCTGATGAGGCTAAAGGATCGTGTTGATGCATCATCCATGCACGTTCTTCGGCAAAAGATAAGGCCTGATGTTGCTCAGGTTGTGCATTTGAATCAGGCAAGGCCTGAGCTTCACTTGATGAACTCGATGCGATATCAACCAGACCCACATCATTTAATTTACGTTCAAATAAACGAAAGAGTTCATCACTCATCACAGTGTGTTGCGTGTTCATTGGTGATTACCTCTTTATTTCTGTTGTAGTTGTGATTCGATGTTATTCACGATCTCGCCAATCGTTTTACACTTCACTAAATCAGCACATTGAATCGAGGTTTTAAGCTGTTGAGCAAAGTGTTTACTCAAACCGTTGAGATAACTTGAGCCAATGCCGAGCGCTAAAATTTCTGTATCTAAAAACACATCGTTGTTATCGACTTGATCCGCTAAAGCATCATGAAAATAGCGTATGACTTCTTGCGCAATCGATGCAGGCCCTGTCGCCGTCACACTCTGAATAGGTACAGCTTGCTCTGACTTATTCTGTTGTTGCTTTGCATGCGTCATATCGGCATAGTTTTGATTCAGAACGTCTTGCGCAGTTTGCTTTAACTGTTTCCGATCAATCTTTCCGTTACGTGTCATTGGGAAATCTGGCACCGCAATCCAACGTGTAGGAATATGTGAATTGGGCACGTGTGCCTGTAAGAACTGACGCAATTCAGCAGGTCGAAGCGTGTTATGCGATGAGACGACCGTGGTATATACAGCTACTAACTCATTGCCCTCATAAATTGGATTGCTGCAGGTGGTAACCATACAATCTGTAATCTGCGGATGTTTCAGTAAAGCATTTTCAATTTCAGAGGCTGCGATACGTACTCCACGTACTTTCAAATAGCCCTCATCCCGACCTGCAAAAATAATATTGCCATCTTCTCTTAAATAGCCTTTATCACTCATTCGAAATGCTCGGTGCACTTCACCGTTGGCCAAAGTCAGTTGGACAAAATCATGTTGCGTGATCTTGCCATCCACCAAATAACCATTTGCAAGATTGATCCCAGACATATAGAGCTGCCCCACGACTCCCACAGGACAAAATTCAGCAAATTGATTTAAGATGTAATAATGGTTATGTGACATCGCCCGACCATAAGGAATCAGCTGCTGATCCTCCGCTGTAATCTCATGCCAAATACTCCAGATCGTTGTTTCCGTTGGACCACCAATCGAAATCAAACGAGCATTGGGTAAAATTTCACGTAATTTTTGCACCACAGAAGGTTTAACATAGTCACCTCCTTGATTAATCAGACGAATGCTCTGTATTTGCTGTGCATGTGCCGAGGTTAATAACATGTCAGCCATAGCAGGCACCGTACACCAAATCGACACCTGATATCGCTCAATGAGTTCAGCCCACGCCACAGCACTTTTTGCCTGCTCCAAAGTCGGAATAACCAAAGTCGCAGCCACTGATAAGGGCGCCATCACATCAAATAAAGCCATGTCATGATGAAAAGGTGTGGCAGCAAAATGAACATCGTGCTGATTAATCCGCCAAAACTGAATGGTTTGTTGCAACACATGTGCAGTCGCACGGTTGTTGAGAACCACACATTTGGGTGTCCCTGTACTGCCTGAGGTGTATAAATAATATGCAGGCGATGTATCATGACGGTGTTGCCAACTGATCTCTGGCTCAAAAATACATTCAGCACTTCCAGAATATGAATTGATGGATGAATCTTTTAAAATTTCATTGATGTTTAAGGTGAGCAAATCATCGATGGGTGCAGTTGAAATAGCTAAGTCAGCGCGGCTATTCGATAAAATATACTGTTGACGTAATTTGGGTGAGTCCATATCTACAGGTAACCAAACAATGCCAGATAAAGCACAGGCCAAAATCGCATAAATATGTTCTGGACTTTTGGTTAAACAAATCGCCACCACTTGATTCTGGTTGATTTGAGCCAAATCTAATGCTCGACGAACTTTTGCCACATTTGTAGCAAGTGCTACATATGAAATATGCTGACCATCATAAATGAGGGCGGTTTTATCGGGTGTTTGTTCAAATAAATGATGTTGGATCTTGGCAAGATAATCAACAACATCAATGTGTTGGTACTCATCCATAATTTTCACATCATCATTAAGCTTTTGCACGTTGGACTGGCGCTGTGACTGTGCTAATGCGGTTTTTAATTGTGTAATATCGGTGAGCCGTGCCTCTAAGGCATCTGCCATCTCTTGAACCATACGGGTCGATAGGGCTTCTTCTATAAAATCAAGATCAATCACTAAATCAGACTGTGCCGAGTAGGACAAACGGATATCTAAAGCCAATTGTGGAGTTTGCGTTTGCCCAGCAACATAGCGGGCCTGAGCATGTTCAGATGGTTTCACCCATGACAAACCATTGGTCAATGCAACAGGTAGAACAATCGATTGTTGTAGTTTTTTAATCAAATACTTAGACAACTCAATCCCCGAATAAGAAGTATGAGTCATGGCCTCTAAAATTTGCTTTTGTGTTGCTTTCACCTGATCGACAAGGCATAGCTTGGGATTAAATTGATAATCTAATACGATGAAAGATGAACTATTACCCACCGTTTTATGTAGCGCCGAGTTTGAAATTGGCATGGACAGTAAGATGCGTTGCTCCTCAGTCCAACGAGATAATTCCTCTAAAAGTACAGTCGTCAATAAGGCGTTGGCAAAAATCTTATGCTGTATAGCCAACTGTGATAATTGATCAAACTGTGCCTTTGAAATGGTGACACTAAGGCGAGCATAATGCGGATCAGTAATGCTATCTAAACTGTTCTTCCACGGAAATTGAGCAACTTCTTCAACCTCTGCCAGTTTGTCTTGCCAAAATTGTTGATCTTTTTGATTGGCAGCATAGAAGCTCTCATTGTCTGGACTGGTGGCCGTTACTGCAGCTTTTGGTAAGTCATTGAGTGAATGATTAAAATCAAATAACAGATGGAGAATAACAGAAAGAGAATACCCATCAATAATCAGACCATCAAAACTACATAAGACTACGGAGGCTATCTCCATCTGTGTCGGTAGTTGTATTAATACGATACGCCAAGGTGGGATATTCAATGTTAAATCATGAGCAAAGTTTCGGTATTGCGCTCTACGTTTTTCCAATTGCAACATTGCTTCAGCTGGATTTAAATCACGATAATCATAGACTTCAAATTGATGATGTAGTGCACTATTCGATTGAATCTGCTGAGATAACCGTGTTTCATCAATCAATGTGCGCAGTGCTGGATAATGTTGGATCAGGGTAGCAAGACGTTGCGCTAACACCTCAGCATCCAAATGCCCCTGAAACTCGCGAAAGTCATGCATGGACGATTGGCTGAGTGGAAACATTTTGCTTTTACCCAATAAATAAGCCTTTTGCATTGGACTTAATGGTGTTTGATTGTTCATTGTTATTTCCCATTGATGACTTGCAAAAATACAGCAGCAATACGCTGCGCGTTGTCTGGTATTTTTTGTTCAATCAATTGCGCAAGATTTTTTACACTGCGTTGTGTGAAGATATCTACTACATTGATTTCACAGCCTTTAAAATATTGATTTAACGCAGCAACCAAATGTGTTGCCAATAAAGAATCTCCGCCTTCATCGAAGAAATCCAAATCAGTCTGGTCTGATTGCAATGCCAACCCAATGATTTGACTCATCATAAAACGTACCACCTGTTCAACAGGATGAGCGGCTGTTGATTGCTGTGAAGCATGTTGTTCGATCGATAGATGTGTCTCAATAAAATGATGAATGTCATCAGCTACTGTCGACGCCCCAAACGCATGCAAATGATCAACAGCATAGCTATGCTCCGGTCGCAAATACTGTGGTAGTACCTGACGATAAGCCTCTTGTAACGCTAAAGCAGACAAGGGTTGCTCAAACTCAACTAAGGCCACTAATTGCACTTTTTGCTCAATCTCAATGGCATAAACCCGCACCTGACGAAGAGCAGTAATCTGCAAAAGTCGTTTTTCGATTTCTTCTACTTCGACTCTGTAGCCATTTCTCATCAAGACCCGATGCGCATGTTCGACAACATGCAATCGCCCTTGATCATCGAAATACGCTTGCATTCCCGTGTCAGTCCATGACTCAGCCAGAGCAATCTGCCCTTCCTTAGCCCACTGAGCATTATCCTGTTGTTGTAGAAGCAACTGACCAACCACCCAATCTGGACAATCAGCACCTAAACCATTGACGATGCGATATGGTGTATGTGCATTGATCTGTGGCAATTGAGCAAAGCACTGTGCTGGCAGTGTAGCTTGTTGTTTTTGACGCGCTGCTCTTTGCTGTTTGGGTAATTCAAATTTAAAGGCTTGCGTCAATACCTGTTGCCCATCTGATATCAACTGTTGTATCGCAGCGATATAATGTTTAAACATGGCTTCAATGACATGGGGTTGAAAAGCATGGCTACGAATATCCCAATTCACCACCAAACTTTGATTCATATAGGCAACTTGGACATCTAAATTGACTTTAGGCCCTTGAGAAATACACCAAATTGGTCGCCCAAGTGTCTCTTGTAAAGGCGCAGAGAAAATTTCTCCTTCCTCTAAAGCCAAGGTGAAAACGATGGGTGAAATTTCGAGTTGTTGACGTTGCTTCGATAAATCTCGCAGCACATGGATGCCACCATAGCGATAATGCTCAGTCACTTGTGCTACATCTCGTTCAATCCGCTTTACAGCCTCTAGCAGAGTTTCTTGTGCACTTAACTTTAAGCTGAGCAAGCTCATTTGGGTGAAATCCCCCACCACCTGATGAATATTCGCAGCATAAGGCTCTCGAATAAAAGCAGGTAAGTTCAGTCGAAACTCAGCACTAGATGACCAAGAGGCAACGGTATGGGCAAACAGAGTCAAACACAGATGACCCACTGATATGCCATGTGTTTGTGCCAAATTTTTCAGGCATAAACACTCATCTTGATTAAAAATATGGATTAAACGTTCAAACTGATGCTCATCCGCCCTTAACCCTTCAGCAATCAATGGCAGCTGTGGTACTGGTGCAATGTGCTCAAGTTGTTGTTGCCACCACCTTTGATCGTGTTGCTGCTGTGCTTGAAAAGCAGGATCATGACGGCGTTGCTCTAAGTAATTAAAATATTCGGGTTGATCAAAGTCCAGAACTGAAGCTGCAACACCTTGATATAAGGCAGTTAAATCCTCGATCACGATCAGAAAACTTTGAGGATCAATAGCAGACATGTCTGAATCAATATGTAATCGATGACGATGTTCAGGCAGTAAGCTTAACTGTACGTTTAATACGTGACCTTCTGCGATGTTTAAATACTGGTGACTTAACCGCTGGCGTTTTTGAGATAAATAATCACTCAATGCTGTAGCACCGAGATGGCTTAAATCCTCAATCTCTAGATGTTGATGTTTTAATGACTTAATACCCTGCATTCCATCACAGATACAGACACTTAACATGGGATGTCGTTGAATTAACTGTTGAAACGCCTGTTGTAAAGCGGCAGGATCGAGATGTTCTCCCTCGAACTCCATATATAAATGTGCTGCAACTCCTTCGGTCTCCCGTCCAGCCCAATAGGCATATTGCATATCGGACAAAGGTACTGTTGCGGTAGGCAGTTTTTTTAACCATGCAGGTATGTCATGCGGATGATGATCAACAGCTACTTCTGCTGCTTGCTGTGCAGTATCTTGGATTAAGTCGTGCCAATCTTGCACCGTCGGTGACATTGCAAAGTCAGCATAAGACAAAGGTTTATTGTATTTTTTCTCAAAATGATCAACCAATTGCATAATCGCTAATGAATGAAGACCGTGTTCAATCAAATTATCTTGTGCTTCGATCATGACATCTTCAACTTGAAGCACTTGATGAATTTGCCGAGTAATTTCTTGCTGTAATTGCATGTTCATCTTTCCTAATTATCGACCTAGAGTTGCACCACCATCGACAACTAAATCATGCATGGTGATATGAGAGGCTTGATCACTGATCAGAAACATCACGGCATTCGCAATATCTGCGGTTAAGGCGATTTTTTGTAATGGAATACCTACTTTATATTTGGCCAAATTTCCTTGAATGGTTTGTTGTTCACCTTTTGAGTCTTGCCACAGTTGCTGTAGCATCGGAGTTGCCGTCGAACCTGGCGAGATAATATTGACTCGCACACCAAACTGCGCCAGTTCCAAACCAACTGTTTGACTAAAACTGGTCAATGCTGCTTTGGATGCACCATAAGCAGCCATGTTGATACGTGGAGCATGGGCAGAATTTGATGACACCATGACTACACTACCCGAGCCTTTCGCACGAAAGTGTGGGCTTAAATGTTTTAAAAAATAAAAAGGTGCAAAGGTATTAACCGCAAAAGTATCTAGCCACATCGCTTCCGATAAAGTGTCATGCTCTCCCAAGTGCAACACTCCAGCAGCATGAATAAAATAATCAGGCGCAGCCGATTGCAGTAGTTTTTGGCATAATGCTGTAACTTGTTCAGCATCACTTACATCACATTGATATATCTCAGCCAGATCCGTAGTCACAGGATGCTGTAGACAACGATCGAACCCCACCACATAGATCTGTTGAGCCATCAACTGTTGCATAATTTGGGCACCAATGCCCTGATTGACACCAGTCACCCAAGCAACTTTTCGAGTTTTATGATGCACATCACTTGCGTTGCTTTGTTCTGTCATAGTGATTCTCTAGGTATTGAATAAGCCATCTTTAAATTGAAGACGTCATGACATGTTGTGCATCCTCAACCACCCCCAAATTGCGCTGGACATAGCGCAAGGCAAAAAGGTGATCCTCTAAACTAAAATCAGCCACCGAGTCGCCAACTACAAACGGTTGAATACCATTCATAAAGGCTTCAGCAGCGGTTTGAAGTACACCAATATGCGCATAAATCCCACAAATAATGAGCTGATCTTTTTGGGTTTCACTGAGAATTTTCTGTAGATCTGAACGATAGAAAGCGCTATAACGCCATTTTGTCAGTAAGTGATCTTGTTCGTTGGGTGCCAATTGATGAACAATTTTGGCCTGTTCTGGATAGGCGGTTAAACCAGGTCCCCACATATCATTTAATAACGCACGATCCTGATCTTGTTGTGTAGCGGGTTGGGCGGTATAGAACACAGGAATATTCTGAGCAATACACCAAGCTTTAATTTGTGCAATGTTCTCTATAATTTTTTGCATCAATGGAGAGTTATCTCCATAAAAATGAATAAAATATTCCTGCATATCATGAATCAGTAAAGCAGCGCGATTTTTCTCAATTTTCCAATTGACCTTTGCTATGGGATAGTCTTGCTTAAATGGAAGTTCATAATTTTGGATTTTTGGAATCGCCATAATGTGACCTATTGATTATGTATCAGTATGGAAGTACGTTTTTTGCAGTAACACTTGTAAAGAAGTACCCTGTACGCCTTTAACCGTTTTAAAAATTAAGTTGTCATGTTTGCATTTAAGGTTTTCAAGATGGTTTGCATTTTGGCCTCTGTTTCATTCCACTCCAGTTCCGCTTCTGATCCAATCACAATACCTGCACCCGCATAGAGACGGATTTTTTGATCATTGAGCAAACCACAGCGAATCGTCACAACCCATTCACCATTGCCATCTGCATCCATCCACCCCACTAGACCTGCATAGTAATGGCGGTCATATCCCTCGTGTTTTAAGATAAAATCTTTAGCCAATGCTGTAGGAGAACCACAGATTGCAGGCGTAGGATGAAGGGATAGTGCCAACTGCAAAGCATTGGCCTGTATTGATTTCAATTGACCGTCAAATACCGTTGAAAGATGCAGCATCGTCGAGGTCCTTAAAACTTCAGGAGGATTGGAAACCTTTAACTCTGCACAATAGGGTTGTAAATTGCTCAATACACTATCAACAACAATCTGGTGCTCATATCGATCTTTTGCCGAATCATAAAGTTCCTGTACTCGGCAGCGATTAACCTCTTCATCATGGCTTTTTGGACGTGAACCCGCTAAGGGATTGCTTCGGATAGCTTGGCCTTGTTTTGAAATGAGTAATTCTGGACTTGCTCCAAGCAGATGTGCCCCACCCTCAACAGGAACCACAAAACTAAATGCTTGCGGATTTTTTTGTGCCAAAGTTTGCCCCAGTGCAAAAGGGTTTTGTGGCGCTGCTAGATCAAAATCAATCGCTTGTGATAGCACAATTTTTTGTAAATGATTTGATGCAAACTGCTGTAATGCCAAATCAATGGCTTGGTCAAAGTGCGCTCTTTGCACGAGGCGTTTCTGTTGACTCAACTGTAAACCTGGATACGTTATTTGCTGCTGATCGGTAAATTCTGTTTTTGCTATTTTTTGATATTGGCGATAGATATTTAAAGTAGAGGGCTTTGAGGTATCGAAAGGAATCACCCCGATCAATATTGGATCATTATTCTTTGTTTGTTTCAGCTTGGAAAAAATATCACCAATGGTTTTGATCAGCGTTTCCTGATCTGCAGCTGCGAGGCGAACCGTTTCCTCCAAATCAGATGCATAAATTTGATAATTCTCAGTTAAAAAACAAGAAGATCTTGTATCTACTTTCACTTTAAGCTTTGCTTTAAGAGCATCATCAATCGCTAAACTCACATCATTCATAAAGCCTCCTGCGCCATGACACGTTTGTAGGGTGAATTTGTTACTCGGCAATTTTTTTCTACACGAATCGATGCTGCAAAGATGATATTGAGAATTATTATTATTTAATACATAGAATCCGATGTATTTTTAAAATTATGGGAAACCGTTTGATTTAAAAGAAATTACTCATATGGATTGGCATAGGCCTTTTTATTTTTAACTTACTTACTCTCGTTAGAATTCTCCTGTATGTTAAAATACGCTTTCTACATATGGAAAAGACACGCTTTGACCCTTGCAAAACTTCGATAATTGAAATCAAAAAAGCTATTGACTTGTGAAAATTTAAAAATGAAAATGATTCTCGTTTATATTTAATCTGAGCATATAACAATGTCTGTTTATATTGATTCACACAAGGCTGTCTTAAAACAAGTCGGTGATCTCTTTTTAGATATGTATTCACCATTACCCAATCATCATCTCAATCATTTCAATCCTTCTGATGGTGATGGTTACAGTGAAATATATGATTTTGGCAAACTGTGTGTAGGAAAAGGTAAATATTGGGTAGATCGGCCATTAAAAATGAGTGCTGAAACACCTCATCATCTTTTTGGTATTACTATTCTGCTCTCAGGTACTCATCGTATTAAAAATCATTGTACTCAGCATGAGTATCAAATCCGCTCCCCCATGATTATTTTACGTAAAGGTAGTTTAGGTCTACAGACCATTTACCTCCAAGAGCATAAAGAAATGTCCCTCATTTCCCTGGACTTCAATAACACTTTTTTAGAAAGCATTAAAAATCACTTTCAACACTCTGATCTAGCCCAATTCTTTTTAACTGGCTCTAGTCCAGCCTTAAAAACGATTCATATACCCAATAAAAATGCATTGCATCAAGCCCACTACCTCTTAAATCTTCCCCCTGCCCAATCCTCTATTGATTTACTGCATCTAGAAGGTGCAGCACTCGAACTCATGAGCACATTACTCGAAGATAGCGCAAAAACAAATGATGTCCCCCTTTCCATAAAAAAGACCATCTCTATTTTAGAAACAAATTTTGAAAGCAAAATTACGATTCGAACCTTGGCCAAACAAGTAGGTATTAATGAATGTGATTTGAAAAGATTATTTAAGGAATATACAGACAAAACCATTGGGCATTATTTACTAGAGATTCGAATGAAATACGCACAGGCCTTATTGAAAAAAGGCGTTTCCACTGAAAACGTTGCCATTCAAATTGGCTATAGTAGTACCCAATATTTTAAAAAGATTTACGAACGTTATTTCGGTTATCGTTGTTAATCACGCTGCTTAAACCAGCATCCCAAAACCATTACTGCTCAAGGATTAACAATACGCCCACCATGACTTAGCTCGATTAGAGACTGTGCATATTCATCGTATTAAACTACATCCTCCTTGCATTGTTTTATGGATTTCTTATTGTACTTTTTGCACTTCGATTCAATCTCCCAGTCATCATAATTAACGGTATTTAAATGAGTATTTTTTTAAAGTAATATCCACATCCATTGCTAACATGAAGACTCATCATGGCCTAGTTTAAAAAGTTCAGCACAGTTTTTAGATTTCATATGCAAAAAGCCCCGATGGATATATCGAGGCTATAAAAATTAGGGCAATCAAATCACGACTTGGTATATGTACTGATGGTTGCAATCAGGTCAGTAAACTTCTGTCCTTGAATCACTACATGTTCACGTAGTAGTCTTTCAGCTTCTGCTTCATTACCATGAATAATGGCCTGTACAATTCCTTCATGTTCAGCAAAAGAATTACTCATTCGATTACTCACCCGCAGCTGAAGTCTGCGATATGGATGCAGTCGTTTATGTAAACTGCCAGCTTGTTCAATCAAAAAACTATTGTGACTTGCAAGATAAATTTGAAAATGAAACTGACGGTTCATTTCATAATAATTTTCAGAATCTCCTGACTCTAGATATTCAGCACAGCGTTGATGCATGCTCAGCAGCTTAGTTTTCTCATCATCCTGAATTCGTCTTGCTGCCAGACGACCACACATCCCTTCAAGTTCCGCCATGACCTCAAACATTTCACATAAGGTCATTGGGTTTACTTCGGGCACAATTGCCCCACGTCTTGGCCTAATTTCGACCAAACCTTCTGCTGCCAATAGCTTTAAAGCCTCTCGAATCGGTGTTCTAGATGCTCCATATCGCTCACACAACTCCACCTCATCTAGTTTTGTCCCGGGTAAAAAGTGCCCAAAGATAATGTCATCCTCTATTTTTTTACTCACTTGAATAGACAAAGGTAAGTCTTTGATTAAATTCATATTACACCATTTTGTATACAATATTTTGTATTTTGAGTACAAATATATTGTTATTTGAATACATTCCCGTTATAACTATATCAAAATATAGGGATATTTATTACTACTAAAATCTCAATCCATGGAGGATCGAAGATGATTATTTACGGAACAGCAATACTCGCAATCTGTCATCTGCTCGGTGACTATCTTGGCAATACTTTAGGTATTTTACTTGGGGTAAAAGCCAATGTTGGTGGTGTTGCGATCGCCATGATTCTTTTAATTCTTAGCAAGGAACTGCTTGCGAAAAAAGGATATTTACCGCAAGTCACTCAATTTGGCGTGCTGTATTGGTCAGGTATGTATATTCCAATTGTTGTTGCGATGTCTGCTGGTCAAAACGTGGTTGCTGCTTTGTCTGGCGGGATGGTGGGTATTATTGTTGCAGTCGTATCTTTAATCGCGACTGTGCTCGTCATCCGTTCTCTCAATAGAGTCAGTAATGACTACGACACCTTTGAATGGCCTGCTGAACAAAAAAATCAAACTGCTGAAGCATAAAGCCTAGCACTCCTCACATATAAAGGATTACAGGGAGTTACTGTATGGATGTTTTAATTGAAGTATTAACGAAAAATGCACTGATCACAGCGCTCGCTGTTACAGGGCTGATGATGTTTATTTCGCACTTACTATCAAAGTATTTAACCCGAGGAAAACTACAAAGCTCAGCCATTGCAATTACGCTAGGCTTAGTGATTGCCTATTTTGCTGGTGTATATACACAAGGCACTAAAGGTGTTTCAGACATCGCTATTTTTTCTGGCTTTGCTTTATTGGGCGGTGCCATGTTACGTGATCTCGCTATTGCTTCTACCGCCTTCGAAGTGGATGTGAAGGAAGTCAAAAAAGCAGGCAAAGTCGGCATGATTGCTTTGATGTTGGGCTGCATTATTCCTTTTGTCGCTGGTGCAGCAGTGGCTTGGATGATGGGATATAAAGATCCAGTTTCAATGACCACGATCGGTGCAGGCGCGATGACTTATATTGTGGGTCCGATTACAGGAACTGCAATCGGAGCAAGTTCCGAAGTCATCGCACTCTCTATTGCAATCGGCCTCATCAAATCTGTGTTCTTTATGGTGGGCACACCATTACTTGCAAAATTTATGTACCTCAAAAGTCCACGCTCAGCCATGATTTTTGGGGGTATGGCAGGTACAACCAGTGGAACAGCTGCAGGGCTTGCTGGTACAGATGTACGCCTCGTTCCCTATGGTGCACTGGTTGCAACATTCTATACAGGTTTAGGCTGTTTATTAGGCCCATCTATATTTTTCCTGACAGTCAATGCAATTTTTGGTTAAACACCAGGTGTAGAGATGAATAACATGATCAACAAACGTATTTGGAATAGTCAAAAATCCAAACGCAAGCAAAAACTTGAACAAGCAAAACTCAAAGGATTTGAAAAACAAGTCGCTCATTTACGTACCATTGAACTCCTTGAAACAGTGATTGCCTGTGGTGATAAAGTTTGCCAAGAAGGTAATAACCAAAAGCAGGCAGACTTTCTCTCCAAAGCATTAAGTCAATGTAATCCTGAAGTGCTCAATGAGCTTCATATTTTACAATCCGTACTTGCCCTACCTAGTCATTTGGATGTATTTGAAAAAGGAATTGCGTCAAAAGTCGATTTCTCCTTTGCCGGACCACAAAGCCTACGTCTTGCCCAACTGGTTCAACAGCAAAAAATCTCTATTGGTTCTATACATACTTATTTAGAGCTTTATGGACGTTATTTTATTGATCTTACGCCCAATGTCTGTCTGATTACTGCGCACTCAGCAGATGCCGAAGGTAATTTATATACAGGGGCCAATACTGAAGATACTCCAGCTATAGTCGAAGCCACGGCCTTTAAAAGTGGAATCGTCATTGCTCAGGTCAACGAACTAGTAGATAAAGTCCCACGTGTAGATATTCCATCGGATTGGGTCGATTTCTTTATTGTCAGCCCTAAACATAACTACATTGAACCACTTTTTACTCGTGATCCTGCTCAGATTACTGAAGTACAAATACTCATGGCTATGATGGTGATTAAAGGGATCTATGCACCTTACCAGATTCAGCGCCTTAACCATGGCATTGGTTTTGATACTGCAGCCATCGAACTTTTATTGCCTACTTTTGCTGATGAGCTCAATTTAAAAGGAAAAATCTGTACCAATTGGGCACTGAACCCCCATCCTACCCTAATTCCAGCGATTGAAAGCGGCTTTGTTGAATCTGTTCATAGCTTTGGCTCTGAAGTGGGTATGGAGGAATATATCCGTAATCGCTCAGATATTTTCTTTACAGGTGCCGATGGCAGTATGCGTTCCAATCGTGCCCTGTCTCAAACGGCTGGGCTGTATGCCTGTGACCTCTTCATTGGTTCAACTCTACAGATCGATATGCAAGGGAATAGCTCAACCGCAACAGTTGACCGTATCGCTGGTTTTGGTGGTGCACCAAATATGGGGTCAGATCCACATGGACGACGCCACTCCAGCTATGCTTATCATAAAGCGGGTAAAGAAGCCGTAGATGGTCAAGTCATTAAAGGGCGTAAACTGGTCGTACAACTGGTCGAAACGTACCGCGAACACATGCATCCTGTATTTGTAGAAGAACTTGATGCATGGCAGTTGCAAGACAAAATGGGCAGCGACTTCCCGCCGATTATGATTTATGGCGAAGATGTAACACACATTGTCACTGAAGAAGGCATCGCCAATTTGCTCTTGTGTCGCAGTGAAGAAGAACGAGAACAAGCGATTCGTGGTGTAGCAGGTTACACCCCAGTAGGCATGCAACGTGATCAGGAAAAAGTTGCAGAACTACGTCGTAGAGGCATTATCCAGCGCCCAGAAGATCTAGGCATTGATCCATCTAAAGCAACACGTGACTTGCTCGCGGCTCAGTCTATTAAAGATTTAGTGAAATGGTCCGAGGGAATGTACTCCCCGCCTAGCCGTTTTAGAAACTGGTAATCACGGAGTAAATGATATGGAACAACTCAATTTTAGCCTCAGTTCTGAGCATGCCGCTTTAACTGAGCACGATATGATTTGTGGTGTAGTCGGCTCAGGTAATTTAGAGGTTCTTGTAAGCCCGATCGGTCATCATGAAACGTGTGAGATCTCAGTAAATACTTCTGCAACTGGCTTTAAAAATGTTTGGTATGCAGTACTCACGGAATTTTGTAATCGCCATCAAGTGGGTGGTTTAAGATTTCAGCTCAATGATATGGGGGCAACTCCTGCTGTAGTGAGTTTACGTTTAAGTCAGGCAGTTGCAATGCTTAAGGATGGCGAACATGCATAAGATGATTAAAAAAAGTTTTTATGAAAGAACTGCCCGTCATCGAATCACCAGTCTTGTTGATCAAGGAAGTTTTAGTGAGATCCTGCCACCGGGTACAGTCGAACTCAGCCCCAACCTCAAAGCACTGGATATTCCAGGAAGTTTTGACGATGGTGTGATCATTGGAAAAGCCAATATCATTGGTACTCCTGTACACGTGATTGCACAAGAAGGTCAGTTCATGGGGGGTGCAGTCGGTGAAATACACGGCGCTAAAGTTGTCGGTCTATTACTTAAAGCAATTCAGGACAAATCATCGGCAGTCATTTTTCTAGTTGACTCAGGTGGTGTACGTCTACACGAAGCCAATGCAGGGCTTATTGCTATTTCTGAAATCATGCGTGCCATGCTCAAAGTCAGAAATGCTGGTATTCCAATTATAACTGTCATCGGTGGAACCTGTGGTGCATTTGGTGGGATGGGCATTAGTGCTTGTTTAAGTAGTCATATCATCATGACTGAAGAAGGCCGATTGGCACTTTCAGGACCAGAAGTCATTGAAACGGTCAAGGGTGTAGAAGAATTTGACTCCAAAGACCGTGCACTGGTCTGGCGAGTGACAGGAGGCAAACATCGCTATTTACTCGATCATATTCAACAGTTGTCCGAAGATGATACCAACGAGATTCGAAATTGTCTGATTTACGCACTGACAAAGACCACTGAAATTCTCGACTTACAAACGCTGCAACACCAGCAAAAGCGACTTGAACAACAATATGCACAATGGTTTGGCCAAAAAGATGGCATGGAAATTTGGAAAAGCATGAACATCGAAAATGCGGAACAAATTCCAATGCTCAGTGCAGCAGAAGTGATACAGATTAAACAAGGACATCATTATGCAAACTGAAGATATTCTTAAACAACTTTTTCCGCATGATCTTCGCTATGACATTCATGGACACTTCATATGTGGTTCTGCTCAGACAGCGGTAGGAAAAGTACGCATCGTTGGCACTGTAGATTCAGCAGCTATTAATCAGCAAATCGCCATGCAGATTGCTGCTGAAATCCTCGACATCATCGCAGAAGATGCAAAAACACCTGTAGTTTTTATTGTGGATACGCAAGGACAAGCGCTATCTCGCTCAGATGAACTGTTATGTCTAAATAGAACTTTTGCACATTTAGCCAGCTGTGTGGACTTACTTCGCAGAAAACAACATCCTAATCTCGCGATTGTTTTAGGCGAAGCTGTAAGTGGAGGCTTCTTATCTTATGGACTGATGTCCAATCAGGTTTTTGCACTGGAAAACAGCCAAGTGAAGGTGATGGATCTCAATGCGATGGCACGGGTCACGAAAATCTCCGTTGAACGTTTAAAAGAACTCTCTCAAAGCTCAGCAATTTTTGCACCAGGCGTAGAAAACTTCTACAAAATGGGGGCAATTGCCGCAATTTGGCCTGTACTCAATGAACATTTAATTGCTGAAGCCATTACACAACAACAAGCACACATCACTGGTTATTTAGATGATGAACGGCGTTTCAACGCACAGCAAAGACAAGGTCGTCTTTTGTGTAATGACATTGTACAGGCTGTACTTTCCGCTTAAGGAGTAACCTTTATGAACCGCCACGATCTGATCTATCTTCAAGCGAAGGATGCTTTTAAATTTCTCGATGTATCTCTCACACCTGCTGTACAACAGAAGATTGAGCAAATGATCCAGCACAACATGCCATTTACGGTATGTCGTCAAGAATCTGAAGATTATTTTAAAGTGGCGGCCAACTGTTTTGTCCATGGACAAAAGCATCGTGTGGCACTGGGTTTAGCCTCTGCTCCTGCGCTAAGCCACAGGCCACTCCCACTTTCTCATCTCATCGATATGTTTGATGTAGAGACGAAAAATATACTAGAGCAGTTTATTCTGCACCTGAACACCTTAAATTGTTCAGTATATGTTTATGGTTCCTATGCCTGTCAATATCTCTATCAGGAACAATTTATTCATGCTCACTCTGATTTGGATCTACTAATCGAATCAAGTCACACCAATATGATTCGCCCGATTCTTCAAGCAATTGATCAGTTGAAAACACAGTTACCGTTCAGTATTGATGGTGAAATTACTTTAAACAAAACACAAAATATCTCCTTTAATGAACTTATATTTGCCTTAAATCAGAAACAGGACAGCATTATCGTCAAGGAGTTATCAAAGATCAGTTTAGCGAGCATTGCTGCAATCTTTGGAGGGAATCTTAATGCATGACAACAACAGCACAATAGAACTGGCCCAAGCTCAAAATACAATTGGCCACATCACAACACAAATTGATCAACTTGCTCGGTCTGCACTATTTGATGAAGTTAGTCTTGAACTTAAACCCGGTTTAGTCTGTCCATCCACCCAGGGCAGTCATCATGACATGGACTATGCACTATTTTTAAAGAGCATTGAGGCAATGCAGGGATATTATGGTCAGCTCTGTGATTTTGGTTTTCAGCAATGCTCTTTTGAACAACTGCAACAAGCGGGTGTGCAATGTGAACAACGCATGATGCTTGCGACTCATCAAGTCAATACCCATAAAGGGGCTATTTTTAATTTAGGCTTTGCCAGTGCTGGACTCGGTCAGTGTTTAAAACAGCAGCTTCCAGTCAATGCTGAAAATATAAGTCAGCAAATCATTGAACATTGGCAACAAGATTTGCTCAATAAACTCAGTCGTAATCCACTGAGTCATGGTCAGCAAATGCGTAAAAAATATGGTATTTCTGGTGCAATTGAACAGGTTGCTCACGGCTTTCAAGTGGTTCAACAGCTTGCCTTACCTTGTTTTCAATCCACACTTGACGCGACTCAATCTAAAAACCATGCCTCGATACAAACGCTGATGACCTTGATTAGTCAATTACCAGATACCAATATCGTCTGGCGTGGAGGGATGAGTGCGCTGTTTATTGTTCAAGAAATGGCACAGAAATTTCTAGATGATGGCGGTGTATTGCAAACACATTGGCAAAACAAACTCAGTCAAATCAATCAATATTTCACTCAACACCACCTCAGCCCAGGAGGTAGTGCCGACTTACTTGGTATAACTTTATTTTTTCATAAGGTGGAACATGAACTTTGCTGTGATCTTTAGTGGACAAGGTTTACAGTCCAGCCAACATATCCATGAAATCAAGATGCTTGCGCAAAAACATGGACTCAGTACCCAGCTTAAAACATTATTTACACAACTCGATCTAGCTGCATCTAAACACGATGCTATTTTCTCCAACCAGATTGCACAGCCCTTTATTTTTAGCCTGCAATATTTAAGATGGTTAGACATTCAAGAGGACTTACCTGAACCTGAGTTTTTTTCAGGCTACTCATTGGGTGAAGCCAGTGCATTTTGTTGTAGTTCAACGCTAAGCTTTGAACACGCATTTGAACTCATCTCTACACGCGCCAACATGATGAGTCAGCATGTAGAACATGCAGCTTGTAGCATGGCAGCTATACAGGGGTTAAACAAACAGCAACTTCTTCCCTTGCTACAAAGTACGCATACAGAGATCTCTATCCGACTCAATGAAATGCATTATATTGTTGCTGGCACTGTTCAACATGTAGATCAACTTATTGCTGTAGCACGAGCACAAGGCGCACAACACGCCAGTCAATTAAAAGTCTCTGTTCCCTCTCATACGGCTTTTTTAAACGATGCAGCCAAACAATTTTCAACATACTTCAATACGCTACCGAGCAGTCAAATGCGTATCCCCATCATCAGTGCTAGTGCAGGTCAAAAATATTATACCCATCAACAAGCCATGACTATTTTATCTGAACAGATCAATCATCCTTTAGATTGGCAATTCTGTATGGAATCACTTCAAGAGTATCAACCTGATGTTATTGTTGAAATTGGTCCAGGCAATGCATTAAGTAAAATGATTGGTGAGTTTATGCCTGCAGTTCAAATTCGCAGTATTGATGATTTTAGTCAGGTTGATGGCATTAAACAGTGGATCTCTCGCTTTGTTTAATGTCATCTATTTTCAGTAAAAGAAGCTCCGCTTGAAAGCGCTGAGCTTGTTCTGATTGATTTTGACTCATGAAGGATAAGTTCAATTCAGCCTACTAATATGACAAAGAGCCAGAGACAAGTTCGCCTTTTACATGTTGATTTTTTACTGTATGCAATAAATCAATGGCATCTTGAAAGTTATCAATGCGTTGATGAGGAATCTTTTGCTTTTGGCAATAAGTAATCAAACGAGATTTTGCTAGAACCATATCTGCTTTGCCTGATACACAAAAATCAGAGTTGCCATCACCAATATACAATACCTGTTGTTTTTGTTGATGTTCGCTCTTTAATAACTGACATTTACAGTTTGCACTGGCCTTTGCACATGTTGGGTTAAACCAAGGTGTTTCTAAACGCCACTGTCGTTCACCTTGTTGCACCAATCGATTCGCAAAAATGGGTAAATGAGCTAAATTATAACGTGCCAAGATAGAGCGGATAGACCAATCCAAACCATCACTTACGATGTGTATAGGCCAACCTAAGCGACTTACTTCTGCAACAAATTCAGGAAATTGTGGATCTATCTCAATCGTGGTTAAGTGTTGTTCTAGCTGTTCACGTGACATATCAAGCAATGCAACTTGCCCTTGCATACATTCGCGAGAACCTATTTTGCCACTTTCCCAGTCTTCTTCTAACTCTTCCCAGCCTGGTAAACCGAAACGATTTAATAAACTATCGGTAACATCGCTGAGACTTATTGTTCCGTCAAAATCACACTGTACCACCCAGTTGGATTGCTGTTCAGATTGAATAACAAAATCAATAAAGGGAATTTGAATATCGGCTAAAAATGAATTATGGCTGGTCATAAAAGCTCACTATAACGTTTTGTCCAACTCGAGTTAAAGGTGCAGTATTGAACTCTAAAATACACTCCACCACGCGGCCAGGACTTTGTTGACTGTTTTGCTGCAATTGACTTTGTATAAAGACAGGACTAATCCGTGTAACACGTGCTGTAGCTAAATCGGTACGGTCACTGTCATGATCAATTTGCACTTTTGCTTGCATACCCACTTTCACAGACTGCAAATAACTTTCATTTAATTCTGCGCGAACAATAATCGGCTTTTTAGGTAAGAGTACCAATGCACTTTGTCCATTCGCCAAGAACTCGCCCGAGTGCGCATTAATTTTAACCACTGTCGCAGCAAATGGCGCATGTAAATTAAGTAATGCACCTCGGCTTTGAATTTGACTGAGTTTACTTTTGGCTAAATTTCTTTCTGCTTGAGCAATACTAATCTCTGTTTGAGCTTGTTGCAAAACAACTTGAGCTTCGTCACTTAACTGCATTTGCATTGCACCCGCTTGAGCGGCCAGATTTAAACGTTGGGCTTTTTGTTGAAGTTCAGGGATTTTATCGCGTAATCCTTGCAACTGTGTATCGGCCACAGCTAACTCACTTTCAGCTACGCGTTGATCTGCATTAAAAATCCGCTGATCTTGTTGTAGTAAAAGCTGCCCCTTTTCGACCTGTTGACCTTCTGCAACCATGATCTTATTGACCACACCCTCAGCCGAAAATGATAAGGCAACAAGTCCACCTTCTACATCAAGTTTTCCACGGGCAATTGCTGTAGGTTGCTTGGTCTGCACCGCTGATTTTTGCTCCACTTCAAGCGTATCCTCTTTACAACCAGCAAAGATCCCAACCGTCACAAAGGTACAGATACGTAAACCTTTAAGTAATACTAAATTCATGGCGCTAACCCTAGAGCTTCATTCTCTGATATATCGCTATCTTTCTGAATGACACCATCTTCCATATGCAACAACCGATCCGCATGTTCGATGAGACGCGGGTCATGACTGACACAAAGAATGGTTACGCCATGTGTCTTGGCAATACGATGCAAAATATTAATTACTCGCTGCCCACTTTGCGCATCTAGCGCGCTTGTTGGCTCATCGGCAAATAAAAGTTGAGGGGATTTTGCAACTGCACGGGCAATCGCAACACGTTGTCTTTCACCTCCTGACATTTGAGCGGGCCGCATATGTGCACGATGCAACATACCGACCTCTTCCAAAGCATTCATTGCACGCTCCTTACTCTCCTTTTGACTAAACCCAAGATAACCCAGTGGTAATTGCACTTGTTCAATCGAAGTTAAGGCAGGGAATAAATTAAATCCTTGAAAAATGAATCCTGTATGGCGAAGTCGAAAAGCATCCATCTCTTCACGGCTCAGCTCACTCAGATCAACACCTAAAGCTAAAGTCTGTCCACTATCAGGTCGCTGTAGACCTGATAACAATGACAATAAAGTGCTTTTCCCACAGCCCGATGGACCTGCAATCAGCGTTAACTCACCAGGATTGACCGTGAGTGACAAATTACGTAGCACCTGTACATTTACACTGCCAGAATAAAAAGATTTACTGAGTTGCACTGCTTGCAAAACAGGTTTTAAGGGTGTAACAGAAGATGCCTGCATGCTTACTCCACCTTTGAATCAACGTAGCAACAATGAAGGATCAACACGCAGCTGACTCCTCATGGCTGATAAACTTGAAAATAAAACCATAACTATAATCAACAACATGCAAAATAAAGCAGCCATCGGCGTCATGGCGACAGGGACCTGATAATATTGGGCGACATTGAGTAAAAGTGTAGTGACGACTGCTGCAAAGGTTAATCCTGCAGCTCCGATCCAAAGTGATTGCTCGATCACTACCCAAGCGAGTGAGCGACGACTTGCACCCAGCGCATTTAGAGTTGCATATTCACGACTATAACTATTTACGACTGTTTTAAGTGCTTGACTGGTAATCATTACACCAACCAGACAAACCAAACCCGCCATAAACAATACAGCGACGCCAGCACCCGTATCTAACAGCCAATAGCGCTGTGAACGTAAAGCAAAATCATCAGCAGACCACATTTCATAATTGCCAAAACGTTTGTCCGGTGTTGAAAATCGCTTTAATAGCAGTGGGAGTTGTTCTGCTTGTTTCAAACGCGCAAGGTAATATGTACTCCCTTCTGAAGAAGCTAAACCTGCTATCAATAATGCACTTTCTTGCGAAGACAATACATTTATGCCTCCAAGCCCACGCAAACCTTTTAGTAAACCCACAATGTGAACTGGTTGTTGATTGATCCATGCTCGCCCACCCAACGTTGCACCCAATGTTTCTAAATCAGCAGGATCTACAATAACTGCACCTGGTTCACGTAATTTTTCTCTCAATTCCGTAGAGATTAAACGTGAAAACATCATGGCATCAGGATGCGTTGCAATACCTGAAAGATACACAGAGACACTGCCGCCTTCAGTTTTGGCTGAGTACCACTCACCATCTACCCATTGATAAGATTCAACTTGTTCTATAGCGGGGTCCATCTGTAAATGTACTTTGACATCAGGACCAATTGTACGACCATAATTGACGCTTTGTGTGCCAGGATAGCCGACCCAGACATCAGCAGAAGACTCCTGAATATACACAGCTGCACTACCAAAAATACCCAGCACCAAGGCAGTTTGCACGATCAATAAAACACCAGCAAAACCAACCGACAGCCCAACTGGAATAAACCGACGCCACTCATAAATTAGCGTTTTTCTTGCCAATGAAATCATTATCCTGCCTCAGCTTGCGTCGCTAAGGAGCTTGTCATTACCGATAATGGCGCGCCTCCTAATGCCTTATATAATAGGACCAAAGCAACTGCTCTTCGAAACTGCGACTCTGCTAATTCAGATTCGATTTCTAACAACGTCATTTGGCCAGTTAATCCTTCATATTCACTTGAAAATCCAACTTTTTTTAATGTGGCTTGCATCTGATTTAAATGCTTTTGCTGTTCAGCTGCACTGTTGTATGTCTGCATACGTTTATCTTGATAAGCTAAAGAAGATAATGCCTCTTCTGTTTCACTGATCCCCGCTAAAACAGTCTTGCGATATCCAAATAATGCAGCTTGCAGTTTATGCTCCTTTGCATACTTTTCATTGCGTCGCTGTCCCCAATCCCACAGTGGAATATCTATAATTGGGCCAAATCCAGGTGTATTACGGCCACTCATCCTGCGGTAGTTATCCGTCAAATTATATGAAAACAGGATTGAGCCACTTAATATCAGACGAGGATAAAGTGCAGCACGCGCCAAACCAACTTCTGCTGCAGATTGCAATACGTCAGCTTCGGCTTGCCGAATGTCTGGACGGGTGCGTAATAAATCAGCAGGAATTTGTTCAAGTCGGATTGTAGGAACGACAACATGAGTCTGATTGAGCTGCGAGCTGAGCTCTGCTCGACTTTTAGCTGTAAGTAATGCCAGTACACGTGAAGATTGATCTTGGATTTGCTGTAAATCTATTCGCTTCGCTTCTAAGCGTGCCACTCTCAATTTTGAAGAAGCCAGCTCCTCTGTTGTCGCAACATGCGCTCTTTGACGTATGTTCACCAGTGCTTGTAAGCGCGCTTCTAGAGCAAATTGACGTTGTAATAATGCTAGCTGTTGATTGGTATAGGTATAACGCAAATAGTTTTCTACAGTATTGGCAACGACAACAATACGTACAGCTTGTTCACGTGCTTCAGCAGATAAAACCACTGCATCACCAAGATGTTTACGATACTCAGATTCGCCATACAAGCTCATTTCCCATGTCACATCAATACTTGCATGTAGGAAATTTTCTCGAGCAGCGGCATCTTGCACAGGCTGTACGCCTGCTGCGACTTTAGGTAAATAATGTCGAGCAGATTGTTCATTTAAACGACGCACTTTTGATAACATTTGGTTTGACTGGGCAATATCCAGATTGTTATTCAGTGCTGCATTTACCAATGCATCTAAATTTGGATCATTAAAACTCGTCCACCATGAACGTAATGAGACCAGCTGTCCGTCTAATGACTGCTTAACATCCCAGTTTACGGGGACTTGTTGTGGTAAATCTGGCTTATTTGGACTGACACATCCATTTAGCCCCGCCAATAAAAGAATCAACAAGACTCCATTCTTTAAATGACTATAACTGGCTATCATCTGATTCTTAACCACAACCTAATTTTCAATGGTCGAACAATACCTTAGAAATGTTGCCTCGATATCGAGCCTATGTGGAGATTTGATGGAGAGTTAATAATTATTTTAAGTCAGCTTATTTTTCTAAAATCATTTTTATACTCAGGCAATTTTTCTCAATGATCACTCAATGTTTTCAGTACTTTTACCCAGCATCTATCTCCCATAAAAAATCACCCTAAGGTGATCCAATTATTTCAATGATGAGGCTTTGACTAATCATAGATTTTCTCAAAACCAGCAGGTCTCGTCTTAAATCTTCGATGAAACCACATATACTGCGTTGGTGCGATACGAATTTGAGTTTCAATAATATGATTGACACGAGTCGCATCAAAGACCTCATCACTACTTGGAAAATTCTCGAGTTCTGGCTCAATGCAAATCTGATATCGAGGGTTTTTAAGATCCCCAGTACGATAAAAAAATAATGGAATAGCGGCTGCATTTGAAATTTGTATAATTCTTCGATGAGCAGTTAACGTGGCAGCATGTATCCCAAAAAATGGAGCCATGACCCCCTGCTTTAATCCAAAATCTTGATCTGGGCTATACCATACTGCTCGACCATTTTTTAAATGACGTATTAAAGACCGCATATCGTTTTTTGAAATTTGATTTTTATAGACACGACTTCGGCTACGACAGATCAGCATATTTAACAGTGGATTATTGTTTGGACGATAAACGACATCCAACTCAAAGAATAAACTACATATATATCCACCAGCATCTAGCAATGTAGAGTGAAAACTTAGAAATAGAATCCCTCTTCCCTTGATGTTTTCGATATGCTCAAGTCCAGTGATATCAACTCGATCTTTAAACCATTTCGGGCTATACCAAGCATTAAGGGCTTCGCAAAGACCAAGTAAGGCATTTAAAAAGATTTCCTTTCCTGCCTGTTCCACTTCAGCAGGACTTTTATCAGGAAAGCAAGTTTCAATATTTCTAATTGTGGTTTTACGTCGGCTTTTTAAATATTTCCATGCCGGGCCAACAAGTACTGTTGAAATTTTCCTTTGTACACTCCAAGGCAAAATTGCAAGGATAAAAAGAAAGAAAGTGATTAACCAAATTCCCCAATACTGTGGTCGTAAAAAAGACCATTGAAAGCTACTGGGGTCACTCGGGCTAGGCTTATCCATAAGGTATAATTTCTTAAAATTAGATAGTAGTGTATTCCCTCAATAAGTTATATAGATTTATGTATTTATTTGTTTTTTAGTCAACAGACTTTATTCACATTTACTTTGATAATTTAAAATACAATCAACAAATGACGAATTTCGGCACAAAAAAAAGCCCGGCTTTTGAGATCAAAATCGGACATTAAAAACTTTAATTTTTTTCGTTGGTAGCGGGAGCTGGATTTGAACCAACGACCTTCGGGTTATGAGCCCGACGAGCTACCAGACTGCTCCATCCCGCATCAACGAAGTGACTTTATACGTGCTATTCGAGATAAATGCAATGTTTAATGCATTAACTGGCTAGAAATCCTACAAAACAATGAAATCTATAGAATGAATCACTAATTTTCACATATAAATCATCAGAAAATCAGACATTGATATCGTGTTTCAGACATATTGAGCCTAGGCACAATTCGGTGCATTGAGAGCATTATGCGAATGAAGTATATTCTCATTTACATTTAATTTTAGCCGAGATATTGTGAAAAACTTAAATATTAAAGACCTCTCAATTATTGGTGTACTGTCTACCCTAGCCTTTATCTGTAACTCTCTGGTTGCAACCTTTGTGACCCCATTATTGGGTGATATTGGTATTTATGCACATGTCGGCCCATCCCTACTATTGGCGGGTATTATCTTTGTTGTTGTACTCAAGAAGGTCGCCAAACCGGGTTGCTTCTTTCTTTTTGGAGTCGTATTTTCTATCTTATTTAGTCTCATGGGCCTATGGCAAATGAGCTTTGTCATTATTCCAGCAACACTTATTGGTGAGCTTATTTTGGCTGGAAATGGCTATCATTCTAATTTACGCATTGTAATTGCCTATACCGTTTATGGCGGTATTTACAGTCTACACCCTGGCTTTTTTGTTTGGATCTTAGGCCAATCAGGTTTGATGAGTCAGTTTCCAGAAATTTTTACTGAAGCAGATGCAATTGCGCATGTAGCCAAATACACCAATACTGCCTTTGTTTCTAAGATCTTGATTTTTACTTCTCTATTTGCCTGTGCTGGTGGCATTTTAGGGGTAATGCTCTATCAGAAATTTTTTACTGAAAATAATAAAACGAGCGTATTGGATCAAATATAAATATGAAATTAGATCCTCGTACTGTTTTTATCTTGATGTTGATGGCAAGCATTGCACTGGCAAGTTTACCAACAGCATTTTATTTTGCCGCTCTGTTTTTAGTAATTTTAATTGCTTTATGGCAGAAAAGACCTGGACTCTATAAGTATATTATTTATGGTGCAGTAACTTATGCATTACATATGTTACTGATCTACTCTGAATCATCAGTCGCCTTTAAATTCTTCGGTATGCTGAGCTTCTTCTTATATCGATTTACCATTATTTTGATATTGGTAGACCTTATGCGCAGTTATTCGACCGGCCATTTAGTTGCTGCTTTATTAAAACTACGCATTCCAATCAAAGTAATCATTCCTCTTGCAATTGCACTTCGTTATTTTCCTGACTTTACTGAATCGATGACCAATATTCGAGACAGTATGAAAATCAGAAAATTTAAAGTGGGTTGGTTACATCCTTATAATTCATTTCGCTATTTAACCATTCCACTCATCCATAAAGCCTTAAATACAGCAAGTGATATTGCCGAATCTGTAACAACCAAAGGTATTGAGTATCAGGGGCAACGTAGCTGTTACCACGAGGTCAGTTTTAAAGTTCAAGATGTGCTTGTACTGCTGGCATTTCTTTCAATTTTATTGGGTGCTTTATGCTGGAATTAAACAATATTAATTTTCGTTATGAAGGTCAGGAATTAGTATTAAAGGATATTAACCTCAAGGTTGCAGCAGGTGAACTCGTCGTACTTACAGGGAGTTCTGGCTGCGGTAAAACCACCTTAACGAAGATTATTAATGGTCTTACGCCTAAATATTATCAAGGTGAACTTACTGGCCAAATACTTATTCAAGGTAAACCCATAGATCATATGGCGGCTGGCGAATTGGGCAAATGGATTGCCAACGTTTTTCAAAATCCCAAATCACAGTTTTTTTCAACTATTGTTGAGGATGAAATTGCACTCATCGGTGAAAACTTCGGTATTGAAGCAAACATACTCCGGCAACGTGTACGTCATGCATGTCAGTTGTTAAATATAGAGCATTTAATGTCTGCAGAAGTACACACCTTATCATCAGGTGAGAAACAGAAAGTCGCTATTGCCTCTACGCTAGTCCATGATAGTCCAATTATTTTACTGGATGAACCGAGTGCCAATCTCGATTTAAAGTCATCCTATGAACTTGGCGAAATTTTAAAACAGCTAAAACAAATGGGTAAAACCATTATTATCTCAGAACATCGTTTGTTTTTTCTCAAAGATATTCTCGATCGTTTGGTGATTATGCAAAATGGTCAAATATCCAAAATCATTCATGCTGATCAATTAACTCACTTCGATCCTCATGAATATGCATTACGCCCTCTACATTATCAGCAGTTAATTGCTGAAGCAGAATATAACCCCCAAAATACTCAACTTGAATTATGTCAAAATTTAAGTATTCAACATCCTAAAAAAGTTTTACTTCACAACCTAAATCTACCGATGTTCAAAGGTGAAATTATTGCTATTTTAGGTAAAAATGGAATTGGTAAAACCACCTTTGCACGGCAACTCTGTGGTTTAAATAAAATCAAAGCGGGACAAGTCTGTACAGGTCAAAATCCAAAACAACGTTTGGCCAATAGTTACTATGTTATGCAAGATGCTGACTCTCAGCTATTTTTTGATACCATTGAACAAGAGTTACTGGCTGGACAGACTCAGCCTGAGCAATTGCATTTAGCCAAAAAGCTCCTACAACAATTAGACTTATGGGAAATGCGCACCAAACTTCCACAAATGCGTTCAGGTGGAGAAAAACAACGGGTGTGTGTGGCTGTCGCCTGTATTCAACAAGTCCCTTTCTTGATCCTAGATGAACCTACTTCTGGTCTAGATTATGCACGTATGTTAAGTGTGGCTGAAGTACTGCAACACAAAACGCAAAGTTCAACTATTTTTATTATTAGTCATGATTATGAGTTTATTTTAAAAACCTGTCACCGAGCGATTTTGTTACAAGATACTCATTCTGAACTCATTACGGTCAAAGACAACGAACAACTTATTTTGGATTTTTTAGTCGCCTAAATAACACATTTCTCAATATAAAAAAGGCTTCAGGATATAAACTTCCTGTAAGCCTTTTTTTAAACGACCTGAACCCTTGCATAGATGCTTAGAAATATCTCTGACTTATAAAACAATAAATCAAGTACGTTTTAAATCGCATACAGATAACATCGAATAAGCTAATCTTTTCACGCAAAATATAATACTTCTGCGTGAAAAGCTTGAAAATCACTGCGGGGGACTATTAGCAATTGTGATGTGTACTGCTGAACCAGCTAAGATACTTGGATTGCCTTTTAAAACAAACGCACTCATCACTCTCCTTTGCTTTGATGGCTTTTCACGATCATCACATTGCTCATGAGCTTAGTATTGCTGACTTAAATGCTTGCTCAAAAATAATAACCCACGGCCAAGTACAGCAGTTTATTCCACTTGTTATTATCTCCTTCAGCCAGAGATTTAGCCGTACCACCAATCATGGCATCATTGCGCGATAAAATGTATTCAAGCTGTACACCAACTTTCTTATATTTCATTGACACACCAGAAATGATCCGATTGGAGTCTTTATACCCAGTTTGATCTTTAAAGAACTGACTATAAGAAATATAAGGCTTGATCCCTGTTATACCCTTAAATTCATCCTTAACTGAATAATTCAATTCAGCCATCGCATATTTACCATCATTAGCAATGTTATAAGCATAATCAAAGGCACCTAATGTTGAACTATCAGGCATGAGCTGATCTTTGTTATTGATCTTCTGTTGCCCTGCAAGCAACATCATCTGCCAATTTTGATAATTCGTGGTGCTAAAAATATTCCAGTTAGTTTTATGCCCAGTCGAGTCAGTTTTTTTATTATCAAGTTCGGAATACCACATTGAAGCGCCAAGCTGTGTACTGGCCTGCTGCTCAGTATCCCAAGTCAATGTTTTCGCTGCCCGTGCAACCCACATATTTTTTTCTTTGATATGGGTCCCATGTTCAAGATCATCGGCCTCAATAAAGTTACCTGTATAACGGCTTGCATCTTTAGAGGTGCCTTTAAAGCTTCCTCCATCGGTAGGATAAAAGCCCAGTGTCAGTTGATAATCATCATGTTTGAGTTGATACTTTACACCCAGATTATGTACATCTTCATAGCCAAGCGTATTAAATAAGGTTTCATAATAACTACTTCCCCAAAATCGCCCTAAACCAAAATCAACTGCCTGTAAACCAACACTCATTGTCTGCTCAGGGTCCAGCTTATATCCCACCCAAGCACTGTGTAAAAATACTGCATCACATAAACTATCGTATTCATAACAACGGATATCTGATTGTGCTAACCACTTCGGGTTTTCATAATCAAGTATCAGTCTTAAATCAGCCAGTCTCCAATCATTATTTTTTCCCTCAGTTGCAGCATCAGCAAAATCTTTACTCTGAAAGCGTGTACGGATCGCCCCTGAAACAGCAAACTGACCTGTTGTAGCTTGACGATCTCCCCATACCAAACCATCGGCATTGCTCAATGTACTTAAAGTTAAACCCGCGGTTGAAATAAATATCCCTAGTTGTTTCATAATATACGTCCCTGATAAAAGGATATATTCGTTGAATACAAAATCCTCTCCAATCAATGCATTAATTATGAACCTTACCTTTACACCACGTATTCAATGCAAGTAACTTTACAATTTACCTACTAGATAAAAACAAGCCCTAATCAAGATTAGGGCTTGATTGTTTATTTAATGACTATTTTCATGGCTTTAAAATCATCAAATTTCAACTTCTTACTCTTAACAATATCTTCAGATTTACGACCATCGTTGTAATTTACTATCGCTTTACTAATCAGCAGAGTTTCACCAAAGGCATTACACGCTTCCTCACCCTCGATAAAGAATCCCCCGTAGCTTTTACCTCCAACAAAATTAAACTCATCTGCTGTCACAACATCGCGAGCAATGATTTTGCCAGCCTTATCTTGCATGGTCACAGTAAATTCAATATTTTCCAGATTCTCTATGCTGTCATTTGCAGTCACGTCAAATGCCAATGAGCACATCCCTCCATTGACATAACTGGCATGGGTATTTCTCACATAGACTGTGGTATCAAGTCCTGCTGCATAACTATTTCCTGCAACCATTGTAGTTAAAGCTAAAAACATCCAAGCTTTCTTCATCAAAATATCCCTCTCGAGTGTGTTCAATTACGCCATAGTGTACTTATATTTTGATCTAAACTTTAAGCTTTAATTTTCTTAAGTTTGTCAAAAAACAAAGCCAAAATCATATTCGGTTTAACGCCCTTTTTAGTCACCATACAAATGCGTGTACTATAGTGAAATTGTTCAGGCAAAATCGCTTTCATATGCCCTTCAAGCACCCACTTTTTCGCATAATGGTCAGGTAAAAAACCTAGAAACTGGCCTGTTAAAATTAGGAATGCAATCCCTTCACGGTCACTTGCACTCGCTGTCGTTCGCATTTTTTGATGTAACTGTTGTGCTTCATTTGGAATACTATAACTCGGCATGACCGTATGGTATTGCAATAACTCTGCTGTTTGGATCAACTCAATCTGCTGAAATAACGGGTGATTGTGCCCACAATATAAGTAGTTATTTTCTTCGTATAAATCAAAATAATCCAAACCAGATAAGGGAGTCATTAGTGGCACCGCGCCTACATGTAAACGACCATCCATAATCTTACATTCAATATCTGACAAAGTACTCATACTGATGTTAATGCGAATATCACGACTTTCAGCACTTAATTCAGCTAAACTCTGCGTAATAAATGAACTGGGCATCGTAACTAAATTATTAATAATACCAATACTAAACTCACCTTTTAATTGCTTTTGAATTTGATTGGCTTGAATCCTAAAATCTTCAAGTGCTGCCAATAATACTTCGACATTCTTTAAAATTTCTTTGCCTTCAGGCGTAATAGCAAAGCCTGCTCTACCTCGTTGACACAAACGCATGCCCAAGCGCCCTTCTAAATCACTCATATGTAAACTAATGGCAGAGCGACTAATTCCTAAAACACTTTCAGCTGCCGTAAAGTTACCACTGTCACATACAGTTTTAAATATTTTAAGAAGTTTTATATCAAAATCAGATACTTGGTTAAGTTTAATCATATTGGTTTAGGTATAGTTTTTTAAATCTAAAGATATATTAGTTTGAATATATCTAACATAAAAATATGAGTACTATCAATAAAAAGATCACACAATGGAGTGCTAACATGTCGATCAAAACGGATATCAACTCATTAAATTATCGTGCACACTGGCTACCTTTTTCGGCCAATCGTAACTTTCAACAAGACCCTCGTATTATTGTTTCTGCCAACGGTGCTTATTTAAAAGATCAACATGGACGCGAAATCTATGATTCTCTTTCAGGGCTTTGGACCTGTGGTTTAGGGCATTGTGTTCCTGAAATTACCCAAGCTGCAAGTCAACAACTCGCTACACTTGACTACTCACCTGCCTTCCAATTTGGCCATCCTTTGTCATTTAAATTAGCTGAACGTATTAGTGAATGGATGCCAGGCTCCCTTAATCACGTTTTCTTTACAGATTCAGGTTCAGAATCAGCAGATACCGCAATCAAAATGGCCAAAGCCTATTGGCGCATTCAAGGAGCTGCAAGTAAAACCAAGATTATTGGCCGTGCGCGTGGTTATCACGGCGTAAATATCGGCGGTAGTAGCGTTGGCGGAATCGGTGGTAATCGTAAAATGTTTGGACAGCTGCTTGATGCCGATCATATTCCGCATACCTTACAAGCTGACAAAGCATTTACTCGCGGTATGGCTGAAGAAGGCGGAATTGCATTAGCTGATGAAATGTTAAAGCTGATTGAATTACATGATGCTTCAAATATTGCAGCACTCATTGTTGAACCTGTTTCAGGCTCTGCTGGGGCGCTGGTTCCACCAAAAAGTTATTTAAATCGCTTGCGTGAAATTTGTGATCAACACAATATTTTATTGATCTTTGATGAGGTTATTACTGGTTTTGGCCGTTTAGGCAGTAAATCGGGTGCAGAATATTTTGGTGTTACCCCTGACCTTTTGTGCTTTGCTAAACAAATTACCAACGGTGCGATTCCTTTGGGTGGTGTCGTGGTGAGCAGTACAATTTACGATACATTTATGCATCAGGATCTACCTGAACACGCAGTTGAATTCACCCATGGTTACACCTACTCAGCCCATCCCGTCGCATGTGCAGCAGCGCTAGCAACACTCGATGTCATTGAAAAAAATGCTGTGATTGAACAAGCAGCGCAGCTCAGTGCAGGTTTTGAAAACAGCTTGCATCAACTTAGATCAAACCCACATGTCGTTGATATTCGAAACTGTGGTCTGATTGGTGCTGTACAGATTCAAGCCCGTAATGGTGATGCTTCAATTCGTCCATTTGAATTAGGAATGCGTCTATGGAAAGACGGTTTTTATGTTCGTTTTGGTGGTGATACCTTGCAGTTTGGCCCAATGTTCAATAGCCAACAAGCAGATCTAGATCGTGTTTTTAATGCCGTAGCAGAACATTTGCAAAAAATTGACTAAGGACTGAACAGCTTAAATTTACATTAGAAAAACTCACGTAATTAAAAGGTTAAGGAAAACTCATGAATATTATTGGTCATTTTATTAATGGTCAGATTGATACTCAATCGGCTCGAACTCAAGCCGTCTATAACCCCTCAACGGGTGCAGAAACTGGACATGTCGCATTAGCCAGCGCAGCAACAGTGGAACAAGCAATAAAGATTGCCAGTGAAGCTTTTCCAAGTTGGCGCGATACCCCGCTGATTAAACGGGTACGGATTATGTTCCGTTTTAAACAACTGCTTGAGGAAAATAGTGAAAAGATTTGTCAATTGATTGGACAAGAACACGGTAAAATTGCTCATGACGCGATGGGTGAGTTACAACGTGGTATTGAAAATGTTGAATATGCCTGTGCTGCAACCGAATTCTTAAAAGGTGAATTCAGTAAAAATGTTGGCCCCGACATTGACTCATGGAGTGAGTTTCAAGCGCTCGGTGTTGTTGCTGGCATTACCCCTTTTAACTTCCCCGTCATGGTACCACTTTGGATGTTTCCCATGGCATTGGTCTGTGGTAACTGTTTTATATTAAAGCCTTCTGAGCGTGATCCCTCCTCGACATTATTCATCGCTGAGTTACTTAAACAGGCTGGTTTACCTGATGGTGTTTTTGCGCTGATCAATGGCGATAAAGAGGCTGTAGATACTTTACTGCATGATCCTCGCATCCAAGCTGTAAGTTTTGTAGGTTCTACTCCCATAGCCGAATACATTTATGCCACGGCGACTGCAAATGGTAAACGTTGTCAGGCGCTTGGTGGTGCAAAAAACCATGCCATTGTTATGCCCGATGCTGATCTTGACAATGTAGTCAACTCTTTACTTGGCGCTGCTTTCGGCTCTTCAGGTGAGCGCTGTATGGCACTTTCTGTTGCCGTCGCAATAGGTGATGATGTTGCCGATCAATTGATTGCAAAAATCAGTACTGAAATGCAAAAACTGAAATATGGTGCGTACTCAGATCAAAATAATGACTTTGGCCCGCTGATTAGTTCAGCACATCAGGCTAAAGTTGTTGCCCATATTGATAGTGCAGAACAACAAGGTGCCAAAATTGTCGTCGATGGTCGTCATGCCAAAGTCAAAGGCTATGAACAGGGTTTCTTTGTCGGACCAACATTAATCGATGCTGTACGTGCGGATATGAGCAGCTATCAACAAGAAATATTTGGCCCCGTATTACAGATTATTCGTGTTGAGAGTATGCAAGCAGCGATGCAACTGATTAATGAACATGAATATGGAAATGGTACCTGTATTTATACACGTGATGGTGAAGCAGCGCGCTACTTTAGTACACATATACAAGTAGGCATGGTTGGTATTAATATTCCACTGCCTGTACCTGTTTCCTATCACAGTTTTGGGGGCTGGAAACGATCGCTCTTTGGTGACCTAAGTGCCTATGGGCCAGATGGAGCACGCTTTTATACGCGCCGGAAAACCATTACTCAACGTTGGCCTGCAGCCGATGTCCGAGAGAAAACGCAGTTTGCAATGCCAACACTGAACTAATGACTTAAGGGGTAATACAACGTATTTCCCCTTATTACTTTTTATAGACTGAATATTTTATGTCGCAGCATTGAATATCTTGCAAACCGACATGTTCAGGAGAGCATATTTACAAGTAACCTAATTTAACTATAAGAAATCATTTGAAGGAATCAAAATGGCTCAACCTAATAATTTCCAACCAAAGCTTGTTGAAGGATTAACAAACAAGCAAATTGTGATGATCAGTATCGGTGGTGTAATTGGTGCAGGACTCTTTATTGGGTCCTCAGCAGCGATTGCTAAAGCAGGCCCAGCGGTCATTCTCTCCTATTTAATCACCAGTATCGTGGTGTTTTTCGTCATGCGCATGCTTGGTGAAATGGCTGTCATGCAACCCGATACAGGTTCATTTTCCACCTATGCCAGTAAAGCAATCGGCGATTGGGCCGGCTGTACAATTGGCTGGTTATACTGGTGGTTCTGGGTATTAGTTATCCCTGTAGAGGCCATTGCTGGTGCTGAAATTTTACATGCATGGTTTCCCGTTCTTCCTACATGGAGTTATGCTTTACTCTTCGTATTGATTTTAAGCTTAGCCAATTTATTTGAAGTAAAAAACTTCGGCGTTTTTGAATTTTGGTTTTCAACCATAAAAGTTGTCGCCATCTTATTATTTATTATCATCTGTGGCACTGCAGTCTTTGGTTTTTGGCCACTCGCTGATGTCAGTGGTATTGCAAACCTCTATCAAAATGGCGGCTTTATGCCCTATGGTTTTGGTGGCATTATGGGCGGGATTCTTATCACAGCATTCTCATTTTTTGGTGTAGAAATTTTATCGATAGCTGCCGCTGAATCAGCAAATCCTGCTGAAAAAATTCGCCGTGCAACGAATCTCGTGATCTACCGTATTATTTTGTTCTTTGTAGTCTCCATTTTTCTTGCCGTTGCATTGGTAGACTGGCGTTCAGCTGGATTTAAAGAATATGGTACTTTCCAATATGTATTAATGACATTAAATGTACCTGGCACTAAATTGATTATGGACAGTGTGGTATTTGTGGCTGTTGCAAGCTGTATGAATGCAGCTTTATATACAGCATCACGTATGTTGTTTTCGCTCGGGGCACGTAACAATGCGCCAGCATTTGTAACTAAACTCACTCCCAATAATGTACCACGTGTAGCGGTATTATTGTCTTGTGCAGTGGGTATTTTAGGTTGTTTAGCCAACTACTTTTTTCCAGGCCAAGTACTGACCTTCTTGCTTTCAACTACTGGTGCAATTGCACTGCTGGTCTATCTCGTTATTGCGATTTCCCAATTACGTTTGCGTAAACGTTGTGAGGCACAGAATATCGATATCCCATATAAAATGTGGTTATTTCCATGGATCACTTGGTTAGTTATTATCACCATTATCGCGGTATTAGGTTATATGTTCTTTTCTCCTGATTATCGCTATGAAACACTAATGTCCTTAAGCGTAAGCTTAATCGTTGTGCTCTTTAGTGTCATTGCGACACGTAAAAATAAAGCCAAAGCTGCTGCTGCACAGGATGTGCATCCCACTGTTTAAAATCACCGAATAAAACGCCTCTTGATCTCTCATCAAGAGGCGTTTTTAGTATTTAAATTGAATACACGTTAAAACTTAAGCAAATAACTCTCTTAACTTAAACTTCTGGATTTTTCCTGAAGCGGTCATTGGAAACTCATGCATAATCTCTAAACGCTCAGGTAAATACTGCATGGCCAATTGATGGTTTTTCAAAAAGTCGGTCAGCTCTTTTAAACTTAAACTACGATCAGGCTGTTTTAGTTTAACCACAGCACAAGCACGCTCTCCTAAGCGTTCATCTGGATAAGCCACCAAAGCCACCAAGGCAATATCAGGGTGTTGATAAAGTAAGGACTCTATTTCCATCACTGGAATATTTTCTCCACCACGAATAATCACATCCTTATTACGCCCACAAATTCGAATATAACCCTGTTCATCTTGGTAAGCGATATCGCCACTGTCAAACCAGTCATCAAAATCTGTGTCATTTAGATGGGGCCGTTTTAAATACCCACCAAAATTAGAACACGCACGAACAACTAATCTTCCAGGCTGATTTACCCCCTTGAGCTGCCCTTGTGCATCTATAATTTTGATTTCAACGCCAGGTAAAGCGACACCATCGGTATTAAATGCCCGTTCTTCTTGATCTTCGGGTAAAGTCGTTGCAACTCCACCTGTTTCAGACATTCCCCATGCTGAAATAATATTTGCTTGTAAATTCTGCCGAGCTTTTTTAACTAAGGCTGGCGGTATAGGTGCTCCTACACACACAAAAGTTTTTAATGATTGCACTGCAGCTGGAGGTCTTAATAATGCAGCTTCGGCTAAGTCATTTAAAAAAGGGGTTGAAGCTTTAGTATAGGTGACCTGATGCTTTTCAATGAGCTCGATCGCTTTATCTGCATCCCATATATCTTGTAATACAACCTTGGCATTTAAATAAATCGGCATCACCACACCATAGAGAAAACCTGTTTGATGGGCCAATGGTGTAGACATTAATTCAACGACTTGGTCATTTAAATGCAAGCGCTGTGCATAGGGTACTAGGTTGGCAAATAGAGTATTTGCGGTATGCATTACCCCTTTAGGTTCACCTGTTGTACCTGAAGTGAAAATTATTTGAGCAACATCATCTGGACCAATTACAGATTGTTGTAATGTCGCCAACTGAGCAGGATCTTGATCTAAATGATGGTCCAACAACAACGCAGCAAAACTATTTGAGCCTTGGCCATCAATAACGACGACATGCTCTAAATGTTCAAGGCTATCTTTTAATTTATATGCCAGTTGTTCGTGATCAAATTTTTTAAATTGCTTGGCAACAATAAATACTTTACTTTCACAATGCTGCAGCATAAAACTCAATTCACGTTCACGAAAAATCGGCATCAAGGGATTAAATACAGCACCAATACGTCGACACGCAATATATAACAAGCTAAATTCCCACCAGTTGGGTAACTGGCACGATACGACATCATTCTTTTTTACCCCAAGTTGTTTTAAGCCTAAAGCCATTTTATTAGAGAGGGTTAAAATATCTTGGTAACTAAAACTTTGTTCTGTTTGCGTTTCTGCTTTATAACTCACCAAGGCTTGTTTATCAGGATTGCATCTCACCGCCTCATCTAAAAATTGTAAAATGGTTTTATTTAACCAATAACCATGTTGTAGCATTCTCTCACGACGTGGTGGCAACAATACTGCATCAAATTCCATTTGCTTACTCCTTGTTGTTATTTAGCTATAAGTTATTCCTTGAAGCACACCTAGTTTTTTCAATCAAAAATAGAGTGTTACTTACAGTTTATGACTTATATCAACATGAAGTAGCCCCCTAACGAAGTCAAGCTACTTAATTACTTAAGTAGTGTTGTACCTGTTACGAGCTCAGCAGATGCGATGAAACGAATTTTAGAAACCGTTAGTTCGACTCATTCTGCTGTAACTGTTGTAATGTTACGGTATGCATATTTTGATTAATTTTATTGATTAAATGCAAAAAAGCGACTTTATCATCGAGAGACAAACCCGCCAAAGCCTGACGGTAAAACTCATAGGTCTTTTCTTGTAGGCTAATCCAATAAGTCCAACCTTTTTCAGTCAATTGTACAATCTTAATGCGGCGATCTTGTTGATCTGAATTACGCATGACGTATTCTTCTCGTTCTAAGCGCTTTAATATTCCATCCAAATTTTGTCGACTAAAACCCAAATAATGAGTTAAATCAGAAAATGACATACCCTGCTTCACCACTTCACGAGATAAGGCGCCCAATACCGACCAATGTGCTGTAGAAACCCCCATTTCCTTACTACTTTGACGATCAAGAATAATTCCAGCCTGAAACAATCTAAAGAACAAACGATTATGCACAGCATATAAAGACTGATCGACTTCAGTGATCCGTTTGGATGTCATTTTTATAAATACTCTTGCATTAAATTTTAATCAGCATAACTGATTACGGCACAATTGCAGCGGATTAAAACAATAAAATTCGTGCCAAATCCCCAATTCACCAATATCACGACAATATTGAACTCAGCTCGATATTTAAAATTAAGTCAACACATTGATATATCTTATGGATCTCAAAAATAATCTTAACCACTAAAATATGTAATATGGATTTCGTTGAAGATATAGCGACAAAGGCTGTATGCATCAACACAAGGTTATAGTATGAATATATATTTCTATATTTTTCAATAAATTAATAAAAAACCAATATTTATTTATATCAACATATTGACTATAAAATGAATCCAATCTAGTTTTATGAGGTGTTATTTTAAACAGAACACAAGATAAACAGCTTCTTTAAGGAATAAGGAAGCAAAATAATTTCAAACAAGCTTATGTAAATAACATGACATGTTTAAAGGACTATTTTATGCAGTACATAGATGTACAACAAAATATTGATAGTGCACCGCTTAGCCTATTTCACTACAAGGTTTTATTTTGGTGTTTTCTTATTATCGTCATAGATGGTTACGACATTGCGATTGCCGGTGCTGCCCTACCATCAATTATGTCCGATATGGGGGTTACTGCTGCAACAGCTGGGTTTATGGCCAGCTCCGCGATGTTTGGTATGATGTTTGGTGCGATTAGCGGTGGGATATTATCTGAAAAAATAGGCCGTGTTAAAACCATTGTCATCTGCGTATTTATCTTTAGTTTATTTACCGCCCTTGCTGGTTTTAGTCATGATCCAGTGACGTTTAGTATTTTACGTTTTATTGCAGGTCTAGGGATTGGTGGTGTATTACCTAATATTATTGCCCAAATGACTGAGTTTTCTCCT
>NZ_BBRX01000023.1 GCF_000829675.1 Acinetobacter rudis
ATAAATGGAACAATCTAGGGGCACTTTATCAAGAGTTTTATCAGACATACGCTCTATTTACTCTCAATGAAATGATCACCTTGTTATCTTGTAAAGTAGATGAGCTTGTTGCTTGGATTGATCAGCTAACAGATGAAGAACTTTTTTTATTAGATCAGCGTAAGTGGGCAACAACTCCAGCTCAATGGCCAGTGTATAAATGGATTCACATCAATACCGTTGCACCTTTTAGCAGTTTTAAAGCAAAGATTAGAAAATGGAAAAAACTTCGAAACCAATCAATATCTCCTCAAAAACCTCAAGGTACGAATACTCAACTGAGTGATTAGGACACCATTAAATGGTATTCATTTAATGCATCTTGCCAAATATATGCTTGATTAAGTGCTATTAATTTAAATATAAGATGTTTTATATTCATCTGATTTAAAACATCTTTCTTAATTTCATGCAGGAATTTTTTTGACAACTCCACGTCTAAGCAATGTTCCTGATTTAAAATATTGCAGCAACCATACCCATCAAAGGATATTCTTTTTAAACAAATTCTACTTTCTTCTGTGCAATCAAAATCAAAAAATACAGCCCCGTCAAAACAACCTAAATAAAAATCAGCTTTTCTAGATTCAGGAAACATCGCTTTAAAAAAAATAAAGATCATCTTTCATATTCAAGAACTGTAAATACTGGCCATAAAAAAGCACTCTTCAAATTAAACCATAAATGTCTAACTTTAAGAGTGCAATTCACTTCGTAAGATTGACTTACTTAACGATTATTGAAAGACAACTGTTTTATTGCCATCAACAATAATACGATCTTCAAGATGCCATTTCACTGCACGTGCCAGTACATTACGCTCTACGTCTTGACCCAAATCACGTAACTGCTCAACAGTAAAGTCATGGTTGACGCGCTCAACGTCTTGCTCAATGATTGGCCCTTGATCGAGATCAGCTGTCACATAGTGTGCTGTAGCACCAATCAACTTCACGCCTTTTTCATACGCCTGTTTGTAAGGGTTTGCTCCCACAAAAGCAGGTAAAAACGAATGGTGAATATTGATAATTTGCATTGTCCACTTTGCTACAAAATCTTCACTCAAAATTTGCATATAGCGCGCGAGCACAAGTAAATCATTACCTTGCATGAGTTCATCAATTTTAGCGTAAGCTTCTACTTTATTGTCTTTGTTCACAGGTACAACTTCAAAAGGAATACCGAAGTTTTCAACCGATTCACGTAAGTCTTCATGATTAGAAATCACTTTGGTGATCTCACAGTCAAGTCCCCCACGAGCATGTCGCCAGAGTAACTCAAGCAGAGCATGGTCAACTTTAGAAACCAAAATACCGACTTTTTTACGATCACTGACCAGCGTTAAACGCCATTGCATGTCATAACGTTCCGCGACATTGACAGCAAACGTTTGCAATAAGCTTTCCTTACGTGTTTGTAAGTGCTCAAGTTCAAATTCAACACGCATGAAGTAACGCCCGCCTTGAGCTTCAGTCGCGTATTGATCAAGTGCGGTAATGTTGGCACCTTGATGATACAAAAAGCTCGATACAGCTTGCACGATACCTGGCTTGTCTTCACAAGTAATTAGTAGCCGTGCTGTGTTAGCGGTGGTCATATTCATGTTGAGAAAAATCACTTTTTGGTAGAAACAGCAGCATAGTTTAATGGTTTTTTTGTAGCTTTCAATCTTCTACCCATTTTATTGCGTTTTGACACTTGAAAGGCTAGCAAATAATTCGGAAGTTCCAAAACTTTCCAACAAGCGTTCATAGGTTTCTCGGCTCTCACCACGCAAATAAGGCCCTTCTAAAAACACCATCTGTCTTAAGGCTTGCCACACCCATTTTTCATCTAAATGATTAGAATCACTGAGATGGCCAGACATATATAAGAAGTTGGTCCAGTTGGTTAATACAATCCAAATGTTAATAATTAATGCCTCAATTTCAGAAGCAGTCATTTGCATCAATCCAGCATCAACAAATGCTTGATAGATTTTTTGCCCCTGCTGCATGACCTGACCGGCAAAATGTGGATAGACTTTTCGAAAATCGTGATTATTTTCAATTAAATGATAAACATCTCGATGCAAAAATCGAAATTCCCATAATTGACTGCTTAATACTTGAAAATAACGTATCTTATCATTTGCATTGACTGGCCGGTCATCTGGCAAAGCGAGCATTGCTAGCGTCTCACGCTGGTAGTGCTCCATTAGCTGTCTAATGATTTCTTGTTTATTTCTAAAGTGATAATACAAGTTGCCCGGACTAATACCTAACTCCGCTGCGATATGATTGGTGGTCACTGCACGCTCACCACGCTCATTAAACAACTGCAAACTAATCTGTAAAATCCGATCTTTTGTTTTAAGATTCTTTGTAACTACCATCCATACACCATCACTTTTCTCATCTTTACGCTGACGGAACCCGACTTGACTATCTAGAGTATTTACTCTAAAAATATGATTAAATTATTTTCCACTCATGGTGCGTATCATGAACAGCCAGACGAAAAACAATTCAATGACTCATTATCAACCAGAAGTGCAACATTTACAGCAATTGTTAGAACAACAGAAGTTTGCCTATCAACGCTACCCGATGCCAACAGCCAAGGAACGCATTGAACGTTTGGCACGCTTAAAAACCGTTCTAGTTAAATACCAAAATCAAATCGTTACTGCAATCTCTCAAGATTATGGCAACCGAGCAGCTGCAGAAACCAAGATTGGTGAGCTTCTCACTTGCCTTGAACAAATCAAATATTATAGTAAGCATTTAACACAGTGGATGAAACCCTCAAAACGTCATGTGAGTTTAATCCATCAACCTGCGAAAGCATGGGTACAATACCAGCCTTTAGGGGTAATTGGCATTATTGCGCCTTGGAACTATCCTTTATTACTCTCTGTTGGGCCACTTATTTGTGCTTTGGCAGCGGGGAACCACGCCATGATTAAAGTTTCAAGCGCATCATCTCATTTCGGTTTATTACTCAAAGATATGATGTCAGAGATTTTTCCTCGTGAATTGGTGGCTGTGGTCAATGGCGGTGGACCTATTTCCGATGCATTTAGTCACCTTGCCTTTGATAAAATCATTTTTACTGGCTCAACGACTATCGGTAAAACAGTCATGGCTGCTGCGTCTGAGAACTTAGTTCCTGTTATTTTAGAGCTTGGAGGCAAATCTCCAGCTGTTGTTCATCCATCGGTTGATTTATTTGATGTCGCACAGCGTGTTGCTTTCGGCAAACTTTGGAATGCTGGACAAACTTGTGTTGCACCTGACTATTTATTTTTACCACGCGGTAAAGTTGATGAGTTTGTTAGCCAATATCGACAAGTCGTCACAGCGATGTATCCAAGTCTTTCGCACAACCCAGACTATACCTCGATCGTAAATGACAAACAGTATCGACGCATCCAAGGTTACCTTGAAGATGCAATTCAACAAGGTGCAAACCTAATTGAGATCAATCCGAGCCATGAAGATGTTGATCACGTTCGAAAAATTGCACCAACATTGGTCTGTAATGTCACACCACAAATGCAAATCATGCAAAATGAAATTTTTGGACCTGTGCTTCCGATCATAGAATACGATCAAATTGATGATGTAATCGAGTTTATTAATCAGCGACCACGTCCACTTGCTTTATACTATTTCGACTTCGATCAAGCACGCGCTGACTATGTTGCGCAGCGCACTCATTCTGGACATTTTGGTCAAAATGCAGTGCTTACGCATGTCGCACAGGATGATCTCCCCTTCGGAGGCGTTGGTGCATCTGGCATGGGTAAATATCATGGACCTGAAGGCTTCTTCAACTTGTCTCATGAGCGTTCAGTCATGTCGATTCCAAAATTGTTTAATCTCAAATTTATTATGCCGCCTTTTAATAAAGCTGCACATAATCTGCTTGAGAAAACTTTCTTGCGCTAACTGATCAAGGCATGATCTTTTAGATAGATTCATGCTGTGTTTTATATATTTTCGCTTGTCTTTTAAGCGTATTTTTGATATAAAACGCCCCTTGAAAGAATTCATCGTTTTAATTTGACTGGCCAAACAGGTTTGCTGTTGGCTAAATCATTGGAGTTACACCATGTCTAAGGTTTGCCAAGTTACCGGCAAGCGTCCAGTCGTTGGTAACAACGTCTCGCACGCCAACAACAAAACTAAACGCCGGTTCGAGCCGAACCTGCACCACCACCGTTTCTGGTTAGAAAGCGAAAAACGTTTCGTACGTCTTCGTCTAACCACTAAAGGTATGCGTATTATCGATAAATTGGGCATCGAAAAGGTTGTAGCTGATCTTCGTGCTCAAGGTCAAAAGATCTAAGGAGACAGTACAATGCGTGATAAGATTCGCCTAGTTTCTTCAGCTGGTACAGGTTATTTCTATACTACGACTAAGAACAAACGCACAATGCCGGAAAAAATGGAAATCAAAAAATTTGATCCAAAAATCCGTCAACACGTGATTTTCAAAGAAGCTAAAATCAAATAATTTTAGCTTTAGAAAAAAAACGACTTCACACGGAGTCGTTTTTTTTTGTATTTTTTATACTAATAATTTAAAACTGAACGCTTTTAGTTATACCCTATAGCCTAATTTACAAACACACATCTTATATACCCCGATGCCACCCTCAATCAGCTCAACCTAACCCACAAGGAGCCTTGCGTGCCACATGATGTCGATCTAATTATCCTTCTTGCTGTAGGTTTTGGCTTCGCCCTAATTTTTGGCTACATTGCTGCACGACTGCGCCTCCCCCCCTTAATTGGTTATCTGATTGCAGGGATTATTATTAGCCCCAATACTCCAGGCATCACAGCAGATATCCACATTGCAAACCAACTCGCCGAACTGGGTATTATGTTTCTCATGTTTGGTGTAGGTATTCACTTCTCATTAAACGACCTTGTTCAAGTGAAGCGAATTGCAGTCCCTGGAGCGATCCTACAAATCGCTGTAGCCACTGTATTAGGGATGCTCGTTTCCATGCTCTGGGGATGGGACTTTGGCTCTGCACTGGTGTTTGGTCTAAGCCTTTCATGTGCCAGTACAGTTGTACTCTTAAAAGCACTGGGAGATCGCGGCCTTCTCGATTCCGTCAACGGAAAAATTGCTGTTGGCTGGCTTTTGGTTGAAGACTTGGTCATGGTCTTGGTTTTGGTGTTACTCCCTGCCACCGCAGTACTACTTGGCGGCACCACACCTGCTGAAATGAGCAGTGATCAAAGTATTGGCATGACGATATTGCTGACGCTGGTTAAGGTTGCTGGCTTTATTGCCTTTATGCTGATTATTGGTAAACGACTTGTACCCAAAATCATGCAGATTGTGGCACGTATAGGTTCTCGTGAATTATTTACACTCACTGTAGTTGCTTGTGCTGTATCTATTGCCTATGGTTCCTATGCGATTTTTGGCGTTTCTATGGCGCTTGGAGCTTTCTTCGCAGGTATGGTAGTACGTGAATCCGATTTTAGTCATCGCGCTGAACAAGAGACGTTACCACTTAAAGAAGTCTTCTCAATCCTATTCTTTGTTTCGGTAGGTATGCTGTTTGACCCTGCAATTATTGTTGAGCAACCCGTACATATCCTTGCTGTGATTGGCATCATTATGATTGGTAAAACCTTAGCTGCAATGGCGCTGGTTTTATTTTTCCGTTATCCACTCAACACAGCACTAACAGTTGGTGCAAGCTTGGCACAGATTGGTGAGTTTTCATTTATTTTAGCCACCATGGGACTCGCACTTGGTTTACTCGACAACGAAGCACAAAACTTGATTTTAGCGGGCGCTCTATTCTCCATTTCACTCAACTCGGTACTATTCTCAGCAATCGAGCCTGTACTGAACTGGATTCGTCAACGCTCACACTTGGCTCGCCTACTAGAACGTAGTAATGACCCACTCTCTATGCTGCCCGATGAGGTTGATCAAGACTACCTCAAAGATCAAGTGGTCATTATTGGTCATGGTGAAGTCGGTCGCCACATCACACAAACGCTGATGCAACAGGGCATTAAAGTGGTGATTGCCGAAGAAAATCGTGAAATCGTTGAAGCATTACGTGAAAAAGGTATTGCAGCAGTATCCGGCAGTGCTATTGAACCAGGCGTATTAATTCAGGCCCACATTCAACATGCCAGATTACTGGTGATTTCACCGATGGATCTCTTAGATATTCATAAGATTATTGATACAGCGAAGTTATTAAATCCATATATCCAAGTTTTAATTTGTGCCGAAACACGAGAACAAGCCAACTTAATTCGCCAAGAAAATTTAGGTGAAGTCTATTATGCAAAAGAGGAAATGGCGAAGAGTATGAGTGGACATATTTTAGGCCAAATCAAACTCGCCCACGATTCAAATCACTAAACCCACCTCAGATCAAGCGGGTCTCATCTTTTCAGGCCCGCCACATAATCAATTACTAAAGCAAACGGGTTTCAATCATATTATCACCCACACTTGGGTCTATTCCCCCATCAAATCACCAAGCTCAGGTAAAAAAAAGACCACAATGGGTCTTTTAATCGATCAGATCTCTACTGCGTGTACTTTAAGATACATACGTTTGCCAAACAAAATCCTGAGTCTTACCTTTTAGCGTCATTTTTAACTGATCACCGCTATGCAGTGCTGCCACTCCAGCAGGCGTACCCGTCATGATGACATCACCTTGCTCTAAGCTAAAAATATGACTAATTTCGACCAAAAGTGATGCAATATCAAAAATCATATTGGCACTATCACCGACTTGACGACGCTCATTATTTACATCAAATGTATATTCAACATGTTGCCAATCAGTAATCTCACTCACATCAACCCAATCAGCCAACACACAAGAACCATCAAAGGCTTTCGCACGCTCCCATGGCTGCCCCTTACCCTTGAGTTGATCTTGCAAGTCACGCAAAGTTAAATCTAGGCCCAAAGTCACCGCACCTACGGCAGCCAAAGCTTGTTCTTTAGAGGCAGCCTGACTCAATGGCTGATCAATACGCAGACTTAATTCACATTCATAATGACAATTCCCCCAAGCAGGATTCCAACGAATCGCTGTATTGAGGTCAATCAAACTACTTGGTGGCTTAATAAAGAGTACTGCTTGTTCTGGAATGGCATTACCAAGCTCTTTAGCGTGATCAGCATAATTACGGCCCACACAAATGATTTTTGATGGACGTTTAATTTCTTGAGTCATGTGTTTTCCTTAAACTTCTCTGGCAATATTATTTTTACAACATCAACTTAACGCTTAAAGGTATTTTCAAAAACAGTTTGATCCGCCTGACTTTCAAAGGCACGCTTAGGCACAATCACGACATAACGGTTTTTAAATTCAATCATATAGCTTAACTTGCCTACCGCAAAACGCTGTACATCACTATAAGGTGATTGTTGCTTCGCTCGACCACTACTAAAGAGCTCCACATAGTCTTGAAATAACTCAATCCCTTGCTCTGTTTGACCAAATTGATGCTTAACATATTGGCGCTTGAACATCATTGGTAAAAACCAATAACGCATCCCCAATTGCAAAGCGAGAAAAAATATACCCAGTGCCATGTAGTATTTACCAATACCATCCATGCCTAGATACACACCCCAAACAACGATAGCGACACTCACCAATGGTGTTAAAAAGCGGGTAAATTGACGTTTTCCCATGGTTGCAAGACTAAAACCATCTTGAGATTCTTCTAAATTTAAAAAATAACGCAACTTTAATGCAGGCTTACTGTCTGACATCAGGCTTCTATACCCTAGTTAATTTCAATAGCCCGATATTAGCAGAATAACAAACAATTATTTAAATGTTCTAACACTGTTTTTAATTCTCAATCACCCACAAAAGGACTCTGATTTGATCTTATTTTCAGACACAAAAAAACCGCAACATGTGCGGTTGATTTATTCAAGTTGGTGCGCTCAGAGAGATTCGAACTCCCGACCCCTTAGTTCGTAGCCAAGTGCTCTATCCAGCTGAGCTATGAGCGCTACACTTGATGGAGTCGCATTATACGCACTTTTGTAAAATTGATAAGTGCTAAATTGAAAATAATTTCCAACTGTTCGCTAATTGCACAGATTTTCTTAATTATTGAATCATTTCACAAAAATACCAAAACTTTAGACTTCTCTTAAAGAAAAAATCATCATAACCTCCACCTATCTATATTAACTATTCAAGTTCACACCATGAATAACCGTGATCATCCAACATCTAAGGCCGCTACTCGAATTGCAGCCGTAGGCTTTATGTTGATGATCACATATAGTGCACAGCAACAATTTGATCAAAAACTGGTAAAACTCAACGCACTCTCACTCGCCTCATGGAAAGTCGTGAAATTTGACTCACCCAATGAGCTCACTGCTGATGTTTTAGCATTTAGAACTGGCGAGCACCGACTCACCCTTTACGACCAGTATCGAAGAAGCCTAGAGTTTAAGTGTAGTGGCAATGGCTTGAGCGAGTTCTGTCGTGATCTAAACAACAAACAACTCACTCCGACTCAATTTGAGTTTTATGTTCGCTATAACCCTAAAAGCAATATTGAATACTATGATCAACACAAAATAAAACGTATTGATTTCTTAGATGCACAGCAACGTCCCCAATCTCTTGACGTTATGACAGTTGCTCCCAACTCCAGCCAATACATTGCAGCAGAACGCAAAAGCTTTCATCGCTTCTTTTTACTTTATGGCTTTTTATATGCAGCAATTTGCATTTCGCTTTTGATCTACGCTTTTAGTGAGCCACGTCAAAGCCACCCTATTCGCTTTTATACAGCGAACATTATTGCAGCAGCGATCATTCTGCATTATTTATATTTCATAGTCTTATTTCTGATCTAGAACCAAACCCAAAGTGATCCCACAAATTTCAGGCACAAAAAAACCGCGATATACGCGGTTAATTTATTCAAGTTGGTGCGCTCAGAGAGATTCGAACTCCCGACCCCTTAGTTCGTAGCCAAGTGCTCTATCCAGCTGAGCTATGAGCGCTAAACTTGTGTGTCATATTGACGTTTCGTTAATATCGTTTTAAATTGGTGCGCTCAGAGAGATTCGAACTCCCGACCCCTTAGTTCGTAGCCAAGTGCTCTATCCAGCTGAGCTATGAGCGCATCGTTTAAAACGTGGCGGTGAGAGAGGGATTCGAACCCTCGATACAGTTACCCGTATGCGTCCTTAGCAGGGACGTGGTTTCAGCCACTCACCCATCTCACCGTAACGAGCCGCCATAATACAAACTAAAACCCAATTCGGCAAGCGATCAACTAAAAAAAATCATGTTTTTTGCATCGATTAAATACTTTTTAAACAATTTTGCTGTTTTTGCCGATTATTTATACATAATTTCAAAAAAACCAATGCAACCAATTCAATAATTAGCCAGCAAACAACTTAAAAGTGGATTAATACAATCATTTTCGTGCAGTCTGACGCTGCATGTCTTATGCTAAAGCCATCGATTCATAAGAAAGTAAAGACATGATGAAAAACTGGGCTGATCCTGAAGCCAAATCTGAAGCGGAACGTTACGACAATCCGATTCCGAGTCGTACTCTAATTCTGGATACGATTGAGACAAAACAACAATCACTCTCTCATGCCGATTTGGTTGAACATTTCGGTATCGCTGATCAAAAAAGTATTGATGCACTTAGTCATCGCCTGATTGCCATGGTTCGTGATGGCCAACTCATGAAAGATGGTTTTAAATTTCAACCTATGCAAGATCAACCCATCTTAGATGCAACGGTTTATATCAACAACAAAGGTCTTGGTCTGGCGCAGATTGATGGTCAAGACAACATGCAACTGCCTGAGCGTGAACTACGCTTAGTGTTTAACGGCGACCGAATTAAAGTACAGCAAACTTCTGTAGACCGTCGCGGTAAAGCACTGGGTTATATCCGTGAAGTGACTCAACGTCGCGTTAAACAGATTATTGGTAAGCTTGAATGTTATGAGGGTGAATACTTTATTCAACCTGCAGCACCCAATGCACACCAACCGATTACTTTAGAAAAAGAACTCATCGAACACGCCAATGCCAAAACTGGCGAAATATTACGTGTTGCTTTAGATGATTATCCGACACGTGATGAATTTGCCAACGGACATATCGTGCAATCTATGGCAGATAAAGCAGATACCGAAGTCATTATTCCTCAAACTATTTTAGAGTTTGGTCTACCTTTTGAGTTTCCTCAAGAAGTTGTACAAGAAGCAGAAAGCTTTAAAGAGCCGACTGCTCGTGATCGTGCTGGTCGTATCGACTTAAGAGATTTGGCACTGGTTACCATCGATGGTGAAGATGCGCGAGATTTTGACGACGCTGTTTATGCAGAAAAACGTCCAGGCGGTGGTTATCGTGTAGTTGTCGCAATTGCAGATGTTAGCCACTATGTACGTCTAGGTAAACCTTTAGATGAAGAAGCGCAAGAACGCGGTACTTCTGTGTACTTCCCTCACTTTGTTTTACCGATGTTACCAGAAGCTCTGTCCAATGGCCTCTGCTCACTCAATCCAGATGTAGACCGTCTATGTATGGTCTGCGACTTAAATCTTTCTCGTGCTGGTCGTGTTACAGGTTTTCAGTTCTACCCATCTGTGATGCACTCACAAGCGCGTTTGACCTACGATCAAGTCTCAGAGTACTTCTCAGGAGACAGTGCTGCAATTACTGATAATCGTGCAGTACGCAAATCACTTAATACGCTATTCCAACTCTATCAAGTACTTAAAGAACTACGTCAACAACGCCATGCCATGGAGTTTGAGACTGTTGAAACATATATGACTTTTGATGAGTTAGGTGGCATTAAAGAAATCTTGCCTCGTACTCGTAATGATGCACACAAGCTTATTGAAGAATGTATGCTATTAGCAAACGTGGCAGCAGCTGAATATTCTCTTAAAAATGAAATTCCTATGCTGTACCGTGTACATGAGGCACCTGAGTTTTCTCGTATCCAAAAAGTACGCGATTTCGTTAAGCTACTCGGCTTAAGCTTCCCTGAACAACCAACGCAAGCGGATTATCAGCGTGTAATTGAAGCCACCAAAGACCGTATTGATGCGCCGAGTATTCATGCCGTATTACTTCGTTCGATGATGCAAGCATATTATGGCGCGAATAATTTAGGCCACTATGGTCTAGCTTATGAAGCCTATACTCACTTTACTTCACCAATTCGTCGTTATCCTGACTTGTTGTTGCATCGTGCAATCAAAGCGCAATTGGCGAAGAAAAGCTACCCTCTTTCTGGTGCGGCTTTGGACGATGCTGGTGAACACTTCTCAGCGACAGAACGTCGTGCTGATGAAGCTTCACGTTCAGTAACCACTTGGCTCAAATGCCACTATATGCAACAGCATTTGGGTGAAGAATTCCTCGGTACAATTTCCGCGACAACTGAATTTGGTTTATTCATCACCTTAAAAGATCTATATGTTGATGGTATGCTGCATATCAGCCAACTAGGTGATGACTACTTCGTTTATGATCAAGCCAGCCAAAGTTTGGTTGGACAAAATCGTGGTCAGGTTTTTGGCTTAGGTGATGAAGTTAAAATTAAAGTCGCTGCAGTGAATCTTGAAGAGCGTAAAATTGACTCTGAATTACTTCAACAGTTAACTCATGCAGGACGTGTCATTCGTAGTCGTGCTCCACGCGTCGCTAAAACTGAATCAACTGAGCAAGTTTTTAATCAGGAAAATAAACCGCGACGTGCTCCACGACGCCAAAATCCTGCACCTCAGGGTGAAAGAGTTCAAACTGAACAGAAAACAGCTCCAGTAAGTCAGGAAGTCGCAGCAGAACAGGCTGCTAAAGCTGCAGGTGAACGCCCACCGCGTAAAAAAAATGCGAAAGGCAAAGCCAGCTCTTATAGTAAAAAGTCTGAAAAAACTTCGAGCACTAAAAGCAAAACAAAAGATAAGGCCAAGAAAAAGGCCAAGTCAAAAAAAAGTAAGTCCAATGCAAAATCACGTAGCGAGTGATTAAACAAAGCCCTCTAAATTATAAGTTTAGAGGGCTTTTTTCTTATATCGATCACATAAAAATAAATAAAGTGCTCTTAAATACATTATTTCATGGAAAATTTGATGGTCTGACTTGATTTTGTGTCTGTTGAACCCGACATTTATTCACATCATATAAATAAAACGGCCAGTACACATGAATTTGGAACTTGCAACTTTACCTACGCCACAATTTGACCAAATCGAACTTGAAACACTCAAACAACAGATCAACCAAGCAATTCAAGATGGTCAAGCATTTCTAAAAGAGCTAAATAATGTTGTGCCAAATTTCCAGCAACAACTGACGGTACTTCAACGCATTGATCAATTAGAAAATCAAATGAGTGAATCTTGGGGAATCTTATCGCACCTCAATGCAGTCATGAATAACAGCGACACTCGTGAACTCTATCAAGCACTACTGCCTGCCCTCAGTGAATATTACACTGCGCTTGGTCAACATACAGTACTCTATCAACACTATCAGCATGTCCATGATGCCGCAGAGTTTAATCAATTAAGCCCAGCACAACAAAGTTCGATTAAACTAGCACTTCGTGATTTTCAATTGTCTGGAGTCGCTTTAATTGGTGCTGATAAACAGCGCTATGCAGAGATTTCTTCACGCTTATCTCAGCTTTCATCTGACTTTTCGAATCATGTCCTAGATGCTACCCAAGCTTTCTTCCAACCTTTAAGCGAAGCACAGCTACAAGGTCTACCACAAAGCAGTATTGAGCTACTCAAACAATATGGCCAACAACGTGAGCTTGAACAGGCAGTTGCAACCTTAGATATTCCTTCTTATCTTGCCATCATGACTTATGCTGATGACCGTGCACTGCGTGAACAGCTCTATCATGCCTATACGACACGTGCCTCTGAACAGTCAGCTCAACCAGAGTTCGATAACAGTGAAATTATGCAAGAAATCTTAGCCTTGCGACAAGAAATGGCTAGTTTGCTCGGCTTTAATAACTATGCTGAATATTCATTGGCCAGTAAAATGGCACCTGATGTTGCCACCGTTGAAAACTTTCTCATCGAACTGGCTGAACATGCACGTGGCCCTGCAGAACAAGAAATTGCGCAGTTGAAACAAATCGCTGCGGATGATGGTATTGACCAACTACAACCTTGGGACAGCAGCTACTATTCAGAAAAATTAAAGCAAAAGTTATTTAAACTTTCTCAAGAAGATTTAAAACCTTATTTCCCTGCACCTAAAGTAATTCAAGGCCTGTTCCAGGTGGTACAACGTTTGTATGATATTCAAATCATTCAACGCCAAGCCCCTGTTTGGCATGAGGATGTCAAATATTTTGAGATCGAGGATCAAGGTCAAGTCTTAGGTGGATTCTACTTCGACCTTTATGCGCGAAATGGTAAACGTGGTGGTGCGTGGATGAGTGGTTTCCGTTCACGTATGCAAACAGCGACTGGTTTACAAAAACCTATTTGCTATATGGTCGGTAACTTTACCCCACCAATTGGTGAACAACCTGCGCTACTCAGTCATGATGAAGTGAACACACTCTTTCATGAGTTTGGGCATGGTTTACACCATCTCCTGACCGAAGTGGACCAAATCTCTGTTGCAGGCACACACGGCGTGGCATGGGATGCTGTCGAGTTGCCAAGTCAATTTATGGAGTTTTGGACTTGGGACCAAGACAGCCTCAATAATTTAAGTGAACATATCGATACGAAAGAAAGCTTACCCGCTGATTTACTCAAAGCCCTACTCGATGCACGTTTCTTCCAATCTGGTATGCAGAGTCTGCGTCAAATCGAATTTGCACTTTTTGATCTTAATATTCACAGTGCAAACCCTGCACTCAGTATTGCTCAAATTCAAAGCACACTTGATGATATTCGCAATAAATACGCAGTACTCCCAAGCACACAGAGCAATCGCTTCCAAAACAGCTTTAGCCATATTTTTGCAGGTGGTTATGCTGCGGGCTACTACTCATATAAATGGGCTGAAGTCTTAGCCAGTGATGCTTTTGATCGCTTTGAACAAGAAGGAATATTCAATACTGCTACAGGTGCTGATTTCCGTAAAGCCATTTTGGCTGTTGGTGGTAAAGACAGTGCTTTACAAGCTTTTGTGAACTTTCGTGGTCGTGAACCTAAAATTGATGCGTTATTACGTCATCAAGGTTGGACGAATCACTCATAAAGCCTTTAAACTACCATGCAAATTGAATTAAATGGTGCGTATATGCAGATCAAACGTCGATTCATCGCCGGTGCGCGATGTCCAAAATGTGAAGCGATGGATCGTGTGGTCATGCTCAACAACGATACTGATGAGTGGATCGAATGTATTGAATGTGGTTACTCAGAAAACCGCCCTACTGAGGTTGAAGAACCACAAATACCAGAACCTGCCGATGAGGTTGGAGTGATTCAATTCAAACCACGTCCAGCCAAATAAATCACTCGGTGCTATCACATGTTAGCACCGAGTTTTTTTGACTCTATCAACAATACTCAATGTTCTAGTCTAAACTTGGATCTTGGCGCCAATTGAATCGAATTGGTTTTTGCAAGTTTTGTGCAAGTAAGATACCCAATAAAGTCAAACCACCACCCACCCAGTGGAAGGTATGAAGTTCTTCGCCCAACATAACAACAGCTATCAATGCTGTAAATATTGGCAATAAATTCATATACATGCTGTTTTTGTTTGGCCCCAAATGACGCACACCCTCCATCCATAAGTACGACAACAATACTGATGAAAAAATACTGGCATAAACAATCATCGGGATAGTCTGTTGATTCAACTGCATCTGAGAGGCAGGTAAGAATAGAAAAAATGGCAACACATAAATTAAAGCAAAAACACTTTGTACATAATTGGCTTGCCATGCAGGAATCGGCATTTTCCAGCGTTTAAGCAATACCCCATAAAGTGCGAAGCCAATTGCAGCAATCAGCATCAAGCCATCTCCGACATGAACCCCACCCTGTAATAACTGACTTGGCTGTCCTTGACTGAGCAAATACACAATACCAAAAAGTGATAAAAGACCACCGAATAGCATGCCATAACTTGCTTGATCTTTAAGCATTATACTGCTTAAAAACATGGTCAATAATGGAATCAAACATGTCACTATCGCCATATTGGTTGCACTGGTTGTTGCTGCCGCTTGATAAGACAACCATTGAAATAACGAAACAGATAAGAAGCCACCTAAAGCCAGATGTTTCCAATAAGGCTTAATCATTTCACGATTTTTCAGTAGAGGTATTAAGACAAATGTACTCATCACGACAAGCGCGAGGACAAGACGATAAAAAGTTATTGCGACTGGGGAAATTACACCACTTGCCATTTTTGACACGACGACATTACCCGCCCAAAACAAAATAGCCGTTAAAGGATAAAATGCTGCTTTTTGAAACATTGTCTGATACCTACACTTCAATCGAAACTTATGTTAAAAAATAATCAAACAGCACTTAGGCGACATATAGACATTCACTATCGCCAAATGGACAATTTTTTATTGAGGATGTCATGGCAACGTTATTAACACATGGATATGACGATTATGAGGTATTTGCATTCGCTCAATGCTATACACATGGTCATACTGAAACTTGGCATCAACACCCGTATATTCAATTAATTCATACATTAACTGGAGTTATTCGGGTTGAAACAACCGAGGGAACTTGGATCTGTCCCCCAGGCCGAGGACTGTGGATTCCAGCAGGAAAAAAACATGCTTTACATGTCAGCGGACAGGGAAATATACGTGGTGTTTGGATTAAAGCCAATGCGCGAAAAAACCTTGCAACGCACTGTTCTGTCGTCAATATCTCAGCTCTACTGCGCGAGTTAATTTGTGCTGCGTTAAACATTGACGAGCCCATCCAAACGAATAGCCGCAATGAACGGTTATTACAATTGATTCTAGATGAAGTCACTTTACTGCCAAGCCTAGCTTTTCATCTGCCTGAGGCGCGAAGTCCAGCCTTAATTCAACTTTGTCAGAAAATTCGTGACAACTTGGCTTTTGATTGGACCTTACATCATGCTGCAGCAACAGCTGCAATGAGCAGTAAGACATTGTCACGCCACTTCCAAAAAGAACTGAACATGAATTTTGCACAGTGGATTCGTCAAGCAAAACTACTTCAGGCCATGACTGAACTTAGCCAAAATAAGCCGATCTTACATATCGCTCTCGACCTTGGATATGACAGCCCTAGTGCATTTAGTGCAATGTTCAAACGTGAAACTGCGATGACGCCGAGCGAATACATGGCTCAATTCAGCCAACCACTAGATCATAAGCGTTAAAGTTTGGTCTTGTTCTGATGTGTAATGCGTTGTTTAAACCAAGTCCAAGACATAAACATGCCAGCAAAAACTGCACCCCAAACAGCACCTAATACATGTGCTTCAGTCAATACAGGACTACCAATCAAAGCTGCTGTCTGACTTGGGGCAAAAATGTTTTCTCCCACAAGCTTGATCAAAACCAATGCCAAAATCAGTAATGCAAACTTACGCTCTTTAGCAAACTGCAAATACAGCAATGCAACTGCGACATAAATTCCATGTAGCACTCCTGAAAAACCGGCATAGGCTTGAATTGATGGATAAATAAAATAAAAACTCAGGCTGATTGCCATCGGTAAAAATAAAATTAAGCTCAACAGATAACGATTTTTAAAACGAGGAAAAATAAAAGGTAAACATATGAATGCCAGCATGTTCAGTAGATAATGAATCCACCCAACATGCACCCAATGTGCCGTCCAGATACGCCAAGGCTCAACCCACAAATCATATCGCCAGTAAATAAAGTAAGGTTGAAACACCTGTAGTGATGCTGAAATCAACATACTACTTGCGATTAAGGCACTCTTCTTCTTTAATTCAATTTCTTGCATCTTCCCTTCCCTCTACACTGCGCTTAGAAGTTAAGTTTATTAATGAACAAACAAGTTTGTTCAAATAAAGATCAACACTTAGAATTATCCTTCTAATATTACTCAATTTTATTATTAAGCAGTACTTCTTATTACATAAATTTCAGACAAAAAAAAGTAGCACTGCGACGGTTCTGCACATGCTACTTGTAAAGCGGTAAATCCACGAGGGATAAATTTGATTTCAAACATTGGTGGCTTTTTATTGATGCTTCACAGCATATCTAACTAAAAAACCTAATTAATCCTATTAAGAACCAACTATGTGTTCGAATAGAAGTAATATACACCATAATTTAGTTCATATGTACTTTATTGTCTAACAATTGCATTAATTAATTAATTATTCTTAATTTTGAGATAAAAATCACACTATCTAGTTAATATGTAAAGTTTAATTTAATTTTTTTTATTTGAATGCAAAAAATCGCTTTTTAACTTAGCTTAGCTCGTGCTTTCATACTTTTTAAGGCAAGCCTTGATAACTGATCAACCCAAATGATCAGGTCTTTTTCCGATTTTTGTCGTGTCGTGATAATGAAGTACAACTGATAGTCTGTAATTTTTATAATTTCAATTGTTTGGATTGATTTTGTCCCAGCGTACTGAAGTGACCACAGCATTTGATCGAGGTGTGTTAATAGTACAAGTTGTTTTTCTTGAGAAAAATGTCGATATAAACAAAAAAAGCCAACCACAACAAAGAGCAAAAAGATGACACTATGCTGTAGTGCATAAAGTAAAACCAGTATTAGCAGTAGACATCCCCACCCAACAAGCTTAGCCAGACGACTAGGCTTGAGTGGGTAGTCAAAATGTACGTCAGATGGCTTATCCAGCATGGACATAGTGTTTTAACTTCAAAATTAACTGTTTTAGCTCTTCACGCGGAGGTTCCGTTACCTCCATAAACCAATCCAGTAAATCAGGATCTTCTTGTTCAACCAATTCTGCAAATAAAGCTTTTTCATGTGCATCGGCTTGTAAATAGTATGTCTTCACATAAGGATCGAAATAAACATCAATTTCTTTCAAACCGCGACGTGCACGATAAATCACTTTACGCTCTTCGATACTTAGATTCTCAAACATCTTTTATTTTCCTACACTAAACCAAGTTAAAGCACTGCATCAGCTCTGCTGCTCAATACATCACTCAAAATTGAACTGACCAAATCGATCAATATTGATAAAACAAATGAGCATTCATCATATTGAGCTCGCCGCATAATTTCCCTACTGTCATCACAACACAGAAAAAAATTTAGGATAAACAATATGCAAACCAGTCAAATTCGCCCCTTAGCCAATATGTTACCACGACAACTGTTTACAGCGGAACATGAGAGTTTCCGTGAAACTGTTCGGAAGTTTTATGCCAAAGAAGTTGTGCCCAATACTTCAAAATATGAGGCTCAACAACATGTAGACCGCGATCTTTGGTTAAAAGCAGGTGAACTTGGCTTACTGTGTTGTACTATGCCTGTCGAATACGGTGGTTCTGCTGTAGATCGGCTCTATAGTATGATTTTGATTGAGGAGCAAGCCTATGCGCTAGACTCAGCCACAGGTTTTTCGTTGCATTCCGATATCGTCGCAAACTACATCAACAACTTTGGTAATGAACAACAAAAGCAATACTGGTTACCACGTATGGCAACAGGTGAAACTGTGAGTGCCATAGCCATGACTGAACCAAGTACAGGATCAGATCTTCAAGCTATTCGAACAACTGCAGTACTACAAGATGACGAATATGTGATTAACGGATCAAAGATTTTTATTACCAATGGCTATCTTTGCGATCTTGCAATAGTTGTCTGTAAAACAGGGAATAACGAGAAAGGTTCTGCAAATTTATCATTATTGTTGGTAGAAGCAGATCGTCTAGGTTTTAGCAAAGGAAAGCCTCTACAGAAAATTGGAATGAAAGGTCAGGATACTTGCGAGCTTTTTTTTGACAATGTTCGTGTTCCTAAAGAAAACTTACTCGGAGCAGAAGGCTTAGGCTTTATGATGCTCATGAAAGAACTCGCATGGGAACGCCTAATTGTTGCCATTATCTGTCAATCTGGTGCAGAGGCTGCTCTAGCGCATACGCTTGAATACACCAAGCAACGTACTGCATTTGGTAAAGAAATCTCAAGCTTCCAAAATACACGTTTTAAACTTGCAGAAATGCGCACCGAAATAGATTTTTGCCGCGCCTACTTGGATCGTTGCATGGAACTTCAATTACAAGGAGAGTTGGCTGTCGATGCAGCTGCCGCAGCCAAATATAAAATATCAGAGATGTATTCCAAGGTGGTCGATGAATGCCTACAACTGCATGGTGGATATGGATATATGATGGAATACCCAATTGCACGCGCTTATATCGATAACCGCGCCAATCGAATTTATGCAGGAACCAATGAGATCATGAAAGAGCTTATTTCAAGAACAATGTAGTTTGAACGGCCTTACATGACTAAGCCAAGTGGCATAAAAATCACCCCAATTCATCTATAAAGTCCTGCACAAGTTCGATGACTTTTGCAGGTTTTTCTTGATGTGGAAAATGTCCATAATCCTCTAAAATGCATAGTTCAACAACACCCTGAACCTGTGTAGCGATTTGCTCAGGTTGAGCTTGTGTAGCATATTCATCTACCTTGCCGTGAATTACCTGCACAGGACAATTTACTTGTTTCAATACTTCAGATAAATCCCAAGTAGCAAAATGTGGTGCTAACCAAGTTTCAGTCCACGCGTTAAGCACCCATTTGGTTTTTTCGCCATGATATTTGGCTAAACGCTGAAAAAGTTTTTGGTCTTTAAAGTTTTCTTTTGCTGCCTCAATTCCATCTAAAGTCAGTTGTTCGACTTTGGCTTGAGCTGACATCGAAACTACCGCCAGACACTCGGTTTGATAGTTTGCTGCAATCGACAACGCCATCCCACCGCCAACACTATGTCCAAGAACAATAAATTTGTCTAAATCAAGTGCTTCAACCAGTGTAGCAAAAGCACCCTGTGCTTCAGCCCAAACAAAATCAGCGGGCAAAAAATCAAAGCGCTGACTCGAACGACCAAAACCCAAACGGTCATAAGCGATAACTTGACGCCCAGTTGCATTAGCCAATGCTTGAGGAAACTGTTTCCATAAAGCCACACTTCCCAAAGACTCATGTAATAAAACAATTACAGCTTTGCTCGATTGATGCTGTAGTGAGGCTGAATTTTCAGGTGAAAATTGCTGAAAATAGATTTGGCCTGATTGAAAATTGATATATTGTTCATTTTGTTCGAAAGCACGCAAAATATCATTCCTTGATCAATTATGTCTGTTCATTGAACAAGTTGAAGTAAATGAACTCAACTTACTAGCCTCATTGTAAATTCTACTGATATTAAAAAAGAGGGCTAGAAGCCCCCCCTTTTTTAAATCAACAAAAACAAACTTAAGAGACTAGTTTGATTTTACTTTGGCTTTTCGGCTGACTTTCTGCACGAGTAAATTGCAAAGTTGGGTCATCAAAACCTGCTTTCTTAAGATCTTTTTTATCTGCTAAATAGTTGTTGGTGATTTTCCAAGGTGCATGTTTACCTTGTTTAGGCATAACATTAACTGCACGTTGAATATAACCCGCAGATAAACTACCCATCACGGTATCTTCTAACATCTCACGCTCATCACCTTTAGCAACAACAACATCATAGTTATGTTGATCCATATGATTAAGCAAACGACAGATATAATCCGCTGCGATATCTACTTTTAGAGTCCATGATGCGTTGATATAACCAATAATCATTGCCATATTTGGAATATCACTGACCATAATGCCGTTATACAGCATGTGCTTAGAGGTATTTATTGCTTTACCATCCACACTCGCTTTAATCCCGCCCATAATTTGGATTTCTAAACCTGTTGCATATACAACAATGTCTGCATCTAGATGCTGACCTGATTTTAACTGAACACCAGTTTCGGTAAAGTGATCAATAGTATCCGTTGCAACACTCGCTTTTCCTTCACGTAATGCTTTAAATAAGTCACCGTCTGGCACTACACAAAGGCGTTGATCCCAAGGATTATAGTTCGGGGTAAAGTGCTTCATATCCACTTTACCTTGAAGCTGCATTTCTACAGCCTTTAATAATAATTTCCGCACCAGTTTAGGTTGTTTTTGTGCAATAGCATAAATCCCTCGTTGTACACCGATATTACGTGCACGCGTCAACTGATAAGCAACCTTCTCAGGCAAAATCTTACGCATCTTGTCATAAACTAAGTCTATAGATGGGATTGACGCAATATAGGTTGGTGAACGTTGTAACATGGTGACATGCCCTGCCCCTGTCTTGACCATTGCAGGCACTAGAGTAATCGCAGTCGCACCACTACCGATAATTACAACTTTCTTATCGCTATAATCCAAATTTTCAGGCCAATGCTGAGGATGAACAATCTGACCTTTAAATTGATCTTGCTGTGCAAACTCAGGCTGGAAACCTTGATCATGATTATAGTAACCCGTACAACCAACAATGAAGTTTGCCTGCCATGTTTGTTTCTTCTGATCACGATCAATCAGTTCAACAATCCATTTTTTGATTGAACTATCAAAGTTTGCAGAAACGACTTGATGACCGAAATGAATTTTTTCTTTGAGTTTATACTCATCGATCACTTCGCCAATATAGCCCTTAATTGCATTACCCGAAGCAAGAACACTGGTTTTTTGCCATGGCTTAAAGTTATAACCAAAAGTTGACATATCTGAGTCTGAACGAATCCCTGGGTATTTGAATAAATCCCAAGTACCACCATGAGCTTCACGACGTTCAATAATTTCAAATTGGCGACCCGGACAGTTTCTTAAAACATGCGCAGCAATCCCAATACCAGAAATACCAGCACCAACAATAAGAATATCTACATTTTTATCCATGTTGTTTTTATACCCTGTGTTTAACTATAACTTATTAAAACATAAAACTGACAATACACAATGTCAACTTCCAACTAATCAAGCTTAATTTATATCACTTAGGGACAAAACTGAATTTATATTTATTTTAGGCAAAGAAAAAGGCCAGTTTATTCAACTGACCTTCTTTTCAGAATAATAAAACTTATTCTGCTGAAGTTTTCACTTCACGATCTACAAGCTCAACATAAGCCATTGGTGCAGCATCACCTGCACGGAAGCCAGCTTTGAGCACGCGTAGATAGCCGCCGTTACGTTCTTTATAACGAGGGCCAAGTACGGTAAATAATTTACCAACGGTTGCAGCTGAACGGGTACGAGCAAATGCCAAGCGGCGATTTGCTACAGTGTCGTTCTTCGCTAGCGTGATTAAAGGCTCAGCAACACGACGTAATTCTTTAGCTTTAGGCACAGTCGTTTTAATCAACTCGTGTTCAAACAAAGAATTAGCCAAGTTTTGGAACATCGCTTTACGATGGCTGCTGGTACGGCCTAATTTCACACCACTATTACGATGACGCATGGTGATAGTCCTACTTAATTAACGGCTACGATAGGCGAAACGATCGTCCATACGGAGACTAGCCGGTGGCCAGTTCTCTAAACGCATGCCGAGTTGTAAGCCTTTAGAAGCCAGAACATCTTTAATCTCAGTCAACGATTTTTTACCGAGGTTAGGAGTTTTCAACAACTCAACTTCAGTACGTTGTACGAGATCACCGATGTAGTAAATATTTTCTGCTTTCAAACAGTTAGCAGAACGAACAGTTAGCTCTAGATCATCTACTGGACGAAGCAAGATAGGGTCAACTTCTTCACGAGGTTCTTGAGCAACAGGTGCTTGATCTTTCTGAAGATCAACAAAGATTGCAATTTGTTGTTGCAAGATTGTTGCCGCTTTACGGATAGCTTCTTCTGGATCAACAGTACCATTGGTTTCAAGATCAATAACCAGTTTATCAAGGTCAGTACGTTGTTCTACACGCGCATTTTCAACGGTGTAAGAAACACGTTTGATCGGGCTATAAGATGCATCTAACTGTAAACGTCCAACTGGGCGTGTTTCTCCTTCAGGAAAACGAGAGTCAGAAGTTTCATAGCCACGGCCTTGAGAAACTTTCAAGCGCATTTTAATTGCGCCTGAAGCACTTAGGGTGCCGATTAAATGTTCAGGGTTAACCACTTCAACATTATGCGGTAAACGAAGATCCGCAGCGGTAATATCGCCAGGACCTTGTTTTTCCAATGTCAAATATGCTTCGTTCTGATCGAACAGCTTAATAGACAACCCTTTAAGGTTCAGCAAGAGCTCGACGATGTCCTGCTGCAAGCCTTCTAAAGTACTGTACTCGTGTTCGACACCTTCAATCTCAACTTCAACCGCGGCAGCGCCTGGTAAAGAAGATAGAAGGATGCGACGTAAAGCATTACCTAAAGTATGACCGAAGCCACGCTCTAAAGGTTCCAGAATCACTTTTGCCGAGGTCCCGCTAGCCGCTTCGACCTTGATCGCTTGCGGTGTTAGAAACTCGTTTGCAGTACGCGTCATTATTGCTACCTCAAGGATTATTTAGAATACAATTCTACAATCAAGCTTTCGTTGATTTCAGCAGGTAAGTCAGAACGATCTGGTGCAGCTTTGAATGTACCTTCAAGTTTTGAATGGTCAATTTCCATCCAAGACGGAGTACCACGTTGAGCAGCTAATTCAATTGCGTTTTTAATACGTAATTGTTGTTTAGCGCCTTCGTGAACTGCAACTACGTCACCAGCTTTAACTTGAATTGACGCAATGTTAACACGACGACCATTCAATGTAATGCTACGGTGAGATACGAGCTGACGAGCTTCTGCACGTGTAGAACCAAAACCCATGCGATAAACAACGTTATCGAGGCGGCTTTCAAGCAATTTCAACAAGTTTTCACCAGTTGCGCCTTTAACACGAGCTGCTTCTTTATAGTAGTTACTAAATTGACGCTCTAACACACCGTACATACGACGTACTTTTTGTTTTTCACGTAATTGTAGCGAATACTCAGATTGTTTCGCGCGGCTTTGACCATGTTGGCCAGGAGCTTTCGCATGTTTTTTTGTTTTGACGTCAAATGGTTTAACGCCAGATTTAAGCTGCAGGTCTGTCCCTTCGCGACGAGAGAGTTTGCATTTTGGACCAATATAACGAGCCATGAATGTTTCTCCTTACACGCGACGTTTTTTAGGTGGACGGCAACCGTTGTGAGGAATCGGCGTCACATCGGTAATGCTGTTGATTTTATAACCCACTGCGCCTAATGCACGAACCGCAGATTCACGACCAGGACCAGGACCTTTTACAAGGACGTCCAAGTTTTTCAAACCGTAATCTAAAGCTGCTTTACCAGCAACTTCAGCAGCTACCTGAGCAGCAAACGGAGTTGATTTACGTGATCCACGGAAGCCTTGTCCACCTGAGGTAGCCCAAGCCAATGCATTACCTTGACGATCGGTAATCGTAACAATGGTGTTATTAAAAGAAGCGTGAATGTGAGCAACACCTTCAGAGACGGTACGGGTGACCTTCTTGCGTGTGCGAGTATCTTTTGCCATCTTTTAGCTTCCAGAAATCTTACTTTTTAATCGGTTTGCGCGGACCTTTACGGGTACGTGCGTTAGTTTTGGTGCGTTGTCCGCGAACAGGCAAGCTGCGACGATGACGAAGACCGCGGTAGCAGCCTAAATCCATTAAACGTTTAATGTTCATGGAAATTTCGCGACGTAAGTCACCTTCGGTAGGAACCTTAGCAACTTCAGCACGAATCGCATCAAGCTGAGCATCATCTAATTCACGGATTTTAGTTGTTGGAGCGATACCAGCAGCAGCTAAGATATTCTTAGCAGTGTGACGACCTACACCAAAAATGTACGTGAGAGAGATAACAGCATGCTTGTTATCCGGAATGTTTACACCGGCAATACGAGCCATTCAAATTCTCCAAAAAGGCAGTAGAGATAATCAACCGCCCCACAAAATCTTGAGGGGCGGATATTAACCTAATTTGCCTACTGAAATCAACAGGTCTTAATTAAATTAACCTTGACGCTGCTTATGACGAGGTTCAGCGCTGCAAATTACGCGAATCACCCCATTACGACGGATAACTTTACAGCTACCACAAATTTTCTTTACAGAAGCTTGAACTTTCATAATGAAACCTCTAAGTGCGCTTATCCCTTAGGATGAGCAGTCGTTTTTTTCATTAATGATTGATTATCATACTGATGTGAAGTTAAGTGTGCTTGAAGCTGAGCCATGAAGTCCATAACGACCACGACAACGATCAGCAAAGAGGTACCACCCAAATGGAATGGAATACCAAATGAACTTTGCAAAATCATAGGCATCAAGCAGATCACTGTAATATAAATCGCACCAATGAATGTCAAACGATTAAGAATATGATCTAAGTAACGAGCAGTTTGCTCACCTGGGCGAATACCAGGTACATAAGCTCCGCTGCGTTTCAAATTCTCTGATACTTCCTTAGGACTGAAAACCAGCGCCGTATAAAAATAGCAGAAAAATATAATTAACGCACCAAAGAGCACCAAATAAAAAGGCTCTCCAGGTGACAATTTTAAAGACAACTCTTGTAAGAAACGCTTTGTGAATCCAGCATTTGGATCAGCACTTCCTACCCATTGTCCTAAACTTGCTGGAAAGAGCAGTAACGAACTGGCAAAAATTGCAGGAATCACACCCGCCATATTAATTTTTAATGGCAAGTGCGTTTGCTGCGCAGTAAAGACACGACGTCCTTGCTGTTTTTGCGCATAGTTAACAGGTATACGACGCTGTGCTTTTTCAATAAAAACAATAGCTGCAAGTACCGCAATTGAGAGTAGACCGAAGACCACTAAACCAATCATGTTTACATCCGGAGAAGTAACTGATTGGATAACTAAATTTGGTAAACCTGCCACAATACCCGCAAAAATGATCATGGAGATACCATTACCAACACCACGTTCGGTAATTTGTTCGCCTAACCACATCAAGAACATTGTCCCAGCAATTAACGATGTTAATGCAGGAATGTAAAATGCGAGGCCACTGGTCAAAGTAATACCTTGACTAATCAAGCCTGCGCACATACCAACGCCTTGAACGAATGCAAGTAGAAGTGTGCCGTAACGCGTATATTGATTGATCTTACGCTTACCCTGCTCGCCTTCTTTTTTCAATGCCTCTAGCGAAGGAACAATAGACGACATCAACTGCACGATAATCGAAGCAGAGATGTACGGCATGATCCCTAACGCCAAAATAGACATTCGTTCTAATGCTCCGCCTGAGAACATGTTAAACAAGCCTAAGAAAGTACCTTCATTAGCCTTAAAAAACTGTGCTAGGGCGACATTATCAATACCTGGTAACGGAATATGCGCTCCTAGTCGAAAAACCACCAACGCACCAATTAAGAACATTAATCGACGGATAATTTCACGATATTTAACATGAAACGGCTGGCCTTTCATCATGTGGACATGACCTGAAGAACTAGGAGACATACTCACTCGCAATTACTCCTCGACTTTACCGCCAGCAGCTTCAACAGCAGCTTTAGCGCCTTTAGTCAATGCAACACCTTGTACAGTGAATGCACGAGTGATCTCACCAGAAAGAACAATACGTGCACGTAACATATCTTTACGTACTACGTTCGCAGCTTTCAAAGTTTCGAGGCTAACGATATCGCCTTCTACTTTAGCAAGTTCAGATAAACGTACTTCAGCAGTTTTCAAAGCGATTTGGCTAGTAAAACCGAACTTAGGAAGACGACGGTAAAGTGCAGTTTGACCACCTTCAAAGCCTGGACGAACGCCACCGCTTTTACGTGATTTCTGACCCTTAACACCGCGACCACCAGTTTTACCAACACCAGAACCGATACCACGACCTACGCGAAGATTTTCGCGCTTAGCACCTTCAGCAGGTGCAAGTTCATTTAAACGCAGAGTCATGGCTTATTCCTCTACACTAACCATATAGTAGACTTTGTTGATCATACCGCGGTTAGAAGGCGTATCTTGCACTTCTACAGTATGACCAATACGACGCAGACCCAAACCTTGTAGGCAAAGTTTGTGATTTTTCAAACGATGCGAAGAAGATTTGATCTGGGTAACTTTAATCGTTTTCATGATTGATTACCCTAAAATTTGTTCTACAGAAAGGCCACGTTTAGCAGCAACTTTCTCTGGAGTAGTCATGTCACGCAAACCATTGAAAGTTGCGTTCACAACGTTAGCAGCATTGGTAGAACCATAGCATTTCGTCAACACGTTACGTACACCAGCAGCTTCAAGTACAGCACGCATAGAACCACCAGCAATTACGCCAGTACCTTCTGAAGCAGGCTGCATGAATACACGACTAGCGCCATGACGAGCATGAACAGTATGTTGTAGAGTGCCATCAACCAAGTCGACAGTGATCATGTTGCGACGAGCAGCTTCAAGTGCTTTAGAAATAGCAGCTGGAACTTCACGTGCTTTACCACGACCAAAACCTACACGACCATTACCATCGCCTACCACAGTCAATGCTGTGAAAGAGAAGATACGACCACCTTTAACAACTTTGGCTACACGATCAACGGCAACCAGCTTTTCAACGAGACCTTCGTTTTGTTCAACTTTCGCCATGATTAGAACTCCAAGCCGTTTTCACGGGCAGCATCAGCCAAAGCTTTAATACGACCATGATATTTAAAACCAGAACGGTCGAATGCAACTTTTGTAACACCAGCTGCTTTAGCACGTTCTGCGATTAAAGCACCTACTTTAGTCGCTGCTTCGATATTACCAGTTGTACCAGCACGTAAAGTTGCATCTAAAGTTGAAGCTTGCGCTAAAACTTTGCCACCATCGGCTGAGATAACTTGAGCATAGATGTGACGCGGTGTGCGGTTTACACACAGGCGAGTCGCACCCAATGCACGAATGTGCAAGCGTGTGCTTTTCGCACGACGCAAACGGGATTGTTTCTTTTCGTTCATAAGAACCTCGCGCCTTATTTCTTCTTAGCTTCTTTACGAAGTACAACTTCATCCGAATAACGTACACCTTTACCTTTATATGGTTCAGGTGAACGGTAAGCACGGATATCTGCAGCAACCTGACCTAACAATTGCTTGTTAGCTGACTTAAGAATGATCTCAGTCGCAGTTGGAGTTTCCGCGGTTACACCTTCAGGAAGTGAGTAATCGATTGGATGTGAATAACCAAGGTTTAAGTGTACAACTGTACCTTTGATCGCAGCTTTATAACCTACACCAATAAGTTGTAGTTTGCGTTCAAAGCCTTCGCTAACACCTTTTACGAGGTTGCTGATTACAGAACGAGCAGTACCCGCTTGCATCCAAGCGTCTTTCGACTCTTTAGCTGGAGCAAACTGAAGCGTACCATCTTCCTGTTTGAGCTCGACCAGCGCATGCAGGTTGAAAGACAAAGTACCTTTGCTGCCTTTCACTTCGACCTGCCGGCCGTTCTGAGTAACTGTTACGCCGTTAGGCACAGTTACTGGGGCTTTAGCCACACGAGACATGAGGAATCACCTATTAAGAAACAAAAGCAATAACTTCACCACCGATACCTGCAGCACGTGCAGCGCGATCAGTCATGATGCCTTTGCTTGTAGAAACAATTGCAATACCTAAGCCTTGCTTAACGCTTGGCAGTTCATTTTTACCGCGATACTGACGTAGACCTGGACGGCTTACACGTTTCACAGTTTCAATAACTGGTTTGCCTTCGAAATATTTTAGGGTAATCGTCAAAGTAGCTTTGCCTTCAAGATCAGCAACTTCTACATTTGAGATATAACCTTCTTGTTGAAGTACGTTCGCAATAGCGACCTTCAACTTAGAGTTTGGCATAGAAACTGTTTGTTTCTTAGCCATTTGTGCGTTACGAACACGTGTTAACATGTCGGCAACGGTATCTTGCATACTCATTCTAGTCGCCCCTTACCAGCTTGCCTTAACAACGCCAGGTACATCACCTTGCATTACTGTATCGCGTAATTTGTTACGGCTTAAACCGAACTTACGGAAGTAACCATGAGGACGACCAGTCAAACCACAACGGTTACGAAGACGTACTGGAGATGCATTACGTGGCAATGCTTGAAATTTCATCATCGCTTCAAAACGCTCTTCGTCGCTCGCATTTACGTTTGCAATAATTGCTTTTAATTCAGCACGTTTTGCAGCGTATTTAGCAACGGTTTTTTCGCGTTTCAATTCGCGATTAATCATACCTTTCTTAGCCATATCGACCTCTTATTTGAACGGGAAGCCAAATGCACGCATAAGCGCACGGCCTTCGTCATCGGTGCGAGCAGTGGTAGTGATAGTAATATCCATACCACGAATACGATCAATCTTGTCGAAATCGATTTCAGGGAAAACGATTTGTTCTTTCAAGCCCATAGAGTAGTTACCACGACCATCAAATGATTTCGCTGAGAAACCACGGAAGTCACGGATACGAGGGATTGCGATTGAGATCAAACGGTCCAAGAATTCGTACATTTGGTCGCCACGTAAAGTTACTTTACAACCAATTGGCCAACCATCACGGATTTTGAAACCTGCGATTGATTTGCGTGCAAGTGTCAACACTGGTTTTTGACCAGCGATTGCTTGCATATCAGATAATGCGCCATCCAATAATTTCTTATCAGCTGCTGCAGCACCAACACCCATGTTTAGAGTGATTTTAGTGATGCGCGGAATTTGCATTACATTCTCAAGAGCTAAAGTTTCTTTCAACTGAGCTTTGAGTTCTTCGTTATAGCGTGTTCTAAGTCTGGCCATTGCCTTTTCAACCTATTACTTCGCTGCCGCCACTGATTCACCATTTGATTTGTAAACGCGAGTTTTCACGCCTTCAGCATCAATCTGGTAACCAACACGATCAGCCTTTTGGGTTGTAGCATTAAAAACTGCCACGTTCGAGATATGAAGCGAAGCTTCTTGTGTAACGATACCACCTTCGGTACCAGTCGCACGATTCGGCTTTTTATGCTTCGTTACCAAGTTAAGGCCTTCAACCTTAACTCGATCGTTAGAAATAGACAGTACAGTACCCTGTTTGCCTTTTTCTTTTCCTGCAATAACGATCACTTGATCGCCTTGTTTAATCTTAGCCATGATTGCCTCTATTATAGAACTTCAGGAGCTAGTGAAATAATTTTCATGAACTGTTCTGTACGAAGTTCACGAGTCACTGGTCCAAAAATACGAGTGGCAATCGGAGCCTTGTTATTGTTCAAAATAACTGCAGCGTTATCATCGAAACGGATCACAGAACCATCTGGACGACGAATGCCAAATTTTGTACGAACAACAACTGCATTCATCACGTCACCTTTTTTAACACGGCCACGTGGAATTGCTTCTTTTACAGTAACTTTAATAATATCGCCAACAGAAGCATAACGACGATGTGAGCCACCTAGTACTTTGATACATTGTACGCGGCGTGCACCACTGTTGTCTGCTACGTCGAGCATACTTTCGGTTTGAATCATTGCCCTACTCCAAAACCGAGCATCACCGGTCGCAATTTCGAAAGGCTCAAAGAGTACTCGAAATTGACCGATGATGCAACAAGAACGTCTAATTACTCAGCAGCTGCTTCAACTACTTCCACCAAAGTCCAAGCTTTAGTTTTAGAAATTGGGCGGCTTTCTTTAATGGTCACAACATCGCCTAATTTAGCTGTGTTGTTCTCATCATGAGCGTGTAATTTAGTTGAACGGCGGATTAATTTGCCATACAACGGGTGTTGAACGCGGCGTTCAATAAGAACAACAATAGACTTGTCCATTTTGTCGCTTACGACTTTGCCGGTTAACGTGCGGACTACATTTTCACTCATTGTCCGTTCCCCTGTTTTTCGGTAAGGAGTGTCTTGATACGAGCAATTGATTTACGAGCAACTTGCACTTCGTGTGATTTGCCCAATTGACCAGTCGCTTTCGCCATACGAAGACGGAATTGGTTAAGCTGTTGCTCATCAAGCAAAGCTTTCAACTCTTCTACCGATTTTTCACGTAGATCTTTAGTTTTCATTACATTACCGTCCGAGTCACGATAGTGGTTTTAAACGGAAGCTTAGCAGCAGCAAGCGCAAATGCCTCACGTGCCAATTCTTCGTTCACACCTTCCATTTCGTACAGGATCTTACCTGGTTTGATTTCGCAAACCCAGTATTCCACGCTACCTTTACCTTTACCCATACGCACTTCAAGAGGCTTTTGAGTAATTGGTTTGTCCGGGAATACACGGATAAAGATTTTACCACCACGTTTAACACGACGGCTAATGGTACGACGTGCAGCTTCAATTTGACGCGCAGTCATACGACCACGTTCAACTGATTTAAGCGCAATTGTACCAAATGATACTGTACTGCCACGATGTGCTAGACCAGTGTTACGGCCTTTCTGCACTTTACGGAATTTAGTACGTTTAGGTTGCAACATGGATTATTCTCCTTTTTCAGCAGAACGATCATTGCGACGACCACGACGCTCTTGACCTTCACCACGACCGCGACCGCGTTTAGCTGGACGTTCTTCAGCTGGCGCTGGGTTCATGACTTGTTTCATGCCACCCAAGATTTCACCACGGAAGATCCAAACTTTAACGCCAATCGTACCGTAAGTTGTTTCTGCACGCATAGTAGCATAATCGATGTCCGCACGAAGTGTATGTAAAGGTACACGACCTTCACGATACCACTCAGTACGTGCAATCTCTGCACCACCTAAACGGCCTGAAACTTCAACTTTGATACCTTTAGCACCAGCACGCATTGTGTTTTGAACCGCACGCTTCATAGCACGACGGAACATTACACGTTTCTCAAGTTGAGAAGCGATAGCTTCAGCAACAAGACGCGCGTCTAAGTCTGGGCGATCGATTTCGTTGATGCTTACTTGCGCAGGAACGCCCATAATTTTGGTAAGTTCGCGCTGTAATTTCTCAATATCTTCGCCTTTTTTACCGATAACGATACCTGGACGAGCAGTGCTAATCGTAATTTTAGCAGCGCCTGTAGGACGTTCGATAAGAATATGGCTTACCATTGCACTTTTAAGTTTCTTAGTTAGAAACTCACGTACTTGCAAATCTTTAAGCAAATATTCAGCGTATTGTTTCGGATTCGCATACCAGTTAGCGTTATGACGTTTCACAACACCTAGGCGGATACCGATTGGATGAACCTTCTGACCCATATCAAACCCCTACCTTAACGGTGATGTGACAAGTACGCTTAGTAATACGATCTGCACGGCCTTTAGCACGTGGCATAATACGTTTAAGGCTCATGCCTTCATCAACGTAAATCGTAGACACTTTAAGGTCGTCAACATCTAAACTGTTATTGTGTTCAGCGTTTGCAATTGCAGATTCGAGCGCTTTTTTAACTAAAACTGCAGCTTTTTTATTGCTGAAGTTCAAGATATTTAAAGCGTGAGCAATAGACTTGCCACGAATTAGATCTGCAACCAAACGTGCTTTTTGTGCCGAGATAGCGGCACCGCGTAATTTAGCAGTTACTTCCATCATAGCACCTATTAACGTTTAGACTTCTTGTCAACACCGTGACCACGATAGGTACGAGTTGGCGCGAATTCACCTAGTTTATGACCGACCATATGTTCAGATACAATTACCGGAACATGGTTACGACCATTATGAACAGAAATTGTTAGACCAACAAAATCCGGGAGAATCATCGAACGACGCGACCAAGTTTTGATCGGCTTGCGAGAATTACTTGCTACAGCCGCTTCAACCTTAGCGAACAAGTGCGCATCGACGAATGGGCCTTTTTTCAGAGAACGAGGCATTGTCAGATTCCTTTACTTGTTACTTAACGCGACGGTCGCGAATAATCATCTTAGTCGTACGCTTGTTGGTACGTGTCTTGTACCCTTTAGCTTTTTGACCCCATGGGCTTACAGGTTGAATACCTTTGTTACGCCCTTCACCACCACCATGTGGGTGGTCAACTGGGTTCATCGCCATACCACGAACGGTAGGACGAACACCACGCCAGCGTGAAGCACCTGCTTTACCAAGTGAGCGTAAGTTGCTTTCTTGGTTAGAAACTTCACCAATTACAGCGCGACATTCAACGTGTACTTTACGCATTTCACCAGAACGAAGACGGATGATAGCGTAAGAACCGTCACGACCCAACAACTGAACTGAAGTACCAGCAGAACGTGCAATTTGCGCGCCTTTACCGATTTTCAATTCGATATTGTGAAGTGTAGAACCGATAGGCATGTTGCGTAGTGGTAAGCAGTTACCGGTACGAATTGGAGCATCGTTACCAGACTGAACTTTATCACCTGCACGCAAACCTTTAGGTGCAATAATATAACGACGTTCACCGTCAGCATACTTCAACAATGCGATGTGTGCAGTACGGTTAGGATCGTATTCGATACGTTCAACGATAGCTGGAACGCCATCTTTGTTACGTTTGAAGTCAACTAAGCGGTAGTTCTGTTTATGACCACCACCTACGTGACGAGTCGTAATGCGACCATTGTTATTACGGCCACCAGTACGTTTTTTAGCTTCTACCAACGGTGCATAAGGCGCGCCTTTGTGAAGATGGTCATGAACCACTTTCTCTACAAAGCGACGTCCTGGAGACGTTGGCTTACATTTTTGAATCGGCATAATTTTCGTCCTTATTCCGCTGCGCTTTCAGCGGTATCGCCCAAGTCAGCCATTTCAACATCTTGGCCAGCTTTCAGGGTGACGTATGCTTTTTTAACATCAGAACGACGTCCTAATGTACGACCAAAGCGCTTAGTCTTACCTTTAGTGATTGTTGTATTTACTTTCACAACTTCAACACCGAAGAGTTGTTCAACTGCTTTTTTGATTTCAAGTTTGTTTGCGTCTAGCGCAACTTTAAAAACTTGAACACCAGCAGTTTCACCTAACACTTGTGCTTTTTCTGAGAAGACAGGTCCTTGTAGGACTTGATAGATACGTTCGTTGTTCATCCGAGTTCTACCTCAATTTTCTTAGCAGCAGCAACAGACATTACAACTTTATCGAACGCGATCAAACCAACAGGATCGATTGCAGTCGCATCAACCACATCAACGTGTGGAAGGTTACGTGCCGCAAGGTACAGATTCTCATCAACAGCATCTGTAACGATCAATGCGCGAGTAGCGTTCAAGTCGTTAAGTTTTGCAAGCAATTCTTTAGTTTTTGGAGCAGCAACAGCAAACTCTTCAACCAATACAAGACGATCTTGGCGAACGAGTTCAGCTAAGATACATTGCATTGCACCGCGGTACATTTTGCGGTTAACTTTTTGAGACCAATCTTGTGGACGAGCGGCAAAAGTCTTACCACCACCAACCCAGATTGGGCTACGAATAGAACCAGCACGAGCGCGACCAGTACCTTTTTGACGGAATGGTTTTTTACCACCGCCAGATACATCTGCACGTGACTTTTGAGCGCGAGAACCTTGACGTCCACCAGCTAAATAAGCTGTAACAACTTGGTGTACAAGCGCTTCATTAAATTCACGGCCAAATGCAACTTCTGACAATTCAACAGCAGAGCCGGAAACAGTTTTTAAATTCACGTTATTTCCCCTCAGGCCTTGATCGTAGGACGAACGATAACGTCGCCACCTGTAGCACCAGGAATCGCACCTTTAACAACTAGAACTGAACGTTCTGCGTCGATAGATACAACTTCAAGACCTTGTACTGTTACGCGTTCGTCACCTAAGTGACCAGCCATTTTTTTGCCTTTGAACACGCGTCCAGGAGTCTGGTTTTGACCTGTAGAACCTAAAACACGGTGAGAAACTGAGTTACCGTGTGTTGCGTCTTGAGTACGGAAATTCCAACGCTTAACACCACCTTGGAAACCTTTACCTTTAGACTGACCAGTTACGTCAACAATTTGACCAACTGTGAACAAGTCAACACCGATAGTACCGCCAACTTCACGACCTTCAAGGTCAGCTTCAGCTGCACGGAATTCTTGTACTAAACGACCAGCAGCAACACCAGCTTTCGCAAAGTGACCTTTTTGAGCGTTAGTTACACGAGATTCGCGACGTTCGCCAGTTGTAATCTGAATCGCCTGATAACCATCAGTTTCAAGCGTTTTGATTTGAGTGATACGGTTTGGATCAACCTCAATCACTGTAACTGGCACAGAGACGCCGGCATCTGTGAAGATACGGGTCATACCGCACTTACGACCGACTAAACCAATAGCCATGTGTGTAAACCTCTTAAAAAGCGGCTTAATTAACTTAGAGTGTTAATTAACCGAAAGCCTTAACCCAATGCGATCTGAACATCAACACCAGCTGCTAGATCTAATTTCATCAATGCATCAACAGTTTTATCTGTAGGTTGAACGATATCGATCAAACGTTTGTAAGTGCGGATTTCATACTGATCACGCGCATCTTTGTTTACATGCGGTGAAGTTAGAACGTTGAAGCGTTCGATGCGAGTAGGCATCGGGATTGGACCACACACTTGTGCGCCAGTACGCTTAGCGGTTTCTACGATCTCTTGAGAAGATTGATCAATCAGACGATGATCAAAAGACTTAAGACGGATACGGATTCTCTGGTTAGACATACCAGTAAACTCCAAGCCAAATATATAAAGAATCACCCTTGACGCACCTTACCCATAGGTAAGTGTCAAAGGCAGTGAAAATCACTAAGGTCATGATCGATGCCATGACTGTAACGATCTAAACAACTTTCTTCGCTGTTTAGCCCCTACTATTTAGGGGTCGCTCATTATAGCGATTGCTTAAGCATTAAGCAACCCAAATTTCTGCTTTTTCTCTGGTTTTTATGGTGATGTGTTTCTTTATTTTATTCAATACCCAAAGGCTTAAGACTTCGGGGCTAAGACATAGTCAATTGCAGATTTTAGTATTTGATTTCCTTCAACAAATTTCTCAGATTTACTCTTTTGCAATGCATGTAAGTATTCAAAATCCACTTGCATCGTTATGGGCTGATCTTGTGTATGCTCAACAAATAATTGCAGTGCTGTTGGTGTAATTTCTGGATGAAATTGAAAAGCCAAAACATGCTGGCCAATTTGATAAGCTTGGTTGGCGCATGCTAAATTTCCAGCCAGTTTAATCGCCCCTTTCGGCAATGCAAATGTCTCTTCATGCCACTGCATCACCTCAAATTCTTCTGGCAGTGCAAAGCTACTTGAAGGAACCTCCTTTGTGGCATGAACCTTAGTCCATCCCAGTTCAATAATTGTATTTTTTTCAACCGTAGCACCCAATGCACTGGCAATTAACTGCCCACCTAAACATAGGCCAATCACTGCTTTTTCTGTTGCTAGATAGCGGCGAATCCAACGCTTTTCCACCTTCAACCAAGCATAATTGACTTCATCATTTACACTCATCGTGCCGCCCATAATAATCAGCAAATCCACCTGATCAACACTAGGCAACGCTTCGATATCTAAAGGAAAATCTGGAGGTAAGGCAAAAAATTCTGTTGCTGTAATTTCAGCACCCATCGCCTTTAAATACGCATAACAACTACCAAAACCTTCTTGGGCGATATGCTGAAAATAATGCACTCGTAATTTTTTCATCACCAACAACCTTAATGCTAATTTATGTTCTACACAGCAAAAAGGGCGCCAACTTATGGAGTTTTTATTTTTATATACAAATTAAAACTTTGTGTTTGTTGTGTATTATATTTTGCTTAACTAGGATTTGATGACAACTCAGAATTGAATTGCGTTATCGACAAAACTCAACCAATCGCAATCACTCTGAAAGATCCCCTCCTTTTGTATTTGCACTTTTGTTGAGTATGTCCGTGAAACTTCTACCACAAACTGCGTTAATCCATGCCCCTCGCAAAGCACCCCAGTTACTTAATTCGATCCAACCTCCGGTGTATCGTGCATCAACCATAATTTTTAATAATACAGATGCCCTATTTAATCGCCATTGGACGGATGACTATGACTATAGTTATGGTACACACGGCACGCCAACAACTTACACTTTAGCCGATCAGATTGCGCAAATTGAGGGTGGATTACATAGCTTGCTTGCACCAAGTGGATTGTCTGCAATCAATTTGGTTAATAGCTGCTTACTGGCAAAAGGTGATGAAGTTTGGGTCGCTGACAATATCTATGGCCCAAACATGGAGCATCTACAGTACTTACAAAAACAATATGCCATTCAAGTGAAAGTTTATGACCCAACCAATGCAAATACCTTTCGACCGAGTGCAAAGACCAAGCTCCTTTGGTTAGAGGCAGCAGGTTCAGTTACGCTTGAATTTCCTGACTTGGTCAATCTGGTCAAAAAAGCCCAACATGCTGGTGTTATCACCGCCTTAGACAATACCTGGGGAGCAGGCCTAGCATTTAACGCTTTTGACTTCTCTGAACAACATCTAAGCGTAGATTTAACTGTACATGCCCTCACTAAATATCCAAGTGGTGGGGGTGATATCTTAATGGGCTCAGTAGTGACTCGTGATAAAACGCTTTATCACAAACTATGGCAAATGCATGCCTTACAAGGTGTATCTGTATCAGGTGATGATGTTGCTCAAGTGCAACGAAGCCTTTGCTCTATGCGCCTACGCTACCAACAACAATCGCAAACCACGCTTGAACTCTTGCCATGGCTGAAACAGCAACCACAATTTGCTCAAGTTCTTCATCCTGCTGATACAGAAGGTCACGGTTACCAATATTGGCAAGAGGTATGTGAAAGTGGCTTAAGTGCAGGTTTAGTAAGTGTTATTTTTAAATCTGAATATGACCTGCAGGCTGTTCGTAATTTTTGTGATCAACTGCAACTCTTTAAACTTGGTTTTAGCTGGGGTGGGCCAATCAGCCTTGTCATGCTCTATCAACTCAAACACATGCGTCAGCTTCCACACAACCATCTTGAACAAGGTATCTTAGTCCGTTTCTGTATCGGACTGGAGCAGCGAGAAGACTTGCAAGCCGATCTAGAACAAGCGCTATCTATACTCTAATCCCCTGTAAACACTCAAGCGAATCAATGCCACTATTGCTGGCATTGATTCGATCTAACACAATCAAAAATAAAGCATTAAAAATTAATTTAGCAGCCAAATCATGATTTACAAGTCCTATATTTCATGTAAGGCTGTACAAAAGATCTACAACTTAAAACTACATATGCCCTGCTGATTGATAGCAACCACTCAATAACGATGAAAAGGTATAAAAAAGATGACAGCAATTACCATCGCAAAAAAATCATCCGATCCAACACAAGATGTCGTTTTATACGCTCAATTTGCAAATCGCCATGGACTAATTGCGGGTGCAACAGGTACAGGAAAAACGGTAACACTCAAAGTATTGGCTGAGAGTTTTTCACGCATAGGCGTTCCTGTATTTTTAGCTGATGCTAAAGGTGATGTATCGAGTATTGCTAAGGCTGGCAGCAGCAACCCAAAATTTGAAGCACGAATTCAATCTCTTGGCATTGCCTCTATCGATTTTGCTGCTTCTCCAGTCACATTTTGGGATCTATTTGGTGAGCAAGGGCATCCAATTCGTACCACCATTACCGAAGTTGGCCCTTTATTACTTGCACAAATGCTCAATTTAAATGACACACAACAAGGTGTTTTATCCGCAGTTTTCCGTGTGGCTGATGACCAAGGCCTGCTATTAATCGACTTTAAAGATCTAAAAGCAATGTTGAGTTATGTCAGTGAAAATGCGGGTGAACTTAAAGCTGAATATGGCAATTTATCACCAGCCAGTTTAGGCGCTATTCAACGTAACTTATTGGCACTTGGCGATCAAGGCGGTGAACAATTTTTTGGTGAACCCAGTTTAGATATTTTAGATTTCATTCAAACTGACGCAAATGGTCATGGCTATATCAACCTACTGGCTGCAGATAAGTTGATGAATACTCCAAAGCTATACGCCACATTCTTACTCTGGATGCTTTCTGAACTATTTGAAAAACTTCCAGAAGTAGGCGATTTAGATAAACCTAAATTGGTGTTTTTCTTTGATGAAGCACATTTACTTTTTAATAATGCCAGCCCAACATTGCAAGAGAAAATCCAACAAGTGGTTCGTTTGATTCGATCTAAAGGTGTAGGAATTTACTTTATCTCACAAAGTCCTCTAGATATTCCAGAAGACGTTCTAGGGCAACTCGGTAATCGAGTTCAACATGCTTTACGCGCATTTACACCTAAAGATCAAAAGGCAGTAAAAACTGCAGCAGATACATTTCGCGCCAATCCCGAGTTTAAAGTTGATGCAGCAATTACTGAATTAGCAATTGGTGAGGCTTTAATCAGCTGCTTAGATGAAAAAGGCACACCGCAAATTGTAGAACGCGCCTTAATCATGCCACCCTACTCTTCTTTTGATGCAATATCATCTGCAGAACGTCAGGCATTGATGCAACAAAGCCTGGTGGCTGGTGTATATGAACAGGCGGTAGATCGTGACAGTGCTTATGAAATGCTGCAACGCAAGGTGATCGAAAATACCGAGCAAAGACAGCGAGAAGCCGAAGCTACTGCCCAAGCAAAACAAGATGAACTGTTAGCCAAGCAAAATGCGAAGCAACAAGAAGTACTCGAACGCCAACAGGCCAAGGAGCAAGAGCGTCTACTTAAAGAACAACAAAAAGAAGTCGAACGTCAAGCACGAGAGCGAGCAAAAATGACGCAAGATATCGTAGGCACTTTTGCCAAAAGTGCAGCGCGCAGTCTTGGTGGAAGTAGTGGTCAAAAACTCGTTCGTGGCATTTTAGGCTCATTATTTGGAAAACGTTAAAAGCATATCTTCACTATTTTTAATTTAAATATTTCAGAATCTTACTTACATGTATACTCAGGTCATAAAAGCAAAACATACAGTAAGTAAGATCAACTCAATTGACTTTTCTTCCAGCTAAAAATATATCCACATAGTGCATAAAAAAGGGTATTCTAAAAATCCCATAAAATAATTAAGTATTTTTTTAACCTAGCTATTTACAAGCCACTCTTTAAAATGTATTTTAAATACATCTTATAACAAACATAGCAGTTCTAGCCATGACCATGACTCCACAGCAAATTGAACTTGTAAAAAGTACTGTCCCTGTTTTACGTGAAAACGGTGTTACATTAACCAGTTATTTCTATAAGCGCATGCTTTCCAACAACCCTGATCTAAAAAATGTATTTAACATGGATAGCCAAACGTCTGGTCGTCAACCTCGTGCTCTTGCCGCTGCTGTATTGGCTTATGCTGAACACATTGAAAACCCAGCAGCTTTAGCAAAAGCAGTTGAACGAATGACGACCAAACACGTCAGTCTAGATATTCAACCAGATCAATACTCAATTGTTGGTGAAAACTTACTCCATTCAATCAGTGAAGTTCTGGACGTACCATTTGAATCAGATTTAATCGAAGCATGGAAACAAGCTTACTTACAACTTGCTGATATTTTAATTGGTGTAGAAAAACAGAAATACCAAGCACTTGCAGCTAAAGAAGGGGGTTGGGCTGGCTGGAGAGGCTTTGAAATTGCCAACATCGAGAACAGTGATGCTGGGCAACTCTTTACAGTGAAAGCATCTGATCAACAAGCGACAATTCCAGCAGTTGCCGGTCAATTTATTTCAGTAAAAGTTAAAGTTCCGGGTCATGACTTGCATCAACCACACCAATTTGTGTTGAGCAATGACCAAGACCAAACTTATCAATTTTTGGTTAAACCAGAAGAAAATCGTACTGAATTTTCAGTCTCAAACATTTTACTTGATCACTATGCTGTAGGTGATCGAGTTGAACTCAGTGCACCACTAAGCAAATAAGTTCTCTGCTAGCACCTTATGGACCCACAATTTATCCATAAGGTGCTCTGTTGAACATCAAGCGATTAAAATAACTAAAACTAAAAAATCCCCGCCCCCTTCACAGGCGATCAATTCATTCCTTTCTTTGCCTAATCACGTTATGATCACCACATCTTGCCCAGATAAAATGATGCAATCTCATGCAACTTAACAAGTTTACTGATTATGCTTTGCGAATATTGGTCTACATCTCCAAACCCAGAGATACGCCTTATACCATTGCAGAATTAGCCAAGAACCTAGAAGTTTCACAAAATCATTTAGTTAAAATCGTACATTTCATGTCGAAACGTGAGTGGATCACAACCATTCGTGGAAAAGGTGGTGGCATGTATCTCAACAATGCAACCTTAGAATTAAAACTGGGTGAGATTGTTCGCACCTTACAAGGCGACCAGCAAATCGTTGAATGCAATAACCCACCCTGTGTATTGCGCCCAAACTGCCAATTAAAAGGTATTTTAAATCAGGCCTTAGAACAATTTTATCTTTCACTTGAACAATATAGTCTAGGCCAAGTACTCAATATGAGTCCTGAAGATCAGGAAAACTCACCCATTAGTTTTATTACACTATGATTTTTCTTGACCATTACAGGTTTAATTCGCCTGAATGCCTCGCATCCTTTATAATAAGCAATAATTGTTTATGTTGAAAAGTTGAGTGCTATGCATCGCAATAGTGGAAAATCTAGAAATAGTCGGGTCTCGAACACGCCAAAGACAAAAATTAGCTATGAGAAAAAAGCCGACCCTGCGATTTCAGAATATTCAACAGCTTCGCTGAACTGGTTACGCCAAGCTGAATTCTTAATGAGTGCCCCTAAACTTAATCTTTGTGTTGAAGACACTGGATATGAGATTGCTTTTGCCGGTCGTTCTAATGCAGGTAAGTCCAGTGCAATCAATGCACTCACCAATCAAAAACAGCTAGCACGTGCCTCTAAGAGACCTGGTCGTACTCAAATGATCAACTTCTTTAGCTTAGGCAACCCAGACCAACGCTTAGTTGACCTTCCTGGTTATGGCTATGCTGCGGTTCCAGAAGCAATGAAAATTGTTTGGCAAAAAGAATTAGAAAACTATCTTATCCACCGTAAAAGCCTACAAGGTCTGGTGCTGTTAATGGATATTCGTCATCCACTACAACACTTTGATGTGATGATGTTAGAGTGGGCCTACTCACGTAAACTGTTTGTACATGTTTTACTGACCAAATCAGATAAGCTCAATCGTGGTCCAGCAAGCAAAGCGCTTCTTGATGTACAACAACAATTGAAAAAGATGAAACTTCAGTTCTCTATTCAACTGTTCTCATCCTTAAACAGACAAGGCTTAGAAGAGCTTGCTAGTGTAATGGCAGGACGTTTGAATTATACCTTGGAACAAACAGCTGAATTTGATCTAGATGCAATTCCAACAATCTCTGAAGATGATGTTGAAACTGAGACTGAGGCTGACCAGAGCACTGAACAATAATCTATTTATTGAGTAAGCCAGTACATCATAGCTGTACCGTTTTATGGTGAGTATTGCTCAAATGCCTTACTTTAGAACTCAAGGGAATGTTCCCATTTCTCCAAAGTAAGGCAGCATCTGTTTAAAAATATATCATCTAAAAGCACAGTTTGAGTGCAGTTTTATCTCTCAAGCCAAGAGTATGTCTTCGGGCTTAACTCCACCAATAACGTAAGATATGGAAGAAAATTGGTGCAGAGAAACAAATAGAATCAATACGATCTAACATTCCACCATGTCCCTGAATTAAATTCCCCCAGTCTTTTACGCCACGATCACGCTTAATTGCAGACATCACTAAGCCACCGAAAAAGCCAAAGATACAGACAATAAAGCCGATAACAGCAGCCTGAAGATAGCTAAATGGCGTTAACCATGACATCGCCACCCCTAAGGCCGTTGCCAAAAGTATCCCACCCAGTAGGCCTTCTATAGTTTTTGAAGGTGATAAATTTGGCGCAACCTTATGTTTTCCAAATAACTTCCCACATACATACTGCAATACATCAGATGTTTGCACCACCATAATCAGCCAAATCGCCAACCAAATTTTCTCACCCTGAAAACCTGGAATGTTTAAGTTAAACAATGCAGGTACATGTGAAATACAGAAAACACTGATCATCAAACCCCATTGGATTTTGGCACTACGCTCCAAAAAGTGTGTCGTATCTTCGGCCTTTAAACTTGCAATTGGGACCAATAAAAAAACATAAAGTGGAATAAAGAGTGAGTAAAGGCCATACCAGTTGCTATAGACCAAGTAGTACTGATAGGGAATAACAAAATAAAAAGCGATTAATAATGGAAAATAATCACCTCTACGAGTAGGTAGGAGGCTAACAAACTCACGTAAAGCAAAGAAAGAGATAATCGCAAATAAAATAATAAAGACGGTTTGCCCCATAAATACAGCGATTGCAAGTACGATGAGCATCACCCACCATGCATTTATACGAGCGTTAAGATTATCAATTACTGGGGAGTCTTTATCACCAGCACGACGTTTCAATATGAAGCCAATACTTGAAGCGATCACCAAAATGACAGAGAAGATCCCAAAAAGTAAGTAAGTTTGTTGAAAATTATTTAGCATTATTTTAACTCATGTCCTTTTAAGTCCAATAAGCGCTGTTTCGCAAAACTTAAAAACTCAGCCTTATTCCAATCTGAATTATGAGGCAGTGGTTCACCAAAAATTACCGTAGAAAGTAAAGGCAATGGCATCAGTACACCTTTTGGCATCACACGTTTTAAGTTGGAAATCCACACAGGAACAAACTCTACATGCGGATACTGTAAGCTCAGATGATATAAGCCACTTTTAAAGTCTAAAAGCTCAGTATCATCACTTAAATTACGCGTACCCTCAGGGAAAAAAATAATCGAATCGCCCTGATCCAATGCTTCTTTAATTGCGGCCAATGGGTCAGCAGAACCCGCTGCATTACGTACAATGGTAATTCCCGAAAATGTATCCTGAATCAGAAAGCGACGAAAACCATCCTTTAACCAATAATCGGATGCAGCAACAGGTCGAGTTTTCTGACGAATCTCTTTGGGTAAAGATGACCACAACAAAATAAAATCAATATGGCTATTATGATTAGCAAAATAAATTCGTTGTTTTTGCTCAGGTTGACACCCTACCCATAAACTACGTGCTCCCGTTAGCGAGCGTGCGCCACGTCGTACGCAAAAAGAAAGAAACCGTGCAAGTTGTTTAGAAATAGCATGATCACTTGGGTCTGTTGGAGAAGATGATGGTGTATTATTCATTGCTACAACCCAATTCCCTATTTTTCATATTGACTGCTCTACAACAGCAGCAGCGTAGATTTGATATATAGGAAAATATCCCATAATATTCAGATATTTTACACATATAATTTCCTTTGCCTATGAAACAGACAATTAAAAATACTCAACGCTATAATTTTCTGTCTGCTTTTTTTGCACTCGTGCTCTGGGGCTCATGGTCATTTTATGTAAATAATCAGCAGGCGGGCTTTGAAGCAGGATTAATTTCAGGTATTGCACAAGGACTCTGTAGCTTTTTAATTACTCTATTTATGACCTTCCTGATTGAGAAACAGTTTAATTTCTATCGAAGCAATTTCACAAAATTAATCCTCCCTCCAATCATCACCGTACTGTTCACTGGCTCATGTTTAGTCACCGTTCATTTACTTATTCACACCCCAGATATTGTTAAAACAATATCTCCAGCATTAACAGTTGCGCTAATCTTTGCGTTCTTTACAAACATTAAACTCTATAAACAAATGCCAGCACTGTAAAACCTTTAGCAAATGCGAAGTACATAATGAAGCCAAACTCTCAATCAGATGCTCAACAAACCAATCTAGACTCTTCACTTGATAATCGTCGTCCACTGAAAGTTCGTGATGTCGGCCTTGTAACACGCTTTGCGCGTTGGTTAAGTCAAAAGTCAATTACCCCCAACCATATTTCTATTGCCAGTATTTTCTTTGCTGCCTTAGCCGCGATATGTTTATTTGCTGTACCTCAATTTTCAGGTATCACCCAAGTTGCACTCTATCTCCTCGCAGCATTATTTATACAAGGGCGTCTGCTGTGTAATTTGTTTGATGGTTTAGTGGCTATTGAAGGAGGTAAGTCAACTGCCTCAGGTGAACTATTTAATGATATTCCAGATCGAATCTCTGACCCATTGATTATTGTCGCTGCAGGTTACTCATTAATCTGTGTAGGATACGGTGATACTTTAGCTTGGTCAGCAGCATTATTGGCTGTATTGACTGCTTATATTAGAACCCTAGCCGTTTCCATTGGCGCTCCTGCAAACTTTACTGGACCGATGGCAAAACAGCACCGCATGGCCTTATTAACCTTCGCGTGTATACTCAGCGCGATAGAACAATATATCTGGCAACACGATTATGTCATGCTCATTACACTCATTATTTTAAATATTGGTTGTGCAATTACTGTATGGCGCCGCGCGTATATTGCTTATTGTTTTTTAGAAAAGAAATAAGTCACGTCATATCAACATAGTCGTGAGATTTAATATTTAAGCCACAACCTATTAAAACAAATTATTTTTCATCATAAAGCTGATATCTCCATGAGGTATCAGCTTTATTGTCTAACAAAATACATCATCTATTGACAGTAGAATGTCCCCAATTGATTGGCTGCTTTACATTCACCTTTTTAAACTAAATATAGGCAAGTTATTTGCACCTAACAACAATAAGGATATGGTCTTGAATATACTCTCGATATTTAAAAGGCGTAAAGTGGGTTCTTCTACCCAATATGACATTAAGCCTCGTAAAGTAAAATTTGAATGGCAAGAAACACCTATTGACTGGGTACCCAATCAACCATTTGTTAGCTATTTCATCAATGAAATCAATATGATTTTGCCTGCTGGTGAGTTCTGGTTCTGTCGTCTTTACAATAAAGTTTTGCCACAGATCACCGATGAAAAACTTAAAGCTGATGTACAGGCCTTTATTCGCCAAGAAGCGATGCATGCCCAAGCACATAGTTCAGCAAATAAAGAGTATCTAACAGAACGTCACATTAATATTCAACGTAATCTTGATCTGATGAACTTTGTGTTTACCAAGATATTGGCTGATCGCCCAATGGGCGCTAAACTTCCTAAAGTCCTTGAAGGGCAATGGGATCTGTTTAGACTCGGTATTATTGCAACTGTCGAGCACATGACCTGCGTAATGGGTAAATATGCGCTTTATAATAAATACTGGGAAGAACTCGGCGCTGATCCTAATATGCTTGATCTTGTTAAATGGCATGGTGCAGAAGAAATAGAGCATCGAAGTGTTGCCTTCGATCTGTATCGACACTTAGGTGGAAGCTATCTTGGTCGCTACTATCAGAGCGTGATTGTGATTGCTTTAGTACTCGGTTTATGGGTCGATGGTGCAGCCAATATTCTGCAACAAGATCCACGCTTTCAAGCACATAAACCTGCAATTTATAAACCTTGGATTTGGTTAGAATGGCATCGTATTGCGCAAAAAGATAACCGCTTATTGCCACATCCGCTTTGGTTGGTTTCACAACAGCTCGGCTATCTGATGCCTTGGTATGATCCTGTACATGAGGCAAAAACTGAAGATGCTTTGGCTTATTTAGAGCGCTCACCTGCGGCAAAACGCGCATTGCCAAAAGTTGCATAAATACGCCCGAATCAAATCAAGCTTAGGCTGCAATACAGAGATATTGCAGCCTAATTTTTAATTAAGGTGCATTAATCTCACGTACACGCATCAAGCCCTCTTGAGTGGTACTACACACCAACTCACCATTTTGCCACATCCGTCCAAAATTCAAGCCGCGAGAACTGGCGCTAATCGTGGCTTCCATGTCATACAACATCCAGTCATCTGCACGTAATGGCTTATGGAAGTAGATTGCGTGATCAATACTGGCACATTGCAAACTCGATGAAAAATAACTTAAACCATGTGGACGAATTGCTGTGCCCATAAGCGTGTAATCCGAATAAAAGGCGACAATAGCTTGATGTAAACTAACATCGTCTTGCAGTTCAGCAGGAATAGGTTGATAAGTTCGTAGATAATGCGCTGTCGATGGTGCCTCTGGCTGTGGCTGAAAAGGATTGGCCACATTAATCGGACGAATTTCCACTTGGCGTGGACGCATAAATGCAGGACGTAGGTTTTCTGGAACGAAATCAATCACATTTGATTTAAGATCTTGCTCTGGAACCAATTGCTCTGGATCAGGATACTGTGGAGCATCTATTTGATATTCTAGCCCCGCCTCAGGATGTGCAAAAGAAATCATGGCTGAAAAGATAATACGACCATGTTGAATCGCATGGACTTGACGGCTTAAAAAGCTCTTACCATCTCTCAGCTTTTGCACTTCATAGATGATAGGTGCATTAATATCACCTCCAAATAAGAAATAAGCATGCATTGAATGTGCTGGACGGTCAGTCGTATAAGAGGCTGCACGTAAAGCTTGACCTAATACTTGCCCACCAAAAACACGTTTACCCACCAAATTACGACTTTGTCCACGAAAGATATGTTCTTCCAGTTTTTCAAGTGTTAATAATTCAATCAGCTCTTGGGTTAGATCACTCATATGGTCTTGATGTCCTTTTGACTTACTTAGCAATAATACGCTTTTTAATTATACGCATTCATTTACAATTGCTTTTGCACAATTTTTCCAGATATTCGTCACAATGATATTTGCTCACCTATATGAATCATATTTTTTCATGTAACTGAAACAGCGCTATAACAGCTGTTTGACGAAATCTGCTCTTGACATACTATATTGTCATAATCGTTATTTGATATAATCTTGCAAGTTTTATTTCTTACCACGCAGATTCAACGTTTTTTATATGACCGACTCAACATTGAATCCCGGTCAAGGCTTAAATTTTAGTAAAAATAACTGCCTAATAATGACTGAATTCGTTGCATCATTCGCTAGGAGCCCATATGTCCAAGAGTAGTTTTGGTCAAATTTATCGCCGTCTTTCCAGTAAACTCCTCGATCTCGTCGTGACTCCACACGTACTGGGCGAAGTTCCTAGTGAAACCCCTATAACAACAAATGCTGAGCAGGCTCCGATTCAAAAAGTCGTTTGCTATGTACTACAAAATCATTCACGTAGTAATGCACTCGTCGTTGATGGCGAAACACGTCGTTTAAAACTTCAAGCAGCACTTGATCCATTTCAACTTGCTGGACATCAAGAAAAAACTGCCTTGTTATTTTTACAACATCAAGATGAAACCAATCTTGTTAACCCACCCCCTTATGCTTATCCACCTCGCCTACTGCGTCTGATTGAGTTTTTACAAAAGCATCCAGAATGTGACGTAGAGTTGGTACCTGTAACCGTGCTCTGGGGACGTTCACCGGATAAAGAAGATTCATTATTTAAGTTGTTATTTACTGATACTTGGGCAACACCTAGTAAAGTCAAACAGTTAATGAATATTAGTCTACACGGCCGTCAATCATATTTAGAATTTCATCCTGCACAGTCTTTACAAGCGCTCATTGCAGAAGCATCAGAAAAACATCCAAACCTATCACCAGCAACCTGTATTACCAGCCAACTCAATAGCTATCTAGATCGTCAGCGTGAAGTCGTACTTGGGCCTGATTTATCGGATCGACGTAATGTTATGCATTCTTTGATTAAATCTGAAGAAGTGCAAGATGCGATCCGCAAAGAAAGTGTACGTTCAAAAATCAGCTTAATTGAAGCAGAGCGTCGTGCCATCGGTTTTGTAAATGAAATTGCTTCTGACTATTCGTATTCAGCAGTTCGTTTTGCAGAAATGGCTTTGACTCGTCTTTGGACTCAACTCTATGATGGTGTCGAAGTACATAACTTTAGCATGGTGCGTGAACTCGCTAAAGATTATCAAATCGTCTACACCCCGTGTCACCGCAGCCATATTGATTATTTATTATTATCTTATGTAATCTTTAGACGTGGAATGATGGTGCCTTACATCGCTGCTGGCGATAACTTAAACCTACCCTTTGTAGGACAGTTGCTTCGTGGCGGTGGCGCGTTCTTTATTCGTCGTTCGTTCCGCGGTAATGCACTCTATACTGCAGTATTTAAAGAATATCTATACAGCATTTTGTCACGTAATACGCCACTTGAATATTTTATTGAAGGTGGCCGTTCACGTACTGGACGCCTCTTACCTCCGAAAACAGGTATGTTGGCAATGACCATTCACAGTCATTTACGAAATGGTAACAAATCCAAGCCGATTGTATTTGTCCCAACTTATATTGGTTACGAGCGTCTTATGGAAGGCTCAACCTATGTAGGTGAAATGCAAGGCAAACCTAAAGAAGCAGAATCAATTTTTGGTTTAGTAAAAGCACTACGTAAAATCGAACGTATCTTTGGTAAAGTGCACGTCAACTTTGGCGAACCAGTCTTTCTCAACGACTTACTCAAACAGCATAATGCTCAAGATTTTCGTATCGAGCACAACGATGACCCTATTCCTCCTGAGATCTCAAATGTTGTAAATAGCTCAGCAGTTGCGATCTTAGAAAATATTAACCGTGCAGCAGTTATTAACCCTGTATCACTGTTATCGTTGATCTTATTGGGTACGCCAAAACATACTTTGGACGAAGAAATTTGCATTAAACAGCTGGATACTTACCGCAACTTACTGCAAGCACTACCTTATGATGCACGCATGCAAGTGACGCCATTGTCAGGCAAAGAAATTATTCGCTATGGCTTAAAGCTCAAGTTAATCAAACGTGTTCCGCATGTGCTTGGTGATATTATTGCGATCGAAGATGGTCAAGCAGTATTACTCACCTACTTCCGTAATAACATCTTACATGCATTTATATTGCCGTCACTGATTGCTGCCTTGGTTGAGCACAATGGTAAGATCTCTCAAAAAGATCTGATCAATGTAATTTGCACACTCTATCCATTCTTAAAAGCTGAGCTCTTCTTAAAATGGCAAGATGAAGAATTACCTGAGCAAATTAATCAATATGTTACAGCACTGGCTAAAGCCAAACTGATTGATATCGATGCTGATGGTTTACTCAACAGCCCAGTACGCAATACTGAAGATCACAATCAGCTCGCTGTGCTTGCTGCTCCTGTGATTCACAGTTTAGAGCGCTATTGCATGATGCTTGCACTGATTACTCAACGTGGCCCTGGCAATATCTCTACACGTCAGGTTGAAGAACTAAGTCATTTACTGGGTCAACGCCTGTCGGTATTACATGAATTCAACTCACCTGAATTCTTTGATAAAGCATTATTTCAAAGCTTTATGAAAGTATTAACACAGCGCGGCTATATTAGTACCAATGAAGATGGTGGATTAATCTTTGATGAGGAATTCCGTAATATTGCTAAGTACGCTAATTTAGTTTTGGATGATGCCACCTTACAAATGTTACAACACATCACTTCATTTACTGATGAAGAACTCAAAGAGGCACTCGATGCACTTGCTGCTCAAAATGCGAAAAAGCGTTTAAAACGTAAGAAAAAATAAGTCAAAGAAATGCCTTACTCAATTGAGTAAGGCATTGTTTTAAGTTCAATTCCACAGCTTTTTCACTTGACCAAAGAATCATAATTACGGCATGCTGCTTGACCCTCTACTTTCCTCTGCACCAGCATTATGACCCTCAGTATCCAAACACCTCTGCTCTATAGCAGCAAACTCAGCCAACTCAATCAATGTCAAGTTTGGTTAAAAATGGAATCGAGTCAACCGACAGGTTCTTTTAAACTCAGAAGTATTGGCCGTGCTTGCGAAAGTCATGCCCGTCAAGGTGCTCAACATTTTATTTGCTCGTCTGGCGGGAACGCGGGTATAGCAGTGGCCTATGCCGCTCGCATGCTCAACCTTAAAGCAACCATTGTTGTTCCTGAAACCACCTCAGCCAAAGCAAGAGACTTAATTGAACAACAAGGGGCGCACCTGATTGTCCATGGTGCATCTTGGGTGGAAGCTAACAACTTGGCACTATCTTTAGTTGATGCTGATAGTGTTTATATTCATCCTTTTGATGATCCCTTACTTTGGGATGGTGTCGCTGAACTGATTGATGAAGTGATTGCAGAAGGTCTAACACCTGATGCTGTCGTTCTCTCTGTAGGTGGTGGTAGCTTACTGTCAGGGGTCATCCAAGGTCTGGATCGCCACCAATTGGCAATTCCAATTTATGCAGTAGAAACCGAAGGTACAGCATCACTTCATGCTGCCATGCAGGCAGGCCAACATGTCAGCTTAGATCAAGTTACAGGCATAGCTACAACTTTAGCAGCCCGACAAGTGTGTAAGCAGGCTTTTGAACTGAGCCAAAATCATGATGTACACAGTTTAAAAGTAACTGACCAAGACACCGTTACAAGCTGTTTAGCATTTCTAGATGACCAACGTATACTGGTTGAACCTGCCTGTGGTGCGTCTTTGTCTGTGCTTTATCAACAAAAAATTCAATTTAAACCGACCGATCGCGTTTTAGTCATTGTTTGTGGTGGTGCAGGTATCGATTTAAAACAGTTAATGGACTATCAAGCCTAAGTCATAAAGCGAGCAAAATCATTTTGCTCGCTTTAAATATTATGTTTTCACTTTATTGACTGCTGGTTTATATCCTAAAGATGCAGCTTTTTTAAACCAAAGCTGAGCATCAACTCGGTCTTTATCTAAGCCATTTAATCCACGTAGATAGCTTACTCCAATATTATACATTGCAGCCGGATCTCCTTGCTTAGCGGCTTGAAGATAATAAGACAATGCCAACTTTCCATTCGCTTCAACACCAAAACCATTGGCATACATCACGCCTAGATTATTGCTTGCATATGGATATTTTATTGGGTCAATGGACATAAATAACGCCAAAGCTTTTTTATAGTCAATTTGAATTAGACCACCTCGTGTATATATCAAAGCCAAATTATTCTTGGCCTGAGGATTGCCCAGTGCTGACTCTATTTCATACCATTTCATGGCCTTTTCTATATGTTGATCTTGAATGAAATTAGTTTCCATAATCCAGCCAGCATTATCTACGTTGACTGTAAAAAGTTGACCCTTCGTAGAAGGCTCCAAATTAAGCTTTAGTAAAATCTCAGTGGGCAGCTGTGATGTCGATAAACCACCAGCATTAACGTTATATATATTGGGTAAAAATCTCACTACACCAAATGGACCCACCACTAAGCAAATCAGCGCATATGCAATAAAAAATCTCTTGTGTCTCTCAAGATAATGCTTAGCATCTGTCGTGTTTACTTGCTCAGAGTTTATTAAGTAAAAAATGACAACAGTGATGTTAAAAATAACCAGTGCAATCCAACGATAATAATCAAAAGCAATCAGCGACAATATGATAGGAGTAGATACCGAAAAAATAACGAATATATTTATTTTCTTATAAAAAACTTGTTTAAAAAAATCCAAAACAGGATAAACAAATATCAAACTCAAAAAAATAGGTACATATGTTTTATTATCAAGCAATGAATAATAACTCGATAAAACATTGTCCCACACACTGAGCATCGTTGTCCTTACTGCATATAAATTAAGTTTTTTATTTCCCTCATAAAACTCTATAATTTTATTTGATTGCACTGTTGAAATTTGACCAAATTTCACAATCAATATAATTGAGAGCAATAGCGTAATAATTAAAAATATTAACAACCCTTTCCTTCTAAATTCCATATAAAAAATCAAAATTAGAGTGGGCATAAATATAATCAATGATGCTTCATGGATTAAAGCAGAAAATAGAATAAAAATAAAAATACAGAGAAAAGATAAAATTGAATTTTTACTTTTCAGAATCACAGTTAAAGTAATCAGACTAAATATCTGAACAACCTGATCAAACCTCCCCAACTCCAATAACCACTGTGATGTTAAAAATGAAAAACACAAAATACAAGCCATATACAAATACAAGTTTTCTATTTGTATTTTTTTTAGTGACTTTAATAACAAAAAACAAAATAAGGAAAATAAAATAAGATAATTTACTAAAGCAATAAATCGAATTGTTTTATAATCATTTCCAATATTAAAAAAAGAAATGACCTCTCCAAGGAAAGCTCTGCGCATAAAACCATGATCATAGTTAAATAGCCATGAAGTATATAAATACTCATCAACACCTATTCTAAAATCAAAATTAAAGCTATTACTATGAATAAAAACAATCACCAAGAGTACAGAAAACAAAAACATCGGAAGTTTAAGAGCACTTATAGATAATCTCATTTATATACCCAAAGAAAAACTATAAATCATAAAAGCAACCGAGATACCGACCATGATCCCTGCCAAAATTTCAATTTTGTTATGCCCCATCCGCTCACGAAGCACCCTCACTTCAGGATCTTGTTGCGTTAATCGATTAATGATGACCGCATGCTGACCTACTGCTTGTCTTAAACTATTTGCATCTAATAGCACGATAAATGCGAGGGTGAATGCCACGCCGAAAGCAGGGACATTGATACCATCATTTAAGGCAATTAAAGCCACCATACTGCTAACGATTGCACTATGATTACTGGGTAGTCCACCGTAACCAATTAAAGCAAATGCGATTTTTTTTGTTCTAATTGAATTAATTAAAAACTTTAAACATCCTGCTACAAACCACGCCAACAATGGTGTGATCAAATAAGTATTATTCTTCACAAAAATTTCCAAAAAAAATTAAATATCCAATAAAACCCAAGCGCAAATGCCAACCCACAGAAGGACAGTCAGGATAATTTGCCAATCCTGTAAAAGCACATCTGTTGGAGACTCTCCACCTTTTAAGGTTTCAACGATAAACCAATAGCGAAATAGGCCGAACATAACGAAAGGTATGCTCATAATTAATTTGGGTTGAACTTGCATCACATAAAGGCTGTAGAACACAATTGAGCTAATCGCAGACATTTCTGCAAAGCGATCGATTAATGAGACGGAATAATACTCAAGTACACCACGCCCCTTAACCCCACTTCCCACCAGTTCTTGACGGCGTTTAATCGATGCTAAATACAAAGAGATACTTAAAGTTGTAATAAACATCCAATGTGACACTGGCACACTCAAGGCAACAGCACCAGCATAAACACGCAGTACAAATCCGAGTGCAATGACAAATATTTCAATGACAGGCTCATGCTTCAATTTAAAGGTATAAGCAAAATTTAGTAATAAATATAAAAAAATCACATAAATAATTTTAGGAAAATAAAACCATGCCAAAGCCAATAGCATATAAATCAAAACTAATAATACAACTGCACTCATTGGGCTGACCATACCCGAAGCAAGTGGACGATGTATAGATTTTTGTGGATGAGCTCTATCTTTTTCAATATCTTTGAGATCATTAACAATATATACAGCAGAAGCTGCCAAACAAAATAATAAAAATGCAAATAATGCAGAAATAACAGCATTAATATTTAAAAACTGATTAGAGAAAACTAATGGCGCTAAAACAAAAAAATTCTTCACCCATTGCTTCATTCTTACTAGTTTTGTTAATCCATTAAGCTCTACTAGAAAAGAACTTTTCTGTACTATATTATGTATCCGTTTCATAAAACTCTTAAACTACAAAATGATTAATTCAATTAAAATTGCGACATGCTACGGGTTATTTGCCCTAGTAGCCACAATCACAAATATATTTACACAGGTTGTTTCTATTTACTTTTATACTGGATTACTCCACATTCAGATCTCAATTATTATGGGAACCGCCACAGGTCTTATAATTAAATACCTGTTAGATAAAAAGTTTATTTTTAAATACCAAACTAAAAACTTAAAACATGAAACCCGAACATTTATACTGTACTTAATCATGGGAATACTTACTACACTTATATTCTTAAGTTTCGAGCTTGGTTTCCACATTATATATCAAAGTGATGCAATGCGATATTTAGGAGGCATAATTGGTTTAATAATTGGCTATATTTTAAAATACTTTCTAGATAAATTATTTGTTTTTCAATCGGTTTATTTATATGAATAAAATTCAATCATGGGGAAGATTAACAAATCATAAACATAATATAATTCAACTTAGCACACCAAACAGCGTTATTAATCAAATAAGCTCAAATTTAAATCTAGGTATTTCACATGGTATGGGTCGTAGTTATGGTGATGTCGCATTAAATAGAGATCGTACCTTATGGTTAACAACTCATTTAGATCATCTAATTTCTTTTGATTCATCTACTGGCATATTACATTGTGAGGCAGGTGTGAGCTTGCAAGAAATTCATCGCTGTTTAATCCCTCAAGGCTGGATGCTTCCGGTTAGCCCCGGAACTCAAATGATTACTGTAGGCGGTGCAATTGCAAATGATGTGCATGGAAAAAATCATCATCGCTATGGTTCATTTGGCGACCATCTCATTTCGATTAAAATCGTGCGTACTACTGGAGAAACAATTGAATGTTCCAGAACCAACAATGCTGAGTGGTTCTTTGCAACATTGGGAGGGATTGGTTTAACAGGCATTATAGTTGAAGCAATCATCCAACTTCGTGCTGTAGAAGGCCCTTGGGTCCATGCTGAAACAATTCCCTATAATCATTTAGACGACTTCTTTGCCTTATCTGATACCTCAGAAGCTGCTTGGGAACACAATGTCTCTTGGATTGACTGTATACGTGGAAAAGATGCTCATGGTCTGTTTATACGTGGCAACTTAAAGAATCCGCAGCATAAACGCATACCAATCATTCAAGATCGTAGCTTTCCAATAACCCCTGCATTTTCTATGGTCAATCGGTTGAGTTTACCGGTATTCAATTTTGCTTATTTTTATGCCAACGCTCTCAAGCGTCAGCCTAAATTCATTCATTATGAAAAATTTTTCTACCCGCTAGATGCCATACAGCAATGGAATAAAATCTATGGGAAAAAAGGGTTCTACCAATACCAAAGTGTCGTCCCGCGTGAAGTCGCTAAAGAAGCAACCCATGAAATGTTAAAAGTAATCAAAAAATCAGGTGAAGGTTCATTTTTAGCAGTGCTCAAAATATTTGGTGAACACGAATCTGGAGGATTACTCAGTTTTCCACGTGCTGGTGTGACCTTAGCGCTAGATTTTCCCAATCGGGGTACAAAAACTTTAAAACTTTTCAATGAACTTGATCACATCGTTACAGAAGCTCAAGGCCGACTTTATCTCGCCAAAGACACGCGCATGCCTCGTGCTTTATTTGAATCAGGTTACCCACGCTTTCATGAGTTTTTAAAATATAGAGATCCAGGCATGAGTTCAGAAATGTCTCGTCGTTTATTAGGTAGTTAAATGTCACAAAAGTTAAAAATATTAATTGTAGGCGGCACATCTACAATCGCGGAACATTGTGCTCGGCAATGGTTAAAACAATACGATTGTGAAATCATTTTGTGTGGACGTAATCCAGAGAAACTACAACGTCTGTGTCAAGATCTCAAAGTCAGATACCCCAAAGCAGAATTACAGCTTAAAACACTCGACTTTTTAGATGCCCATGCTATTGAGCAATATATCAATACGCTCTACCAGCACAGCATCATTGATATTGCACTTATCGCTCACGGCGTACTCCCCAACCAAGAACAATGCCAGACAGATCTCAAGCTATGCCAACAAGCAATGCAGATTAATGCGATTTCACCATTACTCTTTGCTGAGACGATTGCCAAACATATGATTGAAAACAATCATGGCAAACTGGCTGTCATTGGTTCAGTTGCAGGTGACCGAGGTCGTCGCTCTAATTATATTTACGGTGCAGCAAAGGCAATGATCGACAAGTATATGCAAGGCCTACAACATCGCCTCGCGTTATCACACAGCGTAGTACAAGCGATTTTAATTAAACCCGGCCCCACTGCTACAGCAATGACCGCTGAACTTGCCCATACTGCTCAACTCGCTCCAGTCGAAGATGTGGCCAAAGACATTATTGAAGCCATTGAAGTGGGAAAACCAATACTTTACACCCCTAGCAAATGGAGGTTGATTATGCTAATAATTCGTCATATCCCTTTCTTTTTATTTAAGAAAATAGATATTTAATTCATTAAAAAAACAACTTGTGATGCACTGAGTCTCACCCATAATTCTTTGATAAACATGAGTACTTTTTGCGCTCATGTTTATCAATAGATGATCTACAGCGCAATTGCTGCCTGATAGTCAGCAAAACAATCGTTATGCTCAAGTTTAAAACCTAGGTCACGTAACCGTGTCGCATAGATCTTTTTACCACTATAGATCTCGCTGTCTAAGACCAGCAGTGGTTGTGCCAATTGTTGTTGAAACCATTGAATGATTTGATGTAATGGCATGGGCTGCTGATTAGAGGCAATATAACTTGCTGCAAAGGGTTCCACGTGAAGTAAATACGCAAGAAATGCAGCTAAATCTTCAATATGAATTCGGTTTGACCAATGAATATTGGGATAATGTTGGGTCGTCTCGGCCAGTTTCAGCATACGTTGAATAGAGCTTCCGTAGATCCCACTCGGACGAACAATAATGCTTCGCTCTGGGTAAGCCCGCTGCCAAGCTTGCTCCATGTTCAGTAAAATTTGCCCTTGCTGGTCTATAGGCACAGCAATCGTATCATCATCGATCATCCCGCCCTGATTTTCACCATATACGCGTGTAGATGAAACGACAATGACTCGTTGTACTGGGTGTGATGCCAATGCAGTGACGATAGGTTCAACACTCTCAACAAAGCAGTGCTGATAGGCCTCTGCACTTGAATCGGCTGGGGTCAGTAATACATAAACTGCATCTATGGGTGAAAGTTCGGTTAAATCAAGTGAATGGACATCTTGAATCAGATGATTTGCTGTATCTTCAGCTTTCGGGCTACGGCTGATTGTGCTAATTTGATGGCCTTGCCTAATAAGATGTTTGGCAACGCGTTGTGATGTTTTACCATAACCGATAAATAATATATGCATTGCATTCCCTAAATGACATACGAAGATGAGAGGACATGGCAGCAGTCCATCAATTAAAAGGCGTTGGTTCAGCCTCTGCAGCTTTACTTGAAAAGCTGCATATATTTAACACAGATGACTTACTGTTTCATCTACCCCGTGACTACGAAGATCGTAGCACGATTATTGCCATGAACCAGCTTCAAGTTGGTCGTAGTTATCTGCTTGAAGGGATTGTTAAATCTACAGACTTTCCACCAGGAAAACGTAAGTCGATGGCAGTTGCGCTACAAGACGAATTTGGTAGCATCACTTTACGTTTTTATCATGTCTATCAAGCACTCACTGAGCGCGCAAAAGTAGGTAATCGTTTGCGCGTATTTGGAGAGGTTCGTGTTGGTGCGCGTGGTTTAGAAATGTATCATCCAGAAATACAACTCATAACTGCACATACGCCCTTGCCAGATACGCAGCTCACGGCAATTTACCCTTGTACAGAAGGTTTAACACAACCGAAACTGCGAAGTTATATCGACCAAGCACTCGAACAATATAGCCATGAACTTGATGAGTTATTACCACAGCGTTATTGCAATGGATATGCGCTCAAACAAGCTCTGCACTATATTCATCACCCCCCTGTTGATGCCAATATGTTACAACTGGCACAAGCAGTACACCCTGCTCAACAACGTTTAATCTTTGAAGAACTTGTTGCTCACCAACTCAGCCTTTTGACACGTCGTGCTTATATTCAACATATTCAAGCACCTGCTTTTGCACCTAGTAAAAAATTTAGTCGACAATTATTAAAAAGCTTACCTTTTGAAATGACTGGAGCTCAAAAGCGAGTCAGTCAAGAGATTGCACATGATCTTTCACAAAACAAACCGATGTTACGTTTGGTACAAGGTGATGTTGGTGCTGGAAAAACTTTAGTCGCTGGAGTCGCGGCTTGTCATGCTTTAGAGGAAAATTGGCAAGTGGCTTTGATGGCGCCTACTGAGATTTTAGCTGAGCAGCATTATCTTAATTTTAAAAAGTGGTTTGAACCCTTAGGGCTAAATGTTGTTTGGTTAGCTGGGAAGCAAAAAGCAAAACAACGCGCTGAAGCAGAAACACAAATTAAAACAGGTGATGCACAACTTGTTGTCGGTACACATGCCCTCTTCCAAGAACATGTTGAGTTTCGCAAGTTAGGACTGGTCATCATTGATGAACAACATCGCTTTGGTGTAGATCAACGTTTGGCACTGCGTAACAAAGGACAGGACAACACCACGCCACATCAGCTTGTCATGACTGCAACCCCAATTCCTCGAACGTTGGCTATGTCTGCTTATGGTGACTTAGATACTTCCGTCATTGATGAGTTGCCACCGGGTCGTACACCGATTCAAACCGTAACGATTCCTTTAGATCGTCGTGAAGAGGTATTGGCACGTATCGCCACTAACTGTAGCGAAGGTAAACAAGCTTATTGGGTTTGCACCTTGGTTGAACAATCCGAAACCTTAGATGCTCAAGCCGCTGAGGCCACTTTTCAAGATATTCAAACGCGTTTTCCTGAGTTAAAAATTGGCTTAGTCCATGGCAAAATGAAAGCGGATGATAAACAAAATGTCATGCAACAGTTTAAAGACAATCAACTTCAGCTGTTGATTGCAACCACTGTGATCGAAGTGGGTGTAGATGTTCCTAATGCTTCTATTATGGTAATTGAAAATGCAGAGCGCCTCGGTCTATCACAGCTCCACCAATTACGTGGCCGTGTTGGACGAGGTGCGCAGGCCAGCTTCTGCGCTCTACTCTACAAACATCCTTTATCGCAGAATGGCCAAGAACGCTTACGCATTTTGCGCGAAAGTAATGACGGTTTTGTAATTGCAGAAAAAGATCTAGAGATTCGAGGGCCGGGTGAATTACTTGGAACCAAGCAAACTGGGGATTTAGGGTTTAGAGTTGCGAAGCTTGAACGTGATCAGCACCTGCTTGATCAAGCACATCAAGTTGCAGGCAAAATCTTAGCTGAACACCCTGATCAGGTTGAAGCGCTACTACAACGTTGGCTGCCTCAAGCCCCACGTTATGCTTATGTTTAATTGCTTTATTCCTTCTCTTATTAGGGAGAAGGTGAAGCAGAAATCGGCCGCTCACCCAGTACTTCGACCAAGCGTAATAAGTAACCATCAGGATCTTGAACCAGAAACTGTCGTTGACCATGTTCGATATGGTCCGCACGATACCAACGCTCTTCAGGCTCTGCAAATAAAGGCCAATTGGCTTGTGCCAAACGTGACAGTATAGGTGCTAAAGCTGTCACTTCCATTTGAAAATTAATCCCTCGTCCAAAAGGTACACTCAACTCAGCCGTCACCCATTGATCTTCCTGAACTTGCTCTAGCATAAACTGTACACCGGCTAAATCCAGATAGACAAACCCCTCTTCCACTCGCTCATAACTTAAATCAAACCCCAGATAATCGATCCAAAAACGTCGACTAGCAACCAGATCACTCACAATCAATTCAGGAACAAGTTTGTTATATTGCATAATGATATTGCTCTTTAGCTCAGTAATTTAAGGCTATGTCATGGCTTAGGGCTGATCAGTACATAACTTGATATTGCGCTGTAATTCTTTGACCAGTTTTTGTGCATCAGAATCGCCCTGATCTGCCGCTTGCTGCAACCACTGTTGAGCTTTAGCTCGATTGGGACTAAAGCCATTTTTGCCATAACAAGCATTTAGACCGAGGTTTAACTGGGCATCTTTATTTCCTTGTTTTGCAGCTGCCAGATACCATTGATTAGAAATTTCAGGATTTTTTTCTAGACCCATGCCATCTTGATACATCACACCAAGATTATACTTAGCTATAGCTTCACCATTTTCGGCAGCTTGCTTATACCAATAAAAGGCCTTTTGATAATCCTGCTTGACCTCTCGCCCCTGATCATAAAGAAAACCGAGCTTTAGACGTGCATCATTGGAGCCCAATTCTGCAGATTTTTCTAGTAAGGAAATTGCTTTAGGAATGTCTTTACCACCCCCCATGCCTTCCTCATACAGATAGGCCAAAGCGCGCATTGCTTCACGTTCGCCTTGATCCACAGACTTTTGTAAGTAATATCGAGCCTTAACATAATCCACAGCAGCACCTTGACCTTGCTGATACATCAGTCCAAGGTTCAATAAAGCTATCGCATCATCCTTTACTGCAGCCTTTTCAAACCACTTCAGTGCCTGCGTATAGTTCTGCTTTACACCATTACCCGTGTAATAACGTCCAGCTAAATCAAACTGTGCCGACAGACTGCCTTTACGTGCTTTATGCTGGAGTTCAACTACTTCCCAATCTGGAGCAGCGATACTGTATTGAGTCAATGTATATAAGCATATGATCACTAACGATTTAAATATTGTTCTCTGCATACTCTAGTTGTCTTGATCGATCTGGCATTCATAAGTAGATTATGGATATTAAACTAACAAACCTTTTTTTGCGCTGCATTTTTTTAAAGTTGCTTTTAACTCTTGGCATCAAAAATATTCCTTTAGTCTTATTTGACATAAACAGAACAGTTTTAGCGCTAGCAATAGCGCAGCATAATTTAAGTTTATTCGGCGCCTACCCATCAAACAAATCAAAAATAAAAAGACATTTGAGATATAAAAATGCTCGCAAAATCTCTCAATCATCTCATCAGCAAATTTAAAGGGTTGATGCCTTGTCAACTTTGCGGACTAGACCCGCAACAAGCTCACTCTCTTTGCCATGACTGTTGGCATGACTTACCGTGGTTTAATCAATATATACAGCGACGACATTGTCGTATTTTAGCGGCGTGTTGTTATCGTTTTCCGATTGATCGTATTATTCATCAATACAAATATGAACAGCAGCTACACTATCAAACTGTATTGAAACACTGTTTACTTCACTTGGCTTTGCCTCAAGTCGATGCAGTCGTTGCCATGCCTATTTCACGACAACGCTTAGTACAACGTGGCTACAATCAAATGCAAATTATTGCTCAATCTATCGCAGCCCAACATCAGCTTGCACTGTGGCAACCGGTCATTCGAACAGCACAACATTCACAAAAAGGTTTATCCCGCCTAGAACGATTGCAAGCAATCGACAAGCAGTTTCAAATTAAGGCCAGTGAATATCGACGCTATCAACGTGTACTGGTTTTAGATGATGTGGTGACCACCGGAAGTTCCTTTGCGGCCATGCAGCAGGCACTGCAACGCTTAGGCTGCACTCAAATTGAATTGGCCTGCATCGCTGTTGCGAGTCCTAAAATACGCTAAGTCGATGTACGGTTAAACCCTAAAGCTTTAACTGTACATCGACTTAGACATCTATCCTTGGCATCAAAAGATGCTACACGGTCTGTGTGTGTTGACGATACCAAGGGATTACGATCTGTTTGGTCAAGGGAGCTAAAGGAAGCTCTTGCTCATCTAAATCTATCCACTGCATTTCAGCAATTTCAGCGGCAATCTTTGGTGTGCCCATCAAACGGACTTGATAAAGATAACTGACTAGCAGATGATCGGCCTCATTGGCAGCTGGTGTTTCAAAGCGACCAATAAATTGTTCAATTTCAGCCTGCACTCCAATCTCTTCTGCAATCTCGCGCAGCATTGTTTGCTGCGAAGACTCGCCAAGCTCTAATTTGCCACCAACTTGCATAAAGTATTGTGTTTTATGTTTGCGCACCAAAAGTAATTGCCCAACAGCATTACTAATGACTGCTGCTGCAACAGTAATTGTCTTCATCAGTTCGCCGTCGAATATTGTGGGCGTTCTTGTTGTCCCCATTTTGGCTCAGGTGCAACAAAACGATCAAATGCAGATAAGATATCTTCTACGTGCTCAGCACAAATCAAATGATCTACAAACCGCTGTTTAGTAAACTCTTTCTCAGCTGTCAGTTGAATGAAACGAATTAAATCATCATAAAAACCATCAACGTTTAAAAAAGCACATGGTTTTAAATGAATTCCAAGTTGTGCCCAAGTCCATTGCTCAAATATCTCTTCTAAAGTTCCTGCACCACCTGGCATAGCGATAAAACCATCAGATAGCTCAGACATTTTTGTTTTACGCTGATGCATATCATCCACCACATAAAGTTCAGTCAAATCTGGATGAGCCAGCTCAGCATCTACCAAATGTTTGGGAATAACACCAATCACTTGACCACCAGCAGCTAAGGCACTATCAGCAACCACTCCCATCAAACCTGAACGACCACCACCATAAACTAAGGTTTTACCTTGCTTTGCGATCATTTCACCAGTTTGTCTTGCTTGTACAGTAAACTCAGTTGCTGAACCAAAAGAAGAGCCGCAGTAAACTGCAATAGACTTCATAAATCACTACCTTTTCGAGATGTTATGTTGAAAAATTATCAAGCATGCAAATTTTTTAATCATTTAACGATACAATTTGTGCTTTTAGGCAATTCCTTGTCTAAAATACACTCGTCCCATTAAGAACCAATACTGCGCTGGGGAGAGAAGCCACTATGCTCGAAGCCTTTTATGCCACTGAACGCGGTAGTCTAGTAGATGCCACCATAAATGGCGGCTTTGACTTACACCCAGAATTAGTATGGGTGGACTTAATTGCGCCTACACAAGAAGAACAACAATGGGTCTTAGATGCTTATCAACAAAATTTGCCAACGCTCAAATCCCTTGAAGATATTTCATCCTCAGCACGTTTTTATCGTGATGATGATGGTATTTTGCATATCAGCACGTATTTTCTAACGAAAAATAAAAACTATCAAGTTGATACCGATAGTGAAGACCATAGCAATATGTTAGCTACAGTGCAAACAGTTGCATTTATCTTACATAAGGATCGTTTGTTTACCTTAAGAGGTGAAAAACTTGTAGCCTTCCGTGCATTTCGTGCCCGTACTCGACGCAATGATTATGATATGGATTATAAAGATCCTGTCTGGTTGCTTTTAGGTTTACTTGAAGCCAAATTAGATGAATTATCAGATATTTTAGAAGACATTCACAAAGATTTAGAAATCTACTCCACCGAAGTATTGAACAACCGTCATCGTGAGCAAATCTTAGACTTAGACGACATGATTACCCGTTTAGCACAAAAAGAAGATATGTTAGGTAAAGCACAGCTCTGTCTGATCGATCTACGTCGGGTGCTCACCTTTTTATCTCGCCCACGTGCGCTGGGTAGTCATATCTATGATGCGGATATTCGAGAATTGAGTGAGGATGTACGCTCTTTAGTTGAACATGACGCTTTCTTATTTCAAAAAGTACGCTTCTTGCTCGACACCACCTCTGGATTTATTAATACCGAACAGAATGATACGATTCGTCGCTTCTCCATTTTACCGAGTATGTTAGCCCCGCCGATGCTGGTTGCCAGTATCTATGGTATGAACACTGAGATTTTGCCTTTTGCCCATGGTGCAACCAGCTTTATGGTCGTCATCTCGATTTTGGTGATCTTTTTTGTTGGCCCTATTGTTTACTTTAGATGGAAAAAATGGATTTAAAACATTCATTTATAAAGATTTGACTGTTCAGTCACCCAGCGTTGTTTTTCGCCATTGTGAGCATAAAGTGCTTTGTTAACATGCATACGGATTCTTTTTAAAGTGATGTATCATGTTCCAAATCTTGCAAAAATCCCCACCAGCTCTGGACATCCGTGCCGGTTCAACAGCAGCACGTCTCATTCAACAAAATGGTTTATACGCTGAACACGTTGATGTCATCCCTGGTGCTGCGGGCGGTCCTAAAGGCTTAGGGCTACAGGGCTTGGATCGTGCTATTTTCACAGATTTTTTACCCCAAAGTCCGCGCCGTCGTACTCTAATTGGTTCATCGATTGGCAGTTGGCGCTTTGCAAGTATATTGGCTTGGGGAGCGCAAGAAGGGACTGAACGTCTCGCTGAACTCTATACCCACCTAGATTTCCCAGTCAAAGCCAAACGTCAGGAAATCAGTCAAATTTGTGCGCAAATGCTGACTGACTTGCTTGCAGACCGTGCCGATCAACTCTTACAGCATCCAGATTATCATCTTACGGTAATTTCAGCCAAAGCCCGTCACCTCTTTCAAAGTGATCAAAATCTTGCCCTGCTCACTTCAATTGCGGGAATTGTCGGTAGCAATGCTGTCGCACGTAAACATTGCCAACACTTTATGCAACGCGTTATTAGTCAGCCTGCACATGAGCAACAATTTAGGCTTACACCTGATGATTTTGAAACCCACTACCAGACACTCAATCATGACAATTTGCAAGCATGGTTAATGGCTTCTGCATCAATCCCTGGGGTTATGAATGCGGTCCGTCATATTCCTGGCGCACCAGCAGGCAGTTATCGCGATGGTGGGCTGATTGACTACCATCTCGATCTAGACTTTCATAGCCAAGGCATTGTGCTCTATCCACACTTTAGCACTCAAATTGTGCCCGGTTGGTTCGATAAAATGTGGAAATCACGACAGGCCAACCCAAATCACCATGCGCGCACATTATTACTTTCACCATCAGCTGAATATCTCAAACAATTACCACTTGGACGTCTACCAGACCGTAAAGACTTTACTCAAAAAGGGCTGACAAGGCAGAAACGTATTCAGTTATGGAAACAATGTATTGCTGAAAGCCAACGTATGGGTGATGAGTTTTTACAACTACAACATCAACAAAAATTTGCTGAACGGTTGCAAGCGCTTTAAGTTCCACGCAAAATTGGTTGGGTAAATACAACACTTTGCCTTACACTTGAACACTGGTGTAATCGGATACCGCTTTTTATCAATTTTTTTGGTGACATTTCTATGAACAATCTGCAATGGCTTGATGAAGTAAAATTTAACTCACAAGGTTTAATCCCTGCAATTGCTCAAGAGCATCATACTGGGCGAGTTCTGATGGTCGCTTGGATGAACCGTGAAGCATTACAGCTCACAGCTGAAAAAAATCAAGCGGTCTATTTTTCCCGTTCACGCTCGAAGCTATGGCATAAAGGTGAAGAATCTGGTCACTTCCAAACAGTTCATGAAATTCGTCTAGACTGTGATGCAGACGTAATCGTATTACAGGTTGAACAACATGGTGGTATTGCCTGTCATACAGGTCGTCACTCATGTTTCTATCGCAAGCTCACCCCACAGGGTTGGGAGATTGTCGATGCTCAAATTAAAGATCCTGAACAAATATATGCTGAGAAATCAACAAATCCCCATACGCTTGCAATGCAAAGCTCAACGACTAAAGCCGAAGCTGTTGAAGTTCTCGACTACTTAGGCAAAATGATGAGCGAACGTAAGCAAGCTAATCCAGACTCATCTTATGTGGCCAAGCTTTATCACAAAGGCTTAAATAAAATCCTTGAAAAGGTCGGTGAAGAAAGCGTAGAACTCATTTTGGCGGCAAAAGAATACCAACATGAAAAAAATGCTGACCACAAAAATGATTTGATTTATGAAATCGCAGATCTTTGGTTCCACTGCATTGTGATGATGGGTTATTTTGATCTTGAACCACAAATTATTTTAGACGAATTAGCACGTCGTCAAGGCCTCTCAGGTCTGATTGAAAAAGCTAACCGTAGCCACTAAATTCAAGTTTTTCTCACCTCTGCTTAAAGTTATTCTTCAGAGGTGAGACTTCCCTAATGCAACGTTCTAGTTGCCATCGTTTCTGAGTATTCACAGCGAGTTCTGTCTGACTTGAGTATCTGGTTAAGCAAAAGCCACAGCTTAATTTATAATTTAACGAATTGATTGTTTTATCATTCTAGATAAGAGCACACTCAATTAGCCATCGTCTGATAACGATGTGACATACAGCTTTAACGTGAATGACACGCCACAAGCTATTCCTCTACAAGATTTTCAAAAACCACGCCAATTCGAGCTAAAAACTAACAGTGCCACACAGACGGTTCAAGCTAGATTGAGGCCTTGCTTCAGGTATAGGCTGCAACAGTATTATGGCTTTAAAATTTTCCCAGCTCGCTATCTTCTGTGCTTTAGTTGAAGAAGGCACAATCTATGCTGCTGCCGAGAAGATGTACTGTGTACCATCTAATATTACTTCACGTATTAAAGATTTAGAGCAAAGTTTAAATGTTGCCTTATTTTTTCGTGAACATCGTAAACTCAATATTACCCCCGAAGGTCGAGCATTTTATTTCAAGGCCAAGGCGATTCTCGAACAAACTCGACAATGTCAAAATCTATTTCGCCAACCACACCCTATAGGGACATTAAAAATTGGTGGGTTGAGCACACTGTTCGAACACTATATTCAACCGCAAAGTCTCACTTTTTTGCAGCAACAAACAACTGCACAAATACATCTTCTTAGCGCCAGTACTGAGGACCTACTCAATAAATTACAAAATGCCGAAGTTGATCTCATCGTTATCGATCATCCCATCCAACAAAACACCTTAGTCTCGCAAAAAATCGCCACTGAAACATACTACTTCGTCAGTCGAACAGAACAGCTTATCGAGCCACAACAGCATGCTTACACTGATACTTTATTGAGCTGTCAGCAATCCAATCAACAACAAGCACTCCAACATGACTGGTTAGAACAACAACACATTGAATATCAACGCCACTGTCAACTGCAGTGCTATGGTCATATTTTAGATGCCATACAACAGGGTGTAGGTTTTAGTATTATTCCGTCCACATATTTAATAGAAGCACGACGGCGTCAGCTCTATACGTCTGCAATCCCAGCATTGAGTCAAAATATTTCTATGTTATGGCAACCACACCATCCTTCAGCTTTACTTCATGCTTTTATCGAGTTATTTCAAATTGAAAAATCCCCCTGATGAACACTCAAACAGGGGGATTCTTTATTCTAAAAATATTACTTAGTTGCTTTATGTTCAAGCGATGGTGCGATAGGTTCAGCAGTCAAATAACCCACTTCAGCCGCGAAACGATCATTAAAGTTTGAGCGGATGAGTGGATCAAGTTTATCTTGTACCTTGTTATGTAAACCAGTCCAATCACCTGGATGCTGGAAGTTACTCATGATATAGGTCCAACCATTGATCGAGTCAACTGCATGTAAGCCTGTAGACTCTGCCCCTGCTGGACAAGACAATAAACGATCTAGTTTTTTACTGTCTACGTTATAAGCCCATAAGTAGTTATTGACGTGGTTACCACTGTCCTCACCAATAAATAGGGTACGCAATGTTTCAGAGAACTTTAAGTTGTCTGCGCTGGCAATTTTGTCTGGATGCGCCGTGTTACCAATATTCAGCGGATCAGTCTCAGCCGGAATATCTTGACCCATCAACAACATATTTGATTGATATGGAACCCACTCACTACGAATTGCTGAGTTTTTATCGTCAAATATGCCACCTTTTAGATCATGTGCCATGATCCCGCCTGCTTTAATGGTGTTAGCAAAAGCAACATTGTGCGCTTCAACCCACCCCTTACCATTTTTAACCATTGAATCTTGAATATTGGCCAAAGCAGAATAAGCAACTTTGTCTTTGATATTGACCGTTGTGCCTTCCATTTTGGTAAAGGCCATACTTGCACCTTTAAGTGCAGCATAACGATGAGTTTCTAAGAATGCTGCTGCTTTTTCCATACCCGGTTTTACTTTTACCCAGAGTTTGATTTTATTTAAAACAATCTCAGTAAAGCTGGCATCATTAGGATTAACAGTCGTACTTTCCATGATGTCTTCAGGTTTAATACCATTTTTAACGAGGTCTTCAATCTCTTTACTTGTTGCATGACCTAAATGAATCCACTTCATTGTCGCAGTTGAAATTTCATCTAGTTTAGTCGTGTATTTCGCAACATACAGATTACCTGCTGATAAGTCTTTCTCTTTATCAGCAACAAACATGAATAGACCACCATTGGTATAGTCATCACCCATCAATGCTGTACGTTGGTCTGGCATGACCTGAATGAGCTCGTGTGAAATACGTCCCATACAGTAGTGCTTGATAATACTGCCTGTACCATCTTTATTGACAATAACTTCTGGCATATGTCCATAGTTATATGGATTTGCTTTGTTCTCGTCACCGTATAGGTTTTTACTAAATGCCTTGAGTAACTTTAAACCTGTACCAATATCTTGGTCAAAAGCATCAGGCTCGTACTCTTCACTCGATAAATGAGTACCCCACGGCGATAGACTCGCACCACATGTAATCCATAGTCCATTGACCTTAGATGTATCAACGTTGTGGTATTTTACCAAGTCTAAATGACCGGTTTTAGGATCTTGATCTAAGCTTAAAATGGCGATCGGTGATGGCAATTTACCATACATGTCATTGCCACCCTGATCACGCGTAGCATACTCAAACTGTACTACAGCAAAGACTGGATTACCTTTAACACCAGCAACTTTCGCATCCTTCACTGTGAGCATTGAGCTACCGTCTGGACAGTCAGAGAAGAAATGACGCTCTTTACCTGCTACAGATTTATCAAAAATAGGTTGATTACGAATATCAAAATAACCACCAGCGAGTACCTTAGCACCCTTATGGTCATTAACTAACTCACCTGTTTTAAAGAAGGTTTTATGTGCTAGTTCGAATTTAGTTGTACTATTATCATCCCAAGTCAAAGCCAGAGCAGATGTTACAGCAGTCATTGCCATTGCTTCAGGCTTTGCCAGTGTTGGTGCATCCATTGGAATAAAGTTTGCTGATTTTAATTTTGCAGGCTTAATTGGCGGTGCGACTACACTTGAGTCTTTATCATCACCACAGCCAGTTAGAGCTGCAGACGTTGCCATTACCCCAAGTGGTAAAAAAGGAATACTGGCTAACCATTTAATCACTTCACGGCGCGTATGTTGGTTGGCTGGTTGAGTCATAATTTTGCCTAACGGAAAGAAATACTTAAAGATAGAATGCAATCTAAGAAATTTAGATGACATTTCAATTGCAGCAATCCTTCAATTTAAAGACAATTTCAGCGCATACTAAAATTTACTCTTTAAATCACAACTTATTTTCTCTCAATAACTTGCTTATATCTTGCCCATCGGGTTTCAGATAAAGACTTGCTCAGGCTTCAGCTTCTTTAGCCAATCTTTGCTATACTCGATGCGCCTATAACGACACCAATATCATGACTGCTTCTGATCTCTTACATCCCACAGCCGAACAAGCACTTGCAATTAACCAAGCGCAACAAGGACAATCCTTTAAAGTGATTGCCTATGCAGGTACGGGTAAAACGACGACTTTGCAAATGGTCAGTGCGGCCATGCCTCAACGTCGCGGGATGTATTTGGCCTTTAACAAAGCCATAGCCACAGAAGCCCAACAAAAGTTTCATCGCAATGTGGACTGTCGTACATTTCACTCTCTAGCGTATCGAAGTGTTCCACGTGGGATTACTGACAAGCTTCGTCTTCCTCGTCTAAGTCCAAGTTTTATGGCCAAAGCCTACCGACTTGAACCCATTACATTGCGTCGCCTCATGGGTGGACGTTATGAGAAATTTGTACTGATGCCAAGTCGCTTGGCAAGTCTGGTGGCCAATGCAGTGAGCTATTTCTGCTCAACCAGCTCTCAGTACCCTGCACCTAGACATATTCAAGCACCCTCATGGTTACATGCCGATGATATTGCAGTCTTACAACAGTACTTATACCCTGCTGTCGAGCGACGTTGGTTAGAATCAACTGATTCACAACATCAAGCAGGCATCGGGCATGATGTCTACTTAAAGCTCTGGGCACTCTCTGATCCGAATATTCCTGCTGACTTTGTGTTATTCGACGAAGCGCAAGATGCTGATCCTTTAATGCTTGGAATTTTATTACGTCAACGTAATACTCAAGTGATCTATGTTGGTGATGCACATCAGCAAATTTACGCATGGCGCGGAGCGGTTAATGCCATGCAACAACTGCCCTTACCAGAGTCACGTCTCACCACATCTTTTCGTTTTGGTGAAGACATTGCCGATGTTGCCAATCTCCTTTTAACTGCACTTGATGAAAGTGTGCCATTATTAGGCAACCCTGAGCTTAAATCACGCGTGGTCAACAAGCCACATACTAAAATGCGTGATGCAATCCTATGCAGGACCAATGCTCGGGCAATGGAGCTTCTGCTTTCTGGACTGGTTCAAGGGGATAAGGTCAGTTTGCAGGCCGATCATGCCAAGCTCAATCGCTTTGTCGATGCAGCCAGTTTATTAAAACAAGGCAAACGAGTGATCGATGTTCCTGAATTGGCTTGGTTTAATTCTTGGCATGACGTGCATGAATATTGCGAAACAAATGATGGTAGTGATATCAAACCTTTGGTAAAGTTAGTCGATGAACATGGTACTGATCCATTGAAAAAGGCCCTCGCTAAAATTACTCCCATCACTGAAGCTGACTACGTCATTTCAACTGCACATAAAGCCAAGGGACTCGAGTGGAATCGTGTTCATTTGGAAGATGATTACCAATTTAAAATTAATGGTTTAGAACATAAAATTAGTGATGAAGAACTTAGGCTGTTATATGTGGCCTGTACTCGTGCCAAAGCCAGCTTAAACATCCACCATATTTATGATTTAGTACAACAACTTAAAGTCAAAGCGGCATCTGATCGTTTAAAAAATAAAGTCACAGCCTAAATAAAATAAGTTAGCTGTGGCTCTCATAAGGTGAATTTATGAAGCTCAACAGCATACAGTTAAAACAAACTTATTGCTTTCAAGATATTAAAATTGATTTTCAATATGATCAGCACGCTATTACTGCGATCTTAGGCACTCAAGCCAGTGGAAAGACGGCAATTCTTAAAAATATTTATCATGCGCTAAGTTGGTTTCCTGCCCGTTTTAAAGACCTACGCACGCCAGGCATTGTTATGCCGGACCAAGATATTCGTAGTAATGCAACCTACTCTAAAATTGATATTTGCATTGAAATACCCAATGAAATTGGCAAACTCCCCGAATCGAGTCATGCACAGTCACATCCACTCAATCAATGTCAGTGGCAGCTATTTAAAGTATTACGCCAAGATGGGCTTGGCATCAGTAAAGTTGAGTGTGCTCAATTAGAACAATGCGTTACACTCTACCATCACAGCCTAAAACAAGACCCTTTACAGGGCATGCCACTGATTGCTTATTATCCGAGTGAACGTTTTATTCATGACATCAACTTATTGAATAAAAACAATCCCAACATTTGGCAAACACATTCAGCCTATGAGCTCGCCTCCATCCCCTACACGACTTTTACCCGTTTTTTTGAATGGTTACGTGAAAGCTCAGATATAGAGAATGCGCAAAGTACCTATCTATTACAGCAGCTGCTGAATATGCCGCAAACTGGTGGACACTCTGAAACACAGCTTGAACAGAAGCTGATGCAACTCAAATCACAACAGCATAGTTCTGGCTTATTTATTTTAAAAAATGCCTTAAATCAGATTTTCCCTGAACTCACAGATATTTATCTGGAATATCATCCCAAACTACAATTAATGGTTTGTTATCAACAACACACTCTTAATTATCTGCAATTATCGAGCAGTTTAAAAATCTGGATTGCATTGATTGGTGATGTTGTACGACGTCTTTGTTTACTCAACCCAATGAGTATTACTCCTTGTCAGGAGGGTGAAGGTATTTTACTCATAGATCAAATAGATGCTGAACTTGACCCTGAATTATGTTCAGTGATCCTTGACCGCCTACATTTAACCTTTCTTCAATTACAAATTATCGTCAGTGCGCAGCAACCTGCCATATTGGACAATGCCGCACATTTTCAATATTTCAATTTAAACCAACATGGTCTAAATGAAATTCAGCGACAACAAATTCTGCTACAACATCAACATACTTATGATCAAATGATGCAATTAGACAGCAGTGCTAACATCGAACAGTTGAAAGACCCGCTGGAATATTCCAAAGCACAAGCCATCTTTGAGCAAATTCAAAAATTAAACCATCAAGAACAAGCTGAATTACAACGTCTATTACAATCTGATGATGATTGTTCTACAGAAATAAGCACTTATTAGTTGGTATTTTGTACAAATTAAGGTTGTTTTGCTAGATACCCCACATTATCGGCATATAATTTAAAACCGTGCGCAAAAACATTTGATGTTGTTTTCCCCCTGTAATAAGATTTGGTTACCTAATTCATTCTCTATGGGGGTGGATTTGTTTATTTGTTTTTTTACAAGTCGCGCAACACAACTTGTTATTTTGCTGTAGAAAATGATTCTTTTTCAGCAGCAATTTTTTGGACCTCTCATTGAGCTCCTCTTACAATCGAAAATTAACATTCATTCTAGGTTTCGGCCTATACACGACATTGGATACGAGTGTGCTACCCATTATTATCTTGTTACCGTTAATACTCGGTACAACCTTAGTCTCGTGGCTAAAGAACGCTTCACGTGGGGTAATGGCTATAGCGGCAGTTGGCGTAAGTCTCAGTTCGTTTTTATTATTACTTAGCCAAGCGAAATCAGTTTTTCAAGGCAATAGCTTAAGTCAAAGTTGGCCTTGGTTTAGTCAGGTTGGTATTGATCTTAGTTTTAGGCTCGATGCTTTAGGCTTAGTTTTTGCCCTATTAATCACAGGTATTGGTACATTAATTTATATTTATGCCTACTACTACCTGAGTCCTAAAAACTCACTGAGTAAACTTTATCTATTACTGATGCTGTTTATGGCCGCCATGCTCGGCATCTCTTTGTCAAATAACTTAATTATTTTATTGGTATTTTGGGAACTCACCAGTATTTCGTCCTTCTTGTTGGTCGGATACTGGAGCAATTATGATGCTGCCCAACAAGGTTCAAGGATGGCGCTGACCATTACAGGCATGGGCGGTTTAGCCATGCTGGGGGCCTTTATTTTACTGGGGCAGATTACAGGCACCTATCAGATAGACCAAATTTTAACTTTAGCACCACAGATCCAACAAGATCCTCTATTTGTTCCTATTCTTTTATTGGTTCTACTCGGTGCATTCACCAAAAGTGCTCAGTTTCCTTTCCATTTTTGGCTACCCAATGCCATGGCGGCACCGACACCTGTTTCAGCCTATCTGCATTCTGCAACAATGGTCAAAGCAGGAATATTCTTATTAGCGCGTTTATTGCCAATCTTTGCTGGGGCCGCACTTTATCACAACATCGTGACCAGCATTGGTTTACTGACGCTTTGCATGGCAGCATTCTTTGCGATTTTCAAAGAAGATCTAAAAGGACTATTAGCCTATTCAACGATCAGTCACTTGGGTTTAATTGTCTGCCTATTAGGAATCGGTTCACCACTTGCAGTCGCCGCAGCGATTTTCCACATCATCAACCATGCTACTTTTAAAGCAGCCTTGTTTATGATCGCGGGAATCATTGATCATGAAACTCAAACCCGTGATCTCAGAAAACTCAGTGGTATCTGGCAACTGCTGCCCTTCACAGGCACCTTAACCATGATCACCGCAGCCAGTATGGCCGGTGTTCCTCTGACCAATGGTTTTATCTCTAAAGAAATGTTCTTTACTGAACTGTTATCGAGTCTTTCAGGTCCAACTGTCGTCTTGGCTGCTGTTGTTGCAACCTTGGCTGGTCTTTTTGCAGTGGCCTATTCAACTCGTTTAGTTCACGGCGTATTTTTTGATGGTGAAGTGGGTAAACATGTTCCAAATAAAGCTGCTCACGAACCAGCATTTGGGATGCGCGCACCCGCTTTACTACTGGCAACCTTATGTATTTTAGTGGGTATTTTGCCTGCTCTTATGGTTGAACCTATCGTCAATGCAGCTACGCTGGCCAGCACTCAACAAGCCGATTTTGCTGGTGTACATTTGGCGATATGGCACGGATTTAACTTGCCCCTGTTAATGAGCTTGATTGCTTTAGCCGGTGGTGTACTGTTTTATTTTGTCTTGGCGCGCGATGGCCGTATCCGTCGTATTGATCTCGACCCGAAACTCGGTCCTTTACAAGGCAAATTGATTTTTGAAGCGATCCTTCAACAGCTGTCTCGCTCTGCCCTGAAGCTGAAAAAGTTCACTGAGTCAGGTTCATTACAAAACTACTTTTTCTGGATTATTATTTTCAGTATTGCCATTGTTGCAGCACCCTTATTTAATCAAGGGATCAGCGCAGGTGGACGTGAGCTAACCCAAGCATCTTGGGTCGCAATTGTTCTCTGGTTGTTATTGTTCTCTGCATGTTGGATGTTGCTTTGGTTCCATCATGAACGCATCAAAGCTGTCCTGATCAGTGGTGCAATTGGCTTAGTCGTTACTATGGCCTTTTTAACCATGTCAGCACCAGACTTGGCACTTACCCAGATCAGTGTTGATGTTGTAACAACTGTCTTGTTATTAATGAGCTTATCGCTATTACCACAGCTTACACCTTATGAATCACAACGTACTCGTCGTTGGAGTGATGCCAGTATTGCGATCTTAGCAGGTCTGGGTATCGGCTGGATCACTTGGATGATCTTGACCCGTGACCACGACTCTATTTCTTGGTTCTTTGTTCAACAATCCCTGCCTCTTGGTGGCGGTAGTAACATCGTCAACGTGATTTTAGTCGATTTCCGTGGCTTCGATACCTTTGGTGAGATTACTGTACTTGGCATCGCCGCAGTCGGTGCAATGTGTATGATGGATGGTATGCGTATCCATGGTACAGCCATCACTCCAGGTCTTACCTATCGTTTCAACCCATCCCCATTGATGTTCCGTATGACGGCATCTTGGATATTACCGTTAGCCCTCATGGTCAGCTTGTACATATTCCTTCGTGGTCACAATGCACCAGGTGGTGGCTTCGTTGCGGGTCTAGTTACCGCAATGGCATTAATTATCCAATATATTGCACTAGGTCAAGATCGTGCAGAACAACTATTAAAAGCCAATTCTGGTCGACTCTATGAATCATGGATTGGTATGGGACTATTAATTGCAGGTGGTACAGGGATCGCCTCATGGTTCTGGGGACGACCATTCCTGACCAGTGCGCACATTTATGTCGATCCACCGTTATTTAGTACCATGCATTTGGCTTCTGCTGCTGCATTTGACCTAGGTGTATATTTCACTGTGGTTGGTGCAACGATGTTGTTGATTTCGGTACTGGGTGACTCACGCCATTCCACCATGTCTGGTCCATTACCTAAGGAGTAATTCAATGAGCTTAGAATTTTTAATGGCATCAGCAATTGGATTATTGGTTGCTACAGGTGTGTATCTGATTTTACGTGCACGTACTTTCCCTGTTGTACTGGGACTTGCGGTTATTGGTTATGCAGTCAACTTATTCTTGTTTATGACAGGTCGTATACAGGTCAATGCACCTGCACTTCTTATCGATGCAGTACAGGTCACAGACCCCCTCCCTCAAGCCTTGGTATTGACCGCAATTGTGATTGGCTTTGCTACAACGGCGTTTATTGTACAACTTGCATTACGTAGTCGCTTTGAAACTGGCTCGGACCATGTTGATGGTAAAGAACTTCCTACTCAAGACAACACCAATGAGGATGAGGATCAATAATGAGCTTTTTCGATTTTTGGTATAGCCATGCTCCAATTTTTGCCATCCTGATCCCAGCCATTACTGCATTTATCATGGTGTTATTGGGCAATCCAGGTGCTGGTGCACTGACACATGATTGGCGCCAGCCGTGGCGTCGTGGTTTAAGTCTAGTCTCTGTCGGATTGGGTTTAGCTACTGCAATCAACTACTTGCTTTTAGCTAATACAGGGCAAATCACAGTTTATCAACTCAGTGAATGGTCTGCTCCCTTTGGTATCGTACTTGTTTTAGATCGCCTATCCGCCATGATGCTGGTGCTGACCTATACGCTTGCTGCGCCTGTACTTTGGTTTGCAAGTAAGGGCTGGGATTCACGTGGACGTTATTTCCATGCCATGTCCCACTTCTTGTTAATGGGATTAAGCGGTGCTTTTCTCACCGGAGACTTATTTAACTTATTTGTCTTCTTTGAAATATTGCTAATGGCATCATATGTATTGTTGATCCATGCACAAGGTAAGCCACGTTTTCAGCTGGGCATTCACTATGTCAGTATCAATTTGTTGGCATCTGCACTGTTTTTAATTGGTCTTGGAATTATTTATGCCAACGTCGGCAGCCTCAATATGGCTGATGTTGCACGTATTATGCCAACGCTACCGACAGACCAACATCGTCTTGCCACAGCAGGCAGCCTGTTACTCTTTGTGGTCTTTGGGATTAAAGCGGCCATTTTACCTTTAGGTTTTTGGTTACCTAAAACCTATGCAGTTGCCAGTACACCAGTAGCTGCCTTGTTTACCATCATGACTAAAGTCGGTATTTATGCGATTTTACGTGTCAACGGTACTGTATTCCAAGATGACTTAAGTCGAGATATTTTTAGTACGTGGTTACTCCCCATCGCACTAATGACTTCTTTGTATGGTGCAATTGGAGCCTTAGCCGCTGCGCGTTTACGTCGCTTTGTTGGCTTTATGGTCTTGTCTTCAGTTGGTACGATTTTAATCGCTATTGCGATGATGAACACTGCTGCTTGGGCTGCTGCACTTTATTATTTAGTGCACAGTACTTTGATTGCAGCTGCTTTTTATCTGCTGTGCGGTTGGATTACCTCTCAACGTGGCCAACATACCGACCACCTCTTGGTTGCACCGAGGATGAAACAAGCCCATGTGGTCTCAGTTTGCTTTTTTATCATTGCATTAATGATGGCAGGCCTACCACCATTTAGTGGTTTCTGGGGCAAGGTGCTGATTTTAGGAGCGACTGCTCAATTCCATGCACAAGCTTGGGTGATCGCTGTAGTCCTCTTGGTCAGCTTGATCAGTATTATCGCTTTTACTCGCGCGGGTTTCGTGTTGTTTTGGCAGGCAACCGCGCCTGAGGATGATCCTAAAGAAGAAGCTTATAGTGCGTACCAAAAACTACCTGCTATTGCACCGCCACGTAACGATAAAGCAATTTATCTTTTATTGACTGGTTTAGTGATCTACGTGGTCTGTGCTTCACCCATCTTTAACTATGTTGAGCAAACAGCCGTTCAACTTAAAGATACTCAGCAGTATATCGATACGATTTTAAAGCAAGATCAGCAAGGACAGGTGATTTCAGTTCAACCATTTGATCCGAACTATGTTCCTGAAACTAAATATAATGGTGAGCAAGCAGATCCATATGCTCAACTTGTTCCAGATCTGGTGAGTGAAGATGTTTGGCAAGGTCCACATATTTCACCGTATAAGAAACAACAAGCTGAGCTGCAAAATCAGCAGGCAAATACGCCTGATCAAGCACTGCTCAACGCCGTGGAGCCCTAAGTTATGATGCAAAGCCAATTTAATCGCCTCTTGCCACATCCCTTTGTCAGTTCCTTGGTAACGGTAAGTTGGTTGATGCTGAACCACAGTCTAGACCCATTTGATATTACGGTCGCATTACTCTTGGGCCTAATTATTCCCAAGTTGGTACAGCCTTTTATTATTCATACACCTAAGATTCAATGGTCTAAAGCGATCATGCTAATTTTAGTGGTGCTCAAAGACATCATTATTTCTAATATTCGGGTTGCTAAACAGGTTTTAGGGCCTATGGATAACCTACATCCCAAATGGTATCGCGTACCACTGGATACTGACCATGATTACGTCAACACCTTGTTGGCGATGATCATTACGACAACCCCAGGTACGGTAACAGCAGGGATTGACCAAGAGCGTGGAGATATTTTGGTCCATGCGCTCAGCTGTGATGATATTGAAGCGGATATCTTAGATATTAAAACACGTTACGAAGCACCTTTACTTGAGATTTTTAATGTTAAACAAGGAGATAACGCATGATCATTTTGCCTTATGCCTTGGGTATTTGTACTCTCGCCATTACGATCTCGATGTTTTTGTGTTTGATTCGTCTGGTCATGGGACCATCGATTGTAGATCGACTCCTAGCGCTTGATACCCTGTTCTTAAATGCGACCTGTCTCATCATCGTGTTGGGGATTTATTGGACGACAACTTCATTATTTGAAGGTGCTTTACTGGTCGCGATGCTTGGTTTTGTCTCGACTGCCGCTTTAGCACGCTACTTCACCACTGGACATGTCATCGACTAGGAGTACAGCTTATGCAACTTGCTATGGAAATTATTGTTTCGTTTTTCCTGCTCGTCGGTGCATTTTTTACACTCGTCGGCGCTGTAGGGATGATTCGCTTACCAGACTTGTTCATGCGTCTACATGCACCGACCAAATCCAGCACTTTGGGACTTGGTAGTTTTTTAATTGCAGCAATGATCTATTCGGCTTTCCATGGTCGTCTAGGTTTTGCTGAATTACTTATCACCTTCTTGGCTTTTGTTACCGCACCAGTGTCGGCCAATCTAATCGCGCAAGCGGCTATGCATTTACGACTACGCTCCTTGAGTGGCGAAGTTCCTGAATCGATTGACCGTTTATTGCCTTGGCAAAAACAGCGCCGTGTTCCTAAATATAAAGATGAACTCTAAACATGATGTGCTACAACAGCACAAGTAAAACATTCGTTGCAAAAACAACAGCCCTGATCCTTTGGATTAGGGCTGTTTTTTTACAATCTAATCACTTGATTTAAATAATAAAATAAAAAGCATTCCGCATAAGCTGTCAGATAATTTTACTCTTTATTCTGCAAACAAAGTTCTAAAATTTCACCTGGTAATCCATCAAAATCTTTAAACGCTTTGGAGTAAAATCCATTTTTAAGCAATATCTTACGAGATGCTATGTTGTTTGGATCAATAATTGCGATTAATGATCGTAACTTGGGTTCTTGTAAAGAAATTTTAAGAAGCGCCTGAGCAATAATATAACCAAGTCCTTGCCCCCAAAAATGAGGCAACAACATATAACCTAATTCAGCCTCAGTATCATCGATACTTTTTAACTCAAGTTTCGCTAAACCTAAAAAATCATGACTTGAATTAAATACTTTATAAGTACCTAAGAATGGATGGATAGAATTATTTTTTAAAACCTTATTAAAATCATCATCAGCTTCTTTTTCCGTTAAGCTTTTCTCAGTAATCATCTTCATGACTTCAAAATTACTGACGAGTTTAAAGTAAAGTTGGAAATCATTTACTGTGAATTTTTCAAAGAAAACTGTCTGATCTGGCATTTATTAACCTTTGATTGATTTATAAATTACAATTTTTCAATGTAAAAGAAAAAATACTTACATCTAAAACTATAATTTCAAATAACGATGTGTATTTTTGCTTACATCTACTGAGATGCTACACTGCTAAGTAATATCCAGATTGTCATTAGACACTTCATTAATTTTTTGATAATTCCTGCCCCAATCATTCATCATTTCCAGTATAGGTTGCAATGAAAAACCTAATTCGGTCAGCTCATATTCCACTCTAGGCGGAACTTCTGGATAAATTGTTCGTAAAATCACACCATCACACTCTAACTCACGCAGTTGTAAAGTGAGCATTCGCTGGGTTACAGAAGGAATTGAATGCGCCAATTGCATAAAACGCATCTTTCCTAAAAGTAAACGGAATAAAATAATCGGTTTCCAAGTTCCGCCAATAACACTCAACGTTGTTTCTACTGCACAACCACTTTTACTGGTTATTTTTTTCATTCATTTACCTGAGAGTTAAACTGGATAATTTAAGATTAATTTATCGCGTTACTTACATTTTTGATAGTACAAGCTAAAAATGTACGTTCTTGTGACGAAGTAGCTAAAGTGCATAATAGTTACTTAGTATTCATATTACAGTCGTAGTCTGATACTAATATTTTAGATGACTCAGTGATAATAGGCCTTATTTATGAAAGCAATAAAGTTAAAAAAACCAGGTGGCTTCGACAATCTACAATCGGTAGAAATTCCTTCGATTGCAGCGCCCCAAGAAGGTGAAATTCAAGTCAAAATACATGCCAATTCCTTAAACTTTCATGATTTACTCGTTGTTCGTGGTGATTCTCCTTCAACAGATGGCCGAATTCCAATGTCAGATGGAGCTGGGGTCGTCACTGCAATAGGCACAGGTGTTACAGAGTTTTCCGTAGGGGATCATGTGGTCTCGTGTTTTTTCCCGACATGGCAAAATGGTCCAGCAACATTATCTAATTTTGAAACAGTACCAGGTGACGGTATAAATGGTTATGCCGTAGAAAGTATCAATGCTCCAAGCACCTCATTTACACATGCACCTAAACATTATAATCATGAGGAAGCCGCTACACTAACCACAGCGGGTCTAACCGCATGGAGAGCATTGGTTGTCAATGGGAAAATAAAAGCGGGTGATACAGTCTTGATACTCGGCACGGGAGGTGTTTCTATTTTTGCATTACAAATTGCAAAGTCATTGGGCGCAAAAGTGATTGCAACCACATCTACTGAACATAAAAAAGAAAAATTAATCGCTCTTGGAGCAGATCATGTCATTAATTATAATGATGAAAAAAACTGGGGAAATGCCGTACTCGCACTCACCCATGGTTCTGGAGTAGATGTTGTTGTTGAAGTGGGTGGACCTGCTACATTAGCCCAATCCATTCGTGCATGTAAAGTTGGTGGTCATATTGCGTTAATCGGTGTTCTCACTGGCCGTTCTGGCGAAGTCCCAACAATGGAGTTAATGGCGAAACAAATTACGCTGCAAGGTATTATTGTTGGGAGTAGAGAACAACAGCAAGAGATGATCAATGCTTTAAATACCTTTAACTGGAAACCGATCATTGATTCTACATTTTCAATTGATCAACTTTCAGAAGCTTTTAAATATCAAGAGTCTGGCAAGCACTTTGGAAAAATTTGCGTCCGTCATTAAATTGTTTTATTTCTCGATCAATCAGCGAGTTATTTTTACATCACGAAGTAAAATTATTTTCTGATTTCTCGAAATTGATATTCTTCTGAACACTTCTCCATTAAGCAGTACCCTTCAAATTAGGCACTAGGCTTCTCATTTGAAGGGTACAGATTTTATTCGTACAGATCGAACTTTAATGTAGCTGCTATTTTTGGCTAGGAATCACACATTGCTGCAATAGATAAAACGCTAAAGTAGAACGTTTCATCAAGCACCTCTAACACTCAGCCTCAAAAAACTAACAATTCAGCACAATATCCTGATATTCCTTGACAGTTTTTCCATTTTTATCACTTATGCTTGGTACTATTATTACTTAATTACTAAAAGCGTGATCCAAATGAAAAAATTATCTCTAATTCTTGCTAGCGGTTTAGTTCTAATGAGTGCTACAAGCTTCGCTAAAACTACAAATGCACTCAAGTCTCCTGCTACGGGAGTGGTCTGTGACAAATATATCTGTGCTGATCAAAAAGGTGTTTCTAAAACCTTAACAACTCAATATCTTGGTAAAAAACAGGCCAATAAAGCCTTTTCACAAGGCGAATTTGATACTACTCAATTTACCTTTGCCAATGGTGTATTTTGTGACACCAAAACGCAACTTTGCCACGTTGACCGTTATTTTGAAGGCGAAAATCAAAGAAGTGCTGTTGAACCGAAAACAACTAAACTTTTATTCCCTAAAAAATAATGCCCAATAACAATTGAAGTTTTTATTCTATAACAGATAGTTGGCATATTTATGAGTACATTAATTTCTTCAACCACTCATGAACAATTACCTATTATTGTTGTGGGTGCTGGTACAGCCGGTCTAAGCTGTGCCAAGACATTACAAGAAGCGGGTAAAAAGGTTCTTATTCTTGAAGCCCGATCACGTATAGGTGGCCGTATTCATTCAACCCAACAACATGTGGCATTTGATCTCGGTGCCTCATGGATTCACGGTATTGAAGAAAATCCAATTTGGGACATCACCCAACAAAATCATATCAATACAACGGTGTTTAACTACATTGATTCTGATTTTTATCATGCAGATGGCCGTATTTTTTCGGAACTTGAACAACAGACTGTGGTGCAATACTTAGAACGAATTGAACAAGGTTTTAGCACCAGTCAGGCTGCTAATGCTGCTCTTGCACTCGAAGAAATCCTGATTCAATTACAAGCACCGAATAACAGCTTCACTAAATCACAGCTAGATGATTTGGCTCGAATTTATTTTGAACGTTTTGCCAATGATCCTTTTGCGACGACACTTACCCAGCTCTCTACACATTTTGCTGATTACGAAGGCTATTTTTCTGGGGATGAAGTTATTTTTCCAGCAGGCTATAGCCAAGTTATTGATGTACTTGCTAAAGATCTAGAAATTAGCTGCAACGTACAGATTCAACAAATTATTCGCCATGCTGAATATGTTGAGTTGATCAATCAACATGGTCACGCATATCAAGCAAAACAAGTCATTGTTACTGTTCCCTTAGGTGTTCTCAAAAAAAATGTGATTGATTTCCAACCTGACCTACCTCAGTCATTGCAGCAAACGATTGCACAATATGGTTTTGGCTCGTTCAACAAGGTTTTTATTGAGCTTGAACATGCACTCCCCTTGCATAAGAACTCTTTGCAAGAACAGAAAAGTATTTTCTACTTCCACGATCAAGTTTGTTATAACCTTTTAGATCTTTTCTTTGTTTATCAAAAGCCTGTTTACCTACTTCTGTTCGGTGGTCCACAATCCGAATGGATTGATCAGGCTACAGATGAAGCAGTATGGCAACTTATTCGCAGTAGTCTTGTGGATAACTTCGCAGATATCCCCACACAGCCAAAAACACTGCACATCACACGTTGGGGCAGTGACCCTTATAGTTATGGTAGCTTTAGCTTTCCAATGCCAGAACATAATGCAAGCTTGAGCCAAACATTTCAGCAGTCAATTGACCAACAATTATATTTTGCAGGTGAGCACTGCCAGCATAGCTTTGCAGGTACGGTACATGGCGCCTATATCAGTGGCCAAGAAACGGCGCAACTGTTATTGCAAGATTTAGTAGATTAAAAATAGTGTATTGCCTTTCGCAGCATATGTTTTTCATTTCTATAGATAAAAAAACCCACTACATGATGTAGTGGGCTTTTTTAAAGATTAAATGAATTAAACATCTAGATAATCTAAAATACCTTCTGCTGCCTGACGACCTTCCCAAATTGCAGTAACCACTAAGTCCGAACCACGAACCATATCACCACCAGCAAAGATCTTTGGATTTGAAGTTTGGAACTTATAGGTTTGCTGTTCTTTTGCGACTACACGACCTGCTCCATCAAGCTCAATCTTCGCATTGCCAAACCAATCAGCTGGACTTGCACGGAAACCAAATGCCAATAATACAGCATCAGCTTCGAGCACTTCCTCAGAACCCGGAATAGGTTCAGGGCTACGGCGACCACGACTATCGGCTTCACCGAGTTGGGTTGTCACCACTTTTACGCCAGTAACTTTGCCATTTTCACCAATAATCTCAATAGGTTGTCGATTAAATAGGAATTCAACACCTTCTTCACGTGCATTGGTCACTTCACGACGTGAACCCGGCATATTCTCTTCATCACGACGGTACGCACAGCTAACTTGAGCAGCACCTTGACGAATCGAAGTACGGTTACAGTCCATCGCAGTATCACCACCACCGAGCACAATCACTTTTTTGCCTTCAACACTGATATATTCGCTTGGATCTTTTTCCCAACCTTGGCAACGGTTCACATTGGCAATTAAGAAATCTAAAGCATCATATACACCATCTAAATCTTCACCAGCAAAACCACCTTTCATATAGGTATAAGTTCCCATACCCATAAAGACCGCATCATAGTCTGTAAGTAATTGCTCAATACTGATGTCTATACCAATTTCAGTATTCAATTGGAATTCAACGCCCATGCCTGCGAAAATTTCACGGCGACGTTTCATGACATCTTTTTCCATTTTGAATTCTGGAATACCAAAAGTCAGTAGACCACCAATTTCAGGACGCTTATCAAAGACAACGGGTCTTACACCATTACGTACCAAAATATCAGCACAGCCTAGACCCGCTGGTCCTGCACCAATAATAGCGACTTTTTTATCTGTCCATTTGACATGAGACATATCTGGACGCCAGCCCAAAGCAAAAGCCGTATCATTGATATACTTCTCTGCATTACCAATGGTCACCGCACCAAAACCATCATTTAAGGTACATGCTCCCTCACAAAGACGGTCTTGAGGACAAACACGACCACAAACCTCAGGTAAGGTATTGGTTTGATGGCATAACTCAGCTGCTTGAAAGATACGTCCTTCAGTAATCAGCTTTAACCAATTTGGAATGTAGTTGTGTACAGGACACTTCCATTCACAGTAAGGGTTACCGCAGCCGAGGCAACGATGGGTCTGATGCGCGACCACTTCTGCAGTAAAAGGTTTGTAAATTTCCACAAACTCAGCTTTGCGGACAGTAACATCTTTTTTTTCTGGATCTTGGCGTGCGACGTCCAAAAATTGAAAATCATTGTTTAGGCATTCTGCCATTTCTCTCTCCGTAGGTGAGTGTGGATAAACAAAAAGTTATCCACACCTGCCTGAAATTTTGAGTCGTAAAATTATTGAGGATCGGCCTGAGTAGTTTTTAGCAAAGTCTGTAAATTTGCCGCTTTAGGTTTGACTAGCCAGAACTTACGGCTGTAATAGTCAAATTCATTGCGGATTTTATACGCCCAAGCACTGCCCGTTTCAGTAATATGTTCATCCAAAATACGACCCAAGAATTCTTTATGCTCTTCCATCGCTTCAGTCGAAATACGATTCAGCTCAATCAATTCATGGTTGTAATGATCTACGAAATCATTGTCTAAATCGAGTACATAAGCAAAACCACCGGTCATGCCTGCACCAAAGTTATGCCCCACTTTACCCAGTACAGTTACAATTCCGCCTGTCATATATTCGCAGCAATGATCGCCTGCACCTTCAATGACCGCAAAAGCACCAGAGTTACGAACTGCAAAGCGTTCACCTGCTGTACCCGCTGCAAATAATTTACCGCCAGTTGCACCATATAAACAGGTATTACCAATAATCGCAGTCAATTGTGTTTGGAATGGTGAACCTTTTGGTGGGAAAATTGAGACACGACCACCCGCCATACCTTTACCGACATAGTCATTGGCATCGCCTTCAAGTTTGATGTGTAAGCCACCAGCATTCCACACCCCAAGTGATTGACCTGCTGTACCCATCAAGTTCATTTTGATTGGATGTGCTTCCATACTCAGGTTGCCATAACGACGTGCGATCTCACCTGAAATACGTGCACCAATCGAACGATCACAGTTACTTACACGATAATGAAACTCCCCACCTGAACTTGATTCAAGTGCAGGTAACATCTCAGCAACCATCTGTTCAGCTAAGACACCTTTGTCAAATGGTGCATTGCCCTGAACTTGACAATACTGTGCTTTACCTTCAGCAGCAGGATGCGATTGCAATAATGCTGATAAATCAAGGTGTGCATGTTTTTCAGTGTCGCCTGGCAGGATTTCCAATAAATCCGTACGACCAATTAAATCTTTAAGGCTTGATACACCTAAGGCAGCTAACCATTCACGTGTTTCTTCTGCAATAAAGTGGAAGAAATTAATCAACATTTCAGGTTCGCCAATATAGTGGCTATCACGCAGATGATCTTGCTGTGTTGCTACACCAGTGGCACAGTTATTGAGGTGGCAAATACGTAGATATTTACAACCCAAAGCAATCATTGGTGTTGAACCAAAACCAAAACTTTCCGCCCCTAAAATCGCAGCCTTAACGACATCAAGACCAGTTTTCAAACCACCATCGGTTTGTACACGTACTTTGCCTCGTAAGTCATTGACACGTAAAGCTTGATGCGCTTCAGATAAACCAAGCTCCCAAGGTGAACCCGCATGATGAATCGAAGACAATGGTGATGCAGCTGTACCGCCGTCATAACCTGAAATCGTAATAAAATCAGCATATGCCTTAGCTACCCCAGCAGCAATGGTTCCCACACCAGGTTCAGACACGAGCTTCACAGAGACCATAGCTTTAGGATTGACTTGTTTTAAGTCAAAGATAAGCTGAGATAAATCTTCAATCGAATAGATATCATGGTGTGGTGGTGGAGAAATGAGGGTCACTCCAGGCACTGAATAACGTAAACGCGCAATCAGACCATTGACCTTACCACCCGGCAACTGACCACCTTCACCCGGCTTAGCCCCTTGTGCGACTTTAATTTGCAATACTTCAGCTGAAGTTAAATAAGCAGGTGTCACACCAAAACGGCCTGAGGCAATTTGCTTAATTTTAGAATTACGAATCGTGCCATAACGCGCAGGATCTTCGCCTCCCTCACCAGAGTTAGAGCGGCCACCGATGGTGTTCATCGCAATCGCAATTGCTTCATGTGCTTCAGGTGAAAGTGCTCCCAAAGACATCCCCGCTGAGTCAAAGCGCGGCAAGATATCGTCAACAGACTCAACTTGATCAAGTGCAATCGATTGATCTGTTTTAATTTTAAATAAATCACGAATCGTAGCAATTGGACGTGTATTGACTAACTCTGCATAAGCTTTAAAGTCAGTGTAGTCGCCGCTGCGCACTGCTTTGTGCAATGCATTGATAACTTCAGGGTTAAATGCATGATATTCCTTGTCAAAGACAAATTTAAGCAATCCGCCCTGATCAATAGGCTTACGTAATTTCCATGCAATTTCAGCTAATTTTTTCTGATCATTTTCAAGATCTGTAAAAGTCGCACCTTGAATTCGGCTCGGCACACCACTAAAACACAAATCAACGACTTCTGAAGATAAGCCGACCGCTTCGAATAACTGACCGCCACGATAAGATGCAACAGTCGAGATCCCCATTTTTGATAAAACTTTAAGCAGCCCTTTTTCAATGCCTTTACGGAAGTTGGCCTGTGCATGGATTGGATCACCCAATAGCTCACCTTTGGCAATCAAATCATTGATCACGTCATAAGCCAAGTATGGATAAATCGCAGTCGCACCAAATCCTAAGATCACAGCAAACTGATGCGGATCACGTGCTAAAGCTGTTTCAACAATGATATTGGCATCAGTACGCAGCCCCTGTTGAATCAAATGATGATGCACAGCCCCTGTTGCCATCAAAGCATTGGCTGGTAAATACCCTTCACGGATTTTCTTATCAGATAAAACCAATAAAGTTTTACCATCACGAATCGCTTGAGCTGCTGTTTGACAAATGCGTTGAATCGCAGCTTGCAAGCCTTCGTCTTCTGCATAGTTCAAATCAATATCAGCAATTTCATAACCCGCACGCCCTAGTGTACGAATCTGGTGCATTTTTGAATTAGACAGTACAGGACTAGAAATAATTAGACGATCTGCATGTTCTGGACCTTGTTCAAATACATTTTGCTCACGGCCAAGACAGGTTTCTAAAGACATCACGATCGATTCACGTAAAGGATCGATTGGTGGGTTGGTCACCTGTGCAAACTGTTGACGGAAATAGTCCGATACATGACGAACTTGGCGTGAAAGCACAGCCATAGGTGTGTCATCGCCCATTGAGCCTACAGCTTCTTGACCGCTTTCTGCGATTGGACGTAATAATTGATCACGTTCTTCAAAAGTGACCATGAACATTTTTTGTGCAGACTTAAGTGCATCGCCTTTTAAGCCTTGATCACATAAATATTCTTCAAGTTCTGGACTACCTTGCACGCGAATCGAATTCAATCGAAGCCATTCACGATATGGACGCATTTTTTTCAGGTGATTGCTGACATCTTCAGTATCCAGCATTTTCCCAGTCAGTGTATCAACCACCAAGATTTGACCTGGACCGACACGACCTTTTGAAATCACGTCTTCAGGCTCATAGCCCCAAACACCAATTTCTGAAGCCAAGGTAATATAGCCATTTTTAGTGATTACCCAACGTGCAGGACGTAAGCCATTACGGTCAAGCATACAAATTGCATGACGACCATCTTGAATCACTAAACCCGCAGGACCATCCCATGCTTCCATATGTTTAGAGTTAAACTCATAAAATGCACGCAAGTCAGCATCAAGTGTTTCCACGTTTTGCCATGCTGGTGGAACTAACATGCGAAGGGCACGAAATAGATCCATACCCCCACCAACCAAGATTTCAAGCATATTATCTAGACTTGATGAATCAGAGCCAGTACGGTTAACGATTGGATTTAACTCAGTTAATCCTGGTAATAAAGGGTTCGCAAATTTTGGTGTACGCGCCATCGCCCAATTACGGTTTGCAGTAATTGTGTTGATTTCACCGTTATGCGCCACATAACGAAACGGCTGAGCCAAAGGCCACCGTGGCAAAGTATTGGTAGAGAAACGTTGATGAAACACCACAATATGTGAAGCTAATCGCTCATCAGCCAAATCAGTATAAAAATCTGCAATTGCCTCAGGCATCATCAAACCTTTATAGCTAATCACAGTTGAACAAAGCGTTGTCACATAAAAAAGTGGATCTTGTGTCAGTTGTTGTTCTGCACGACGACGTGCAAGGAATAACTTACGGTTGAACTCAACCTCAGTCACACCCATTGGACAATTTACAATGATTTGCTCAAAAACAGGCAAAGACTGTAAGGCAATTTCACCTAAGGCAGCATTATTTGTTGGCACTTCACGCCATGCCAATACTCTTAGACCTTCAGTCTCAATTTCTTTATTTAAAATAGATTTTGCATGTGCAGCAAGTGCTGGGTCTACATTTAAGAACACCGTACCCACTGCAAAAATTTCACTTAAGGTAATATCGCTAAGCTTCTTGGCCTCTTCACGGAAAAATGCTTTTGGCATCGCCAACAGCAAACCACAACCATCTCCGGTTTTACCATCAGCAGCAATTCCGCCACGGTGGGTCATACAACTGAGACTGTGAATCGCCGTTTTAACCAAGTGATGACTCGCATCCCCTTGCATATGGGCGATTAATCCAAATCCGCAGTTATCTTTAAATTCATCCGGTTGATATAAACCTTGGGGGGCTATAGTATTCGGCGATGGCATGTGCATAGCGTACCCTTATATTAGAGGCCCTAAAATAGAGCAAATCGTTTAGTATTTTACTTATGTATCATTACAGCGACAGTGAGACCGCTAAGTTTTAGTAAAGCATGAGTCGGACACTTTGCTGTAGTTTACATTCACTTTAATTGCAAACAGATTTTTCAAATTTTGCACTTATTTAAAGCAAGTAAAACTTCTTTAATTACACACCAATAGGCTTGACCGCGCCAAAACAGGGAGATTTCAGTCTATTAGCATTTTATAAATGCAAAATTGATGCCAACAAAATTAATCAATAAAGTCCGTTATTTTTTCGATATTAAATTGATTGAACACGATTAAATTTAAGTTATATCCAAAAAAATTGCACTTAGAAAGTGCAATTTAATAAAATAAGATAAATATGATGCGCTATTTTAGTACTTGAGAAATACGCACTCAGTTAAATGGATCGATCGAATCTTGATTTCGTGGTGCAGCAGGTTTATCAGGACTATGTGACACGCTTGGTTTTGGTTCAGTTTTCGCTTTAGGTGCATCAACCACTGGAGCTGGTTTAGCTGCAGGCGTCGTTGCTGGTGCAGGCGCTGGCTTGGCTCTTACAGCCTCTGTCACGATCGTTGGTGCAGCGCGTATTTGAGCTAAAACAGACTCATCAATGACTGGTAATGGTGCATTTCTTAAGTTAATTTCATAGATTTTCTGATGATTACCCATCTCTTCACTACCTAAGTCATTCACTAAACTTACGTATTGCTTGAGTTGACGGACTTGAGGACGTACAGAACCTGGTAATTTCACATTAAGTTGATCCATTAACGGCTTAAAATCAGCTTGTTTCTTAAATAGACCATAGGCTAAGACATATTGTTCAGCCTGATTTTCACCACTTAAACGAAAATAAATAAAGTTCTTACGTTCAGGCTGACGCAGTAAAAAACTTTTAATTACATCTTCTTCAGTTGCGCGGAACAACTCAATAGTCCAGCTTTTCTGATTGTCTTCAATAAAGCGTGTACCACGAAACTCTGGATCATGATTACCAGAAGCCACCACTCTGGTGGTGGTTTCCAATGGTCGAACTTCATCGCTGAGCACACCCAAGTCAGTACTTGCTGCAACCTTTTCAGGTTGAATCTGAACTTGAACCTCTTCAATCGGCTCACTAACTTCAACTAATTTTGATTTATCTGTTATTGCCCAAAATATTAGTGCGCCGAATAGACAGCCCACGCCCCCAATCAACCATACTGAGGATCTAATATTTTGCCAAATTGAATGAGATGCCAGCATGAAATAAAGATCCTTAACTTAAGTTCTGATTGGCTAATATAGCTTGATGCATATGTTCAACATCAAAGTCTTTATAGATTATAGCTTGACCAAGTCGTTTCAACAAAACTAATCGCAATTGACCATTTAATACTTTTTTATCATGTGACATATAAGCTAAAAACTCTGTCAATGGAATAGCCGGACAAGTTATCGGTAATTGTGCACGATTAATAATATTTTTAACGCGGTCTAGTTCTGCTTGACTAATCCAGCCCATACGCATCGACAAATCAGCTGCCATCACCATACCTGTTGCTACAGCTTCACCATGTAACCACTGTCCATAACCCAGATATGACTCGATAGCATGACCAAAAGTATGACCCAAATTCAATAAGGCACGTTCACCTTGTTCTTTTTCATCTGCTGCAACAATTCGTGCTTTATGTGCACAAGAGCGATAAACCGCTTCTGCCAATAAGTTGAGGTCACCTGCAACCAATTGTTCCATATGTTGTTCAAGCCAAACCAGAAAATCTAAGTCACCTAAAAGTGCATATTTAATGATCTCAGCCAAACCTGCTGAAAGTTCTCGTTTGTCTAATGTTTTTAGGTGCGACATATCGGCCAGCACCACTTGTGGTTGCTTAAATGCCCCAATCATGTTTTTACCAAGAGGATGATTGATTCCTGTTTTTCCGCCAACACTTGAATCAACCTGTGATAACAATGTCGTTGGAACTTGCACAAAATATACACCACGTTGGAAACATGCTGCAGCAAAACCAGCCATATCACCAATCACACCACCGCCCAGCGCCAATACGGTGCAATCACGGTTAAAACCCGCGCCAAGTAAGGCATCAAAAATCAATTGTAAATGTTCTATGTTTTTATATTTTTCACCATCAGGCAGCACACATGTCGCCAGATCCTTACCTAAACCTTGTAATGCACTGCTGTATTGGTCTAAATAAAGTGAAGCCACTGTTGTATTAGTCACGATCATCACTTGCTTGCCCTGAATATAAGGTGCAAGTAATTGTGCAGTATCTAATTCACTGCCAATGAAAATAGGATAACGACGATCGCCGAGTTCAACATGAAGTGTTTGCATGAGGTGTTGTGCCATTTCAAAAAATCCAAACCGTTCTCTAGATTAAACTAAAGAACGGTTGTTTAAAAACAGATCATCACAGATTATTTAATTTTCTTGTCAATGATCAGTTGCAAAATGCGCTGCGCTAAATCACGTGCAGCACCTTGATTTGTTTCAATAATATAATGTGCCACATCACGATAAAGCGGATCACGTACAGTAAGTAGACTGCTTAACTTTTCTGCGGGGTTCTCGACTTGCAATAATGGTCGATTTTTATCACGATAAGTTCTTTGTAGTTGAATCTCTACAGGCGTATAAAGGTATATCACGATACCACGTTGTTTTAAGAACTCTCGATTTGCAGCTTGGGTTACAACCCCACCACCTGTTGCGAGTACAATACCACTCTTATTGGTTAACTCATCAATCACGGTGGTTTCGCGTTGCCTAAAACCGACTTCACCTTCTTTCTCAAAGATCCAAGGAATATTTGCCCCAGTTTTACGCTCAATTTCGTGGTCACTATCTAGGAACTGTCGGTCCAAAAAGTCAGCCAAATGGCGTCCTACCGTGGTCTTCCCTGCACCCATAGGTCCGACCAAATAAATATTGGGCAGACTGTTAAACTCTTTGCTTGGCAAGGAGTCACCTATTCTATTGCTATGTTGAAATCCATCTTAATGATTTATCAGCAAACTGTCATTAACAATTCTTGGTGTCACAAAGATCAATAACTCACTTTTTTTATCAATTTTCTCTGTGCGCCTGAATAATCCACCGATTGCGGGAAGATTCCCAAACACTGGAACTTTAGTCTTAGTATGTCGACTATCTTGTTCAAAAATCCCTCCGAGCACAACTGTTTCACCATTTTTTACCAGTACATTGGTATTAATTTGATTCTTATTTAAAATAAATTCACCGTTTGGTGCAATTTCTCCAGGCGAATCACTGGTGATTTGCAACTGCATTTGCACCCGACCATCAGGCGTAATACTGGGTGTAACTTCTAGGCTAAGTAAAGCATCCTTAAAAGAGGTCGATGTCGTTGCGAGTCCCCCTGTATTTTCCCGCGTTTGATAAGGAACTTGTCGACCTGCCGCCACATTGGCCTTTTGTTTATCCGCAGTCAGTACCTTTGGCGTAGAAATCACTTCTGCAGAACCATCAGCTTGTAAAGCAGATAACTCTAAGTCGAGTACTGCATCCGTTAAATTGATTAAACCAAAGGCAATTTTGCTAGCACCAGCACCACTGACACCCAAATCAATATTTAAGTTACTGCTCAATAAACCGTTGTTACTGCCTTTGGTCATTGCTCCCCATTTCACCCCAAGCTCTTTGGTAAAATCTGTTGATGCACGAATTACCCGTGCTTCGATCATCACTTGACGTACAGGTACATCAAGTAAGGCAATCATTTTGCTAATTTGCTCTAGTTTTTCTGCACTATCCATGAGCACAAGTGTATTGGTCCGTTGATCTACTGCAATACTGCCACGATAACTCAATAGACTTCCCCATGCTTCATCTTGCTGTTCTGTCGATTTTTTCTTTACTTCAACTGCCTGATGATCATCAAGATTTTGCTTAGACTGCTGTATTAGTTTTTGGATATCACTTGCTTTAGCATATTTAAGCTGTAAATAGACGGTATGAAGTACCGCACTTTTTAAATGCTGTGCTTGGGCCTGTGCTTCTTCTGCCTCTACTTTACTCAGCTCAGCCATGGGGGCAATCCAGATCGCGTTGCCTTGATGACGTTTGGCCAATCCCTTACTCTTAAGCATGAGATCAAGTGCTTGATCCCAAGGCAAATCTTTTAGGTGTAATGTAATATTGCCCTGTACCGAATCTGCAGCAACCAAATTTACTCCTGTGTAACTCGCTAAAAGCTGTAGCACACGGCGTATTTCAATATCCTGAAAATCAAGAGATATTTTCTTACCTGAATAAACTGGCTTGTTGTCTTCTACAGCAGCATTTGCAGACTTAGATACATCTAAAGCAGACTGTTGACCCTTTTCAGCTTGTTGCACTGATGTAGTTGCATCAAGCGGTTGTGGTTGTGCAGCCTTTAATGCTGTGGGCTGTGAATCTATTTTGTCGAATACGATGGGTTTAGGGTTAACCAATGGAATATCTGCGACTTTTGGCTCGATAACTTTTTCTGGTGCTAATGCTTTGACTGTTTGCGGGTTTAGATCAGTTTCTATTGATTTGAATGTTTTAGGCTGTGCCCCCGCCTGAAGGCTTAAAAGTAAGTAAAGTAAAATCCACAGCAATTGCCTCTTCATCACATTGACCTCCTGATTATTATTTTTAGTTTTTTCATCAACAGACTTTTTTACTTGGGCTTGTCTAAAATTGGCTTGTTACTCAACTCACTTCCAGCGACAGAACGTAATAGACGACGGCGTTTTGTCACATAGCCCCGCTCTCCATCTAAAACCATTTCAAGCAACTGGATTTGAAATGCATTAATCTGAATGACCTTGCCTTGGTAAAGCCCCATATATGAGCCAAGCTGTATACGTTCTAGACGGCCGTCGGGAGTCTGCACTAAGCCAATATATTTTCCTGATTGAGTGCGAAAACCACCTTTAAAACTCAGATCATCTAAAGAAAACTGCTCCAAGGGTTGTCTTAACCGTAGTTGTTGATTCCTCATTAAACGGCTACTGAGATGAAACTTAGACTGTAGTGAATCTGGCACAAAGGGACTCTTCAAATGATGTGCACTATATTTAAAGCGTGGTACAGGGTGAAATATTGGCCGCTCTACAGTTTTTGTAGATTTTAACTGTCTGATCTTAGACATTTCCTGACTCACTACATCAATCTGTGAATCACAAGCCAACATGAATAGTGGCATGATATAAACGAAGCCTGTTTTCTTCATAGTGCATGTCTCAAAGGACTTATTCGTCACTGAACTTTTTTTTAGTCATCATATTTTTTTGTTTACTCAGTTCTCACATCATTATTGTTCTGTCCTAACTCTAATCTTATTTGACCTTATTTTTCACTGCGACTTCTGAGCAGTAGACAGATACGTTTTCGCGTGCAATTGATAATGGAGCAAAGGCGTCTGGGTTGTACTTCTTTGTGCTGTATCCACCTCGATATTAAAGTCATGTAAGGTGACTAAATAAGATAACTCAGCGATCTCACTGACAAAATGTCCAAGAGCATGATAATCACCTTAAACCTCGATCTCTATTGGCTGTTCTAATAAAAAGTTGTATTGCGTAGTCGGTTCAAGATGGATGTTGATCATATTTAATCCCAACTTCTGCCCAATTTGATGCAAGGCAGTTAAAAGTGATGGAATCTGTTGTTGCTGAGGTAATTGTTTAAGTTGCTGTCTAAAGTAAGCATTTAATTGTTGTGTATGTTGCTGTTGATACTTAAGCTGCGTCAATTTCTCGTGTTGAGTACGAAAGTCTTTCAGTAATTTTAGCTGTTGCAATTTTGCTTGTTGATAGGCTGTAACTTTAGGATCAATTAGCACAACATAACCAAAACTCAGCACAACGATAAAAAGTAAGATCCAACAAAGTAACTTTACTGCGATGGGCCATCTTGCATAATGCTGTAGATCAAACTGTTTTAATTGTTGAATCAAGCGAATAACTCACTATCTAGAAACATTCAGCATAAAGAGATCATTAAATCGATCAGACTTGGCTTCGTTCATCGTGTTCTCCCTATGGAGATTGCGCTTTAGGTTGATCAAGCGCGATATTGCCCAAATCTACAGTAACCACAAAATGACCATAACGTTCCTCATGTCGCTCAGATACAGGCTGTGGCAATGTTGCTGGAGCATGTAAATCAAATGAGCGCATCAATGCATGTTGAAACCAAATTGAGCTTTCAAGTCGATGCAACAACGTAGCAACAGCGTGCGGATGAGCAGCACGCCCTTCAAGAGTGAGTGTATTGGCGCTACGATGTAGTTTATTTATATAGATGTCAGTAGGCAGTAAGCGCACCAATTCATCCATTAATCGTGCCGTCACGGGTCTTTGCCCCTGCAAGGTATGAAGCAATTGCATCTGTTGGAGCTGCACTTGGTGTTGCGTATTTAAACGCTCTGCATGTTTAAGCTGTAACTCAAGCTCCTGTTGAGTGCTCGAAATCAATTGATTGGACTCTACCAAATCCTCTAACTTATAAGTCTGATATGACCAGATGAGCAGTAGTAAAAACAATGCAAATAAGGTGACTGTACTAGAAATCACGATGAACTGTTTTTTTAGTTGCTGATGATATTGTTCACGCCAAGGCAGTAAATTAATCTCAGCTTTCATATTGCACACCTTAAAGCTAAACCACATGCCAACAATAATGTAGGTGCATCACGCTGTAACTGCTGAAGATTTACTTGTGCAGACATATTCATTTGAATAAAAGGATCCACAACTGAAACCGAATAAGCGAGTTTTTGTTGTAATAATGCAGCGAGACCTGTGATTTTGGCACATCCACCAGCAAGCCATAAATGTTCAATAGGACATGCAACATGGGATCTTTGAAAAAGCTGTAATGAGTTTGCGGCTTGCTGTGTCACGGCATCAAGAAAAGGGCTTAACACTTCTACAAAATAATCATCTGGTAGATTCCCTCGATGTTTTGCATGCCCTGCCTCAACCCACGATAGTCCATAATGCGTCTGTATATGCTGGGTGAGTTGTTGACCACCAAATAAATGTTCTCGACTATAAATCGTGCTGCCTTGAACAAATACGGTTAATGTTGAGGTGTAATGTCCAATATCGAGTAGTGCTACAGTGTCGCCTTGCTTCATCATCTGATCTGCCATATACCCATAGACACGCTCTAGGGCATAACGTTCGACATCAACAATTTGCGTATTTAAACCAGCCAACTCCAATAACTCCACCCGAGCATCAAGATGTTCTGTTGGTGTAGCGACCAATAAAAACTGACATAAAGCGGATGATGTTGCATCATTTGCAATATAAGTAAAATCCAAACTCACTTGATCTAATGGAAAAGGGATATATTGTTCTGCCTGAATACGGATCTCTAATTCTTGTTGTTCTTCTGACAGGTTTTTATCTATTTCTATCAATTTATCAATAACTAAGGCTGTTGGTATCGCTAATGCAGCGCGCAAACATCGCGGGTTAGCCATGTGTAATGCGCGCATCAGTGCATCAATGACGGCGTCCTTGTTGAGAATATTTTTTTCAAGCACACAGCCTTCATCTAAAAGGCTTACACCATAGCTTTCAACTTGATACCGTCCATTTTTTTTAGAAAGTTCTAGTATTTTGACAGCTGTAGAACTAATATCTACACCTATTAGTAGCCGCTTGTTTCGCCTATAGAATAGTCCAAGCACGGTTTTTTCCTATTTTTTTTGCCCAGTAACCTAAACGCAAAGCTGTTGGTCTTATTTTTGTCTTAGACTGGCACCTTCATCTAACAATCAATTAGATGAGAAGTTATACTGACCAGCAATTATGCTTGCCAAGAGCTCATATTAAAACTTACTTGTTATGAAAAAGCTATCCAGTTCAGGTTCAGTCCATCCGTTTTTTTTGCTGATCATCATCTTGTTGATTGCGATTCCTATGGGCTTTTATGGGATGTATTTATACATCGCCCCATCGCTCCCAGATATGAAATCACTCAAAAAAGCGCCGTTGATTAAACCACTGCAAGTTTACAGTGCTGATAATCAATTGATTTCCGAGTTTGGCGGTAAATTGTCAGTGCCTGTGGAGTATGAGCAGATCCCCCCACATTTTATTCATGCATTTCTAGCTGCTGAGGACTCATCATTTTTTGAGCACAGCGGTATTAGCTTTAAAAGCCTAGGGCGTGCACTGAGTGAAAGTTTGTCTGGTTCTGATGTACAGACAGGTGGTTCGACCATTACCATGCAGGTGGCAAAAAACTATTATCTGAGCCCTGAAAGAACATTAAAACGTAAATTAACAGAAGTATTTTTGGCACGTAAAATCGAACAAAGCCTAACAAAACCAGAAATTTTATCTTTATATGTCAATAAAATTTTCTTAGGTAAAAATGCCTATGGTATCGCTGCGGCAGCCAAAATTTACTATAACAAAAACCTAGATGAACTCAGCATTGCTCAAATGGCCATGATTGCAGGCCTACCCAAAGCACCATCAAAATATAACCCTGTGGTAAATCCTGAACGTGCGCTTGAGCGTCGTAACTGGATCTTAGGTCGTATGTTGCAATTGGGTTATATCAATCAAACCGAATATCAAAAAGCTGTTGCAGAACCGATTAACCTTGATATGCCAGACCGTGGTATTAACAATCGATTTCTCTATGTAGGCGAAATGGTTCGTGCTGAAATGGTCGATAAGTTTGGTGAACAAGCTATTGATTCAGGCTATAAAGTTTATACAACCATCGACTCTAAACGTCAGGAATATGCTGAAGAAGCGGTACGTAAAGGTTTAGAAGCTTACGATCAACGTCATGGTTGGCGTGGAGCAGAAGCGCATGACAAACCACTAGAAGAATTTATTCCTTATGCAAACACTTTCCCTGCCAAAGTCGTAAAGGTCAACAGCAGCAGTTTTGAAGCACTCATGCAAAATGGCAAAACTGTGACTGTGGGCTGGTCAGGGATGTCTTGGGCACGTCGCTATATTAATGCCAACAGTGTAGGTGGTGCGCCAAGTAATGCATCACAAATTGTGAAAGTAAAAGATATAATTCGTCTTCGTCCAAATGCTGATCAAAGCTCTTGGGCGCTAGTGCAAGTACCAAACGTTCAAGGTCAATTGATTTCCATCAACCCAAATGACGGTTCAATTGTTGCGATTGTTGGGGGATATAACTTCCACCAATCTAAGTTTAACCGTGCAATCCAAGGCTGGCGTCAGCCTGGTTCGATCATTAAGCCTTTCGTTTATACCCTCGCTCTTGAACGCGGTATGACACCTTATACCATGCTTAATGATAGTCCAATTACCATTGGTGGTTGGTCACCTAAAAACGCTGATGGCCGTTATCTAGGGATGATTCCATTACGCCGTGCATTATACTTATCGCGTAACACAGTATCGGTACGTCTACTTCAAGATGTCGGTATTGAACGTACACGCCAGTTATTCATGGACTTTGGCTTACAAGAAGATCGTATTCCACGTAACTATACAATTGCATTAGGTACACCTCAGGTATTACCTATTCAAATGGCAACGGGTTATGCATCTATTGCAAATGGTGGTTATCGAGTTCAGCCTTATTTCATCAACAAGATTGAAGATGCTTATGGGAAAGTCATTTATCAGGCTAAACCAGAATATGCATGTATTCAATGTATCGCCCAAGATGCAGCTGAGAAAAAAGAACAAGTGAGTGCAAGTAGTGCAACTCCAGATGATGAAGTGTTCCAAGAAAATAAACCTTCTTCTGCACCAGCATCTGCAGCTGTAGCAACGACCCGTGAGTTAACCAAAGAAGAGAAGAGCCAATATCGTCAGGCACAACGCATTATTAAATCCAGTTCGGCATTTGATATGGCCAATATCTTACGTGATGTAATTGTGCATGGTACAGGCCGTGCTGCACTAAGAATTGGACGAAATGATCTTGCAGGTAAAACAGGAACCACCAACGATGCCAAAGATGCTTGGTTTGCAGGCTTCAATGGTAAACTAGTGACCGTTACTTGGGTCGGTTTTGACCGTCCGACCACATTAGGTCGTCGCGAGTATGGTGGTATCGCTGCCCTTCCAATTTGGATTAACTATATGGACCAAGCATTGAAAGGTACACCACCAGCTTGGGTCAGTTTAGATATCAATGCAAAAGCCCCACTATCACGTGAAGAACGTGGGAATGCTCCACAACAAGTGACAGAAGGCCAGAAGGACGAATATCGCACCTCACCTCCTTTAGCTCGTCCATTGTATCGACCTGCACCAGTCACACCGCCACGTAATCCGTCAAATGACTTTGCCGACTTACCTGCACCTAAACCTGTTGTACGTAATAACACCACGACAACAACCACCAACAACACCACGACAAGTATCACCACTCGTCCTGCAAACAGTGGTAATAACAGTGGTTCAGCGCGTAAACCTGCAGCTGCTCCGGACTCACTGGAAAACTTGATTAATGAAATTCAATAAAGCGGGCTGATGAGTCCGTTAAACACTAAAAAAGCCAGCTGACGCTGGCTTTTTTAGTATTAGTGTAGATCGATTAGGTCAAGGTCTTAAAGCTCATTAGATGCTCATTTTTAACACATGTTATAGTTCTAGATCATTTGAGCCCTTTCCACAGCGAAGCCCAATGCACAGACTTTTCTATGGTTTTTTAATCTCATTCATGTTAATTCTATTAAAATATTGAGTACCTTAAACCAATTCATAACGATGAAATATTTAAACTTTAGATATTTTTTAAAATCTTACATAGTATTTTTTTCAGCACTGGCGATCTTCAGTGCTGGATTAATTGCCCAGCAACTTATTGAATTTAACTTTGAAGAAATGTTTAAGCGGTTAAAAAGCCTCTGTGTATTTCTAATATTTCTATTACTCGGCATACATTATCAAAAAATTCAGAAATGGCTAGAATTGAACTGGAAATAGATATCAATATACAACCTCAAATCTCATTGAGAACAAGTTGTTTGATCCGAGTAGCTTTTTCAAAATGATCTAGTTTATGTTGCATAATCCACCAATGCGCGGCTTCCATTAATAATTCAGGATCATCATTTTTATTTTTAAAAAAAGCATAAAAAGAAAGGCCAACGTTATCGCCTTTCTTCTCAATTTTGGCGTCACAGCCACGAATAAAAACTTCTTGTAACTCTTTTCTCATATTGGGGATAACCTGAACTCATGCTATTCATTGAATAGACTGAGTCTACTCAAAGCAATATCACGATTCAATTTTCGCTGAGATTATTTTTTATAAATATATTCAATCAGGATCTTTTCTCACTCCTTTTAAAGGAATGAGAAAATAAAGTGACTTTAAGCGATTTTGACTTGCCCTACAGGATGATAAGCACGATTAAAATAAACTAAACCTTGCTCATGCTGGTTTTGTTGTATATCGACAATACGACAAATAAAAATAGCATGCGTACCCACTTCTTGAATTTGCTCAATCTGGCAATCAAAGCTGACCAAGGAGTCTTCTAAGACTGGGGCGCCAGTGGCTAGCTCAGTCCAAGTACCATTTTCAAACCGTTCTTCGGCAGTCATTTTTGATGAAAATGCTTGGGAAATATGTTGATGCTGAGCACCTAAGACATTTACTGTCAAAACTTTATTTTCAATAAAATGTGCATGTGAGCTAGAAGCTCTATTCATACAAACCAATAATGTTGGAGGCGTATCAGTGACACTGCATACAGAAGATGCAGTGAATCCATAACGACCAGACATGCCTGCCGTGGTGATCACATTTACTGCACCCGTTAACAAAGACATCCCATTTCTAAAGTCTGTTACTTCAATCATCACTTTATTCCTAAAACCAACTGACCTTTTCTCTTCTTTGAACTTAAAAGTTATCTGTCTGATCGCAAATACCCGATTGGAGCAAACAGATAACCCTTTATACATCACACGGCTATTGATTAACCTGCGAGTTCTTTACGAATGATTTCCGCACCTGCACTCAGGGCATTGAGTTTGCCTCTCGCCACTTGGCGAGCCAAAGGTGCCATACCACAGTTCGTTGAAGGATAAAGCTTATCAGCATCTACAAATTGAAGTGCTTTACGTAATGTATTCGCAACTTCTTCTGGTGTTTCAATATCGTTGGTTGCCACATCAATCGCACCAACCATCACTTTTTTACCACGAATTAATTCAATTAAATCCATTGGAACGCGAGAGTTTTGACATTCTAGCGAAATAATATCGAGATTAGACTTTTGCAATTTTGGAAAAGCTTCTTCGTATTGGCGCCACTCTGAACCCAGTGTTTTTTTCCAATCAGTATTAGCTTTGATACCATAACCGTAGCAAATATGTACGGCAGTTTCACATTTAAGACCTTCGATTGCTCGCTCTAAAGTCGCAACACCCCAGTCGTTAACTTCGTCAAAGAATACGTTAAATGCAGGTTCGTCGAATTGAATAATGTCAACACCAGCAGCCTCTAACTCTCTAGCTTCTTGATTGAGAATCTTGGCAAATTCCCAAGCCAATTTTTCACGGCTTTTATAATGATTATCATACAGCGTATCAATCATGGTCATTGGACCAGGTAAAGCCCATTTGATCGGTTGATCAGTGAGTTGACGTAAAAACTTTGCATCTTCGACAAAAACAGGCTTTTGACGTGCAACAGCACCAACAACTGTTGGAACGCTCGCATCATAACGATCGCGAATACGTACAGTCTCACGTTTCTCAAAATCAACACCACTGAGGTGTTCGATAAACGTGGTGACAAAATGTTGACGTGTCTGTTCGCCATCACTCACGATATCAATGCCTGCTTGCTGTTGTTCATGTAAAGCTAAACGCAAAGCATCTTGTTTACCTTCAAGCAATTGTTCATCTTGTAATTTCCAAGGTGACCAAAGTTTTTCAGGTTCTGCAAGCCAAGATGGTTTTGGTAGGCTGCCAGCAGTTGAAGTCGGTAATAATATTTTCATGTTCAATAATCTTATCTATTTGGATGAATTAAAGCGCGTAATTTGCAGCCCACTGTTCAAGAATGTTTTGGTATGGCTTGATAAAGCACTCTTCAGTGAACTTACCTTGCTTAACCGCCAACTGACTACGTTCTTCTCGATCATAAACAATTTGAGTCAGAGAAAAATCTGAGTTTTTCAAACTTGGTTGATAGCACTTACCTGCCGCTGCATTGGCATTGTAAATCTCTGGGCGATAAATTTTTTGGAATGTTTCCATGGTACTGATCGCACCAATCAGTTCTAAATTAGTGTAATCAGCAAGCAAATCACCACGGAAATAAAATGCCAAAGGTGCAACACTGTTCGCAGGCATGAAGTAACGAACCTCTAAACCCATTTTCCCAAAGTATTGATCAGTCGAAGAAAATTCATTTTGCTGATACTCAACACCTAAGATAGGATGTACGTTTTCAGTACGGTAATAAGTTTTGCTACTAGAAACACTGAGGCAGATTACAGGTGCTTTACTAAAGTTTGCTTTATAGGCATCAGAGTTCACGAAGTACTTAAACAACTTGCCATGCAAGTCACCAAAGTTCTCAGGAAGGCTAAATTTCGCTTGATCTTTATTATGTTCTGAAAGCAATACACTAAAATCATAATCGCGAACATAAGAAGAAAAGCTATTTCCTACAATACCGTCAATGCGCTGATTATTTTTATGATCAATAATATTGGTCTTTAAAATTTCGATAATTGGGAAGCTTTCACCTTTACCCTCAATATCCATGTCTACAGAAACGATCTCAAGCTCAATCGCATAACGATCACCATTCGGGTTGTCCCAATCAGCCAAATCATTGAAACGGTTGTTCATCATTTTTAGAGTATTACGCAAGTTTTCTTGGCGACTTTCTCCTCGTGCCAAGTTAGCAAAGTTAGTCGTAAGACGTGTGCTGTCTGCAGGATGATAATTTTCATCGAAACAAATGCTCTTAACTGAACATGTAAACTCTGTACTCATGGTGATCTAATACCCTAATTTCTGAGAAAAACTCTAAATTTATTTCGCGCTCTTTCTGGACTTTCCAATTTCTTTGTGGTCCTCCCAGTCAATAATATTCTCAGCTGTTTGATTGTTGGGCCAGCGGGCCAACTCAAAATCAACGATCATATTGTCTATGTCTAAGAGCTATGCTGAGATTTATACCCGAATCACTACATGAATAAAAACGAGTTAATTTCACAAAAAAGTGAGCTAAATTCATGATGAGCTTTTTGCTATGTTAGAAATATTCAGTTTTCTATTTGATGACAGTGAGCAAGTAGGCTCAAATCTTCAGTTACAGATTTTTTGAGAAGGTAATTTGCATTTAGATCCTAAAATTTTTTAATCTAAATAAATGCAAAAATAATTTTATAAAACAAAAGCATAAAATCTGATAGCTATATGACCATAAATATTCAGCGCGGTGCATGCTCTGACCCAGCATCTAAACCCATTAATTTTTTATATGCTGACTATGTTACCCAGAGCCACTCACCCACTGATTAGCTCAAATTGCTTGGCATATAATTTGCTCCCTTGTATACAAGACCAACCTTGAGGTATCCGTATGCAAGATGTGACTTTAAATCCACCCAAAGAAAAACACCCAGATAAAGCCACCAATGAAACACTTGAAGATTATACGCTCAGATATACCCCACATAGCTTTCGGCGTTGGAGTCCTCGAGTTGTTGCAATTACTGCGCTAGGAGGAATTGCCTATCTCGCTGACTTCTCAATTGGTGCAACAATTGGAATGGCTTATGGTACAAGCAATGCAATTTACGCTATTTTATTTGCAGCAATCATCATCTTTATTACCGGTATTCCACTCGCCTACTATGCTGCTCGTTACAACATCGACCTTGACCTCATCACACGTGGAGCGGGTTTCGGCTATTTTGGATCAGTGATTACAAGTATTATTTTTGCAAGCTTCACATTTATCTTTTTTGCGCTTGAAGGTTCAATTATGGCGCAAGGCTTGCTACTCGGATTAGGGATACCTTTGTGGGCAGGCTATCTGATTTCTACCATTATTGTCATTCCGTTAGTTGTTTACGGTATGAAAGCACTGAGTACACTACAGGTTTGGACAACCCCAATTTGGTTGATTTTAATGATTAGCCCTGTCGCTTATCTCATTTTCAAAGAGCCAAATCTTATCAGTTCGTTTACACACTATTCGGGTGAAAATGGCTATGCGACTTTAGATATGGCAGCGATCATGCTTGGTGCTGGAGTTTGTTTATCCTTAATTATGCAAATTGGTGAACAAATTGATTACTTGCGGTTTATGCCAGCTAAAACAAAAGAAAATAATCGTTCATGGTGGATAGCTGTTATTTCAGCTGGCCCAGGTTGGGTTGTTCTTGGTGCTATTAAGCAAGTTATTGGTGCATTTTTAGGCTTTTATCTTATTACAAAAATACCCGGTATCAATTCGACCGAGCCTGTCCAACAATTCAATACTGCATTTCATGAGATGCTACCTGGTTGGTTAGCATTGAGTTTAGCAGTCATCCTTGTGGTCATTTCCCAAATTAAAATCAATGTCACCAATGCTTATTCTGGGTCTTTGGCTTGGACAAGTGCATATACACGAGTCACGAAAAAATATCCTGGTCGAATTGTCTTTGTCATACTGAACTTGGTTGTTGCATTGGTTCTAATGGAAGGAAATATGTTCGCAATGTTGGGTAAAATATTAGGATTTTATTCAAACTTTGCAATCGCTTGGGTTGTTGTCGTTGCTACTGATATCACTGTGAATAAATACCTATTAAAACTTTCTCCTAAACACCCTGAATACCGACGTGATATGTTATATGACTTTAATCCAGTAGGTTTAGTTGCATTTGGTGCTGCTGCGGGCTTATCTATTGCTGCATTCTTTGGTTTTCTTGGTGATTTTCTCTCTTCCTATTCGCCTTTAATTGCTTTAATTGTTGGATTCATTTTAACGCCTATTATGGGAATCCTCACCAAAGGCAAGTATTACATTAAGAAATCTGATGATGGTATTGCAGAACCACGTTTTCATGATGAAGGCACACCTGTTGCCACGGTTTATGCCTGCGTATCCTGTCATCAAGATTATGAACGCCCTGATGTGATGTTTTCGAGCCAGCATAATAATATTATTTGCTCTTTATGCAAAACTTTAGAGAAATAATCAAATAAAACAACATCATAAAACAAAAAAAAACATCATAAAAAGATTGATTAAAAATATCACTTAGCGTGATATTTTTTATTTTGAACTGAACAACATTGAGTCACTTATTAAGTTTTTTTACACCACGCTAATCAATATTACGCAGCTTTTTATATTTTTATAAAATTTTGAATTGGTACGAATTGTGCATTTATCAATTCTGACCTGCATACAATATTGGATTCAAACAATGTTTCTAGAAAAAACTTATGGTTGGACGATTCACCATTGGCAACAAGCTTATCAAAATAATGAAATAGTTATTGAGCAGCTCATTGATCTGGTCAGTGAGTTGGATCAAGAAGATAACGCATGGATTTCAATTGCAAATATTTCACAAATTCAACAACAAATTGATCAAATTCATTTAAATACAAACCACGCTCAGAGTATTTACCAACAGTATCCACTCTATGGAATTCCTTTTGCAGTGAAGGACAATATTGATGTTAAAGGTTTTGTAACTACAGCAGCATGTCCACTTTTCACTCAACCTGCAAAACAGGATGCTACGCTGATTCAGTTACTTAAACAGGCCGGAGCAATTGTTATTGGCAAAACGAATCTGGATCAGTTCGCGACTGGGTTGGTTGGCACCCGATCCCCTTATGGTGCTGTGAAAAATAGCTTTAATCCTAAGTTTATTAGTGGGGGGTCGAGCTCTGGTTCAGCAAGCGTAGTTGCTCGTGGTATTGTCCCATTTTCTTTAGGGACAGACACTGCTGGATCAGGCCGTGTTCCAGCTGGATTTAATAATATTGTTGGGCTCAAGCCAACTAAAGGTCGCTTTTCTAATTACGGTTTACTGCCAGCATGTAAAAGTATCGACTGCATTTCCATTTTTGCTTTAACTGTTATCGATGCCGAATTTATTGCTAACCTTGTTGAAAAGTATGATGAAAAAGACAGCTATTCGAGAGTAAATCCAAATACTGCTCCTGCCCGCTTTTCATCTAAAGTTCATTTTGCACTTCCCTCAAAGCTACAGTTCTTTAATGACCAATACTCCGAACAGGCATTTGAGCAAGCAATCAAATTATTAGAAGATTTCCAAGTCACGATCACACAGATAGATTTTAGTGCCTTTGAGAAACTTGCGAATCAACTGTATCAAGGTGCTTGGGTTGCAGAAAGAACAGCTGCTGTAGAAGATTTTTTAAACCAAGATGAGCACCAATTTGACCCAACTGTTTTAGAGATTATTAAACAAGGTCATCAATATAGTGCTGTTGATGCTTATAACGCTGAATATTTAAAACAGGATTTAGCACGTGAGATTCAGCAAGCACTGCTAAAGTTTGACGCATTAATTGTACCAACATCGCCAACCATACACAGCATCGAAGAGATGAAACTTGAGCCGATAAAGTTTAATTCTCAATTCGGCACTTATACCAATTTCACCAATTTAGCCGATCTAAGCGCACTGGCCTTACCCGCAGGATTTAGAGCCGATGGATTACCATTTGGTATTACCATAATTGCACCCGCATGGCATGACGCCGCATTGGCCCACTTTGGTAAACTTTGGCAGAATTTTATTGATATACGATTGGGTGCTACAGATAAGAAAAATTCTTCAGCTTGCTTGAAACCAACCTCTTCAAATCACCATATTCGAGTTGCAGTTGTAGGTGCGCATTTGACAGGTATGCCACTTAATTTCCAACTGATTACGCGCAATGCCGTGCATATCGAAACAACAAAAACAGCAAGCAAATATTCACTCTATGCATTAAATGGAACTAGCCCACCAAAACCAGGTCTGGCTCGAGACGAAACTGAAGGTCGGTCGATTATCGTTGAACTTTGGGATATTCCGACTGCACGATTTGGAGAGTTTGTAGCTGAAATACCACCACCGCTTGGCATAGGCAATATAGAACTTAAAGATGGTCGCTGGGTAAAAGGGTTTATCTGTGAACCCTATGGTTTAGAAGATGCCGAAAATATCAGCCACTTTGATGGATGGCGTGCATATATCCAACATTGCAACAATCTAGCATCAGCAACTCATTAAAGGGGTGATCATCATGTTTCATACTGTACTTATTGCCAACCGTGGTGAAATTGCTGTCCGAGCGATTCGAACCCTAAAAAAATTAGGCATAAAAAGTGTTGCTGTTTATTCTGATACCGATCGTTATGCACAGCATGTACTTGATGCAGATGTATCTGTCTCACTAAAAGGCATAAAACCTATAGATAGCTATTTGAGTATCGAGAAATTAATTCAGGCAGCAAAAGATACAGGCGCACAAGCCATTTTCCCAGGCTATGGTTTTCTTTCAGAAAGTGCGGATTTCTCACGTATATGTGAAGAAAATAATCTTGTATTTATAGGCCCAACTGCACAGCAGATGACTGAGTTTGGGCTTAAACATCGCGCAAGGGAACTTGCTGCTTTAGCCAATGTGCCAATGACACCGGGAACGGGCCTACTCGATAGTTTGGAGGAAGCTTTAGACGCTGCTCAAAGCATTGGATATCCAGTCATGTTAAAAAGTACTGCTGGAGGTGGTGGTATTGGTTTAACTCGATGTGACTCTAAAGCAGCATTAGCTGATGCCTATAGCAGTGTGAAGCGTTTGGGAGAACAATTCTTTAAAGACGCTGGTGTTTTTCTTGAGAAATTTATCGATAAGGCACGTCATGTTGAAGTACAAATACTCGGAGATCATCAAGGCCGAGTAATTGCTTTGGGGGAACGCGATTGTACTCTGCAGCGTCGTAATCAAAAAGTTGTTGAAGAAACACCTGCGCCAAACTTACCTGCTGCAACCCGAAAAAAACTACATCAAGCAGCTATACAGTTAGGACAATCTGTTCATTATCGCAGTGCAGGAACGGTTGAGTTCATCTACGATGCTGCGACGGACGAGTTCTATTTTTTAGAAGTAAATACTCGATTACAGGTGGAACATCCAGTGACAGAGATGGTTACTGGATTAGATTTGATCGAGTGCATGCTCAAAATCGCTGCACATGATGCATTAGATTGGGATTATTTGGCCAGTATTCAGCCACAAGGTGCTGCTATCGAAGTTCGAATCTATGCAGAAGACCCCGTCAAGAATTTTCAGCCGAGTCCTGGCGTTTTAACAGATGTTTATTTTCCAGAAAATATCCGAGTAGATACTTGGGTGGCTACAGGCACTGAGATTTCCCAGTATTTTGATCCAATGATTGCCAAACTCATTGTGCATGCTGAAAATCGAGAAGCTGCCATCGAAAAGCTCAAAAGTGCCTTAGCTGAATCTCGCCTCAATGGTATCAGCACGAACCTTGATTATGCTCATGAAATTATCTCTGATCCACGTTTTGAAAGCATGCAAATTTGGACAAGAATGCTCGATAATTTTAGCTACACAGCTAAAGTTATTGAGGTCATTCAAGCAGGTACATTGAGTACAATCCAAGATTACCCTGGTCGAGTTGGCTACTGGAATATTGGCGTACCACCTTCTGGACCCATGGATGATTTTTCTTTTCAATTGGCCAATAAAATCGTGGGGAACGATGCTAAAGCCGCAGGATTTGAATTTACACTCATCGGACCAACATTAAAATTCCATGTCGAAACGATAATTGCCTTAACAGGTGCACCATGCCGTGCATTACTCGATGGACAAGAGATTCAGTTTTGGCAACCTATTCATGTCAAATCAGGTCAGATCCTTGAGCTCGGCCAAGTAGAATCAGGTTGTCGTACTTATTTGGCTGTACGAGATGGATTGAATGTTCCGTTATATCTAGGCAGTCGCTCCACATTTGCACTTGGTCATTTTGGTGGACATGCAGGCCGAACGCTTCGGGCTGGCGACACCATTAAAATGGTTAACCCATCTTTACCCACCGATCAGCTACCCGTTGCAGTTCGTGAGCCACAATCTGTATCGAGCCAATTGATTCCAACTTACAGCAATGAATGGAAAATTGGTGTGCTTTATGGTCCTCATGGCGCACCCGACTTTTTTAAACAAGAATATATAGAAGAATTTTTTGCGTCCCAATGGACTGTTCATTTTAACTCAAACCGTTTAGGTATACGCTTATCTGGGCCGACACCAAGTTGGGCACGGGAAAACGGTGGTGAAGCTGGCTTACATCCCTCCAATGTGCATGACTGTGAATATGCAATTGGTGCAATTAACTTTACAGGTGATTTTCCTGTCATCTTAGCGAAAGATGGGCCAAGTCTTGGCGGTTTTGTTTGCCCTGTCACTATTGCAAAAGCTGAGTTATGGAAAATTGGACAGCTCAAAGCCGATGACAAAATTTCGTTTTATCCGATGAGCGTAGAGCAAGCCAATCAATTAGAACAAGAACAGTTGAATTTGATTGAAAATTTTTACAATGCAGCTGCAACACCTATTGCTATATCAAGTGAAAATATAGGCACAACTATACTTGCACAAAGAGAAGCGACTGCGCTTTCACCCAAAACAGTTTATCGTCAAGCAGGTGACAGTTACATATTACTCGAATATGGCGAAAACATCCTCGACCTCTCTCTTCGTTTACGTGTCCACAAACTTATCGAAATGATTCATGCCCAGCACATCTCTGGAGTTTTAGAGTTATCCCCTGGAGTCCGATCCCTGCAAATCAAATACGATGGTTTACGTATTTCACAAAAGAATTTAATCGCTCAACTCCTAACACTTGAACAAGAAATGGGGGATCTCAGTCAAATCAAAATCCCATCTCGTATTATTCATTTACCTATGGCCTTTGAAGATAGCGCCACCTTAGCTGCTGTTGAACGCTATCAAGAGAGTGTCTGTGCTAAAGCGCCTTGGCTGCCCAATAATGTTGACTTTATCCAAAGAATTAATGGCTTAGAACATCGTGATCAAGTTAAAGATATCTTATTTAATGCTCACTATCTCGTGCTTGGATTAGGGGATGTTTATCTGACTGCACCTTGTGCTGTACCTATTGATCCACGTCACCGCCTATTAAGCTCCAAATACAATCCTGCCCGTACATTTACAGCAGAAGGTACTGTAGGTATTGGCGGTATGTACATGTGTATTTATGGTATGGACTCACCTGGTGGCTATCAGTTGATCGGTCGTACGCTTCCAATATGGAATAAATTCAAAAAAAATAAACAGTTTGGCGATAAAGAATGGTTTTTAAATTTCTTTGATCAGATCAAGTTCTATGAAGTCTCAGAGCGTGAACTAGAACAATTGCGTTTAGACTTTGCTCATGGACAGGCTCAGATTAAAATCGAACAATCTGAATTTGATTACGCGCAATATTGTAAATTTTTAGAGGATGAAGCACAGAGCATTTCAGCCTTTAAAGAGAAACAACAGCTGGCCTTTCAAACCGAGCTGCAACGTTGCAAAGAAGACTTTATCAATAGCGAAGAAAAAGAAAAGGATCAAACTGAACAACAAGATTTGAGTCATCTTGTCGCATTAAATGCCTCAATGACTGGCAATATCTGGAAAATATTGGTTGAACAAAATCAGGTGGTAAAAAAAGGAGAAACTATCGCGATTATTGAAGCCATGAAAATGGAACTTCCTGTGCAAGCCTCTGAGGATGGCATCATTAAAGCAATAACTTGTCGTGCTGGTCAGACTGTGCATAGCGGTGAGCCTTTGGTCTATCTGGGGTAATCTATTGCTGCACATTCAGTTTTCCCAATATACGATGTATGATCTATTAGCTGTACTAGTTTCTCAATGAGATGGATAACTTAATATTTATAAAGTGATCATCATTTTTTATAAAACAAAGCCAATATAAAACTACTTAATCCCCTGAAAACTCACATCAGGGGATTAATTTTATATGCATAAGTTTATTTTGATCCAAGATAGGGCAAAAAGATAAAAAATAGTGCACACATACTTGTTGAACTTTAAATTTAATCATTCACTTCCAAGTCATCACCCGAAAAAATCAATCCTCAATTACCTATAAAGTTATTATTAACAAATAATCAAACCAATAAGTTTCCCACCTTATTAATAACAATACTCACCAACCAAATATCAAACAAAGAACCATAACTTTGTAATTAACAAATAATTTTTTAATTTAAATATTAAATTTAATTAATATATTAAAATAATATTGATTAAAATAAGTATTAATCAAAGCATAATCATATTCAAATATATTTTAATGTTCTTTAAATGGCATGAAGTTTGCTTTTATATTTATAGTGAAAATCAATTTCACTAAAAACTCAATATACGAGGAAATACATATGCAAAATTTAGATAACCTAGTTAAAAAATTAAGTATTAATTTCACACAAGTAGCAATTAAAACAGAAGATGAGCAGCTCGGAGGTGTTTATGCATCCTTTGGCCAACAAATGGTTGCAATGTAATATATAAATAAGGGACAGGATAATTCTATATCCTGTCCTTTATATATTAATATATAACAAGATAGGTGAATCATTATGATATTTTTATTATCTATAGATGAGCAAATTAAAAACACCATGGCACTCGTTCAAAAGTTTCATAAAAAAAGCCCCGAAAGCTATGATGAATTGAAATACTTTTATATTGAGTTTTTAAAGAAAAGACACCCAGATATCTCTAACTTATTTTCAGGAAATGATGTTGAATTTATCACCGATAGAACACTGGCAGAACCTTTCTTAAATAAAGCGACAAAACATGATAATTCATTAATTGACGATTTAAATCAGGGTCATATCATAGATGTTGGTATTTCCGAAGTACACGAAACTCAGATATCACTCATGAAGGATGCATTAGAATCATTAAAAAAATCGTACTCTGAATTTTATAACTCAATCAACTTAGTCATCCCATCAGTCGTATTTCTAGGTTCAACTAGAGCACGTGGTGGATCATTTTCAGGCTTGTTGGGAATAATTTGGTGTGGAATACATGAAGGCTGGACCATTGAGGATTATGAAGAATTCTGGATTCATGAATCTACGCATCAATTTTTATTTTTAGATGAAATTGTACATGAACATTATGATTATGAGACTTTCGCCAATAAAGAAAATTGGTCTCAATCAGCGATATTAAACATGAGACGCCCACTCGATAAGGTCTTTCATAGTATTGCTGTTGCAATTGAGATCATTGCTTATCGACTTCATATCACCAAGACAAACAATAACTTTAGAACCAAGCCACACCAAGACGTAGCCACCCTGTTTAAACAAGTTGAAGAGTCTTTAATTTCTTTAGATGAGGCCTTAAGCCGCACACCTCATATGTTAAAAGAAAGAGGTTATCACTTACTGGATTTATATAAAAAAAATATTAAGTCATTAAAAGATACATGGTTAATGAATTTACAGGATTCTAAAGAAATTGCCTAATTTAAAATTTATTTTATTACAAGCTATACTGAGCAAGTATGGCTTTTTAACCACATTACTTATTGTTATACAACAACTATTATCTGCGAGTTCAGTTTATTTCTTAACAAAAGCAATAAACTCAATAAGCAATCCATCAGAAGTAATCAATAATATTATTATATTTTTTATATTAATAATTTTACCCTACATTCCAGTGTGTATTGCCCAAGTTACTATGTATAAAGTCGTTAATGGTACACACTCTATGATTATCAATAAAAATATAGAGCCTCTACGATTTCAAACCAACTTACTTAACAATCACATCAAAGAAAAATATATATCTAATCTTTCCAGAAATTCCTTTATGATAATCAATGATTATTTTACATATATTTATAGAGTTTTCAGTCTCATATTAAATGTATTTTTTACAATCATCATTATGGCCACTTTAATCAGTATCGAATACTTATATTCATTCATTTTCAGCCTCATCTTAAGTTTTTTATTTTTCAACTATATAAAGAATAAAATAGAAGTATCATCCATCATGGTTGAAAATAATCTTTCTTCTTATGCTTCAACAATTGAAAGATCATGGAGTAATTTTATATTAGGGTCTAAAACAAATTTAATATTATATAAACAGCATTTAAAACTCAACTCAGATGAATATTACACATCAAAATTAAATAATGCATTTCTTCAGCAAGTCAGTAACCTAAGCTCTGCAATCATTGCACTATTACCTTTAGCAATAGTTTCAATATATCTTGTCAACAAAAATATCGACAATCATTTTATATTATCAGCAATACTGGTCAACTTAACTCGAATGGTCGGGCTTTTTAGTTTTCTTGGTACTCTAATATATGACATAACCAACTTTATCAACATAAAATCAAGAATACAAAATATGGTTGAAAGCCTAGATATAACAAAAATAATTTCGCCAGCACGAAATTCAAGTATGAAACCAATTTATGCAAATGGCATGATCATTGAAAAATATCATGATGTTCTAGACTTAATCACAACAAACAGTACAGGTCGATTTACCATAACGGGTCAAAATGGATCAGGAAAGACCACCTTATTATACTACTTACTCGAAGAACTTAAGGAGCAGGCTATATTTGTCCCCACATCACCTAAAGAATTAGATTGGATCACCAAATTAGAAAATCTATCTACAGGACAGCAAATATATAATATTCTTTCAACTGAAATCACCGCTGAGAGTACAAAAGTTATTTTACTAGATGAATGGGATGCTAACTTAGATTATAAAAATAAAATAGAAATTGACAGCTTGATTGATCAGTTGAGTCAACATCAGGTGATTATTGAGGTTATCCATAAAAAAAGCTGATAGCTTTCTATAGAGTTAAACCTTATTAAAAATTCAGATGTTTCCACATCAATTTTCTGTATACAATCAGTCGTGTTTACTCACGTAATCTTAAAAAGAACCTCCAACGTTTTCCTTAAACCTCATCCTTATAACGAATGAAAAATCGATATGTTAAAGTCCAAAAAATTGATAGCGATAGCGCTCTCGCTTATCGGGCTTGGTATATTTCTATTCTTTAACTCGTACCAGCAACAGTCTGCTCATGATCAACACATGGCAACACAAACAGCCGTT
>NZ_BBRX01000022.1 GCF_000829675.1 Acinetobacter rudis
ATAAATTTTCTATATCTCGTCTTTTACGTATACGAATAAATTGAATATGGGCATAATCTGGATGCTGCATCATCGCAAGATATTTACCACGATTCTCTCGATAGGTTTTGATCATCCACCAAATGATAGAATCACGACTTAACAACTTAGAAAATTTTTCAGTGTTATTCGAGTCTTGCCAAAGTATCTTTTTAAAAATTAAACGTGCCATAGTTCGATGAATAGATTGATACAAGTTTAAATGAAATGGCAAATCCAACCAAATGACCGTGTCTACGTCCTTCCATTTTACCGATGTACTTCGCGTATAGTTTCCATCAATCACCCACCCATCAGGCGATGCATCAATATGTTGCTGAATTTTTTTTAAAAACTCATGATCAGGACACTCCTGCCAGTCATCCAACCAAAATAAATTGTCCAATTCAATGTAAGTCAGTTGTAATTTTTCAGCTAACTTTTTAGATAAGGTACTTTTACCTGAAGCTGAGGTTCCAACGACATTAATTCGTTTCAATTATATTTGCTCCTTATCCTAAACCTATCTGTATTTTGACTCTCTCCTGATCGTGACGATAAAAATCAACACAAAAAAAAGATCGCTTTCGCGATCTTCTTTCTATCATCAATGATGATTAAGCAGCTAAAGCGCCTTTTGCTGTTTCAGCAAGAGCAGCAAATGCTACAGAATCATGCATCGCGATATCAGCAAGTACACGACGGTCGATGATTACTTGAGCTTTTTTCAAGCCAGCAATCATACGGCTATAAGATAAGCCATTTTGACGCGCACCAGCGTTGATACGAGCAATCCATAGAGCACGGAATTGACGTTTCTTTTGACGACGGTCACGGTAAGCATATTGACCTGCTTTAATTACCGCTTGGAACGCTACACGATAAACACGTGAACGCGCGCCATAGTAACCTTTAGCACGAGCAAGAATTTTTTTATGACGGCGATGAGCCTGTACACCACGTTTTACACGAGCCATTTATAATCTCCTTAGATGTATGGGCACATACGACGAACTGAAGCAACGTCACTTACGTGAACCATTACACAGCCGCGCAATTGACGGATACGCTTAGCAGATTTTTTGGTCAAAATGTGGCGTTTAAACGCTTGTTTACGCTTGAAACCGTTTGCAGTCGCTTTGAAACGCTTAGCTGCACCACGGCGAGTTTTTAACTTTGCCATAACAACCTCTTTAAGCACCTGTTCGGCACGTGTGCACCATTGCAACCACGACCTGCAGGTAAGGGAGGCAGTATTCTAATCTATATGCGAACAAAACAAAAGCACTTACTCACTTCACTGAAAACTTTATTGGTCTATTATTTGTTTATAACTAACCTCTAACTAAATAACTTTAAGCGGATTAAATCACACCCAAGACCACCCAATAGACGAAGAGATAACGCCCCACCTTAGCTAGACTCACGATCAATAAAAATCGAGCAAAATTTTCTTTTAACAAACCCGCAATCAAGGTAATTGGATCACCAATGACAGGTAGCCAACTCAACAGTAAAGACCAATAACCATATTTTTGATAAATTTTCTCTGCTTTGAGCATATTTTTCTGTGAAACTGGAAACCACTTACGATCTTTATATTGTTCAATCTTGATTCCCAAGTACCAGTTGACGCAAGAGCCTAATATATTGCCAACACTAGCCGAAAGCAGTAACAAACTTACCCAATACTTTTCTTGAAGCAATAGTGCAACTAAAACCGCTTCTGATTGAAGCGGTAATAATGTTGCCGATAAAAATGCGCTGCTAAATAAAATTAAATAAGACATTAGCGCGTAATATTCTTCGTTTATACCTGAATTGCAAGTGCTCTCAGTACAGCTGGTCGAGCTTTAATACGCTCAAAGTATGCTTTGACTTGTGGGTAATCCTCTAGATCAATCTGCTGCCAATGATGAGTAATAATCCAAGGGAAAATTGCCATATCAGCAATTGAGTACTCACCCGCAACATAATCTTGCCCAATCAACTGCTGATTGAGTACACCATACAATCGTTTGGTTTCACTCACATAACGGTCAGTTGCATAGGCAATGCGCTCAGGAGCAAATTTACTGAAGTGATGATTTTGCCCAAGCATTGGACCAAAACCACCCATTTGCCACATTAACCATTGCTCCACCTCAACCCGTGCTTGTTCATCATTGGGATAAAACAAACCTGTCTTTCGGCCTAAGTATTGAAGTATTGCACCTGACTCAAAAATTGAAATTGGCTGATTATTTGGACCATTCTGATCAACAATGGCAGGGATTTTATTGTTTGGTGATATTTTTAAAAAGTCAGCTTGAAACTGATCATTTTCCATAATATTAATTGGGTAAAGATGATACTCTAAACCCATTTCTTCAAGGGCTATTGATATTTTACGACCATTTGGTGTGCCCCAATAATACAAATCAATCATAGTTTAACCTAATAATAAGACGCTCTATTTATATACATCTTTCTTTCAAAAATTGCCACATTACATTCCGCATGCAACGCAGTGTTTTTATATTGGATTGTTAAGCGACAAACAAATTTATTTTTCGCTATCACGAAAATAAGCTTGTGCACATAAACCTACATAACGTCGACCTAGATTACTGCCCGAGATCCACTCATCGACTTGAAACAAATCAAATAATCCGACTTTTACCAATGTTGGAATCGCAAGTTGTAATTCTTGTTCAACCCCACCGCGTTCACCTGCGTTATAACGTTGAATATTCACCAACATCGTCGCAACCGTACCTGTTTGCACACGACTTCCATCTTTGAGCTGAACCTCTGGTAGATACTCGCCTTCTGCGACAACTTTCTGATTTGCCTGCGCCAACTCTGGATTATTGCTCTTAAAAGTCATGATTTTTCCTATGTGTTGTAGGTCGAATTAAGCAGCTTATCAAATTTAAACAATAAAAAAAGCACCGCGTTTGCGATGCTTTTTTATAGAGGTATTTACTTTTTCTTTTTCGGTCCAAGTAACATACCCATTTGGCGACCTTCCATTTTTGGCGCTTGTTCAACTGCACCAAACTCAGCCACATCAGCTTCAATTTTTTGTAATTGAGCCAAACCAAGCTGTTGGTGAGCCATTTCACGGCCACGGAAGCGCAGAGTAATTTTGACTTTGTTGCCTTCTTCTAAGAAACGAAGAATAGCACGCAGCTTCACATTGTAATCCCCAACATCAGTACCAGGGCGCAACTTAATCTCTTTCACTTGCACTTGATGCTGTTTCTTCTTGGCATCTTTTTGCTTTTGCTTTAAATCGAACAAATGCTTGTTAAAATCCATGATCTTACAAACAGGTGGTTCAGCATTAGCAACAATCTCAACCAAGTCTAAATCAACTTCTTCTGCAGCGCGTAAAGCCTCAGCTAATGAAACAATACCTCTCTGCTCACCATCTGCAGCAACGAGGCGTACCTCTTTTGCACGGATCTCATCATTAAGCGCAGGACGATTGCTTTTCGCACCTTGTTGTTGGTTACGTTCAGGCTGTTTAATCTTTCTTACTCCACAATATACCGGCCACGTTCGGCAACGGCGACATTTACTAGGTCAATAAAGGCATCTACTGACATAGTCCCTAAATTTTTTCCAGAGCGGGTACGAACGTTTAACGTACCTTCTTCTACTTCCCGATCACCAAGTACAACCAGATAAGGAATGCGCTCTAATGTACGCTCACGAATCTTAAAGCCGATCTTCTCATTTCTCAAGTCTGAAATGGCGCGAATTCCATTTTCTTTGAGTTTTGCGACCACTTGTTCACAAGCAGCAGACTGAGAATCGGTGATATTCATGACACATGTTTGAACTGGTGCCAACCATGGCGGCATAAAGCCAGCGTAATGTTCAATAAGTATACCAATAAAACGCTCAAAACTTCCAAGAATTGCACGGTGCAACATTACAGGATAGTCACGATCATTATCTTCAGTTACAAATGTAGCATCTAAACGCTCTGGCATGTTTGGATCACACTGGATCGTACCACATTGCCATACACGACCTAGACAGTCTTTCAGAGAGAATTCAATCTTAGGACCATAGAATGCACCTTCACCTGGTTGTAATTCCCATGGTAAACCTGCGGCATCCAATGCATCTGCAAGTGCTTTTTCAGCAGTATCCCACATATCTTCACTGCCCACACGCTTTTCTGGGCGTGTTGAGAGTTTCATTTGTACTTCTTCAAAACCAAAGTCACGATACACATCGAGTGTTAACTGAATGAACTTCGCCACTTCTTCCGCGATTTGATCTTTAGTACAGAAAATGTGTGCATCATCTTGAGTAAAGCCACGTACACGCATAATTCCGTGAAGAGAACCAGACGGTTCATTACGATGACAAGAACCAAACTCTGCCAAACGAATAGGCAACTCACGGTAAGATTTCAAACCTTGGTTAAAGACTTGTACATGACATGGGCAGTTCATTGGTTTTACAGCATATTCACGACTTTCTGAATGTGTTGTAAACATATTTTCTGCATAGTTTTCTGCATGACCAGACTTTTTCCACAAGGTTAAATCAACAACTTGTGGAGTACGGATCTCTTGGTAGCCATTGTCTTGTTGTACTTTACGCATATACTGCTCAAGTACTTGATAAATCGTCCAACCATTAGCATGCCAGAACACCATACCAGGTGCTTCTTCTTGCATATGGAACAAGTCAAGTGCTTTACCGATCTTACGATGATCGCGTTTTTCGGCTTCTTCAATTCGTTTGATATAAGCAGCTAATTCTTTTTTATCCGCCCAAGCCGTACCATAAATACGTTGCAACTGTTCATTTTTGGCATCACCGCGCCAGTATGCACCTGAAATTTTAGTCAATTTAAATGACTTTAAAAATTTCGTATTTGGTACATGTGGGCCACGGCACATGTCGACATATTCTTGATGGAAGTACAAGCCCATCGCTTGCTCGTCTGGCATATCTTCAACCAAACGTAATTTATAGTCTTCACCACGTTCAGTAAATAATTTGATCACTTCAGCACGAGGCGTCATTTTCTTAATGACATCGTAGTCTTGATCAATCAATTGCTTCATGCGTGCTTCAATAGCAGCCATATCATCTAAGGTAAATGGTTTTGGCATCCAAATATCGTAATAGAACCCTTCTTCAATAACAGGTCCGATTACCATTTTAGCTTCAGGAAACAATTGCTTAACTGCATGACCCACTAAGTGAGCACAAGAGTGGCGAATAATTTCAACACCTTCAGCGTCTTTCGGGGTAATAATTTGTAGTGTTGCGTCTTCACTAATCAACTCGCAAGCGTCTACTAAACGATCATTAACACGCCCAGCAACCGTGTTTTTAGCAAGTCCCGGTCCTATACTTTTGGCTACATCTAATACAGATACAGCTTGATCGAAACTTTTTTGGTCGCCATTCGGCAATGTGATAATTGGCATAAAAAAATCCTTAAGGAGTGATGCCCCATACTCAAGAGCATATCACCGCGAGATTATGATCGAGGATTAACCCCAAAATAAAAACGGTGGAAATAACGTAAGCCCAAATTTTACACGCTTCGTCCCGATTAATAAACCTTTGAATGTATATTTAGCTAGCACCATTTATAAAATAATTTAAACTTCGCAATAATCTCTATATCTCATTAAGTAAATATACATATTTTAATTGTTTTATATTAGATACATATTTAAATACAAAAAATGAAGGCAAGCCTTCATTTTGATCGTCTGAACTCTTAACTTAATGCATTGTATTAAATTGCTTTAAACTGACTCTCATTAATAAGTGCATCTATTTGAAGAGTAATATGCTTGCCCATTTGATGACTTTTCACGATTTCACGAATCACTTCAATTCGTTCAATTGCTTTCATATCCAGCCAACCGATTAATATTGAGCTCTCAACAGATATAGATAAATCATCACAAGCAATATAATTTTTTACTCGAAATAAAATTTCATCAAAAGTTTGTAGAACCTGCTCGCGGTATGCTGGATACTGAATCGCAAGTTTGGCTAGACTTTCGGTCAATACAAACAACAAGTCTAATTTAATATGACGACATGCTTGGATTAAATAAGGTATAACCTGCTCACCCATCATTTCAAATACACGAATATAATTTGAAACCCATTCATCATCTGCATTCATGCGATTTAAATGCATCACGATTTTGGGGCACTCTTCAACCTGTTTTAGTGCTCCTAAAGCATACAGAGCATAATACATAGAGAAAAATTCTCGGTCACTACCATAATACAGCTTGGCATCTGTCACGATGGCGATTAATTCAGGAACATCTTTTAAATCAATTTGATATTGAGATAAAGAGGTAGCAAACTGATGTAATAACTCCAACTTACCTACAGGACTTGGTAGTTGCAGTAACTGATTAAGAAGCATAATGCTGCACCTCTGAACTCCCTTAAAGAAAGTCTATTAAACTAGTCAGAATTATAATACTTCTATAAATTTTATAAATAGCTTTTCAAGTCAGTATTTTGTTGATTTATTGAAACTTGTCTTCAATACACAAAAATAACTTTTGTTATATTACATTATTTATTTTTACCATTATCTTTTATTAATATCCGATCAGTACTCGACTAAAGCATAAATGCAAGATAGATTTGAACTGAATATCTTAGTATCAGCAAAAAATAATTAAATGGAGTTAATTAAATGAGTGCATATGACGCGCTAGAACGTAATCCCGCCAATTTTGTTGCACTTTCACCACTACGTTATTTAGAACGTGCAGCTTATATATACCCAGATCAAGATGCCATTATTCATGGCTCACGCCGCATTAGCTGGCGCGATACTTATCGACGTTGTCGTCAATTTGCCCATCAACTGGAGCAATTAGGTATAGGTAAAAATGATACGGTATCGGTATTACTTCCCAATATTCCAGCCATGATCGAAGCACATTTTGCAGTTCCTATGGCTGGTGCAGTGCTCAACACGCTCAACACTCGACTTGATGCTAAAACGCTAGGCTTCATGCTAGAACATGCTGAAACCAAAGTCCTTTTAGTTGATCCAGAATTTGCAGCATTAGCCCAAGAAGCTGTCGATCTAGTTTCACATGAAATTTATATCATTGATGTGGCTGATAGTGAATATGAACATCATGCGATTACAGCTCGCATTGGGCAAATTGAATATGAAGACTGGATTGCTACAGGTGACGAAAATTATGAATGGCATCTCCCCCAAGATGAATGGGATGCAATCAGCCTCAACTATACTTCAGGGACCACGGGTAATCCTAAAGGGGTGGTTTATCATCATCGTGGTGCTTATATTAATGCGGCCAGTAATATTATTGCTTGCGGTATGACACCCCGTGCTAAATATTTATGGACACTCCCACTCTTTCACTGCAATGGCTGGTGCTTTGCTTGGACGATTGCTGCAAATGGCGGCACCAATATTTGCCTTAGAAAAGTCGACTCAGCTTTAGTTTATCAACTCATTGAACTACATAAAGTTGATTATTTCTGCGGCGCTCCTATTGTACTTTCCATGCTGATCAACACCCCAAAACATCAACAAATCCGATTTAAACATCATGTTGAAGTTATGGTTGCTGGTGCTGCGCCACCTGCTGCAATCATTGAAGGTATGCATCATATTGGTATACAAGTGAACCATGTTTATGGCCTCACTGAAACCTATGGACCTTCTGCACTCTGTGCTTCTCAAGCGGGCTGGAGTGAACTGTCTATTCAAGAACAAGCTCAATTGCATTCACGTCAAGGAGTTCCATATCCATTACAAGATGGTATGCGTGTACTCGATCCAGAGACCATGCAGCCTGTGCCTAATGATGGCACAACCATGGGAGAAATTATGTTCCGTGGCAATATCGTGATGAAGGGCTATCTCAAAAACCCACAAGCAACGGCCGAAGCATTTAAAGGGGGTTGGTTCCACACAGGTGACTTGGCAGTTTGCCAGCCTGATGGTTATGCCAAAATTATGGACCGCTCTAAAGATATTATTATTTCAGGTGGAGAAAACATTTCCTCATTAGAGGTCGAAGATGTTCTCTATACGCATCCAGCAATTATGACTGCTGCTGTAGTTGCCAAACCTGATTTACGTTGGCAAGAAGTACCTTGTGCTTATATAGAGCTTAAGCCAGAAACCACCACCACACCAGAAGAAGTGATTGAGTTTTGTCAAAAACACTTAGCACGCTTTAAAGTACCTAAAGAGGTCATTATTACTGAAATACCCAAAACCTCGACGGGTAAATTGCAAAAATTCATCTTAAGAGAATGGGCACAGCGTAATTTTGATGCAACAGCGCAGTAAGATCAGTTTGAATAACAAAAAAATCCGGCAATGCCGGATTTTTTGTGATCACTATGACTTTGATTAAGTGTTATCTGAAATCAAAGCCACTTGCTGTACATAGTTAAATAACTTCAACTTAGACGCTGCAATTTGCTCTTCATCTGCCTGCTGACTCATATCACGATGTACACGCAACAAGTGCTGGCGTAACGTATGACGCTCTGTAGCATTGTACATCTTGGCAAATTCGTTAATCACCGGATCGCCTTGTGCAATAATACGATCAACCCAGCGCTGCAATTGAGCAGTTTTCTTTAAACCTTGCTGCGGGGTCAAATAAGATAAAATTACAGTTTCATCTTCATTACGTAATAACTTACCGATACGTTGAAATTGGCGACGACGCGCTTCATGAGAAGTAATTAATTGAACATCTAATAACGCATCAATCAAACGCTCTTCCACTGGAAGTTGCTGAATCTGCTTTTTAGATAAGTTCGCTAATTGCTCACCCAATGCTGCCATACGCTGTACGGCCTTCTTTTGTTCTGTTTTACTTGCACGTCCTTCCAAAGATTCATAATCATCTTCTGAAAAACGTTGTTGCGGACGTCGTGCCACGATTAATCTGCCTCATAAAATTTTGCTGCAAACAATGCTTGTACTTCTTGCAATGCTTGCTCTTCGTCCACACCCTCGATGACTAATCGCAAGGTAGACCCTTTGCCCGCCCCCAGCATCAATAAAGAAAGAATATTTTTGGCATCAACCAATTTATCACCTTTACCAATTTGGATGGTTGAACGAAATTTGGTGGTGATTTCAATCAAACGACCAGATGCGCGTGCATGTAAACCGAGTTTATTTATTACATCAATCTGAGTGTCAATCATGACCAGTGCTTCATTTCTCTATGTAAAACTTGGATCGGCCAATCTTTTGCAAGCGCTTTGGTCAACCGATCAACCATATATACTGAACGGTGCTGCCCACCAGTACAGCCGATCGACACTGTAAGATAGTGACGATGACCCTCTGCAAAAGTTGGCAACCACTTTAACAACAACTGATAAATATCATCGAACATTTCATTGGCAATTTCACTCATAGAGAGAAACTCAACCACAGGTTGATCTAGACCAGAAAATTTACGTAACTCTAGATCCCAATGTGGGTTCGGTAAATGTCGCACATCAAACACAAAATCAGCATCCAAAGGGATGCCGTACTTATAACCAAAAGACTGTAGGATTACAATCAAACGATCTGACTGCCCTAACTTGGTCAATAAAGTATCCTTAAGATCATGTACTGACTTGTCTGTAGTATCAATCTGTACTGTCGCTTTAAGTTGTATTGGCATCAAAAGATTTTTTTCTGCTTGAATACACTCATTGAGACTCTGATAACGCATCGACAATGGATGCGGTCGTCTTGAAGCACTAAAACGCGAAATCAAACCTTGATCTTGCGTGCTCAAGTAAATCACATCCACTGCACCATGTTTTTGTAATTGCTGAAAAACCTGCTCAAAACCTTGTAGATCTTCCTGAGTACTTCGGACATCTACTCCCAGAGCAAGTTGCTCAAGATTGTTTTCTTTATCAAGTTTTCCAACAATTTCGGGAAGCAATGCTAAAGGTAAATTATCAATACAGTAATAACCCAAATCTTCTAATACCTGCAATGCAGAAGATTTTCCTGAACCAGATTGTCCTGTAACGATAAGTATACGCTTCATGGCAGATTATCCTAACCAATTGACTTTGAGTATTTAACCATCAAATTATCGATCAAACGCGTATTACCGAGTTTGGCCGCCACAAACAATACAACATCTTGCTCAAAAGTTTCAACATGCAATAAATTTGTGGCTCGAGCTTCAACATAGTCAACAACGAAACCAGCCTGATCAAGACCTTGCTTCACATCATTTAAGACCACATCCAGCGCTACGCCTTGTAGCAATTTAGCCTTAGCCTGTTGCAACAACTGATAAATGATTGGCGCAGTATTACGTTGTTCCTCAGACAAATAGCCGTTACGAGAACTTAAAGCTAAACCATCTGCTGCACGCGTAATCGGCACACCAATGATATCAACAGGGATACTTAAATCTTGGACAAATTGTCTGATCACAGCCAATTGTTGATAATCTTTTTCACCAAAAAATGCATAAGTTGGCTGCACAATATTCAACAACTTAGTTACAACTAAAGCGACGCCATCAAAGTGACCTGGGCGCTGTAAACCACAAAGATCTTCTGTAATTTTTTCTACACGAATATTGGTTAAACGTGGTCGGCTGCCATACATCTGTTCAACTGAAGGGGCAAATAATATATCACATTCAGCCTCAGCCAAAAGATGACTATCTTGCTCTAAGGTACGAGGATAATTGTCAAAGTCCTCATTTGGACCAAATTGAGTTGGATTGACAAAGATACTCACCACGACGACATCACATAATCGACGTGCTTCACGGACTAAATTAATATGCCCTTCGTGTAAATTACCCATTGTTGCAACAAAACCAATCACTTTACGTGCAGCACGTGCTGTTTGTAATGATGCAGAAAGACCTTGTATGCTGGTTTCAGTTTTCATGTTTAAAGCTCAACCTGAAAAGTATGTTCAATCGCTGGAAACTCAGCTGTTTGTACCGCTTGATGATAGGCTTTAAATGCGTCATGAATCGCGTTTGCACCTGACTGCTCTTGCATAAAGTTTCGAACAAAACGAGCAACATGACCCAAATTTAGGCCCAACATATCTTGTACGACCAAGACCTGACCATCAGTATCTGCACCTGCACCAATACCAATGACAGGAATATCGCTAAACATTTCAGCAATTTCTTTACCGAGTTTAGCAGGTACGCACTCTAACAATAATATAGCTGCCCCAGCGGCAACCACTGCCTGACAGTCTGCAATCAATTGGTCAGCAGCTGCGCGAGTTTTACCTTGAACTTTATAACCACCAAATACGTGTACAGACTGCGGAGTAAGACCTAAATGCACACAAACAGGTACACCATTACGTGTTAATACTTCAATTGATTCAGCCAACCAAGCACCGCCCTCAATCTTAACCATCTGTGCCCCTGCTTGCATCACAGCTCTAGCATTGGCAACGGTGTCATTAACATTGGCATAACTTAAAAACGGTAAATCCGTCATTAAAAATGCATGACGGTTTCCACGACGTACCGCAGCAGTGTGATAAACCATGTCCGCAACAGTAACAGGTAGGGTTGAATCATGCCCTTGGATCACCATGCCCAAGGAGTCACCGACTAAAATACTATCAATTTCAGCGCGTTCCATGACTTGAGCCATACTGGCATCATAGCAAGTTAAACAAGAAAACTTTCGACCTTGCTGTTTGAATTGTCTTAAATCGCTGAGACTAATCATCACATTTTCCCTCTAATGGTCTATGTTGTGTATTACACCGTTGGCTCTTGTACCCAAGATTGATCTGCAAGGACTTCTAACTCAGAAGCCTTCACAACAGGTAGCGTCGCTAAAAGCTGACCGTTTAATACCATCTTGGGCGCTAAATCAAGTAAAGGCATCAAAACGAAGTCACGCAACATCAGTCCGACATGTGGCACGACTAAACGCTCATGTTCAATTTCTTGATCTGCATAGAGTAACAGGTCTAAATCCAAAGTCCGTTCGCCCCAATGACGCAGACGAACACGACCAGATTGCTGTTCAAAGGCTTGTAATTGATCGAGTAGTTGTAAGGGCTCAAGCTCGGTATAAAGCTCAGCCACTGCATTATGATAATGCGGCTGATCTTGTGGCCCCATAGGTGCGCTGTGATAAAGTTTAGATACACGTACTTCACCCAATGTTGCCAACTTATGTACAGCATCACTTAAGATCTGTTGCGAATCTCCAAGGTTACTGCCCAACCCAATAAAAGTTTGTTGCTTCATTACTGTGTCGGCCCAAAAATCACTTGGCTTAAATCACGCTGTACACGTTTACGCTTTAAAATTGGATGATCCGTATTGACTGCATTTTTATCTGCAAAATCTGGATTCGATTGCGAATGTGCACCACGCGTACGATCTGGTGTCCGGTTACGACTCTGAGAGTCACGAGGCTTACGACTACGACGCCCATTGCTTTCTGTTTCTTTTACCAGAGGCTCAATCTGCGTAGACGGTGATTTATCTTGCTCGACCTCAGCTGCTGCTTTACGGCGAGATTTAGCACGTTGACGATTATAAGCACTAATCGCTCTTTCTTTTTCGTCCATACTCATGTTTTGGTAAGCATCCCACCAAACAGCCATGCCTTGAGTTGTCTCATCACCTGACTTTTCACGTAGCAACATAAAGTCAAATCCAGCACGGAAGCGAGCATGTCCAGCTAAGGCTTCAATTTGCTGTGGTTTAGGATTTAACAAACGACTTTGCATTTCCCAAACTTCACGAATAAACGTCTCTGCAAAACGAGGAATGATCGTTCTGGTTGCTTGACGTTTCAACACATCTAAGCCCGCTTGCGCACGTGCTTCAGTCGGATTAATACCTCGGCCCTGATAAAACTCACAACGCTGTAAGAACGGTTCCCACAACATCACTGCATAGAAAAATGCAGGATTAATAGTTTTACCTATTTGAATACGTTGATCTGTATTTTTTGCAGCACGACGCATAAATGGGCTAAGTTGTGCTGGAATATCAGCAAATAACTGTTTCCACACCCCAAACTCAATCAGCATATCTAATACACGTTCTAGATGCCCCATCGTAAACAACTTTTGAGATTCATCGTAAAGACGGTGCGGTGATACATCGCCAAGTAAGCGTGCCAGATCAGGCTGAAACACCTGTAAAATCTCAGGTGCAATACTAAAATTCAATTTTGCCGCAAAACGCAAAGTACGCAACATACGTACTGGATCTTCCTCGAAACGTAGTAATGGATCACCTAGTAGACGCAACGTTTTATTTTTTATATCGTCAACTGCATTACAGAAATCAAGTACGATGCCTTTATGTGGTTGGTAATACATCGCATTGATTGAAAAATCTCGACGAGCAAAATCTTGCTCAATCGTTCCCCAATTATTGTCACGTAAAATCATACCCGAAGCAGAAGTCACTGCTTTTTTAGGTGGTGCACGAAAAGTAGCAACCTCAATCAATTCTCGACCAGCATACACATGTGCGAGTTCAAATCGACGGCCAATAATACGGCAACGACGACCAAAAACTTCTTTCACTTGTGACGGTGTTGCATTGGTGACAGCATCAAAATCTTTTGGCTTTAACCCCAACATAGAATCACGCACGCCACCACCCACAATATATGCTTCGTAGCCTGCTTTAGTTAAACTTTCTATAACATCTAAAATTGAAGAAGGTAATTGAGCGGTGGATAATCCACACTTTGACGCACGCAAAGTTTGCAAAAGACATTGTCTCCCACGTCGGGACGTAAAAAAATAATTATGCCAATCATATCGCTTACACAATCAAACGGCAATTTGAATCTTTAACCGAACCTAAAATAATAAGATAGAGCATGCTGAGCTTTTATAATTTGCTCGAAAGTTCACTTAAAGTGCCAGTTGTGTTTGATTCTTTAAAAAGATACTTTCCCCAATGCCTTTCACCTGTTTTAACTGCTCGATGTGTTTAAAGGACCCATACTGTTGACGATACTCAATAATAGCAAGCGCTTTTTTCTCTCCCACACCTTTAAGTTTTTGCAGTTGTTGGACATTGGCTTGATTTATATTGACCCTCTCCGAAGCTGTACTTAAACCTGTTGTGGCCAGAGCCTGTTTTGGCTCTAGCTTTTTGCTAATGACTGCCTCTGCGGACTGATGGGTCAAAGTACTTTCTAAACGTAGATCGTGCGCATTTTGCTGTTGTTTCCATATCAAGTATTGCTGATCGAATTGTTGTGCAAAAACAGATGATGTAAAGCTAAATGTGATCACACTAAAAATTGATCTGAAGCACCAAAAGCACAGGTATAACAAGTGATCCGTTGTCATCGCAGGCATCTGCCCTTTAAATATATATGTTAACTGCGCAGTTCAACTTGCTTTGCTTGCTGCCAAAACTGCTCCATTTCTTCTAGGCTGAGTTGCTCAATGGTTTTATTTTGTTTTAGTGCCTCAATCTCGATATACGCATAACGTTGTCTAAACTTTGCGACTGTAGCAAGTAATGCAGACTCACTCGATTGATTAAGTTTACGACCAACATTGACCAATGAAAATAGACAGTCACCCAATTCATTGTGTATCTCATCGGAATCACCTAAAGCAATGGCCTCCTGCAACTCTGCTAGCTCTTCTTCTAGTTTTCCATAAGCCTGCTGCGCATCTGCAAAATCAAATCCAACTTTGGCTGCTACTTTTTGAATCTCAGTTGCTTGTAATATTGCTGGGCCAGACTTGACCTGATCAAGACTCAAACTAACTTTGCCTTGTTTTTCTTCTGCTTTAATTTTTTGCCATAGCTCACTCACTTGCGCTGCTGTAAGCGAGTTAAACTGCTCTGCTTGAAAAACATGCGGATGACGGCGAATCAACTTATCAGATAAAGTCTGCACCACATCATTAAAATCAAAAGCACCTTGCTCTGCATACATCTGTGACTGAAACACGACTTGTAACAGCAAATCACCCAGCTCTTCACGGATAGCAGCCAAATCACCCGAACGGATTGCCTGCTCTACTTCATAGGCTTCTTCAATCGCATAAGGTGTCAAACTTAGCGGATTTTGTGCTTGATCCCACGGACATTGTTCACGTAATTGCTGCATGATTTTAAGTAGTTGTTCAATCGCCATTTTTACACTCTCATTTTTTCAATGGGGGAAATTTCAACCTGAACGTTGATGATCAGTATCTCAACCAAAATCATAAAAAAAGGCATCATTAACTGATGCCCTTTTCCATCTAACTCGACTTAGCCGCCTTGGACTAAACGACGCGCAGAAATAATACCCGGTTGCTGCTCTAAACGAGCCAATAAGCGAGAAAGCTGTGCTAGACCTTTAACTTCAATCAGCAGTTTCATATTGGCAATGCCGTCAGACTCTGAAATCGTATTGACTTGGCGAATATTAATCTGATCAGAAAAAATAACCTGTGTTAAATCTTTGAGTAAACCGCGACGGTCATAAGCCTCCACCACAATCTGCACACTTTGACCACGAGTCGGCTGCATTTCCCAATCTGCTTCAACAGCACGCTCAGGCTCTAGTCCAATCATACGAATATAATCAGAACAAACCACCTTATGAATACTCACACCACGATTTAATGTGATATATCCAGCGATTGGTTCACCATGAACAGGCTGACAACACTGTGCAATATGCAACTCTACGTTATCTAGCCCATCAATCAAAATACCATGAGCAGATAAAGTGTGACTTGCACGCGGATTCAGTGTTGGTTTTAACACCAACTCAGGCTCATCCAAGTCAGGATGCATATGACGGTTAACTTGATTAATCAGTGCATGTAGACTGATATCACCACTGACCAGTGCAACCAAAATATCGTCACCAGTTTTGACATTAAAATGACTACAATAGTCACCTAAATCAATACTCTTCGGATGAATTGCTAAACGGGCTAACTCTTTAGTCAGTATTTCACGACCAACTTCAAGGTTTTTACTTCGGTCTTGCTGTCTAAACCAATGACGTAACTTGTCACGTGCACGCGGTGTTTTAATATAACCCAAAGAGTTCACCAACCAGTCACGGTTAGGTTCACGATCTTTCTTGGTTAAAATCTCGACCTGCTCACCTGTTTTTAAAGTATAGGTCAGCGGAACATAACGCTGATTCACACGTGCTGCGTAGCATTTGTTACCCACTTGAGTATGCACATGATAAGCAAAATCGAGTACCGTTGAACCTTGCGGCAACTCCTTGATATCACCATCACGGCTAAAGACATAAATCTTTTCAAACCCAGCAAAATCTTGCAGACGATCAAAATCTTCGGTTTCATCCTCATTCGGATGAGCACTGGTTTCATTACGCTCTTGATAATGCTCAAGCACTGAACGCAATGAGTGCAAACGATGATTGAATGAGTAGTCGGTATTCTTCGCACCTTCTTTATAGTTAAAGTGCGAACACACACCAAGCTCTGCTTCTTCGTGCATTTCGTGGGTACGAATTTGAATTTCTAAAGACTTATTTTCAGCAATCACCGCGGTATGTAACGAGCGATAACCATTCGGTTTTGGGTTAGTAATATAGTCGTCAAACTGATGCGGAATATGTCGCCAGATCTGATGTACGATCCCCAAGGCGTGATAACACTCAGGTACACTTTTCACCAAAACACGCACAGCACGAATATCATAAAGCTGATCAAAACTCAGATTTTTACTCTTCATTTTTCGATAGATCGAGTAAATATGTTTTACTCGTCCTGAGATCTCAGCTTCAATACCATGCTTGGCTAACTCATTTTTGAGTTCATCCACCACAAATTGAATGTAATGTTCACGCTCTAAACGCTTTTCATTCAGTAAAGACGCAATTTCTTTATAACGATCTGGGGCTAAAAAGCGAAAAGCTAAATCTTCAAGCTCCCACTTTAACTGGGCAATACCAAGACGATGTGCCAGTGGTGAGTAGATGGTTAAGATTTCTCGCGCAACACGTTCTTGACGTTCGCGCGGTGATTTGGCCAGCTCACGCAATGAATAAGTACGTTCTGCCAGTTTAATCAGTACCACACGCACATCTTCGGTCACCGAAATGAGCATTTTATAAATGCCACTCAAATGTTCGCGTTGGTTATTATTAAAATGGTCTTCAAGGCGCTTATTATTTTCGATCAGTTCAGATAATTTACCCATGGCCAAAGTGCCTTTGACCAGATTTGCAACTTGCTCACCAAATTTCTCTAAGATCTCATCCATAGAAATAATTTCTTCACGGACGCTACGATAAAGAATTGCGGCGGTTAAAGTTGTTTCATCAACATGGAGGTGGGCTAAAATATCGGCCATTCCTAAACCAGTAGCAAAGGTATTAGGATGATTGCGATTGGTCTGATGTGCTGACATCAGCTCTTTATCAAGTAATAGTTGACCTGCCGCAGCCAACTGCTTTAATTCACTTTCGCCTAAAATTTCACAAACACGACCTAACCAAGATATTAAGCCTTGTTGTGCTTCGACGGCATGTTCTACAGTCGTTTCTTCTGCCAACTCACTCAGTTGCGCAGGTAAAAGTTCACGTACTGTGACCATCCCTTTCTCCTATCAACCCAATCTCAATGTAACGCGCCTCATACAGGCTGCGTTGTTAATTTTTCAAATAAAGTAATTGATTCAACATGACCAGTATGGGTAAACATATCAATCACACCTGCTTTTTTTAATTGATATCCGTGCTTAACTAAAATACCAGCATCGCGTGCTAAAGTCGCAGGATTGCACGACACATATACGATTCGTTTCGCATTGAAATGGTGGAGGTAATGCATCACCAACTCCGCACCTGATCGAGGCGGGTCAATCAATAATGCATCAAACCCTTGATTTACCCAAGAAAATTTAGAAAAGTCTTTTGTTAAATCTTGTGTATAAAACTTTAAGTTACCGATTTTATTACGTTTTGCATTTTCAGCACCACGTAGCACCATCGCCTCACTTCCTTCAACGGCAACAACATGACCATGCTCACCTACAGCCTGTGCTAACGGTAAAGAAAAGTTTCCTAAACCACAAAATAAATCCAGCACAGATTCACCTGCTTTTAAATCAAGCAACTCACATGCCAACTTCACCATTTTCTGATTTACAGCAGGATTAACCTGAATAAAATCTGTGGGATGAAAAGCCAGCTCCAATTGCTGTTCTTGCTCTCCCAAACGATAGTGTAAACGACTTTCAGCCTGTGGCTGATCCACCCGTTTGACACTCTCTGCATCGTGACGCTGTAAATACAACTGCCAGTGACGTGATTTTACAAAGTCCTGTAACGCTTGAATGTCTGCTGCAACCAAATCAGCTGTATGTCTAATCAGTAAAGCAACCTCAGTTGCGCCTTTGCTCAACTCGATATGACCAATATCTGCACGCCCACACAATTGTTTTAACAACTGATGTAAATCAGGTAAAGCCTGATCAAGCTCTTGATCAAGTACTTTACAGGTCTTAATTGATGTCAGACGATTACTTTGTGCTTCACGAAAACCCATAACCAGTTGTTGTTGCTTAGCTAAATAGCGCACGCCTATTCGAGCTTTATGACGATAATCAAGTCGAGGAGAACGTAGTGCAGGCAACCAAGCTTCAGGAGCCAACTGAGCAAAATGCTGCAAATGTGACTGTAAGGTTTGCTGCTTTAGCTCAATTTGCATGTCACTTGACATATGCTGCATATTACACCCACCACATTTACCAAAATGTGGGCAAACGGGTTCTACTCGCTGAGGGCTTGCAGGTCCGAGTAACTCAATCAAATGTGCTTCATCTAACTTTTTACTTTGATGTGTCAACTGCGCCCGTACCATTTCTCCGGGTAAGGCTTGAGTGATAAATACATTTTTGCCATGCTTTTCAGTTGGATGCTCAAATTTTTCTGTATATCGAGCAATGCCTCGCCCCTCATGGGACAAACGTTCAACCTGAAATATATAGCTCGGTAGTTGTGTTGCTTGAGTTTTAACTCGACCTTTCAAAGGAATAACCTAACTGGATTGAATGGGAAAATCAGCAGCGCTAAATGCTGTTCGTTGAGCAGTTTCACGCCACACCTCTAAGAACGTTTGTTGCTGTGGTTGTGTGTGTAAATATTGAATTGTGGCTTGTACCCAAGCTTGATGTTCAGTAACGAGGATTTGCCCTTTGAGCAATAACCAACGTAAATAAATTAACCAAGTATTGAGTACATCACCCTCACAGTAACTGGTTAATTGTTGCCACTGTTGCTGTTTGACATACTCGGGTACAAAATAACCAGACTCTGCACGTTTGCCTGGATAACCGAGCATTTGCGCAATATCATCAAGTTTCTGAAAGTTACGGCCATTAAACATCGCCATCACATCCATCAGATCCACATGACGCTGGTGATAACGATTTTGGTAGTTATTATAACGTTTTTGTTGATTACTCTCACCCTGATCGAACAGGCTGGTTGCACTCAAACCATGATACATAGCACGGAATAAAATCACAGGTAAATCAAACTGTGATCCGTTCCAGCTCACTAAAGTTGGTTCACGTTTATCAAAAATAGATAAGAACTTACTCAGGATTTCTGCTTCACTATAGTGCTCTTGGCTAAAGGAAAACAATCGCATTGTACCGTTTTCATCAATCCAAAGACCAGAAATACAGACAATCTCATGCAGCGGTATACGCTGAAAATCCATACCTGACTCTTGTCGACGTAGCTTAGCAAGTGCTTGCTCTAAATCAGCTTGTTCTAAATCAAGCCCATATAAATGTGCACCCACTTTCAGGTCAGTTAAGGTTTCAATATCAAAAACCAAAATCGGTAAACGCATACTGCTACACCATGTCTATCTTTGTTGTTTGCCACACGCCAAGTGTAGCCCAGTACATCAGTCTTCTACAGAATATAAACCAGTAGATAAATAACGATCACCACGGTCACAAACAATACAAGCAATCACAGCACCAGGGTTTTGCTCTGCGAGCAAGATCGATGCCCATACTGCACCACCTGATGAAGTTCCAGCGAAAATACCTTCTTCACGGGCCATCTTACGCATGGTTTTTTCAGCTTCAATTTGCGGAATATCGATAATCTGATCAACACGACTACGATCAAAGATACTCGGTAAATATGCCTCAGGCCAACGACGAATACCGGCAATACTTGAGCCATCCTCAGGCTGTAAACCCACCACTTGAATGTCAGGGTTTTGTTCTTTGAGGTATTTTGAAACCCCCATAATCGTACCCGTAGTTCCCATAGAGCTAACAAAGTGGGTGATTTTCCCAGCTGTTTGTTGCCAAATTTCTGGACCAGTCGTTAAATAGTGTGCTTGTACATTGTCTGGATTACCAAACTGGTTCAACACCAAACCTTGACCTTGTTGTTGCATCTCTAGAGCCAAATCACGAGCACCTTCCATGCCTTGCTGTTTGGTCACTTCGATCAACTCAGCCCCATAAGCACGCATCGCGTCCTTACGTTCCTGACTCATGTTGTCTGGCATAATCAATTTAATTTTATAGCCACGCATGGCGGCAACCATTGCCAAAGCAATACCTGTATTACCGCTCGTCGCCTCAATGAGTGTATCACCTGGACGAATCTCACCACGCCTTTCTGCTTGCATAATCATGTTATAAGCTGGACGGTCTTTTACCGAACCAGCAGGATTATTACCCTCTAGTTTAGCCAATACAGTGGCTTGAGTATGACTTGCCATACGTTGTAGACGGACTAAAGGAGTATTACCGACAAAATGATCAAGTGTAAATTCGTCAGCAGAAAAATCAGATTGAGAATAAAGCATGGGTTAAACCTATAACGCGCTGGCGGCTATTGTATGAAATATTGCCCCCCACTGCACCCATTTCCATAGCTTTTTCATCAATATGCTTAAACTGCCGCCATTTATGTCAAAGCATGCTAATATTCGTTGCAAGGGAAAAAGTGACTCAAGTCATGCAGAACATCAACAAAACACTGTACAAACGCTTAAAACTCAACCATGCCTACGGACAACTTATCGCACTGATTTTTGTGCCGATTATGGTGTTGGCCTGTGTCGGTGCATTGCTGGTACTTCACGAAACTTCGCACTCTGCAAAAGCACAACAACAATATGCAGCTGTTGCCATTTTAAGTCGCTACCAACACATCGCTGAAGTCTTATTGCAACAACAATTTGTAGAAAACACTATTCTCAGCCAACAAGTAACAAAAAACTCATTACAAAACATGTTGCAAGAAAAGTCTCTGGTTAGTGTTGCGATTATCGATTCCAACAATCAAAACCTGAGCAATATTGGTTTTCGCAAAGCAGATCAGTGGCCCAAGATCCCCACCAACATTGAAAGTTTTGGCCCAATCAGTGATCAAGGCAATTCCATTTATGGCATTGAACTCAAAGTGCCTCAAGCGCCTCGCCATCTATGGTTAGTCATTGAGTTAGACAACCAACCGTTACAGCTTTCACGTTACCGTGTCTTCATTGTTCTCATTACAACGGGGCTACTGACCCTATTGCTCTTGGTGCTATGTTTAAATTTCTATTCGCGTCGTTGGATCGCACCGATGTATGAAATTCGCATGCAACTGCAGCGCCTAAGTGCCGACACACTTGACCAGCATGTATTGGTCAACAGTACAGGTGAACTGCGCTTGCTGCAACGCGATATTGCCAATGTGGTCAAACGCCTGCATTTTAGTTTCCTTGAACTCAAAGAACATACTGAACAAACCGAAGACGATTTACGCCGCACCCTTGACACGCTTGAAGTGCAAAACATTACTTATAAACAAGCACGTGACCAAGCGATTTCATCGAACCAAGCCAAATCGGTCTTTTTGGCCAATATCAGTCACGAATTACGTACACCGCTGAACAGTATTGATGGCTTTATCCATCTAATGTTGCGACAAGACAATTTAACCCACGACCAAAGCTTATATTTACAAACGATTCGCAAATCGTCAGCTCACCTTTTGGCACTCATCAATGATGTTCTCGATTTTTCCAAAATTGATGCAGGTAAGCTTGAACTAGAAACCGCACCTTTTGATTTAGAAGAAGCTGTTTTTGATGTGATGGATATGCTGTCACCACTGGCTGCTCAAAAACAAATTGATATGGCCTTTTACTATGCTGACAATGTGCCACGACATGTGATTGGTGATGCGTTACGTGTTAAGCAGATTTTGACCAACCTAATTTCTAATGCGATCAAGTTTACTCCAGATGGTGAAATCATTGTTCGTGTTCGAGTTGAACAAGATCAGAAACAGCATTATTTACTGCACTTTAGCGTACAAGACAGTGGCATCGGTCTCAGTGGGACAGATCGTAAACGTCTATTTGAGTCCTTTTCTCAAGGTGATGCATCAGTCACTCGTCAGTTCGGTGGTACTGGGCTTGGTTTGGCCATTTCAAAACAACTGGTCAGTTTAATGCAAGGTCAAATTGGTTTTGAAGATAACCAAGAACGAGCACCAACAGACAAAGGTTCAACATTCTGGTTCACTGCGAATTTTGAATGCCCTGCACATCATAGCTTAGAACATCCAGCATTCCCTGAGATGCATGTTGTGTCCTATGTTGCACACCCTGCGACGGCAACGGTGTTACGTCATTATTTAGAAAACTATCAAGTTCAACATACAGAGACGCTGTCCATCTTAGACTTGTTCAGCAGATTAAATGGACTGAAAAATACTTCGGACAATACTTGGCTGATTGTAGACCATAGTGGTGACACGGAAGCCATGTTAAAAGAGATTCGTGGTCGTTACCAAGGTAACTTAGCTGTGTATGGCTACCAAATGATGCTTGATCCGAATATGCTGCATCAATTTAAAGCCCGTGCACTTTATCAACCAATTAGTCGTACTGCACTGGTTAATTTGCTCGAAAATAAACCCCTATTTGAAGCAGAGTCGCACACCAAGTTTGAAGGCTGTGGTTTACAGGTGTTAATTGTTGATGACCATCTACCTAACTTGATTGTTCTTGAAGCACTTTTAGGTGAGCTCAAGGTTGAAGCCATCAAAGCAATGAGTGGTCAAGAAGCCTTACAAATTATTCAACAACGTATTGAACAAGGAATTAGTCCATTTGATTTGATTTTCATGGATATTCAAATGCCTGTGATGTCTGGTATTGACACCACACGTGCCATTCGATCACTTGAATCGACTTTGGATGGTATGCGTATGCCAATTATCGCTTTAACCGCGCATGCACTTGCTGATGAAAAACAAAAACTACTTAAGGTGGGTATGGATGACTATGTCACTAAGCCAATTCAGATTGAACAGATCATTCAAATTCTGACGCAATGGACCAGTGATAAATTTGCGTCATCTACCTCCTCAGTAAGTAAAAATGAAAAGACTGTATTTATTGAAAGTGTGGATCCGCAGATTTTAGATTGGAAAATGAGTTTACAGTTGGCTGCCAATAAAGAGGAGCTGGCACAAGACTTACTCAAAATGCTGGTAAAAAGCTTTCCAAATGAACTTGCTGAAATGCAACAATTAGTTGAACTCGAAGACTTCCCACAACTTGAGCATGTATTACATCGACTCTATGGTGCAACACGTTATGTCGGCACGCCACGCTTACAGAATATTAGTGGGCAATTTGAACAATTCGTTTCGACCTTACGTAAAGAACGACGCAAAGCAGATGAACAGTTTATCCAAGAGGTGCTACGTCGTTTAACTGAACTTGAACATGCAATAGATGATGTAACAGCAGCGGCAAAGAAAATGTTAAACCTAGATGAATGAACTCAAACCATGCTGCTTGCGAAAAGCAAGCAGTGTAGTGTGACTGTACTGTCATGTTGAGTCTAAAGCCACATGCTATGCTGCAAAACAAAATAACTCGAGACAATGATCATGGCACTAATACAATTTGAAAAAGATAACGGTCTAGCAATCGTGCGTTTAAACCGTCCAGAAAAGCGCAATGCAATGAGTTTTGCCCTACTGCAAGAGCTCATTCATGTTGCACAAAAAATCAAGAAAGATCGCTCAATTCGATGTGTGATCTTAACGGGTGAGGCGCAGGTCTTTAGTGCAGGAATCGATTTAAAAGACTTAAATGATCCTAAAAATATGGCATACGCAGCTTGGGAACTGATCAAACCGGGTCAAAGCCTATTTCAAAAAGCTTTTTTAATTTGGCAAGAGCTTCCTGTTCCTGTGATCGCAGCTATAGAGGGATTTTGCTTTGGTGCTGGCATGCAACTCGCATTGGCCGCAGACATACGCATTGCTCACCCTAAAACACAAATGTCGATTATGGAAAGCCGCTGGGGCTTAGTCCCTGATATGGGGTTATCACAATCACTAAAAGGACTCATCCCGATTGATTTAGCTAAAGAGTTAACGCTCACCGCACGTGTTTTCGATGCAACTTATGCACATCAAATTGGCCTCGTCACCCATGTGGACGAACAGCCACTTGATAAAGCCATCAGTCTAGCTCAAGAGATGCAGCAGCGCTCACCAGATGCTTTACTAGCAGTCAAACGTGTACTGGATGCAATGCAACACCAACCAAGCAAATCATTACGCTTAGAAAAAATCTGGCAGCTCAAATTACTTTTAGGCAAAAATAGTAAGCTCGCACGTCGTAAGGACAAAGCGCCTACAACAGAATTTTTATCACGACAGTTTAAGTAGCCTATTTCAACATACGCTGCTAACACATGTAATTGAAGGAACAATATGTCAAATCAACAGCACACAAAAATTGCCTTTTTAGGAATGGGGCTCATGGGTAGCCGTATGGCAACACGCTTACTCAATGCTGGCTTTGAAGTCGCGGTTTGGAACCGTACTGCAACAGCCTGCCAAGCGTTACTGGACTTAGGCGCCACCCCCTTAGCATTAGAAAAAATTGCACAATATCCCTTAATCTTAACCTGCCTCTCCGATGACGCAGCAGTACAACAGGTTTATGCGCAGTTTTCTCCATACCTAAAAGCACAGCAAGTGATTATTGATTTTTCAAGCCTTTCAGTACATTGCACACAGCAGTTGGCCACACAGGCTGCATCTGCCCAAGTCACATGGATTGACTCTCCAGTCTCAGGTGGCGTAATTGGCGCAGAACAAGGTAGCCTTGTGGTCTTTGCTGGTGGAGATGCCGATCAGATTAAACAACTGGATTATCTCTACCGCCATATTTCTCAACGCGTTACATGCATGGGAGCTGTTGGAACAGGACAAGCCACTAAAATCTGTAATCAACTCATCGTAGCAGCCAATAGTGCTTTGATTGCAGAGGCAACAGCACTTGCAAATCAAGCAGGCGTAGACACAACTTTACTCGCTCCTGCTTTAGCAGGTGGATTTGCAGACTCAAAGCCTTTTCAGATCTTAAGTCCTCGTATGGCCACACACCAATTTGAACCAGTGCAGTGGAAAGTAAAAACCTTAGCCAAAGATCTCAACAATGCAGTACAACTTGCCAAAGACTGTAATTTAAAGCTTCCTGTAGCCACTCAAGCCTTAGATCAACTTAATCAACACCAATCTAAAGGTTTTGCAGAAGCTGATTTATCTAGCTTAATACGCCAGCTCGAACAAGCTAAATCTGTTTAAAATAAAACATCTCAGCGCTTTGAATACACTGCGCTGAAATCTATTAATGTCCTCTTAAAACACAGAAAATACTGCATGGATGCCTGCCCACATGAAGCTTGCTGCTAACCTTTCGACTTTATTTACAGAAGTCCCACTCCTTGAACGTTTTGCCTTGGCTGCTGCCCAAGGTTTTAAACATGTTGAAATCCAATTTCCATATGAACTCAGCATCAAAGATCTTCAACAGCAGCTTGAGCAACATCAGCTCAGTCTATGTTTAATTAATGTGCCTGCAGGTGATCTTATGCAAGGCGGTCATGGTCTAGCTGCGATCCCCGGATGTGAGGTGCTATTTCAACAGGCAGTTGAACTTGCCATCGAATATGCGACAGCACTGCATGTTCCCCGGGTCAACGTTTTAGCTGGTCGCCAACCCTCAGACTGTTCACATGCAGCATGTATCCAAACGCTCACAGACAACCTGATTTGGGCCTGTCCTCGCTTTGCAGAACACAAGATTCAAGTGCTTGTCGAGATGATCAATGGTATAAATATGCCAAACTTTATCATTCAAAACATGCAGCAAGGTGTGGACTTACTAACCCAAGTCAATCAAGCCAACTTAAAACTTCAATACGATTGCTATCATATGGCGATGATGGGTGAAGATATTGTGCAGTGCTTTATGCAAAATATTGAACATATTGCACATATCCAATTTGCTGACTACCCCGGTCGTCATGAGCCTGATAGCGCAACGCTAGCATTTACCGATTTCTTCCACAGTATCCAGCAAAGCCAGTATGAAGGGTTTGTTGCAGCCGAATATATTCCAACACAGCATACCCTTGATTCTCTAGCATGGAAAAATAAGTATTTTGGATAGCAGGTAATATTCATGTTGAGTCAATCCAGCTTAAATTACGGATGGACTCGACAGGATTGAATTGAAATTTGACCGCAAAAGCGTTATATTCACCAATGAGTAATTTTCAGGAAAATATACTTCAAATGAATTTAGAACCATCGCCCAGCACTTCTAATTCTTCTCAAGCACTAAACACAGCACAATCTCAAGACGTTCAAGCATGTCTAAGCGTTGTCAATGAAGCTTTGCAAGACGTCAAAGCAAAAGACATCGTTGAAATGGACATTAGCAGCATTAGTAATGTTGCAGACGCGATTGTGATTGCAAGCGGTACATCTACCCGTCATGTTAAAGCGCTTGCAGATAATGTTGCTGACGAAGCACGTAAAGCTGGTTTCCGCCCAATTGGGATTGAAGGTGAACGTGATGCTGAATGGATCCTGATCGATCTAGGCTTTGTTGTCGTTCATGTTATGCTGCCTACAGCACGCAAATTCTACGACTTAGAAAGCCTATGGCGCAGTGGCGCTGAATCAGTAGCGTAAAAGAATATCGCATCAGTTGTTCACGATAACAACTGATGCACACCCTTCACCCAATCTTACGTTTAATCGCCTAAGACTCTGACACTGGCGTTAACTTTTCTTTTTTAAATTTCTTACGATACCAAGTCAATATACTAAAAAGCAGCCAAGCTGCTGAAAAACTCCAGATAAAATTAACAACCACACCAAGCAACTGTACCCACAAACTAATATTACCACTCACTAAAATGACTGGGTGATTTGAAAACACTACTGCCAATGTTCCCCATACCCCACATACACCATGAATAACCAAAACATCTGCAATATTTTTTGCTGCAATTTTCTCTCGTATTAAATTGGGTAACCAGAACACCAGCGCCCCTGCAACCATGCCAATTCCCATAGCACTGATCGCAGAAACTAAACCACAACTGGCGGTAATGGCAACCAAACCACCCAATGCAGCCTTAATCAACTGCTCAAAAGATATGCTTCGAGCAAAAAGTAGCCCCAAGGCTTTGATTGACAGCATTGCACCAATAATCGTGGTCAGGGTATTCACCACAATCACTTGAATATTGACAGGTATCGTAGAGATATAACTTGCGTTTAAACCAGACCATGCCAACCACAAGATAAATGCACCCAAGGCCATTGCCAGCAAACGCCCATCATCTGAACCTAAATCACGGCGCTGCATCTGGTCTTGTTGATCTTTTCCAAAAACCCAATATCCAGCCAAAGTAATCCAAGCTGCAGTGGAGTGAACAATCGTTGCACCTGCAAAATCAATAAAACCAAGATGCTGTAAAAAACCTTCATTTTCTGAAAAGCCACCAGAAATCAATTGGCTATTGATCGAAAATACAATTGAGCTAAGTGCTAGAGCGATCCACCAATACTGCCAAATCGAAATATTTTTGGGCATAATTCGACTCACCACCATATTGATGGTCGTCGCCATTAACATATAAAAAAACAATAAGTTCCAATGCCAATCAAATGTAAGTAACTCCCAATACAGAGCAAACTCGATTTTGTTGGACATCATCCAATTGCTCAGCAACAAATAGATGATACAGCCGAAGAACGCGGCAAGAAAATTAATCGCATAAACCAAACCGACACGAGTTTCAGGATCATACCCCCCTTCCACCACGGCCAAACCCGATTGCATGAGCAACACAAACAAGCCACCCAAAAGCAACAAGAGATAGTGCGGTGCAAAATAAACATCCTGAATCAAAGGGAAAGCAGCTGCATGCGTTGAACACGAAAAAATAGCTAACCAGATGATCGGAATATAACGGTATATCCCCATAAGTACACGATCCATCCAAAACCACTTAAAAATTATTTCTTCGTTATGTACAGCTCTAAAAATAAACGGACAAAAATAATTACTAAAAATTTATGAAATAACCATAAGTAAGTTTAAGAAAGTATTTATACTTATTCAACAACTGCCGTCATTCAATTCAGAAAATAGCCCTAAAGCAATAAGTTAACAGCAAATAATAAGGCGAATGCAGCATTCTCTATGGAAGCTCACATTCGCCTAAACTTGACTAAGTTACTCATGCAACTCAGCTTTAGTAAATTGGATTAATGTCCTGTACCGTTGATCGCTTTTGTCATATCTTCGACTACTTTTTTCGCATCACCAAAGACCATCATGGTTTTTTCGTTATAGAACAGATCATTATCTAAGCCCGCATAACCTGTTGCCATAGAACGCTTGATTACCATAATTGTACGAGCCTTATGAGCTTCCAAAATTGGCATACCATAGATTGGTGAACTAGTATCATCTTTTGCTGCAGGATTGACTACATCGTTCGCACCAATCACCAAAACTACATCTGTAGCAGGAAAGTCTGAGTTAATCTCATCCATTTCCAAGATATCATCATAAGGAACATCTGCCTCAGCCAACAATACGTTCATATGTCCAGGCATACGACCCGCCACAGGATGAATCGCAAAACGTACTGTTACCCCTTGTTCTTTCAATAGCTCAGACAACTCTTTGACTGCATTTTGTGCACGACCTTGCGCCATACCATAACCAGGTACAATCACAACGCTATCTGCATTTGACATTAAGAAGCCTGCATCATCTGCTGAACCTGAACGATAATTACGCTGAACTTTCTCGCCTGCATCAGCGTTGTTTGCTGCTGTTGCTGCACCGCCCATTGCACCACCAAACAGAACGTTGATGATATTTCGGTTCATCGCCTTACACATAATGTAAGATAAAATCGCACCAGATGAACCAACCAAAGAACCTGCAACAATCAGCATGTTGTTTTCAAGTGTAAAACCAATACCTGCTGCTGCCCATCCTGAGAATGAGTTCAGGAGTGACACAACAACTGGCATATCACCACCGCCAACTGGTGCAATCCATACCCAGCCAAAGACTAAAGCCAAAGCAGTCATTGCCCAGAATGCTGACATGTTCCCTGTGGTAAAGAAGTACACACCACAAGCAAGCATAGCGATAAAGATTAGCGCCTGTACGGGTTTCACCCAAGCACCAGCAATTGTTTTTGCCCATTTTTTCGCAGCCAATTTACCATAAGCGAATACAGAGGCAGTAAAGGTAATCGCACCCACAAAGCAACCCACAAACAATTCAAACAAGTGAACTTGGTTCATGTGTGACGGAGCTACACCTGCAGCACTCATTGCTGCTGCGTCTTGAGCATATAGGCTGATCAACTGGTTGTTATGTAAGATTGCAGCGATTGCAATTAATACCGCAGCCAAACCCACCAAAGAGTGCATCAATGCGACTGTTTCTGGCATTTGTGTCATTGGTACAGTACGTGCACGAGCAATACCCACAATTGCACCAAGTACCATTGCCCCCACGATCATCCAGACGACAGGTTGTTCCGCAATAAAAAATGTCGTTACAACCGCAATTCCCATTGCGATCATGCCGTAACGGTTACCTTGAATTGCAGTTTTAGGTCCAGAAAGCCCACGCAAAGTCAAAATAAATAAGATGGCGCCAACGAGATAAAGCCAATTTGCATGCTGTTGTATAAATTCCATGGCAACTTCTCCTTATTTCTTTTGCTTTGGTTTAAACATTTCCAGCATGCGTGCAGTCACTGCAAAACCACCAAAAATATTAATACTGGCTAAAAATACTGCTACAGCACCCAAGATACTGATGATATTTATGCTTTGAAATTCCACCATCGGCTGCACACCCATCACAGGTAATGCCACCGTCTGCAACATTGCACCGACCACAATAATCGATGACAACGCATTCGTTACCGCCATCAATGGCGTATGTAGTGCTGGAGTAACGCCCCAAACGACATAATAGCCAACAAAAATTGCTAAAACGAAAATCGTAATTGTTTCAACCATGAGGCCACTCCTTATCCACGTTTCAACAGCACTTGGCCGTTATGGGTAATTAACAAGGCTTTTTGAATTTCTTCATCAAGATTCAATGCAAGTTTCTTTTCTGAATCAAAAAGTGTTTCGATGAAGTTAAACACGTTACGTGAATAAAGCGCTGAAGCCTCAGTAGACAATGTCGATGGAATATTAGGAATCCCAAGGATCTTAACGCCATTGTCCGTCATAACATTTTCACCGTTACGAGAACCTTCCACGTTACCGCCACTTTCAACAGCCATGTCGAGGATAATTGAGCCTGGCTTCATCTTTGCCACAGTACTTGCTTTAATCAATCGTGGTGCGGCACGTCCTGGCAATAAAGCAGTCGTAATCACGATATCAGCATTTGATACTGCTTTATCCACGATCGCGGCTTGGTCTTGGATATACTGCTCACCTGGAGTCCATCCATAACCATTTTTTGCGGCATCAGCTGCACGCTGTTTTTCTTCTTCTGACATTGGGACATCAAGCCACTTACCCCCCAATGACTCCACCTGATCACGCGCTGTTGGACGTAGATCGGTCGCTTCAACAACTGCACCTAAACGTTTCGCTGTCGCAATCGCCTGTAAACCTGCAACACCAACGCCCATAATGACGACTCGTGCTGGCTTCACTGTACCTGCTGCGGTCATTAACATTGGGAACATACGCTGATATTCTGCCGCAGCTAGAAGTACGGATTTATAACCAGCAAGGTTGGCTTGCGATGAAAGAACATCCATATTCTGTGCACGTGAAAGTGTACGAGGTAACAACTCCAATGCAAATGCAGAAACTTGCTGAGCCGCGAACTGATCAAGGTCAGGATTACGATGTGGATCGAACATAGCCACTACGATGCTTTGTGCTGGTAGTTTTTTAATTTCGTCACCGACAGGTGCACGAACTTTTAAAATAATCTGACTACCATTGTAGGCATCAGCACTAATCACAGCACCTGCTTGCTCATAAGCGCTATCAATATAAGCCGCCTTAAGTCCTGCACCACGCTCAATCACCACCTGATGACCTGCTTGGACCAGCTTTTTTACGGTTTCTGGTGTCGCAGCAACTCGATTTTCATTGGCGACAGTTTCTGTTGGAATTCCTATTTGCATGAGCGTCCCTCAAGCTAATTTTCTCTAAGACAGCATCACAAACTGTAATGCTTCCCTCAACGATGCGTTGTACTGAATTTTTGGATTCTAATTGAACTATTTTAAATTGCTACCTACTATTTTTTTAATAAATGACCATATTTTTATTTTAAAGTTCAACTATCTTTTCATTTAAATTAAGATGCACGGTTTTTTAAAAAATTTAGCTACATTCATTAGATAGTGAATCTATCGTTCAATCTACCCGCATTAAAATTTTTCAGAACCGCTTTTGTTCCCTTCTAATCCCAACGTAAATTTCTACTATTCATACTCAAAAATGCACGCACTGCAGTTTAATTAACCAATAACAACAAGCGCTCAATAGGATTAAATTTGAGCTGAGCCTGTGCCAACAAGTGCCTAAATGACACTCAGCAGCAATAGATTCATCAACTAAAAACTTCTACGAAATCAGTAAGAGTTATTTTTTCTTTTGTGTCAAAACGGCATATTAGTCCAAGCTACTGAAGGCTTGTTGATGATGTTTTTTAAAGTCGATTCTGGCAAAAAAATAATTTAAATTTTTTTTAAACTTATGCGTCAATCATTTTGAAAATTGATATTAAAGGAATTTTATTGTAAAAACGCACCATTTTGAGACATTCTCGAAGTGACTGAGGCACTCGTCACCAGCTAAGTCTTGATTTTATTTACATAGACAGACTGACTTTTTTATTTCACGTTTTTGTCAAAATTGTCAAAAGCCACTTTTTTTGCCGTATGTCTGCGCTTTTTGTAATAAACTCGAACATCAACCATGTTCTATTTCAAACAGGGTTATCCATCTCGTCATGGCAATGGAAGCATATTTTGATCAAACTGAACCAAAACCCCATCCTTGTGGGTTCGATCTATTCAATTGCAGCAGCGTTCTTATTTAGCAGTAAGGCCATTTTTATTAAGCAGGCCTATGCTGTTGCACCAAATATTAATGCCACTTTATTGATGGCACTACGTATGGCCAGTGCCCTGCCTTTTTTTCTGCTGTTGTGTTGGTACTGCAGGCGACAAAGCCGTAACGTATCACTCACAGATTGGGGATTGCTAATTGTTGCAGGTGTTATCGGTTATTATCTGGCAAGTTGGTTAGACTTTTATGGTTTGATGTTCATTAGCGCATCGCTTGAGCGTATTATTTTATTCCTCTATCCAACGCTGACCGTATTAGCTTCTGCTGCCATCTATAGGCAAAAACTCAGTTTACAAACTATATTTGCCATTGTTCTAAGCTACGGTGGTACTGTTATTGTTATGCTACAAGAACAGAGTCAAAATGCTTTGCAAGACCAGTTTTTCTTTGGTGCAAGTTTGGTATTTGCGAGTGCTATTGCCTTTGCTGCTTATCTATTACTCACGCCGCGTCTCATTCAACGTTTCGGGTCTTGGAACTTTACGGGTCTTGCACTGAGTGTAGCCTGTATTGCAACCTTAATTCATTTTGTACTGGCTACCCCTGAACCTTTTGCACAAATTCAACAACTCCCCACCAGTGTCATCTGGTATGGTATCGCTTTAGGGATCTTCGTCACGGTACTGCCAAGTATTTTCTTAATGCAAGGTATTCAACGATTAGGTGCTTCACAGTCAGCCATGATTGCATCAATCGGCCCAATTCTCACCATTGTACTGGCAGTCATATTTTTAGGTGAGCAGCTCAATGCCATACAATGGTTTGGTTGCTTACTCAACATCATTGGTGTCATGATGATTACCTTATCTAAAAAGAAACTCAGTCACTAGTTTGGACTTTTTATGCATTTTCATATCGTTACTCCAAGTAGTTGTATTGACTTTGAACATATCCAACTGGCACAAAGTCACCTGCAAGCACTCGGTCATCAAGTCAGTTTAGCTGAACATATTAAAGCACAGCACCGTTATTTGGCGGGCACAGCAATACAACGAGTTGATGATCTTAAACATGCTTTTTTAGATCCAGATATCGACGTCATTTGGTGTGGTCGTGGTGGAGTTGGTGCAGCACAGCTTGTGCCTTATATAGATGACTGGATATTAAATAAACCACTGATTGGTTACTCTGATAGTACCGTCCTACTGAACCTCATTGCTCAGCGTGGTGGTCAAGCATTACATGGCCCCGTCTTTCAAGAAACTGCCATAAAAAACCTAACTCACCCAGAGCAAGCCCTCTCTGATGATGCAATGGCCGCAGTACAGATCATGGGTGATCCCACAAGCCCTATGCATCTAACGCTTGAACCCATGAATGCTATCGCACAAAATAACCCAACACTACAAGCAAATGTATTAGGCGGTAATCTTACAGTACTGTGCAGCATCCAAGGTACGGCTGCGGCATTGGCGTTTAAGCAGCCTAGTATCTTACTGCTTGAAGATGTCGGTGAAGCCTACTACCACTTAGAACGCTGCCTGACTCAACTGTTACAAAGTACCGATACCTCACAGTTACGTGCTGTTGTACTGGGAGATTTTTATCAATGTCCACAAAAAAATGTGCCCGATAGTCTGGCGCAAATTTTTTCAGAACATCTCGATGGTTTGGGTGTGGCGTTATATCAAACTTCCCAATTCGGACATGGCCTTGCTAACAAGCCGCTCTGGATCGGTAAAACAGCAAAAATCCAAAACTCAGAATTGGTGTACCTGTAAACTACTCAACAATTCCTGCTTCAGTAACACATTTAAAGTGTCTTGATATTGTTGTCCTGTAATTTGCTCACCACATTGGTCATCTGGATTGCGTAGTGGGCATTGCTTTACAGATAAGCAGCCACAACCAATGCATTTATCCAACTGCAAACGCAACTTGAGCAAGCCCATGATTTGCTGATCCAAATCGGCTTGCCATTGTTGTGACATCTGTTGCCAATCTTCACTGCTCGGTACGCGATCTTTAGGCAATATATCTAATGCGGACTTAACTTGTTCTAAGCTAACGCCCACCAATTGTGCGACTTTAATGATCGCAACTCGTCTCAACATCGCACGTTGATAACGTCGCTGATTACCATCGGTGCGTACACTCCAAATCAATTGTTTTTCTTCATAAAAACGAACTGCAGAGACGCTTACACCACTACGTTTGGCCAGTTCACCAATACTAATCCACTGATGTGCATTTTTCTCTGTCATTTCGCTTGACCTCAACTTAACTTTAGCTTCTAGACTAGCACAGTCATTCCAGCATTTACTGATTATTATGCGTTCTAAAACACTGTCTCAAAATATCCAAGCATTTAACCTGTATAACCCAAGTCAGCTTTTCAATCCCAAAGCGTTTGCCTTTAGTCATGTCGCTGAAGTTCGCCATTTCAATCGCACCTTGCATGTTTCAGGTCAGGGCGGACAAAATATTCATGGACAACTTTCTGCAGATTTTAGTACTCAACTACAGCAATGCTTTGATAACATTCAATACATCTTACAAGATCGTGCTGCTACACTTGCCGATATTGCAGTATTGAAAATCTATATCGTAGATCACAATACAAAGAAGCACCAACTGTTGATTGAAATCATGCAACAACTTTGGCAGGGTCTTGAATTTCCTGCATGTACGCTGATACCTGTGCCTTGTTTAGCACTCTCAGGTATGCAAATTGAAATCGAAGCTACGGCTTATACACTCTAGCCGTCACCCAAGGAAATATGATGTCCCCTCAACTCGATATTAGTCAAAATAAATCACTACTTTGGCTAATGGCAGTCGCTTGTGGTCTCTGCGCAGGCGCAAACTATTACTGCCAACCCCTAATTCACTCTATTCAGCAGTACTTTTCAGTCACAGCAGCACAAGCTTCTCTCACCGTGACTTTTGCTCAGGTTTCTTATGCATTGGGGCTACTACTCATCGTACCTGTAGGGGATATAGTCAATAAAACCAAATTTATTCCACTCCTCATGTTCTTTGCAGCAGTCGGTTTATTTATTTGTGCTTTTTCGACCAACTTAAATATGCTTTGGATTGGCACGATTATCGTGGGGATGTTCTCTGTAGCAGCACAAGTGCTGATCCCACTTGCAGCTATTGCCACTCGACCAGACCGCACAGGACAAGTTGTTGGCTTTTTGATGAGCGGCTTATTGGTTGGCCTACTCATCTCAACCAGTATGGCTGGACTGCTCTCAAACCTGTTTAATTGGCAATTGATTTATCTCTTAAGTGGGATCTGCATGCTTATTTTAGCAGCGCTTCTGATGTTAAAACTGCCTGCGGTCAAAACCGTTAAGATGAGCTATCTTCAGATTTTCCATTCAATGGGACAGTTGATTGCTACTGAACGTCGTTTGGTTTATCGCTCATTACTTGGCGGGTGTGCCTTTGCTGCAATGAGTATCTTATTTTCAACCATAGCAGTATTACTCACTTCAAAACCCTTTGAATTATCAGATGTTATGGTTGGTGTGGTCACCTTGGTCGGTGTATTTGGTGCACTATCAACCACGTTCTTAGGTCGTATTGCAGATCGAGGCCACACCAAACTCCTCACTTGGTCTGGTATCGTCGTTTTAGCAATCAGCTGGATATTTTTATATTTCGGTGGGCAATACTTAGTGAGCTATATCATTGGCTTTGGCGTGATTAATCTGGGACTAGTATTGGTGCATACCTCGAATCAAAATATTATTTTCCGTTTACGTCCGGATGCCAAAGGACGCGTCAATTCGGTATATATGACCAATTACTTTATTGGTGGCGCTTGTGGTTCTGCACTCGGGGTCTATGGCTGGCATCATGGTGGCTGGAGTATGGCCTGTATGATTGGCTTAATGCTGGTTGCAGCAGCTGCATTTTTTGCTGCACTTGATCTACTGCATGTACGCCGTCAGACCGAGTCTGAACAACAAATTTCATCCAACTAAATCATTTTTCTCTGTATCTTTCACACTTAACAGCTCAGCTATCACGGCTTGATTTCATCGTGTCGCTGAGCAAACCTCTTAAAATTATAAAAAACTAAAACCAATCCCAGCACCGACACAAACGATCAACCATACAGGTGTTTTCCAAAACATTAATGCAACCCAAAACAGTAAAGCCAAACAAAAGTCCAAGGGGGTTAAAATACTGCTTGTCCACATAGGTTGATACAGCGCAGCCAGTAATATACCAACAACAGCCGCATTGACTGCCAGCAATGCAGATCGTACCCAGATCATTTGACTCAATACCTGCCAAAAAGGCAGCACACTAAAAAGTAATAAAAAAGAAGGTAAAAATATCGCCAGCACCGCAATACAAGCTGCAATTACAGGTAAATCAACAGGCATCGCAGCCCCGACAAAGGCCGCAAAACTAAATAACGGGCCTGGCATAGCTTGAGCCAATGCATAACCTGCAAAAAACTGATCTGCATCTAACCAACCACTTTGTACAACCTCAGTCTGTAATAAAGGCAAAACCACATGTCCCCCACCAAAGACCAATGCACCACTGCGATAAAAAGCATCGAACAAAGCCAAATCTGAATTGGGATAAAACTGTAGCACTATGGGTAAACCAATCAGCAACAATACAAACAGTAGCAAGCAAAAAGCACTTTGATTGATTAAAGATCGGAAATGCAATTGCACGTTCGCCTCAATGGTACTGTCTGAGCGATCAATCTTGGACGCAAATATGTACATGCCTAAAAGTGCGCTAATGATCATAATTGCAACTTGCATCCAAAGTGCAGGAAAAAGTAATACGCTACAGCAGGAAAAAAGCATAAAACTCACGCGTATTGGGTCTGGGCAAAGTTGTTTTGCCATCATCCAAATTGCTTGAGCAACCACAGCTACAGCCACAATCTTTAAGCCGTGAATAAGTCCAGTCGATACAGCTTGCCCCAAATGGGATAAAGCCAAAGCACAAAAGAGCAAAATCACCACAGAAGGTAGGCTAAAACCAAGCCAAGCAGCACCTGCTCCATAATAGTGCCCTTGGCGATAGCCAAGAGCCATCCCCACTTGACTGCTGGTTGGGCCAGGTAAAAACTGGCACAGTGCAATTAAATCAGCATATTCTTGTTGACTTAACCAACCACGCTTAACGACAAATTCTTGATGAAAATAGCCAAGATGAGCAATTGGACCACCAAATGAAGTGAGCCCTAATTTAAAAAATATAAAAAAAATTTGCCAGATTGAAGTCTTTACTACAACAGATGTGGTCATACCCAGTTCTTATTAAATATTAATGTCATCACAGTTAAAGTTCACAATTCGTTGAACCTGTTATGTGGTTGATTTACCCATACAGTAATTTAAAGGATCATGACATAGACAGATGACAAAGCAGTTAAGTTCATTAATAAATAATCAAAAAAATATTTAATTATTATTTATATATTTTTTATGAAAATTATATTAAGCAAAGAACACACACAAAATAAATTAACAAGTTCATTAATATAAAATCAAAAAATATTAACCAACAAAAATAGTCAGATTAATCAGACATAAAACACAGCTTATTATCACAAGACCCATACTTCATTTAACAATAAAATTTAAGGACTGATTAAACAACGCAACACTCAATCCAAGTTCTTAATTAGGAGTCCTCATGAAAAAATATAGTTTATTCATTATCGCTTGCTTTGTTAGTATTAATATTTTTGCAGAAAACATAACAAGTTCTGCTACTGCTAAATGGCAAACGAGTGCTTTTAAAGATACTTCAAGCACACTTGTGATTACTCCATTAAGTTCACTAAACTTCCAATATGCTGAAGGCAGTAATTCTTTTAGCAAGGAGTATGGCAAGTTTAATATCACGCTCATGGGTTTGATTGGTTCAACAGATTTTAAATTAACATCTAAAGTAATCTCAGATGAACTGGTACGATTTGATGACCCTTCAAAACTCAAAGTTGCAATTCAATGGCATGGTCAGGAGCTCAGTAAGACACAAGAAACTGTCTTAATCAGTACTGGAGATGGTGTGCACGCAGGTTTAACCCCCTTAGCTCAAAAAGAGGTTTATGCTGGTCACGGTCGTGATAGTGCCCAAGCTGATTTTGGTTTCAGTATCAAAAATGCGATGAATACCACGGGGCAGAATACCGACTTTACTCAACTCAAAGATGGCACTTGGAATGGTGAAGTTGCAGTACAGTTCACTGCAACATGGGCCAAACCTTAATCTATAATCTATAGACAATTAAAACGTATGACTTCTCCCAAGCATACGTTTTAACTTATATAACACATACCACAAACCAGTGCGTGCTTAGGCTGCTCCTCTTTCTAAGCGCCATCTACGTGGTGATTTACCTGTCCAAAGCTTAAACGTATGATGAAAAGAGGCTTGTTCCTGATAGCCAAGCAAAATTGAAATTTCACCAATAGTTAAATCTTCATTTTCAAGATAATGAAAAGCAAGCATTTTTCGAACTTCAGCCAGTTGCTCAGAATAACTACAATTATATTGTTTCAAACGATTTTGAATTACGCGGGGTTTTAAGCCAATTTTTTCAGCAACATATTGTATATCAGTACGATTTTCTTGGAGTGCTGTAACAATACTGCTATAAATCAATTCCTTAAAATTAGTGTTATGTGAATATCTTTCTAATTGAACATCCGCACTGTGGGTTAGTATTCGTCTTAAATATTCATCTTGATTGGGTGTCGATATTTCTAACTCCAACATTTCTCGTCTGAAACAAATACGATTTGATTCGGCCTTAAATACGACTGGACATGAAAAATGTTCGATAGAGCGTTTTGTTTCTGCTAAAGAAACATTGGCTAAACGCAATTCGATTTTTTCAACTTTAAACTTTGCAGATAGCGCCAGATCAGACATATATTTCATCAACACACATAGCCCAACCATCAGTGCAATGCGCATTTCTTTCATATATAACCCAGCCTCAATATATGCAGGGTTGTTCCAGTAAATCACAAACTCATCTTTATTTTCGACTCTGTTAAAGTTAACAATGTCATACCAAACCTTTTGGTAACGTGCATATATCTGAAATACTTCCCGTACGCTTTTACAATACATGCTGAGATAGGTGATTAGCCCCATACTCTCAAGCTCACTTAACTCACCAAGCTGTATAGCCAAATCATTTTCATGATAATGCTTGTTTAAATAACCCAAAATTCTAAACCATTCCTCTAAAGGGATACGTTCATTCAAAGTGTATTGTTTCCGAATGGGCGAGCTAATATTTATTTTCTGGCAAAAGCGATTAACCATATGAACTAAACCATTGCCAACACCTTTGCATACCATTGATGATTTCAAGATTTATACTCCTTTTTAACCCACATCCTATTGATTAAACTATCCAGAAATATAATGAGAAATATATTATTAAATTAATATTTATTTTTTAAATTATAAAACACATAGAAAACAAGCCCGATAAAATATCGGTCACTTGATATCAAATATATCACTTTATTTAAAAATATAAACCACTATCAATCAGACTTAAACAATATTTAAATTTATCATTTAATCCACTTATCAAAACTTAGATCTATATAATGAAAAATTTATTATTGATTAAAATTTTAAAAATAAAAAAATAGGCCATAAAGACCTATTTTTAATAACATACTTTTAAGTTACATATTATGCAGCTAATGCTTTAGAAAATATTTTAGATAAAATATCTTCTAAAACAACATTATGTTTTTGCCATTGTGGCTGCTTGTCTTTATCGACCAATAAAGCACGAACACCTTCAATAAAATCACCGTGGTCAAACCAGATGTCTTGTAGATCACGCTCTAGTTGTAAACACTGCGTTAAACTCAGTTCACGACCGACATGTTGTAAACGCAAGCTTAGCTGTTTTGCCAATAATGAGCGTTGTTGTAAAGTCGTATTGGTTTTTTCAGCCCATGCTTGTCGATCTTCTCGTGTCTCAGTTGCAAGACTTTGCTCAATTTGCGCTAAATCTGTATGTGAAAAATGCTGTTGAATTGCAGGCATCAATGCTTGGATTGCGCTTGTTTGTGCTTCAACACTAAAATCTGCAATCAATTGCTCAATGCTTTGTTGGTCAAGCTCAGTTGATGTCAGCAAAGCCGCTTCTAGACTTTCCAAATTGCCACTGTCCACGACCGCATCCACTAAGTTTAAATATAAGGCATCACTTGCGCTGAATTGCTCACCAGTTAAGGCCAAATAGACTCCTGCATCTTGCAGACGAGACAAGAAATATGTTCCGCCGACATCTGGGAAAAACCCAATCCCAGTTTCTGGCATCGCAAATCGGGATTTCTCACTGCTGACACGGATATGACATGCTTGTACCAAGCCCATCCCACCACCGAAAGCATAACCATCGATCAAGGCAATTACAGTTTTAGGATATTGGCGGATGATATTTAACATACGATATTCAGTTGCAAAGTAGTCTTGGTATTCGGTACTACCCGCTTTAAAAGTATCGTATAAATAACGCACATCACCGCCTGCAGAAAATGCTTTAGGACTGGTCGAGTTAATCAATACTGCTTGAATTTGTGGGTCATTTCGCCACGCTTGCAATTGCTCAATAATGCCCTGTGTCATAGCGACGGAAAGTGCATTTAAGTTGGCTGGGCGATCTAAACTAATCACGCCCACTGCCCCCTGACGGCTAATCAGTAAGTTATTTTCGCTCATACTGTTCTCCCGCTTATTGGGTAAATTTGGCTGGGCGTTTTTCCACAAAAGCTTGCATACCTTCTTTTTGATCACTACAAGCAAATACGGAGTGAAATAAGCGACGTTCAAAACGCAAGCCTTCTGCTAAGCTAACTTCAAAGGCACGGTTAATCGACTCTTTGATCATCATTACTGCGGTCAGTGACTTTTCTGCAATTTTTTCAGCTGCGGCTAAGGTTTGTTCTAATAACTCTTCTTTAGCAAATACCTGCGCGACTAAACCACTTTGCTCAGCTTCTGCCGCACCCATTTGTCGTGCTGTTAAGCACATTTCCATAGCTTTGGCTTTGCCTACAGCAAGTGTTAGGCGCTGTGTTCCACCAATCCCAGGCAACACCCCCAAAGTCACTTCAGGTAAAGCAAATTTAGCGTTGTCTGCACAGTAAATAAAGTCACACATCAACGCGAGCTCACATCCACCGCCTAGCGCATATCCACTTACCGCAGCAATAAGCGGTTTACGGCGCATAGCGATACGATCGGCCAAATGAAAGAAATCATCCAAATAAATATTTGGAAAACTCAAGTCAGCCATTTCTTTAATATCAGCACCCGCAGCAAAAGCTTTTTCTGAACCTGCAATGACAATACAACCAATACTATGATCTTTTTCAAGTTGATCGAGTGCTAGATTGACTTCATTAATGAGTTCACTATTTAGTGCGTTTAATGCCTTAGGGCGATTTAATGTAATTAGCCCAACACCCTTATTTATACTTAACTCAATCGTGTTCCATTGCATGATCTATATTCCTAATAACTGCTTTTCAACTTTTATTTACGTTTGTTGATCACTTGATCAATTAAAGACTGCGAGCAATCACTAAACGTTGGATATCACTTGTGCCTTCATAAATTTGGCAGATACGTGCATCACGGTAAATACGCTCAATCGGGAAGTCTTTTAAATAACCATAGCCACCAAAGACTTGTAAAGCATTTGAACACACACGTTCCGCCATTTCAGATGCAAACAGTTTTGCCATCGATGCTTCTGTTAAACAGGGTTGGCCTGCTTCTTTTAAACGTGCAGCATAGTGTACCAGTTGACGCGCTGCCTCAACTTCGGTTGCCATACTTGCTAGACGAAACGAAATTGCTTGATGCTCAAAAATTGGTTTACCAAAAGTGGTGCGTTCGTGTGCATAATGTGTTGCTTCTTCAAGGGCTGCACGTGCTAGACCTACAGACTGTGCAGCAATACCAATACGCCCACCCTCTAAATTTGCCAAGGCAATTTTTAGACCATCGCCTTCTGCACCTAGACGTAAACTTTCATGGATACGCATATCCGTCAAAGCAATTTGGCAGGTATCAGAAGCATGTAAACCCAGTTTTTCTTCTACTCGAATGACTTCATACCCTGGTGTATGACGTGGTACTAAAAATGCACTGATCCCCTTTTTACCTGCACTAGGGTCAGTTACTGCAAATACAATAATTACACCAGCATTGTGACCTGAGGTAATAAATTGCTTCGCACCATTAATCACATAATGATCGCCATCTTTAACTGCACGCGTTTTAATCGCTGCTGCATCAGAACCAGTATGAGGTTCAGTCAATGCAAATGCTCCGATCATTTCGCCACGTGCTAGCGGCATAAGGTACTTTTGCTTTTGCTCTTCTGTACCAAATTTTAAAATCGGCACACAGCCCACTGAGTTATGCACACTCATAATTGCAGAGGTCGCTCCATCCGCGGCTGCAACTTCTTCAAGTGCAAGTACATAAGCTAAGTTACCTGTTTCTGAACCGCCGTATTGTTCTGGAACCAACATCCCTAAAAAGCCCAATTCACCCATTTGTGCCAATGCTTCTGCCGGATATTGACCCTTTTCATCCCATTCGCTCGCAAAAGGTTTGATTTGCTCTTGAGCAAAACTCTGCGCCATATCACGAATTAATTGTTGTTCTTCGGTGAATTGCATAATGTCGTTCCTTTGATCTATTGCTTTAACCCTGTGTTCTTTTCACATGATTTGGCTATTTTACAGTGTTACATTTTTTCCAAATCTAGCGTTAATCTAACGTTTTTTGGCTAGTGATTTAACAGATATTCCTTTAAAGTCTAAGTCGTTAACTAAATTTAGCCACCGCTTAGACTCTAAGCACAATATCATGCCGTGCTTAACTGGCAGCACTATTTACTTTTTGCTTCTCAATCTCCTGATTACGAAGCAAGAAACGTTGAATTTTTCCACTTGGTGTTTTAGGCAGTTCATCAACAAACTCAACTAAACGTGGATACGCATGTGCAGATAAACGCTTTTTCACAAACTGTCCAAGTTCTTCAGCCAGCTGATCTGTTGCCTGCATACCTTCAGCTAAAATTACAAACGCTTTAACCAGTTCAGTACGCTCAGGGTCAGGTACACCGACAACCGCAGCCTCAACCACTGCATCATGTTCAAGTAAAGCACTTTCTACATCAAAAGGCCCAATACGATATCCCGAAGTCGTGATCACATCATCACTTCGACCAACAAAACTCATGCTGCCATCAGCATGAATTTCCGCGGTATCACCCGTTAAATAGTACTGCTTCACAAAAGGTGATTTACGCGTCTCATGATAACCACCGAACCACATCATTGGTGATTGCTCGATATCAACAGCTAGAATCCCTGGCGTATCTGCGGGTAATTCATTGCCTTGATCATCTAAAGTTGCAATCCGATAGCCTGGACTTGCAAAACCAGCGGCCCCAGGTTGTACTGAATGTGCTAGACCATGATGATTACATACCACCATGCCAACTTCAGTTTGTCCATAATGATCATAAATCGGTGCATCAACGACTGTTTTAAACCAACGAATGACTTCAGGGTTAAGCGGCTCACCTGCACTACTCACTACACGGAAACGTCCACGCAGCTTAGCCATTTCTTCTTGATCAGCAGCCATCATCATACGATATGCAGTTGGTGCTCCTGCCAAGTTGTTAATTTGATAGTCTTTAACAATTTGACACAAGCTATCGCTGCTAAAACCACCTTCATAGAACAAGGTTGCATGACCCAATAACAACGGCCCAGTAATGCCATAATACAGACCATATGCCCAGCCCGGATCAGCAATATTCCAGAACTTATCATCAGGCAATAATTGAATAGCATCATGCATATAGCGCCCAAAAGCGATTAACGCTTTGAGTGGCACATACAGTGGTTTTGCAGGTCCTGTTGTTCCTGAGGTAAACATCAATAAAAATGGATCATTGATACTGAGCATGGTGAGTTCACACTGCTCAGACTGCGCTTTCACTGCAGGCCAAAAGTCGATATCGCCATCCTGCAAGCCAGAACCATCTCCTGCTGCAACAGTAATAATACTTGGACAATCAATAACATCATTTAATTTATAACGATTACCTACGTCGGTCACCACAAATTTGCTTTGTGCCAACTTTAAGCGATGTTCAATCGCCTTTGGTCCAAATGCTGTAAAAAGAGGTTGATACACTGCCCCAATACGCCAAGCAGCTAAAATAGTAATAATCAACTCTGCTGTACGTGGTAACAAACCTGAAATACGATCGCCTTTACCCACGCCATGTGATTTTAAAAAGTTAGCAAACTGACTAGAGCGTTGTTTTAACTCAGCGAAAGTGTACTGTTCTTGGCGACCGTCTTTACCTTGCCAATACAACGCGACTTTATCGCCATCTGCATGACGATCACAACATTCATAACAGGCATTTAGGGCATCGATCGACCCCGATAAAATTTGCTCAGCGGCGTGATTTAAATCAAATTTTTGAGCCGCTTCTTGATAGTTCAACATGGCATAACCTCAGTCTATATCTGTTCTAATACTTGACCGGTAATTTCTGTCTCAGAAAATTGCCGCAGTCCAATTGCTTATATTTTCATTGCCTCAGCAGCGGCCCCTATCCTTGGGCTTGCTGAGGTAGATATTGTTGAATAATACTTGAAAAATCGAGTGTTGCATTACCTTGCAAGCACATTTGTTGATAAAGTTGCTGCACTAAGCCACCCAGTAAAATCGGTTGCTTGGCTTGTCCTGCAGCCTCAATCGCCAAGCCTAAGTCTTTAAGCATCAGCTGAGTTGCAAAACCATCTTGGTAACCACGTGCAGCCGGTGCATTAGGGCTAATATTTGGCCAAGGGTTACAAACTTCAGAGCTCCAGCAACGACCACTCGAACTATTGATCACACCTGCCAGTGCTTCAGGATCAATACCCAGTTTCGCACCCAGTGCCATACCTTCTGCAACAGCTGCCATAGATATACCCAAAATCAAGTTATTACAGATTTTGGCAACTTGGCCTGTACCAACATCACCGCAGTGCACAATGTTTTTGCCCATGTGGACTAAAACCTGTTTAGCACGCTCTAAGGTTTGCGCATCTGCGCCCACCATAAAGGTCAATGTTCCAGCTTGGGCACCAATTGTTCCTCCTGAAACAGGAGCATCACACATTGCAATGCCCTTTTGTGCCGCAGCCGCGGCAACATCTTTTACGCTTTGTGGGTCAATGGTACTGCTATCAATGCAAAGACTTCCTGCCTTCATCACTGATAAAAGTCCAGTTTCACCTAAGTACACCTCACGTACATGCTTTGCAGCAGGTAACATGCTAATCACAATATCAGCTTCTGTAGCTGCTTGTTGAGGGCTACTGCACACCACTCCGCCTGCATCGGCAAAATGTTTTAATGCTTTTTCACTTAAATCAAAACCATAAACCGTTTGTCCAGCTTTAAGGAGGTTGTGCGCCATCGCACCCCCCATATTGCCTAGTCCAATAAAAGCAATTTTCATCGGCAATCTCCTTAACGTAAGCTAATCGTAGTGTTTACGCCACCAGCATCGTGCTGATCTTCAAACCAACGACTAGTGATCGTTTTGGTTTGAGTATAGAACTGCACGACTTGCTTACCATAAGGACCCAAATCACCTAGTTTTGATCCACGTGAACCAGTAAAACTAAAGAAAGGTACAGGAACTGGGATTGGAATGTTAATACCGACTTGACCAATATCAATCTGATTTTGGAATGTACGTGCAGTCGCTCCATTTTGTGTGAATAAACCTACACCATTACCAAATGGGTTGGCATTGATAAGATCAATCGCTTCTTGCAATGTATCAACACAGATAATTGCCAGAACTGGGCCAAAGATTTCTTCCTTATAAATGCGCATATCCGTGCGTACATCACTAAAAATCGTAGCGCCAACAAAGTTGCCTTGCTCATAGCCAGGTACTTTAACTTGACGACCGTCTAGATGTAACTTCGCCCCTTCAGCCACACCACTGTCGATGAGGTCCATAACACGAGCTTTTGCACGAGTAGAAATTACAGGACCAATATCTGTATCTGGCTCATGCCCTGCATTTACTTTCAAAGTTTTGGTTTTTTCAACCAATTCATCGATCCAATTCTTAGCTTCACCCACCATAATCGCAACTGAAAGTGCCATACAACGCTGCCCTGCTGCACCAAATGCTGCACCAACTAAGGCATTGAGACTTTGTTGTTTATTCGCATCAGGCATGACCACTGCATGGTTTTTAGCGCCCATCATTGACTGTGCACGTTTACCATGTTGACCAGCAAGATTATAAACATGTGTACCAACAGCGGTTGAACCTACAAATGAGATTGCTTTGATATGTTGGTGTGTACAAAGTAAATCAACCACTTCCTTACCACCATGTACCACGTTGAGCACACCTGCTGGAATACCAGCTTCGATTGCAAGTTCAACCAACATCATCGTTGAAAGTGGATCTTGCTCAGATGGCTTAAGTACAAAGGTGTTACCGCATACAATCGCCATTGGGAACATCCAAAGCGGAATCATAGCTGGAAAGTTAAATGGCGTAATACCAGCACAAACACCCAAGGGTTGAATCACTGTATAAGAGTCTACGCCACGCGCTACACCCTCAACATATTCACCCATCTGTAAAGTACCTACAGAGCATGCATGTTCAACAACTTCTAAACCACGTTGAATATCACCTTCTGCATCACTTAAAGTTTTGCCTTGTTCAGCAGTCAGTACTTTAGCGATGTCTTTGGCTTTCGCACGAATTAACTCTTGTAGTTTTAGCATGATGCGCATACGCGCTTGAATTGGAGTTTGACGCCAGCTGGCAAAGGCTTGCTGAGCTGCGTCGATGGCTGCATTGACTTCTTCTGTTGTGGCAAAAGGTACACGTCCTAAAACTTCTTGAGTTGCAGGGTTGATAATGTCTTGCCAGTGATCTGTTTTAGATTCGACCCACTCACCGTTAATTAGTAATTTTACGCTGGCTACTTGTCCTTTTTGCCCTGCTTGTTGAATTGCGTTCATGCTCTCTCCATCGCTGTCCATTGTTGTGCGTTTGCACTTATGTTTATTAGGCTTGATCTGTCTTGCTGAAATGCTTAAACAAAGTCCTCAAGCCCTCACTGTATTCTTCCATGGAATACGTATCATCCTGATACGTTATAAGTCCAGACTAACAAAGAAAACTTTGACCACCAATGGAAATTAATGCACGATGACTGTGCAAATTTTCACAGGGACTTGAGCGTCAATGAGTATGGATTGGAACCACCTGCGCTTCTTTTTAGTTTTAGCTCGTGCCAAAACACTGACCAATGCAGCACGCTTAATTGGTGTCGAGCACAGCACTGTTGCACGGCGTATTCAGGCGCTTGAACAAAGCTTGGGTACTCAGCTGTTTAAACGTGAAGCAACGGGTTATGAACTCACGATTGAAGGTGCTGCACTGGTACCTCGGGTTGAGCAGATGGAGCGTGCCTTTTTACAAATTGAAAAATCACATAATCCAGTCCAAGGACATGTCCGTATAGGCGCACCTGAAGGCTTTGGTACTGCTTTTTTAGCTGCACTCTTAGCTGAATTCTCTAAACAATACCCGCAAATCAGTATTGATCTCATACCTGTACCCAAAATGATCAAACTCTCACATCGTGAAGCGGATATCGTCATTTCTATCGAACGTCCAAAAACTGGACCTTATATCATTACCCGACTGACAGATTACTGCTTAAAAATCTATGGCAGCCAAGATTATCTGGCAGCGCACCCCCCCATTCAACAACTTGGTGATCTCACTGCACATCGGTTTGTTAACTATATCGATGACTTGATTTATAGCCCTGAGCTTTATTGTCTAGAACGCATCCCGTTACAACTCAACGCTCACTTTCGTAGTAGCAGTATTTTGGCACAGCAGATAGCAGTCAGTGCAGGCGCAGGCCTTGCGATCTTGCCTAAATTTTTGGCACAAAACAAAGCCGAATTAAAGCAAGTTCTGGCCGATGAAGTCAGCTTTATGCACACCTTTTGGATGCTAACTTTGGTCGATCTACAACATGAACCACGGATTAAACTGGTCTGGGATTTTTTAAGACAACAAGCAGAAGCCCAGCAAACACTTCTGTTGGATCATGAATAGTCATTTTTAATCTCCCTTGCACAAAACCTACGGCAAGGGAGATTTGTCTTTAGATGAGTCACGCTCAAAGGCTCATCCAAGCTAATTCACATAAATATGCCCATAAATAACAGATCAGGTACACGACAAGAACAAAGATGCACGATCAAATAACAACCAAGCAGCGCAATATATTCACTTCGCCTATTGCTCGTTACAACACTGAGTAATACACAATATAAAAGGAGGTGAGCTCCGAAAGATCAACATCCTGAAGTTTTACACTAGAAAAACTAAATCAACGCAATCACTTAGCACATCATTTTGCATCGAAATTTTGATTAAAAATACAGCATTTAAATTACGATAATAACTTAATAATAGAGAGACTTTTATGTATTTATTACAGCTTCTCAAGCTATACCGACGGCTTAATTCACTCCACAATGAACACAACTTGGCTTCATTACAACTGCAACGACCTTGGACAATCATATTTATTTTATTTTGCTTAATCAGCGTAAATACACCAGCTCATGCAGCAGATCCCAATAAAGTATTACGTATTTCTTTTGCTGCAGCAGAAACAGGGTTTGATCCTGTTGCAACCTCAGACTTATATTCAGCCTATGTCAATGCCTCCATCTTTGAATCTTTATACACCTATGATTATATCGCACGTCCGCCGCAACTGATCCCACAAACAGCCAAAGCCCTTCCTCACGTGAGTGCTGACGGTAAAACCTATACGATACATATAAAAAAAGGTATCTACTTTCAAGATGATCCAGTATTTCAAGGAAAAAAAAGAGAACTAACTGCATATGACTATGCCTATTCACTCAAACGTTTACTTGACCCGCAACTGGTTTCACCAAATGCTTGGCTACTCATGGGCAAACTCAAAGGCATGGACCAACTCATTGCAACAGCTCAAAAGAATAAACATTTTGACTATGATGCCCCTGTAGAAGGCATTCAAACACCAGACCGCTACACCTTAGTCCTTAAACTCAATCATACCGATTACAACCTCCCATTAATGCTTGCACATACTCCTTCTGTTGCTGTAGCACGAGAAGTCATTGAGAAATATAAAGACGGTCGAGGTGTCGTCATGGCACATCCTGTTGGTACTGGAGCATATCGCTTGGCCAATTGGATTCCAGGGTCCAGAATCAAACTCACGGCCAATCCTGATTATCGTGGCTATATTTGGAACTTTAAAGCAGGCAATGATCCTATCGATCTTAAAATTGTTGCAGCACTGCAAGGGAAACAGATGCCACAAATCGGCACTGTAGAAATACAAATTATCGAAGATACGCAAAGCCAATGGCTGGCATTTAAACAAAAACAATTAGACTATCTTGATCTCTCCAGTGGACCGATGGCCGATATCGCTGTTCAAGAAGGTCAATTAATTCCAGAATTGCTCAACGAAGGTATTTATTTATCGAAAATACCATTACCGGAGATGCAATATGCTTTCTTTAATATGCAAGACCCCACCGTTGGCGGCATCACTGCAGACAAGATTGCTCTAAGACGTGCAATTTGGATGGCTTTTTCAAAAGACAACTACAATAAGGTCATCTATAGAGGGACAGCACTCATCAATCCCTTTCCCGTTGCAGCCTCAGTTACAGGATATGATGAGCACTACAAAAGTCCACTCCCATACTCAGTTGCTGCAGCCAATCTCTTGCTTGATCGTTACCACTATAAAATCAGAGCAGATGGTTATCGCAGCCTTCCTAACGGACACGCTCTAACAATTGAATATGTGGTTATTCCACGTGGTGTTGATCAGGCGATTGCAGAGTTTTGGAAACGTAGCTTTGACAAGATTCATATCCGCTTTAAAACCAAAACCATGATGTTTCCTGATTATCTTAAAGCCATGAAACTCTGCAAAGTTCAAATGAGCATCTACAACTGGGTCGCGGATTATCCTGATGCCGATAATTTTTTTATGCTATTCAATGGCAGCACGAAACCCTCCGAACTCGGCTGTTCTCGTATTCACGCCTTTGATTGGCGATATTTAAAAACACAGCAGCTTCCTAACGGGCCACAGCGTCAAGCACTTTATCAACAAATGGCGCGGATCTTAGACAATTATGCTTACGTTACTCCGTTAGTCATCCGCAGTAGTAACGTTCTAGTGCAGCCTTGGATCATCGGATATAAGACCCACCCGATGACCTTGCCCTACTGGCTTTATATAGATATCAAAAAATAATCACGTTACCTCTCATTCAAAACACTAAGTAACATTGGATATAAAAAACAATAAAAGGATCACAATATGTCTGCTTATATCTTACGAAGACTATGGCAAATGATCCCGACCCTACTGGGTGTCATCATCTTGGTCTTTCTTATCTTCAACTGGGTGGGTGGCGATCCCGCTTATATCTTGTCAGGAAAAATATCACGCCCAGAACAAATTCAGGCGATACGCCAACAACTCGGTATTGATCAACCGATCTATGTACAGCTTTGGATTTTTATTAAACAGGTTCTCAGTTTTAACTTCGGTAATAGTTGGAGTACAGGTGAAAGTGTTGGTCATATCGTAATCTCACGTTTAGGTCCTAGCCTCACCTTATTAATTCCACTCATTATTTTACAAACTATTATTGCAGTAAGTTTAGCCTTAGTGATTGGGCTATTTCATGGGCGCTGGATTGATCGTGCATTAATGATGTTCTGTACTTTCGCAATGTCAATCAGCATTTTGGTTTACATTATCGTATTTCAATATTTTCTTGCCTATAAACTCGACTGGTTTCCCGTACAAGGTTGGAGTGATCACGCTTGGATCAACTTAATATCCTATGCGCTACTCCCAATTATCATTATGCTCGCCGTCAGTGTTGCACCCACCGTTCGACTCTATCGCAGCTTTATTTTAGATGAAATCCATCAAGACTATGTTCGTACTGCGCGAGCTAAAGGTGTCAGTGAAACTCGGGTGCTTTTTGTACATGTATTACGTAATGCAGCTATTCCAATCGTAACCGATATTATGTCGAATCTACCTGCACTACTGATTGGTGCTTTTCTCATTGAGCGTTTTTTTGGTATCCCAGGAATTGGTCGGGAAGTCATTTTATCGGTAGAACGTAGTGACTTCCCCGTAATTAAAGCTGTCACCGTCTATATTGCCGCCCTGACCATGATCTTCAACCTGTTGGCCGATATCATTTATAAGGCTCTTGATCCACGTCTAGAATTAAAATAAGGGGAAAATCATGCAAAATATATCCTCAAATACTCAAGCTCCTCCGATGGATCAGTCAGTTGGTTTATGGCATTTGGCTTGGAGACGACTCAAACGTAATCGCTCAGCCATGTTCTCTTTAGGCATTGTTGCTGTGTATTTTATTCTTCTGGTTTTATCTCTCACAGGTGTCATCGTGAAGGATTGGAACAAAGAAGTCGCAATCAGTTATGCCACACCAAGTTTCATACAAGCTACATCATCTGTAATGCAGCAGAGTGCTCCTGTACAAAGTACAGATCTGGCAAGTACAACACCCACACAAGATTATGGTATTACCGATCCTTTGGCGCGTGATATGTATGCCATACAAATAGAGCTTCAACATGACCCGCATGCTCAAACTGACTTAGCGCAGACATTAGCTTTCGGTGCTGATCGATGGGGACAAGATATTATTGCCAAAACCATTAAAGCGGGTGAAACCTCTATATTGGTTGGTATATTGGCCTCGTTACTTGCTGTAGGTTTAGGTACTTCCATAGGCGCAATTTCTGGTTATTTTGGTGGCTGGATCGATGATCTATTTAACTGGTTGTACAATATATTTACCTCTATTCCCTATATGTTACTCATCCTTGCTGTCGCTGCGGTATTACAACAAAAGGGAATTCTATCCATCATCTTAATCTTAGGACTCACAGGATGGACTGGAACTTATCGCTTGATTCGCGCCGAATATATAAAACACAAAAATCGTGAATACGTCCTTGCTGCTCAGGCCATTGGGGTCAGTCATTTTGATCGCCTCATTAAACATATTTTCCCCAATGTTAGTCATGTCACCTTAGTACAAGCCTCAATCTTATTGGTGGGTTTTATCAAATCAGAAGTCATCTTAAGTTTTTTAGGGTTTGGTGTGCCTGTTGGAACTGCATCTTGGGGCAGCATGCTCAATGATGCGCAAGGTGAATTTTTGCTGGGTAAATGGTGGCAACTGCTGGCTGCTACCCTTGCGATGACGATTTTAGTCACCGCATTTTCGACCTTTACTGATGCGCTACGAGATGCGCTCGACCCCAAAATCAATACTTAGGAGTTTCAGCATGGAGACCTTATTGTCTGTGAAAAACCTAACGGTTCGCTTTAAAAATCAACAACAAGTTTGGGTCAATGTTGTTCAAGATCTTTCCTTTGATATTGCAGCCCAACAAACTGTAGCAATCGTGGGTGAATCTGGTAGCGGAAAATCTGTCAGCGCCCTTGCAATCATGGGTTTACTCCCGACCCCCAACAGCCAAGTCAGCACTAAAAGTAAACTTGAGTTTGAGGGGGAAAATCTATTAACCCTCTCCTTGCATGCCCGTAGACAACATTGCGGACATGACTTAGCGATGATTTTCCAAGAGCCGATGTCATCACTCAATCCAGTTTTTACCGTGGGGAGCCAGATTGCAGAGGCTCTTCGTTTACAACACAAACTTTCAGCTGCAAAGTTAAAAGCACGTGTGATTGAGCTTTTGCAAGAAGTGGGAATTAGCTCAGCTGAACATCGATATTATGCCTATCCCTCAGAGTTATCTGGTGGTCAACAACAACGCGTCATGATTGCTATTGCACTGGCCTGTGAGCCTAAGCTTTTGATCGCAGATGAACCAACAACTGCATTAGATGTCACTATTCAAAAACAGATCATCTCTTTGTTAACACAACTCTGTGAACGCCGTAAAATGTCGATGATCTTTATCACGCATGATTTAGCATTGGTTGCAGAGGTTGCTGACCGTGTCATCGTCATGCGTCATGGAAAAATTCGTGAGCAAGGTCAACTTAGACAAATTCTACATGATCCTCAAGATCACTATACTCAGGCCTTGTTATATTGTCGTCCTAGGATAGATTGCCGCCCAATGCGTTTACCTGTCATCAGTGATTTTATTGACCACAATGGTCAAGCAATCCAACAAAATAATTGCATTTTTTCATCCAAACAACGCCAAAGAGGTCTCACTGGTCAAGAAGCAATTATCCTTGAAGCCAAACATCTAAAAAAAAGTTTTTATAGCAGAACAGGACTATGGCACAAAGAAGAAAACATTGCTGTTCAAGATGCCTCCTTTAAACTGGCCAAGGGTAAAACCTTAGGTTTAGTGGGAGAATCTGGTTCAGGCAAAACCACGATTGGTATGTTACTGATGCGGCTACAACCTGCCGATGGTGGAGAAGTACTCATTGATGGCCAAGATATATTAACCCTGAATGCAAAACAATTTGCAGCCTATCAAACCCGTATTCAAATCATTTTCCAAAACCCTTATGCCTCGCTCAACCCACGCTTGAGTATTGGCGAAATCATCACAGAGCCGATGCGTATACATGCCATAGGACAACGAGAACAGCATAAATCTCGTGCGATAAATCTGCTGGAACGTGTAGGCTTAGCTGCCTCAGCTTATGATTTATACCCACACGAGTTTTCAGGTGGGCAACGACAAAGAATTGCTATTGCACGTTGTTTAGCACTACAACCTGAGATTATTATTTGTGATGAGTCTGTATCAGCACTTGATGTTTCTGTACAGGCTCAAGTACTTAATTTATTGCAAGAACTTCAAGATGAGTTTGGCTTAAGTTATATCTTTATCTCGCATGATCTCGCGGTAATTAAATATATCTCAGACCAAGTCATGGTGATGCAACATGGACAAATCGTAGAAGTTGCCAATGCAGATCAGCTCTATCAACATCCAAAGCATCCCTATACCCAACAACTGCTCAGCGCGATTCCAAGCACTTTACATCATTAACTCCATTTAACTTGTTCCCCCATCTTGTTGTTTAAGGGCAAAATGGGGCATGGCTTTTTCACCGCACTACTTACAACCAGTTTAAATGTTTTAGGTTTTTGAGTGCTGGTTTAAGGCGCTGTTTATTCTTGGCATTGATTAAATATGGCTGAACGCTATTCATAAAAATTGGAAAGTCTTCTTTGGGATCATGACAAAAATCCGCAACCGACGGTACGCTTATTTCTCACTCAACATCAACTCCTGACAATGTTCATATACCAATTGCCTTAAAAATTGATGTTCAGGATCAGCCTGATAACGTGGATGCCAAGCATGTGAAATACTTATCGGAGCTGTTTTAAACGGTAATGCCCTACAACATAGACCCTGATGCATTGGCTGAGTCAGTAAAGCAGGCACTGTAGCGATCAAATCGGTTTCTCGTACAATCAATACAGCTTCAGCAAAAGTATGTGTGACTGCTGCAACATGTCTAGACAAACCCTGTTTCGCCAAAGCAACATCGACTGGCCCACTCAATAAACCTCGTCTTGAAACACTCACATGGCGTGCTGCGGCAAATGTTGCCGCAGCGAGTTCTGCTTGTTGTGCCAAAGGATGGTTATGTCCCAAAACAACAATATAATGATCCCGAAATAAGGTTTGGCGTACAATCTCAGGACCCAAATCATCGATTACCCCAATATCTAAATCAACACGACCTTCGCGAAGTGCATCGACATCTTGCTGCCCTTGTGCAATAAAACGTAAAGTGACTTTAGGTGCCAGTTGCGACATTTTTTGAAGCAGTGCCGTAGCCAATAAAGCCACAGTGCCATCATCCGCTCGAATAGTAAAAACACGGCGTAATGTTGTTAAATCAAGTGATTGTGGTTTATGCAATAACTGCTGTGCTTGTTGTAATAATAATCGAACGGGTTCACGCAATTGTTCCGCACGCGGTGTTGTCACTAAACCTCGACCTGCACGGACAAATAGTGGATCATCTAACATAATACGCAGACGATTCAGCGTCCGACTCATGGCTGGTACACTGATATCGAGCCGCTGCGCAGCACCTGTTACACTACCCTCTGTGAGTAATGCATCTAGTGCTACCAGTAAGTTTAAATCCAAGGATTGCATCATACGCAACTATTTATTAGCACTATGTATATTTATGCAATACTATATTTAATTGATAATGAAAACAAATTTTGATCACCGAGAATGAATATGCTGAAGAAAACTCATACGGCTGTACATTGTCATGTACTTTCTGCCACATTAATTACGCCGCACATGCGTCGTCTAGTACTGGGTGGGCCAGAAATAAATGCTTGGCTTGCCACTCCAGAAGTACATACTCCAGCTGCGTGGGTCAAAGTTTTTCCAGAAGGGATTAAAGGTCGTGCATATACGATTCGTGAAATCGATTTAGATCGCTCAACCATTACCCTTGATTTTGTTATGCATGGGCATGATCAATCAGAAGATACTCACTCTGTATCGGCATGGGCCAAATACTGCCAAGCAGGTGATGCTGTACAAATAGCTGGGCCTCGCAATGGTGGTTTTCAATTAGCAGAAGATACCGATTGGCTCTGGATTGGCGCTGATTTAACGGCACTCCCTGCTGCAATTCGCATTATTGAATCTTTGCCCGCACATATTCAAGTTGCAGGTTTGTTCATTGTTGACTCATTAGAAGATCAACAAGAGATTCACAATCAGTGCAAACTACGTACGCGTTGGCGCACTTTAGCCGTGCGACCAGATCTCTTGGCTGACCGTAATGTGCTTATCAAAGATATAGATACCTTAAAAGGCAATGGTCAAGTTTGGATCGCAGGTGAAGCCCGCTGGACACAGAGCTGGAAACAATATTGGCTCACTCAAAAGCAATTAGCTGCCAACAAAGTCAGCAGCAAGGGCTATTGGAAACTTGGAGAAATCGATTATCGTGATTAATCCATCCGACTTTTCAGCCAATCCCTTAAGGAAAATCAGCATAACGCATTTATTCTAATGCGGGTTTTCCTTATGCGGGACCTTCCTCCTCATCCAAGACTTGCTCTGGACATTGATCACCTACAGCAATATATCGCTTATTGGCCACAATGAATTTTTGATTTTTTTGTTTGACGACATCATTTTTATATTCTTCACCTGGCAACATATAAAACTGTGTTGAACTCTCATCATTGAGCTTACAACGCTGATGAATAATGACACGGAAAAATGTATTGCCTGTATTTTTAATAATGCCTTGTTTTTCATCGATAACGTACTGTAGTTTTTGTTTACGTGGACGTACCACCATAATGGTACTCATCGAAACGGTAGGCATAAAGGAGGTTGCTTTGCCATGTTCTTGTTCAGCAAATGCAGCTAAAGGTATTTCAGTGAAGACCACCCGATAATAACGCTCTTGATCATCTTTTGGACCGATATATAACAGCTTAAAGAAGTCGGTACTATTTGCGGCAATTTGCAGTTTAACTGGCGTATATATAATTTCCCGATCTTTCGCATAAATTATATTTTCCCCTTTATCCCCTGGCTGATCTATTTTAAAAGACTGTACTGTATAGAGATTTAATACGCTGGTATCGTTCTTTACAGGTTTAGAGATAAAGCTTTCATCCGATCCCATCTCATAAATATAAGAAGAAAAATAAACAGCTGAGGCCATATTTGCCGTGCCAAATAGCATCAGCATCAAACAAATCTTATTTAAAAATTGTTTACTCATATCACGCTCAGCCTGAATTAACCTATATGCTTAGCACTATGGAAAAGTTACACCAATCCATTTTGCTCTCACTCGAATCTCACCTTCTGCACGGACTTTACCCATCCAATCCAAGCCATCAGTTGACAAATTAGAAATAGAGTCATCCATAGGGAAAAGTAACTTTAAGTTGGTCGAGTAAAAATAGCCTGAACCAAAGCTATCCCAAGGCACGACCGACCACATTGCATTTCTCATGTTTAAGGATTTCCTACTGTCACAACCACTATAAGTTTTAACTTCTTGGTTAAAGTTATTCTGCATACTTAACCAAGCAGGGATCGCAACTTCTGTTTTTTTATCGGCAGATTTAAAAGAACAGTAACTCTCCCCATTTTTGATGATCTGAGGTCCACTCACGTAAGCTTCAATCGTATCAGCTTGTCTTGGTGCAGACTGGCGAACTGTATAGTTAAAGGTAATCGGATTAGAGTCCCCAATTTTTCCAGTCAAAACAGGAGTTGAACCTTCAGCCAGACCTCTAGGTTGAATACTGACACTATATTCACGCGGAATAAGCTCTACCTTGGTGGATACTGAAAATTGGTAAAAACCGGACTGTGGTGCGACGTTATTCTCAATTGCAAAAGTAAATAGGTTGTCGATATTACGGATATTAACTTTAGCCTTCGCTAACTTTTGGAAAAAAGTATTGCTAAAAAATACTGAGATGTAGCCATCTCCTGACACCATCATATCTTTTAATTTGTTATAGGCACGATACGCTTCACTATAATTGTGCCATTTCCCTGTACCGCCATGGATCAATAAATCCTTTGCAGCAGGTGTAAAACCAAATGCGGAATTGTCTGTCACCATATATATAAAGAAATGTGGTGAAGAAGCACTTGGATTACCCCTCATATTATATTTAAGCATTTTACACGACACGCCACTTTGACCATCTACAATCGAATACTGGCAATGGTTACTATTGGCTGTAAGATAAGGGGTACCATCTGTGCCATACCAAATTTCTTGAAAAGCTTTGGTGTCGAGTAAAGTGACATGTGCTTTTTTATTCAATGTAAAATTATAAATATACCAATTGCCTCGCTGTGCATCTTTACAATATCGACCTTGCGAGGGTGAGTATTCTTCATTTGTTCCACAAGCATTCATCACAATGTTTTCTGTGCTGCCCACAGCCATTTTTCTAAAATGCTCATAAGCTCCAGATCCAAATGCTGCACGAGCATAGGCCCCGCCATCTTCCCCTGCCGATACAGCAATTTTATAAGCACCTTGGCTATCTATTTTTTCAGCAGGTAAATAACCTGAAGCAGGACATCGACGTGTTCCATTTGACATCAAACAACGCGAGCCAACATAAGGCCGATCAATTGCACCTCCTTCAATCCAATAATCCACATAGCCATTTACAGCAAGGGCATGATTGGTTCCCATATAACCAATAGAAGTCTGACGTGTTCTAAATTTATTCCAAACGTTAGATCCAGTAAAACGAGGATCCAGCAAATAAGAAGCAATGAAATATTCTTTATCGACATTGTTTTCAATAAAGAGGTAATCTTTCGCTGCTAAATTTTGTACATTAGGTCGCTTGAGTGCATAAGCCTGAGTTGATGTAAATAATACAACTGCACATAGCACACTGAGTTTTTGCACAAGCTTAATCATATCGAGTGGCCTCTAAACTGTTTTTATTGCGACTGACTGGTTTATATTGACAACTTACGTCACCCAACCATGCAGCTCCACGAGCATCACTAAGCTGTAAAGTCGATTCACAAATATCACCATTTCTCTCAATTAGTGTGAGCATCGGATAGCGCTTATCAACATCAAGAGAGAATTCTCCATTGGCATCCGTGGTGGTTTTACCAATATGATTGTGAATATTGGCATTGGCCGCGAGCTCACCATTTGGATAATAAACGCGTCCAAAAACTGTCACCATTTGCTTGATCTCAGGTTGTAACAATGCGACGTTACCCGGATATAAAGTGACTCGACTCTTACGTCCTTCTGCAATACTTACACTGTCTACAGAACTTTTATCATTCATCAATTCAATGACATATTCAGCATAAGGCGCGAGTGGGATAAAGTTTTTTTGACCTGTTAATGTATAACTTTGACCATTAATTTCAGCAGCCATACTGCCTTTGTCATTCAATCCCGTTTCAATAATTACACCAGAACTTAGATTGTCATTGCCCAATACAAAGTTTTTACCCGAAGTTGCAATTGAACCCTGACTGGTATAATTCAATGAATAACTATTGCGAGATCCACTCATAGATAAGTTGCCGCTATTATATTTTGTCTTGTAACCCACATAACCAGATGCAGTGAAGTTGTCTGAATCCACATCGTTATTCTTACGATTCACCATTTGAGAGAAATCTAATCCAACATTCTCAATCACTTGATGATTAAAGTTTTGCTTATAACTGGCATTGGCATACACATTACTATTACGTGAATTTACACCCGCACTAAACCATTTTGAAAAAGGAAGTCGTAAATCAAAGTAGATATATTTATCTTGAGTGTTTTGTTGAGTGTCATATTGCGAACGCTGTAAACCTGTACGAACTTGCATATCTACATAACGATTGTTATAAATCGTCTGGAAATATTCGACATTCATTAGTCGGTTATCGCGTTTTAAATCATCTGAATAACTTACTGTTAATAAACCTAATTTGTTATATAGCTGGTTTAAATTCATGGACAAACCTAGGCTATAACTTTTGTTATCTGTAAAATATAAGCGATCGCCTATTTCACTGATATCAAAAGCTCCCCAGAAACTGGCATATCCTTTGGGTAGGCTATAACTTAATGCCGTTGTTGCTCGGTAAGAACGATCTGTAGCTAACATGGTTTGAAAGCTTAAACTTGAGTTTGGCGTGAAAGTAATATTACTTTCAGCTTCGACAACAGCATTTTTATCAAATACATAGAAAGTCGAAGCTAAACGTACACCAGACAAATAGGCATAGTTTTTTGCAGCAGCAATTCCCATTAACCAAGTTCGTTCATCTGTATGAATAGCATCTTGGTCATATCGTTTACTATACTCAAGCATCCCGCCAAAAGCCTGCCAGCTTAATTTATCCGTTACACTTGATTGGCGACCAAAGGTTTTATTGACTTGCGCCGAAGTCGTACTGGTTTCTTGACCATTCACAATCGTCTTTACTTCAACGTTGTAGACACCATTTGGAAAAGTCGAAGTATCAAGCTCATGACTCCCCATAGAGAAGTTTTGAATACTGAGTAAGCGGCCATCACGATAAACCTGAATCGTTCCTGCACTTGGCAAAAACACCAAAATCGGTACCAAAGACTGTTTTTGGTCTTCAATGATGGTGCTACTTTTATTACCATAAGTCACACCATAAACTTTACTTGAGTTTAGGGCGTTTAAGCTGGCAACTGACTGCATACTCCATGTATCCATCATCCCTGCAGCTAATCGATTACCTTCAAAATCATGTTCATATAACGCACGATACAAATCAAAACTGGTATTTGAGTCATTGCTATAAAATGAACCATTGACTAAAAAATGATGTTCTTCTAATGCACTAATACTGTCTAAGTTGATATACGTGGATGATGTCTTGCGTTCATTAAAATCACTCTGAGAAGCCCCGAGTCGATAATTTAAAATTGAAGAAAAATTCTCTGTGGTGGATTGACCCAATACATCAGAGCGCTTGATCAACTTTGTACCCAGTGCTGACTTCTCTACTTTTAATTCAAGATAAAGTGACTGTAAATCAAATGACAATACCGCATCATCTGTAATAGACAGCGTCATATCTTCTTCAAAAGCTTTATTCAATGTTGCAATTTGAGCTTTAACTTCAGGTGCTAATTCTGTGCTTTGATGAGTTTCATCGAATATAATTTTTCGAGCGAAAAGTTGATTATTGCGATATTCCACAACTGCATCTGCAATTTTTTGCTTACTCTTAGTGGCCTCAATCGTCGAATCTTCTTCAAATTTCAAATAAATAGGGACCGTAAATCCTTGCGATAACATACTTGAAAGCATTACAGGAAAGACATACTGACCAATTTGAATTTGAGTAGGTTCATCTGCATAGGTATTTTGTAGACCCACAAGTAAAGCCACACAAAAAAGTATTCGACTTTTCATATTGATCTACCGTTGGATATTTATATATTCGCTATCGTGCCAAATACCGATATTTGTTTTAGCGTCGCTAAACTCTGTATATTTAAGTTGTATCGTTGTATCAGGCATAACGTAATAACGTTCACGGCAACCTTTACCTTCAACATCTTTAGATCTGTCCTTACACGCTCCGGCTGCAACGATTCGAAAGCTCACATTGCCTGTATTGGTTACTGCGCCGTCTTTATAGCTGTAATCAAATTTTTGTTTTCTTGGAGCGACAACTAAGATGGTATTAATTTGCGCGACTGCAGAAGCCTGAGCACTTTTTGTTGCTGTTGTATCTTCTGAACTTCCTACCGGCGCATCTAACCAAGACAAGCGATAGTAACGTTCCTGCTCATCAGCAGGTCCCTGATAAATAATTTTAAATATATCTTTTGCAGAACCTGGGAGAACTAAACCTGATGGTGTTGATAAGATTTCAGCTGCAGACTCCATTGGAATAATTTCACCACCTTCCATTGGTGTACTTATACGATGTACTTTTAAACCAACAAAACGTGCCGTATCCGATGGATTTTCAATTTCTTTTGCAACCAAAGACTGCTTAGCTTCAATAATCGAAGTGATATCACCAACATTAATTGCTGAACATTGCATGGAAATTGCTAAACCACTCACCAATATCTTTACTTTCAAGTTCATTTTTATTCCCCTTATGAAACAACAAGGGATTTCACTCCCTTGTTATTCACCAACAATAATTTCCAGTTAAATCCAGAAATTACTTTTTCCAAACTGCTGTAAATTGCACTGCGACTTCACCATCCCAACGGCCATCAGCCAAAGTTGAAAAATCAGAAACAGCAGCACCAGATTGGTCTTTTGCAGAAGCGATGTTAAATAAGAAACTTCCTTGAGCAGACGAACGACCAGTACCCGCATAAGCACTTGCTAAAGCCAAATTATCTAAACCAGCACTGACGCTATTCGCTGTATCAATCAAAGTGATTGGCGTGGTTTTGCTTAATGCTTGACCATTCCAACTGACACCGACGTCTAACGTAGAGGCATCACCACCACTACGCGTTAAGGTATTGCCCATCAATTTTGAAGTCAGGGTAAAGTCAGTCGCGCCACTTTGACCCGCAATCGTTACATCGAATGCACCTACTTGAGTATTAAAGGCTTTAACGCCTTCAGCATATTGAAATACCAGTGATTTCATTGGAGTCACAACAAGTGCACTCTTCGTATCTTTGGTTGCGCTTGCATCCCATTTTGCAGTAGCTACTGCGGTTACATCAGCAAATGCCGTTGCAGCAAATAAAGTAGAAACAGATGCAAGTGCTAGTGTTGAAATTAACTTTTTCATACAAACCTCAATTAATTTTTTGTATCGATTAATTTTTTAAACCTTTACTTAAATTACTGAACAAAACCCCAAAAGTTTATAACTCAGGTAATAAATAAAAATATTAATAGAGCCACAAATAAATATTTACCCTGCGCACATAATATAATTTATTTATATTTAATCAACACAAAATAAACAAACAATAGACCAAAAATATTAATTCACATTTTAATTATTAATATAAAATCAAATTGAAAAAATTATATTTAAAGCACTTTTTTGGGCACATTGTTCAGTAAAACTTTCAAATTCAACACTATAAAAAAAGCGTGGTGATTCACAAAATCACAAAAATGTATGCTAAATTTCTTAACTTTAATTAATTATTATTACTATTAGTTACAATTTAATGTGATAAAATCGTAATTAAAGCTAAAAAAAGACCAATATTTACAAATTTGTTTAGATTTTTATAAATTCATGTGCTCTTCAAATTCCTTGAAGATTGATCAACCCAAAAACACATACACAAGATTAACTTAAAAGACTCAAAAACCAGCAATCACAAGGAAAAACATTAAAAAAACAAAAGTATTAAAACCAATAAAAATAGGAAAAATAGGAAAAATAATTCAAAATACCAAAAAACCAATAGATAACAATTAAGTTGTTAACAATTAATAATAAACTACTTAATTAAAAAATACCAAAAAAATTAATATTAAAAATTAACTTACTAAATAAAAATATATAACCATGTAAAAAATCACATATAAAATATAAGAAACAAAGTCTACTAAGACTGGTTTTTTATTTTATCAGTCGAATTTAGAAAAAAGCTAAATTTTTGCAAGTACATTATGGATAAGTTAGAGCGAAAGTAGCGTCATAAAGCACTTCGACCCCAACAATGCAAATCAGGGATCAGTGCTGAGCAACTGAGTAAACACTTAAAGCGTTGAACACGCCGAGTTCTCTCATCATATTTCGCCAGAAAGTAAAAAATGAGCGGCTTAGAAAAGTCGAATAGTGCGGATAGGTATAGTCGTGCTTGAACAACACAGAGAGAGTCTAAAGTTAGTGTTTAAAGCAGAAGAAATTGAAACGAATACTTCAATTAATGATGAACCGCAACAATCGCACTTTTCTGTAAAATTGCTGCAGCCCTAATCATCTTTGTATAAGGACTAGTGGATTACCACTGCTCGCTGAATCAGGATAGAACTACTTTTAGAGAAATCAGCACTGCCAAACGTGAAACCATGGTCACGACTTAGTCGACTAGCACAAAAGGCTTCTGCCACTGCACTAGGGCTATATTGTAAAAGAAGCGCTGCTTGTAAGGCGATTGCGGTGCGTTCAACAATTAGTCGACTTCGTACTTCCAAATTTGTCATATCAGAGAATTCTTGAGTCAATTCATGAACAAAAAGATCCAATGAAGCATTTAAACCGCTAACTTTAGAAAACTCATGAAATAAAGCCTCTTTTACCCGAGGATCTTTATTTAAAGCTCTAAGTACATCTAAACACTGCACATTACCACTGCCTTCCCAAATTGAGTTCAGCGGTGCTTGGCGATATAAACGAGGCAAGATATTCTCTTCGACATATCCTATTCCGCCCAAACACTCTTGTGCTTCATTGACAAAAGCTGGAGTTCTTTTGCAAATCCAGAACTTCGCTATTGCAGTCGCTATACGAGCAAATGCTGCTTCTGTAGGATCTGATTTTGACAAATCGACTGCTTGAGCAACACGCATACTCAATACCAATGCCGCTTCGCTTTCCAAACTTAAGTCTGCCAGAACATTACGCATCAAAGGTTGATCAATCAGGAGTTTCCCGAAAGCACGACGTTGCGCAGTATGATGCAGTACCTGAACTAAAGCTTGACGCATGATGGCAGCTGAACCAATCGCACAGTCTAGTCGAGTGAATGCAACCATTTCTAAAATATTAACGATACCACGCCCTTCCTCACCCACGAGATAGGCGACAGCATTATGAAACTCCACTTCTGAAGATGCGTTGCTCCAATCACCCAGTTTATCTTTCAATCGTTGAATTCGAACACGATTTAAAGAACCATCAGATAAAATGCGAGGTACTAAAAAGCAACTTATACCAAGTTCTGTTTTGGCGAGTACCAAATGTGCATCACACATCGGCGCAGAAAAAAAGAATTTATGTCCAACAATATGGTAATAACCTTCGTCTTGTCGAATTGCTTGACTGGTATTACTACGGACATCGGACCCACCTTGTTTTTCAGTCATTCCCATACCAATGGTGCACGAAAATTTCTGTTCGATGGGTAAAGAGCGAGGATCATAAGCTGCATTTAAAATCTTCGCTAACCAAACTTTGGCGAGCTCGGGTGCGTGTCTCAGTGTGGGTATGCTTGCATGAGTCATGGTAAGTGGGCATGCAGTACCTGAATCTGCTTGGCTATTGATATACATCAATGCACATCTCACCACATGTGCACCTGTCTGATCGGCATGATTCCAAGAGAAACTATGTACCTCATTTTCCATAGAGTTTTTCATAATCTCATGGTATGACGGGTGAAATTCAACATGATCAATACGATGACCATAACGATCAAAAGCGTGCAATACGGGTTTATTTTTATTTGCTAACTCACCGTGTTCCATCTGTTTTGAGCCAGCAAGCTGTCCTAAATCCAGCAATTGTTGATCGGCCCATGTCCCTGCCATTGCATGTACGATTTCCTGTAAAGCCTGATCAGTTGACCAAAGATTGTATGCTGGCAATGGCTCTGGCTGATTCATCACCTCATGGGTTTGAAAGGCATTATTCATCACTCACCTCAATAACTTTATTTATGCATAAATGATTTATTCTCTCATGAAAATTACATACAAATAATATTTATGTCAATTGGTGTAATATTGAGAGGTTTGTTAAAATTATTCGGTCATTCTCATGTTCATAAAAGTTGATATGGAAACAATCCAACCTATTGCAAAAGACTTCTTATTAAAAATACTGGGGGTTGTAGATAATGATGCACTCGACATTACAGCTGCTATTCGAGCTGGGGCAGTTTTTGACCTATCACCAAATAATATCCGTGTTGCCATTAACAGATTGCAGAGTTCAGGACTGATTGAACCCATAACTCGAGGTGCTTATCAACTTTCGATTAAAGGTCGAGTACTGCGCGATGAAATCAGTTTGTGGCGAACAGCAGAACATTTTACTCAAACATGGGATGGCAGTTGGATTGCTGCACTGACCACAACTGTGAATAAAAGCAATCGAACCCTCTCACGTAATACCAATCGTGCTTTTGGCTTAGTGGGCATGCAAGAATTACATGCAGGTTTATATATCAGACCAAATAATATTAAAAATGGTGTTAACAGCATCAAGAAAAAACTTCTTTCTCTTGAATGTGATCCAAATATCGTACTCTTTAATGCACAAGACTTTGATGAACTCTATACACAAAAGGCCACCCAACTTTGGGATACCGTACAAATGCAAAAGAGCTATCTTGAGCAAATACACATTCTGAATGAATCATTAATTAATATTAAAAATATGCAGCTTAAAGATGCAGCGCGAGAAACATATTCGTTGGGTGATCATGCGATTAAAAAAATAATCTTTGACCCTCTACTCCCTGCTCCTTTAGTTTCAGTTGAATCGAGACTAGAGTTTCGTCAAACTTTAATCGAATACGACAAAGTTGGCCATCGTGTATGGAGTGCTCTATTACAAGGAGAAAGCTCAACGAACCTCGATAAAAATGAGTAACACTAAGCCTTGTGCTCAACAAAAAGTGGATAGCGTTTTAATTCTTCGACCAAATTTTTGCATGTGATTTTTTGCTAAATTTTTTCGATTCGCTATAATTCGCGTCATCTCCATGAGACTACATCAAACGCTATATAGAGTTTGGGCTGTGGGTGTAATTAAGCTCAGTTGCTGTAACACTTTCAATTTAAACCCTATGCTAAAATGCACCGCCTATCCATATCAAGGAACCAACACACATGCCTGAAATCAATAAAGATTCAGTGATTAATAAGAATTTCAGAATCAGTGTTGCTCCGATGATGGATTGGACAACCAAAGATTATCGTTATTTTGCTCGTTTATTTAATCCACATATTACGCTCTATACAGAGATGGTTACGACAGGTGCGATTATTTACGGCGATGCTGCACGTCATCTCAATTATAATCAACAAGAACATCCGATCGTATTACAACTGGGTGGCTCTAATCCACAAGATCTCGCGACTTGCAGCAAAATGGCTGAGGACTGGGGCTACGATGAAGTAAATCTTAATGTTGGCTGTCCAAGTGACCGCGTACAAAACAATAAAATTGGTGCTTGCCTTATGGCAGAAGCCGATCTGGTCGCAGAATGTATTGCTGCAATGCAACAGGCAACCCACATCCCCGTGACGATCAAGCATAGAATCGGTATCGATGACATGCAAAGTTATGAGGAGATGTTGCACTTCGTCGATACCGTTGCAGCAACAGGTTGTAAACATTTTGTCGTCCACGCACGTATTGCTTTACTACAAGGACTTTCACCTAAAGAAAATCGTGACGTTCCACCACTACGTTATGAAGATGTTTATCGTCTCAAGCAGGAACGTCCTGACTTATATATAGAAATTAATGGTGGTATCAAAACATTTGAAGAAACCAAAACGCATCTACAACATGTTGATGGTGTCATGATTGGGCGTGAGGCTTATCACAACCCCTATCTACTTGCTGAATTGGGTGAGTTATATGGCTTAGATACACTGCCGAATCGTTTCGATATTATGCAGCAGATGATTCCCTACTTTGAACAGCGTATGGCTGAAGGTGCGCCAATTTCTATTTTAACTCGTCACATTCTGGGTTTATTTCAAAATCTACCTGGTGCACGTAAATGGCGTCAGTCGCTCAGCGGTGGCAATGCGAAAAGCTTAAATGATGTCAAAGCTGCAATTGAAAATATTCAGGCAGCGATGCAGCGTACAGAAGATTATATTCGAGAAAATCAGTAGTTCTTATACTCTCCAAACCTCTCCTTAATCAGGAGAGGTTTAACCCACGACTTTTAACTCACTCCACACTAAGCATAAGTTTTTACACAAATATTTTTGCTAGTCATCAGCTATTCAATCTGTAGATTCCTATACCCAGTTAAGGGGCAAGTCTAAAATACGGTTTAGATCATTGAATTTTATTTAATAGACCATTTTCTACCTGATAAATTGAGCCATTGGCAAAATTGATTTGCTGTTTAATACCATCAAGATGTGGATAGCCTTGGATTTTTTCCAATTGGTTTGAACGCTGGAATTTATTGGTTTTCGGGTTATACATCCAATAAATATGGTGTTGATCTTCTGCCCAACGACCATTTGATGCATCAGATAAAATCAAATCATAATGACCATCAAAGTTAATATCTTTATAGTCAACCGACTGATTATAGGCTTTAAAACCTGTCAGTTGCTGAACTACTTTTTTAGTTTTTTGATCAATCACATCAATACGTTCAATAAAATTATTTAAGGTTGCAGCATTATTTGGAGTATAGAATTTAAAAAAGAATGCTGGTTTATCTGCCACTTTAAATGCTGGCTCAAACTTAAGCTCTTTAGTTTGAAGCTGATTTTTTTGAACCAGTTTTGCAGTAAAACTTCCTGTAATGGCATTGAGTTGGCCATTTAACTGGTAATCGCCTGCCTCAAGACTTGCATCAGCAGGAGAAATCAAAGAAGCCAAATTAAGTTGATGACCTTTTTGTAATCCCTCAAAACGGATGCTTTTATCTGTCTTTAAATCAGTGAGGGTCGCGCGTGGATTCCACACACCAGCATATAGATCTAAAAAATACTGACCGTCTGTTGAGCGTAACATACGCTGCATATTAATTTTGACATCGTTCAAGTTCTTAAATTGTCCTTGAGTAGATGTTGTTGTAGCTGCTGAAGTTTTTTGTACAATTTCCGCGTGTGCAACCGTAGATCCTGCCAATACAACACCAAACAAACCACTGACTAAAGTTCGGCTAAATTTCATTGTACCTATTACACTCATCAATCGAGATTAAATTATGGCTAATTTAACATACAATTATCTAGAAAAGCTGAAGACAAAAAGTGTATGCGATCTAAATAAGTCACTCTTGAATAGCTTCTAAAAATTAGCGCTTTTTTTATAAGTACAAAATTAAAATCCACTGAATTTCATTTGTACATTATTTATCACTTTGAATTTTAATACTGAGCAGCCTAATCCAATACAAGGCCTTTTCGCCTCTTATTATTGATCACCAACCTCCTACTCCACGCTATGTTTCTGCTCTTCAACGGACTGTTTTGTTTCTTGAGTTTCCTCAGTAGTTGCCAGTAGTGCTTTGTTATTTTCTTGCTCACACTGCTGACTAATCATGGTGTAGCTTTTATTAGCCACGATAAATTTTTGGTTTTTTTGCTTTACGATGTCATGTCTAAATTCTTCATCAGGTAACATATAAAACTGTGTCGAACTTTCATCATCCAGTTTACAGCTTTTATGAATAATGACCCGAAAAAAAGTATTCCCTGTATTTTTAATTACGCCTTCTTTTTCATCTATAACATATTGAAGTTTTTGTTTTCGAGGCCGTACCACCATAATGGTACTCATGGATACTTTCGGTACAAATGTCGTGGCTTGAGGTGTCACACCCTCTTCAAAAGCAGAAAATGGCACCTCAGAAAAGACCACTCGATAATAACGTTCTTGATCATCTTTAGGACCAATATAAAGCAACTTAAAAAAGTCTGTACTTTTAGGATTAATCTGCAAACTTAACGGTGTAAAGATCAGTTCACGCTCCTTTGCATAAACCATATTTTCACCATTTTCTCCCGGTTTATCGATCTTAAAAGACTGTACCGTATAGAGGTTTAAAGTACTGGTATCATTTTGCACAGGTTTAGAAATAAAACTTTCATCGGAACCCATCTCATAGATATAAGAAGAAAAATAGGCCGCTGAGGCGATATGGCTGAGCCCCATTCCAGTCAGGAGCAGTACAACTCTGCAAAAAAACGTATTTATCATATCGCGTTCAACAATCCGTTAATCAATTATGGGAAATTTACACCAATCCATTTTGCTACAACTTTAATCTCACCTTCGGCACGAACTTTACCCATCCAATCCAAACCTTCCATAGAAACCCCTGAAACTGGGTCACTCATTGGAAATATCAACTTAAGATCGGTTGTATAAAAATACCCTGACCCAAAACTATCCCAAGGTTCAGCTTGCCACATGGCGTTTTTCATATTTAATTTTTTAGTTATATCACAACCACTATAGGTCTTAACTTCCTGATTGGCGATATTTTGCATACTTAACCACGCCGGAATTGGAACCTTTGTTTTATTATCATCAGAAGTAAATAAACAATAAGATTCATTTTCTTTTCTTACACTAGGAGCACTCACATAAGCCTCTATGGTATCTGCTTGACGGGGTGCAGACTGCTTCACCATATATTCAAAAGTAATCGGATTGGGATCACCAATTTTCCCTGTTTTAACAGGCGTACTACCTTCAGGCAAGCCCTTAGGTTGAATACTGACACTATACTCACGTGGAATGAGTTCAACCTTTGTAGAGACTGAAAATTGATAAAAGCCTGACTGAGGTGCAACACTATTATCAACAGCGAATGTAAATAAATTATCAATATTACGAATGTTGACTTTGGCTTTAGCCAACTTTTGAAAAAATGAATTACTAAAAAACACTGAAATATAATTGTCCCCTGAGGTCATCATATCTTTCATACGGTTTAGCGCATTGGCTTGATCGTAACGCTTCCAATCCCCTGTACCACCATGAATACGTAAATCATATGTATTTGGGGTAAAACCAAATGATGCATTATCTGTAACCATATATAAATAGTAATAAAGTGAGAATGTGGTTGGTGAGCCTTCGATATTATATTTAAGCATCTTACACATAATTCCAGTTTTCTGATCAGCTGTGCCACCTGTAGGCACTGAACCATATTGACAGTAGGTACTATTAGGCGTCAGATAGGGTGTTCCATCTGTTCCATACCAAACTTCTTGGAATGCCTTCGTGTCTAATAACTTAATATGGGCATATTTGTTCAATGTAAAAAGATAAGAATACCAATTTCCCACCTTTGCATCTTTACAATAGGTACCATTCGCTGGTGAATACTCTTCCCTTGTTCCACAAGCATTCAATACAATATGCTCCTGACTTCCTATAGGCATTTTTCTAAAATGCTCATAAGCATTTGGTCCAAAAGCTGCACGTGCATATGAACCTCCATCCTCACCAGCTGATACTGCAATTTTATAAGCACCACGGTTATCTATCTTCGCAGCAGGCAGATAACCTGAGGCAGGACAACGTGTTGTACCTGCTAACATTAAACAACGAGAACCTACATAGGGTTGGTTAATTGAAGTTCCTTCAGTCCAATAATCGACATAACCATTAACGGCAAGTGCATGATTGGTTCCCATATAGCCAATAGAGGTCTGATTACTTTTATGTTTATTCCAAACATTGGAACCTGTAAAGCGTGGATCCAGTGCATCTGGAGCAATAAAGTACTCTTTATCAACATTGTTTTCGATAAAGATATAATCCTTAGGCGCTAAAGTTTGCATCGTGGGTTGTTTAAGTGCATGTAGATGAGTTGATGTAAAAAACACTACTGCACACAATACACTTACTTTTCTTACAATTTTAATCATGGCGTGCCGCCTCTAAACTATTTTTATTACTACTTGTTGGTTTATATTGGCAACGGACATCACCGAGCCATGCTGCACCACGTGCATGTTCAAGTTGCAGTGTAGATTCACAAACATCACCGTTAGCTTCAATCAAGGTCAATACTGGATAACGCTTGTCGACATCAAGTGAGAACTCTCCTTTGGCATCGGTCTTGGTTTTACCAATATGATTATGAATATTGGCATTGGCTGCAGGCTCACCGTTTGGATAATAGACGCGACCAAAGATCGTCACCATCTGCTTCACTTCTGGTTGTAATAATGCAACGTTACCCGGATACAGCGTGACACGACTCTTACGCCCTTCAGCAATACTCACACTATCAACCGATTTCTTATCATTCATCAATTCAATGACATACTCAGCATATGGTGCCAAAGGGATAAAGTTGTTTTTACCTGTTAAGGTATAACTTTGCCCGTTGATCTGCGCGGCCATACTGCCTTTATCTTTGAGTCCTGTTTCAATGATTACCCCTGAACTTAAGTTATGGTTTCCAAGAACCCAGTTATTCCCTGAAGTCGCCATAGAGCCTTCACTGCTGTAGTTTGCAGAATAGCTATTGCGAGAGGCGCTGACAGATAAATTCCCACTATTATATTTTGCGGCATAACCTACATAACCAGACGCAGTAAAGTTATCTACAATATCTTCGTTATTTCTACGATTTAACATTTGTGAGATATCAACACCAACACTATTAATGACTTGATCATTAAAATTCTGTTTATAACTAGCGTTGGCAAAGACGTTACGATTTCGAGTATTTACCCCTGCACTAAACCATCTGGAAAACGGTAGTCGTAAATCAAAATAAATATATTTGTCGTTATAACTTTTTTGAGTGTCATAATCTGAACGCTGTAAGCCGGTTCGAACTTGCATATCGACATATCGATTGCTAAAAATATTTTGGAAATATTCAACGTTCATCACACTATTACTGCGCTTTAAATCGTCAGAATAGTTAAAAGTCAGCATTCCTAACTTTCGATAGAACTGATTAAAGTTGACAGAGAAACCTAAGCTATAGTTTTTAGAGTCAGTAAAATATAAATCATCGCCGATCTCACTGATATCAAATGCTCCCCAAACACTAGCATAACCTTTGGGCAAACTATAATTAATCGATGTTGCTGCCCGATAAGAGCGATCTGTGGCAAACATGGTCTGTAGGTTAAAGTTGGTATTTGAGGTAACTGCGACATTACCTTCAAACTCCGCAACGAAGTTCGTGTCAAAACCATATAATGTCGATGTCAAACCTACGCCTGACAAATAAGCATAGTTTTTCGCGGCTGCGACACCCATTAACCAAGTTTTTTCATTATTATCAATTTGACCATAATTATGTCGTTTACTGTATTCCAACATCCCACCAAAAGCTTGCCAGCTTAATTGGCCTGTGACACTAGATTGGCGTCCATTGGTTTTATTGACTTGAGCAATCGTACTACTGGTTTCTTGTCCATTAATTACTGTTTTAACCTCAACGTTATACACCCCCATCGGGAAGGTTGAAGTATCGAGTTCGTGGCTACCCATAGAAAAGTTTTGAATACTGAGTAAACGCCCGTCGCGATAAACCTGAATGGTTCCTGCACTTGGTAAAAACACCAAAATTGGCACAAGGGTCTGCTTTTTATCTTCTATAACGGTGCTACTTTTATTACCGTAGGTTACACCATAAATTTTACTTGAGTTCAATGCATTTAAACTGGCAATAGATTGCATACTCCAAGTATCCATCATCCCGACAGCTAAACGATTACCCTCAAAATCACGCTCATATAAAGCACGGTACAAGTCAAAACTCGTATCAGAGTCACTACTATAAAAGGAACCATTAGCGATAAAGTGATGTTCTTCAATTGAACTTACACTATCTAAATTGATATAGGTGGATGACGTACTACGATTATCAAAATCACTATAGGAGGCTCCCAGACGATAATTCAATACCGATGAGAAATTTTCAGTTGTCGAGTCGCCTAATACATCAGAGCGCTTGATTAACTTTGTTCCTAAGGCCGATTTATTTACCTTAAGCTCCATATAAAGTGATTTTAAATCAAAAGTCAGTGCTGCATCAGGACCAATCGATAACTGCATATCTGGTCCAAAAGCTTGATCGAGTGATTGAATACTTTCTTTTACTTCTGCTGATAATTCTGTTGTTTGATTACTTTCATCAAAAATAATTTTTTTTACATAAAGTTGATTATTTTGGTATTCAACAACAGCATCGGCAACTTTTTGCTGGCTCTTGTTATCACCAACAACTAAATCTTCTTCGAATTTTAAATAAACTGGAACCGTAAAACCTTGGGCTAACATACTAGAAAGTGCTGCTGGAAATGTATATTTACCAATATGAATCACACTTGTTTTTTCTTCTGCACGTACGTTTTGCATACTCGCGAGTAAGATACCCATGACTCCAACAACCATTAGCCTGTTCATGATCACCTACCGTGGGACATTGATATATTCACTATCGTGCCAAATACCGATATTTGTTTTAGGATCTGCGGTTTGCGTATATTTCAGCGTTAAGCTTTTATTTGGCATCACGTAATAACGTTCGCGACATCCTTTACCATCGATATCTTTGGTGACGTCTTTACATGCTCCAGCAGCGACGATTCGAAAGCTGACATTGCCGGTATTGGTGACTTGGCCATCTTTATAGGTGTAATCAAATTTTTGTTTGCGCGGTGCGACGACCAATATGGTATTAATCTGAGCAACGGCTGAGGCTTGAGCAGTTTTGGGAGCAGTTGAATCTTCTGAACTTCCTACAGGTGCATCTAACCAAGACAAACGGTAGTAACGTTCTTGATCATCCGCTGGGCCTTGATAAATAATTTTGAATATATCTTTTGCAGTTCCAGGAAGAACCAAACCAGATGGTGTAGATAAAATTTCAGCAGCGGATTCCATTGGAATAATTTCACCACCTTCCATGGGGCTACTTAAACGTTGTACTTTTAAACCGACAAAACGCGCAGTTTCTGATGGATTTTCAATTTCTTTTGCAATCAAGGATTGTTTGGCTTCAATAATCGATGTTACATCACCCACATTAATGGCTAAACTTTGCATAGAGATTGCTAAACTACTGATCAATATTGTTATTTTTAAGTTCACTTATATACCCCTTATGAAACAACAAGGGAAAATACTCCCTTGTTGTTGATCAAAATTTATTTCAATATTTAACTGTTTTGATTAAATATTATGGGGCTGTCCAAAGTGCTGTGAACTGAACTGCAACCTCACCATCCCAACGACCATCAGTCAAAGTTGAGAGATCAGCAATATCAGCACCTGTTTTATCTTTTGCAGATGCAACAGTAAACATGAAGTTACTTTGTGCAGATGAACGACCAGTACCTGAATATGCATTTTTCAATGCAATGCTATCTAAGCCAGCACTGATATTGTTTTTAGTATCAATCATCGTTACTGCTGTTGTTTTATTTAATGGTTGACCATTCCATGCAACACCTACATCTAAAGTAGAACCATCACCACCACTACGCGTTAATGTATTACCCATCAACTTTGAAGATAGAGTAAAGTCTGTTGCACCACTTTGACCTTGAATCGTGACATCGAATGCACCAACTTGAGTGTTGAACCCTTTAATCCCTTCAGCGTACTGGAATACAAGTGATTTCAAAGGTGTAACTACTAGAGCACTCTTAGTGTCTTTAGTCGCGCTTGCATCCCATTTTGCAGTTGCAACTGCTGTAACATCGGCAAATGCTGAAGCTGCAAATAATGAAGAAATTGTTGTTAATGCGAGAGTAGACATTAGTTTTTTCATACAAACCTCAATTAATATTTAGTATTTACTGGTTCATTGCTAAGTTTTATTTCAGTTCCGGACACGACTCAATTTTTAATTTTGTTGCACCGCAACCTTTAAAAACACTGATTTAAAGTTTTGTATTAATCATGTGCTTTGTTTAAATCATAGGCAGTTTTTTACACACCAGCAACCAAATAATTATAAGTTACCATTCAAAAACAACAGTTTAATTCAAAGTAAACCGCTCTGAAATTTAATTTAGCCAACAAAAAATGACCATTTGTTTATTCAGATAAGAGATAAAAAAACAAGAACAAGCACCGATATTCGGCACATAGAGAGAGATATCATTAAAATTATTTTTAATATGCTATGTAGTACATAAATTTTTTTATTAAGAAAAAATAATTAATTCCTGTTACATAAATATTTTTAAACTTATAAGACCAACTTATGAAAAATATTCATTGATTACTTATATTAAATAAAACCTTATGATTTTCTCGCAAACAATTTCGTGATGATTTTCCTAAAATCTGACTCACTTAGCCCAAATACAACTTCAATACTCAGCAAAAAGGCAATAAAAAAACCCGCTCAACTGAACGGGTTTTTTAGATTTAGATCAGAACTTAGTTCTTTTCTTTGTCTACAATTTTGTTTGCTTGGATCCAAGGCATCATTGCACGTAACTTAGAACCTGTTACTTCGATACCATGTTCAGCATTTTGACGGCGACGAGCAGTCATTGAAGGATAGTTTAGAGCACCTTCTTGGATAAACATTTTCGCATATTCACCAGATTGAATACGTTTCAATGCATTACGCATTGCTTCACGAGACTGTTCGTTGATTACTTCAGTACCAGTTACATATTCGCCGTATTCAGCGTTGTTTGATACAGAGTAGTTCATGTCAGCGATACCGCCTTCGAACATCAAGTCAACAATAAGTTTTAGCTCATGCAAACATTCGAAGTATGCCATTTCTGGAGAATAACCAGCTTCAACCAAAGTCTCGAAGCCCATTTTAACCAATTCAACAGCACCACCACAAAGTACTGCTTGCTCACCGAACAAGTCAGTTTCAGTTTCTTCACGGAAAGAAGTTTCGATAATACCTGTACGACCGCCACCAACGCCAGAAGCATATGACAAAGCAACATTACGTGCATTACCAGAAGCATCTTGATGAATCGCGATAAGGTCAGGAACACCTGAACCACGTTGGAATTCAGAACGTACAGTGTGACCAGGTGCTTTAGGTGCAACCATGATTACGTCTAGATCTTTACGTGGAACAACTTGGTTATAAAGTACAGAGAAACCATGAGCAAATGCTAAAGTTGCGCCTTCTTTAATGTTCGGCTCAATAACATCACGGTAAAGTTGTGCTTGGAATTCATCTGGAGTCAAGATCATAACAAGATCAGCTTGAGCTACAGCAGCAGGAACTTCAGCAACTTTAAGACCTGAATTTTCAGCTTTTTTCCAAGAAGTAGAACCAGCACGCAGACCTACAGTTACATCTACACCAGAATCTTTAAGGTTTAATGCATGTGCATGACCTTGTGAACCGTAACCAATGATTGCTACTTTTTTGCCTTGAACGATTGATAAGTCACAGTCTTTATCATAAAAAATTTGCATTGCTATCTCCACTAAAATGCGTTTAATTGCGTTGAATATAAAACTAGATGGTGAGTACTTTCTCGCCGCGGGCTATACCCGAAACACCTGATCGAACAACTTCGAGAATGGTGTTTTCAGCAAGTGCATCAATAAACGCATCTATTTTTTCAGTTGTCCCTGCGATTTGTATCGTGTAAGTCGTTGGTGTTACATCAACAACTTGACCACGGAATATATCAGATGTGCGCTTAATTTCATCACGTGCGATCCCTGATGCTTTCACTTTAATAAGCATCAACTCACGTTCGATATGTGCGCCCTCAGACAAGTCTACAACTTTTACAACTTCTACAAGTTTGTTCAATTGCTTAGTGATTTGTTCGATCTTATGGTCATCACCATAAGTTGTGAGCGTCAAACGTGATAGTGTCGCATCTTCAGTTGGCGCAACATTGAGTGTCTCAATGTTATAACCACGTTGTGAAAATAAACCCACTAATCGTGAAAGCGCACCCGCTTCGTTTTCAACGAGTACAGAAATTATATGTCTCATTCAGTGCGCTCCCCTTTTGCTAACCACATATCACACATCGATTGGCCAGCAATCAACATTGGATATACGTGTTCAGTACGATCAACCATGACGTTAATAAATACACATTTATCGTTAATCGCCATCGCTTGTGCCAATTTTGACTCTAACTCATCTGCGTGATCAATCTGAATACCCACATGACCATAAGCTTCCATGAGTTTAGGGAAATCAGGTAAAGACTCTACATATGAACTTGAGTGACGGCCTTCGTAGTTCATGTCTTGCCACTGTTTCACCATACCTAATGCACGGTTGTTTAAGCACAAGATTTTGACGTTCAAACCATATTGCTTACAAGTCGATAGCTCTTGAATACACATTTGGATCGAAGCTTCACCCGTAATACAAACAACTTGCTGTTCTGGACAAGCCAATTTAGCAGCCATTGCATAAGGTAAACCTACACCCATCGTGCCTAAGCCACCAGAGTTAATCCATTGGCGCGGACGCTTGTATTTGTAATACATCGCACCAAACATCTGATGTTGTCCAACGTCAGAGGTAATGATGGCTTCACCATTAGTTGCGTTATAAAGTGCTTCAACCACTTGCTGTGGTTTCATGCCACCATCAGCTGCAGGTTGATAACGTAGACCATGAACTTTACGCCATTCATTGATCTGTGCCCACCAATTCCCAATTTCTTCAGGATTAGGTTTAGACACACCCAACTGCTTAAGCTGTGTCAACATTTCTTGCAATACTGGCTCAACTGCACCCACGATTGGGATATGTGCCATGATTGTCTTCGAAATAGTCGCTGGGTCAACATCAATATGAATGACTTTAGCGTTTTGACAGAACTTGGCTGGATTATTTGTTACCCGATCATCAAAACGTGCACCGATAGCCAAGATCACATCTGCATTATGCATCGTCATATTGGCTTCATAAGTTCCGTGCATCCCAAGCATCCCCACAAATTGCGGATCATCACCAGGGAAACCACCTAAGCCCATTAGGGTGTTGGTTACAGGGAAATTCAACAAGTGCGCCAATTCAGTCAATAAAGCAGATGCATTACCTTGTACCACGCCACCACCTGTATAGATGATTGGACGCTTCGCATGTAATAATTCTTCTACTGCTTTACGGATTTGCCCGCTATGACCACGTGTCGGTGGCTGATAAGAACGCATTTTCACTTTTTCAGGATAGTGATAGGCAAACTTCTCATCAGGAGCTGTCGCATTTTTAGGAATGTCGATAACCACCGGACCAGGACGACCACTTGCAGCAATATAAAATGCCTTTTTGATCATCGCAGGAATTTCACTTGCATGACGGACTTGGAAACTGTGTTTAACGATTGGGCGTGAAATACCGACCATGTCGGTTTCTTGGAATGCATCTTCACCAATCAAGTGTGTTGCAACCTGACCAGACAGGATCACCATCGGAATGGAATCCATATAAGCTGTTGCAATCGGTGTCACCGTATTTGTCGCACCAGGACCTGAGGTAACCAGGACAACGCCTGTCTTACCAGTAACACGCGAGTAAGCATCTGCCATATGACCAGCAGCTTGCTCATGGCGCACGAGATAGTGATTAATTTTGTCTTGCTGAAATAGCGCGTCATAAATATGTAATACAGCACCGCCTGGATAACCAAAAACGTGCTCAACGCCCTCGTCCGCCAAAGCGCGAACGAGCATTTCACCACCAGATAGAAGTTCCAACGTGATTCACCCTAATCTTTATTCCATACACCTATGGGAGACATAGATGATGATTCATTGATTCATTTGTGCACCTAGTTATAGCACACATAATTCTCAGTTTTTGCAACAATAATAAATTTTTTATAACGTCGTTGCTGTTTAAGCAAGGCTGTTATGTAAGACATGTTGGGATAAACATATCTTGCTGATTTCACCACACCAGATTAGGTGCAATGTATTGTGTGCGATGTCATGGATTCGAAGGGTGATCGAACCAAGCCATATAAAACTCAAGCAGCCATTTTTGATGTTTTGCCAGACAAAGTCAAGCATTCTAATTGAGTTTTATTGACTTTTTAGAAAATCAATTCAGGCGACATTTCATACAGCCACTTCTGGCAGAGCTGACTTAATATTTTTAGCAAAATCAGACCAATGATAATCTGCTACTCGCTTTAGCTACTTTTCAAGTTACGCGTCTAAGTTTCACGTTTAAATACAAAATAGCCATAGTCGCTATAAATGAAAAAAAGCCCAGTGAACATTCACATTTCAGGTCATTATGCGCTATGCTGTGCGACACACTTTCTTTTGACTATTGTTCTGATACGACGTTTATGACTACAAATCACATTGACCCTGAATATCAAGCCAGTGCGATTGAACCCAATGTCCAAATGGATTGGGAACAACGCAAGGTATTTAAAGTTGCCGATACTGTAACTGGGCCGCATCGCTATATCCTGTCGATGTTCCCTTATCCAAGCGGTCGACTGCATATGGGTCATGTGCGCAACTATACTATTGGCGATGTCATCAGCCGTTTCCATCGTCTAAAAGGCGAAACAGTGTTACAACCTATGGGTTGGGATGCTTTTGGTTTACCTGCTGAAAATGCTGCGATTGCCCATCAAGTCGCGCCTGCGAAATGGACCTTTGAAAATATTGCCTATATGCGCGATCAACTCAAACGTCTAGGTCTCTCTGTAGATTGGGATCGTGAGTTCGCAACATGTACACCTGAGTATTACCACTGGGAACAATGGTTATTTGTACAACTTTATAAAAAAGGTTTGATCTATCGTAAATTGTCTACAGTAAACTGGGACCCTGTAGATCAAACAGTATTGGCCAACGAACAAGTAGAAAATGGTCGTGGCTGGCGTTCGGGTGCATTGGTAGAAAAACGTGATATTCCAATGTACTACTTCCGCATTACCGATTATGCACAAGAACTTCTTGATGATCTTGATCAATTGCAAGCTGGCTGGCCACAACAAGTGTTGACCATGCAACGCAACTGGATTGGTCGTTCTCAAGGCATGGAAATTCAATTCCCTTCTGCTCAACCTGACGTTTATGCAGACAAACTGACCGTTTACACTACACGTGGCGATACCTTAATGGGTGCAAGCTATGTAGCTGTTGCGGCAGAACATCCTTTGGCACTCAAAGCTGCTGAAAACAATCCTGAGCTTCAAGCATTTATTGAAGAATGCCGTATGGGTTCTGTTGCTGAAGCAGATCTAGCTGTAGCCGAGAAAAAAGGCATGGCTACAGGTCTTTTTGTTAAGCATCCACTTACAGGTGCTGAACTTCCAGTTTGGATCGCGAACTATGTATTGATGTCTTATGGTTCTGGCGCGGTGATGGCCGTACCTGCACATGACGAACGCGATTTTGAATTTGCCAATAAATACAACTTACCTATTCAGCAAGTCATTGATGCGAAAACAGCAGATGATGCTGAGTTTAACAGCACTGAATGGCAAGAATGGTATGGTTCTAAACAAGGTAAATTGGTTAACTCTGCTGAGTTTGACGGTTTAGACTTTGATGCTGCCTATGCTGCGATCTTGGCTAAACTTGAAGCACAATCTCTAGGCAATAGCAAAGTACAGTTCCGTCTACGTGACTGGGGTGTATCACGCCAACGTTATTGGGGTTGTCCAATTCCAATGATTAACTGTGATAGCTGTGGTCAGGTTCCAGTACCTGAAGAACAGTTACCTGTAATTTTGCCAACTGATGTGGTGCCTGATGGTTCAGGTAACCCATTGAACAAAATGCCAGAGTTCTATCAAACGACTTGCCCATGCTGTGGTGGTGATGCTCGTCGTGAAACAGATACTTTAGATACATTTGTAGAATCATCTTGGTACTATGCACGTTTTGCCTCTCCTGACTTTACAGGCGGTCTGGTTAAACCTGAATCTGTACAAAGCTGGTTACCCGTCAACCAATACATCGGTGGTGTAGAACACGCAATCTTGCACTTACTTTATGCACGTTTCTTCCATAAATTGATGCGTGATGAAGGCGTAGTTGAAGGCAATGAGCCTTTCACTAACTTGCTCACCCAAGGCATGGTATTGGCTGATACGTTCTATCGTGAAGAAGCTTCTGGTAAAAAGACATGGTTTAACCCTGCTGATGTCGAACTAGAACGTGATGAGAAAGGTCGTAGTATCTCTGCACGCCTAATGACAGATGGTGAGCCTGTAGTGATTGGTGGCCAAGAGAAAATGTCAAAATCGAAAAATAACGGTATTGACCCACAATCGATTGTTGAACAGTACGGCGCTGATACTGCACGTGTCTTTATGATGTTTGCAGCACCACCAGATCAATCACTTGAATGGTCTGATGCTGGGGTTGAAGGTGCACACCGTTTCTTAAAACGTGTATGGCGTTTGGTCACAGGCTATCTTGAGCATGGCTATAAAGCGACTGAAGTTGACCGTAATAGTTTAAGTACTGCGGCTCAAGACCTACGTCGTAAAACACACGAGACCATTCAAAAAGTGGGTGACGATATCGAACGTCGCTATGCATTTAATACAGCCATTGCTGCACAAATGGAACTATTAAACAGCATCAACAAGTTTGAAGTTCAAAGTGAAAATGACCAAGCTGTTGCACGTGAAGCTATTGTGAGTCTATTGACCATGCTTGCTCCATTTGCACCACACTTAAGTCAAGTACTCTTAGCAGAGTTCAGTTTGGATTTAACCCAAATGCTACTCCCTGCTGTAGATGAAACGGCTTTGACACGAAACACACAAACGATTGTGGTACAAGTCAATGGTAAACTTCGTGCTAAACTTGATGTCGCTGTTGATATCAGCAAAGAAGACTTATTGAATTTAGCGAAAACTTTACCTGAAGTTCAACAGTTCCTCACTGGCCCGACGAAGAAAGAAATTGTCGTACCTAATAAATTAGTGAACTTAGTTGTTTAATTCAAATTAAACTACTTTAAACTGTTATCAACTAATTCAAGTCTCATCTACGGATGGGACTTTTAACTTGATTTAATTTCATAGGACATAAGCATGCACTTAATAAAACGAATTGCTGCAATTACGTTAACACTCGGCTTAAGTGCAGGCTTGGTCGGTTGTGGTTTTCATCTTAAAGGAACCAATCCAGCCATCGCGCCTATTGCCTATAATAAATTACAATTAGCAATGCCTAACAATAGCAATACTCAAGACTTAGAAAAGAAACTCGGTATGTACTTAACTGCCGCTGGCGTACAAATGAGTAACTCTAGCGATGCCTATGTATTACGTGTTTTAGACTATACGCCGCGTCGTTTAGAACTGAACGGTAGATTAGTTGAAACTTTACTGCGTCTTACTGTCACCTTCCAAATTGAAGATCAACAAGGTCGCCCAGTGACTGAACCTCGTACATTGACCGCTACACGCTCTTATCAGTATGACGTTGCTACAGTAAATACTGATGATCAAGAAAATCGTTATTTAAGCCAAATCTTAGTTGATGATCTTGCACAGCAAATTACTCGTCAGCTGTCTTCAAACCGCTTACCTAAATTACCTGTCGCGCAAACCACCCCTGCTCAGTCACAGTAATAATATGCAACAGACCTTATGAAGATTGATTATTTACAAGCACTTAAACGCGCACCTGAAGCGCGAGGTGCTTGGGTCATCCACGGACAAGAACCGCTACTTGAGCAAAATTTATTGCGTGTGTTCCGTGAATACTGGCAAGCTCAAAATATTGAGCGGCAGCGTTTTGACCTCAATAATGCCAGTGACTGGAAAAATGTCTTCGTTGCTTTAAATAGCTTGTCTTTATTTTCTACTCAACTTGCAGTTGAAGTACACGGCAACATTAAGCCTGATGCGCAATCTCTAAAACAACTCAAGCACTTTATTCAGCACAATCAAGACAACTTATTACTGATCGCTATGCCAAAGCAGGATGCCAGTAGTCTAAAGTCGAGCTTTATTCAAACTGTTGAAGCCAATGGTGTTTTAGTCACGCTTGCAGCAAATTATCCGAAAGATCGGTTAAATATTTTAAAAGTTGAAGCCGAACAGCTGCAAATTCAACTCGATCATGATGCGTGGCAATGGTTAGAGCAGCATCATGAACATAACTTACTCGCTGCAAAAAACAGTTTGATGCGTGTAGCTGACACCTTTCCAGATACGCAACTGATTCAAATTGAGCATTTACAGCAGTGTTTACAGGATCAATCACGCTATAGTAGCTTTGATTTAAGCGATGCACTCATTGCTGGTAATTTTTCACAATCAATCAAAATATTACAGTATCTACTCGAGTCGGGTGAAGCACCCAGCCTGATCTTATGGACTGTAAGTAAAGAAATGCGTCTACTCATGCAGTTGTTTGAACAGCCACAGAATGCATTACAACTGGGCATTTGGAAAAATAAAGTTGGTCATTATCAACAGGCTCTACGCCGCTTACAACCACAACAATTTTTAACTTGGCCAGCTCTGCTTAGACGTGTCGATGCAGCTATAAAAGGCATGAGTGCAGAAAATCCAGAGCATATTTTACAACTTTGTGTGGCGCAGCTCTGCGGCCAAACCTTATTTAAATGATAATATTTCGCATTTTTATCGCTTAGTACCGCAATCTACAGTAAAAATTCACCTTTTATCCTAAATTGACCTCTATAATTTGGTCAATTTTCATGTATTTCGGCCCAAGATCCCTATGCCAAAAATAAAACCGATCAAAGCACTGATCATTTTGATCTGTATTGCTCTCATTGCCGCTCTCGCTTGGTCATATTTCAAACCGAAACAAAAACAACCTGACTATATCAGTAGTGAAGTCACACATACTGACTTAGAGGATTCGGTTCTTGCCACTGGTACCTTACAAGCCGCACAAATTGTCAGTGTCGGTGCTCAGGTATCAGGTCAGGTGAAAAAGATGTATGTCAAACTTGGCGATGAAGTACAACAAGGCCAATTAATTGCACAGATTGACTCTGTTCCTCAACAAAACGAGTTTAAAACAGCTGAAGCGAATATTAAAAATCAAAAAGCTCAGCTTTCGATTAAGATTGCAAACCTAGCCAAAGTTGAAGCTGAATATAACCGTCAAAAAAATATGTTTAGCCAAGATGCAACCTCACGTGCTGAATATGAAGCATCACTTGCTGCATTTAAAACGGCACAGGCCGATATTGCTGCAAGTAATGCACAAATTGAACAGTCTTACTTAACCCTTGCAACCACTAAAGAAAAATTAGGCTATACCAGTATTGTTGCGCCTATTAGTGGAACAGTGGTTGCGATCGTGACTGAACAAGGTCAGACCGTAAACTCTAACCAAACAGCACCTACAATTGTAAAACTGGCTAAACTCGACACCATGACCATTAAAGCGCAGATTTCTGAAGCAGATGTTATGCGTGTACAAGAAGGTCAAAAAGTATATTTCACTACTTTAGGTGACAGTGAAAACAAACGTTATGCGACATTGCGTCAGATTGAGCCTGCTCCAGATTCGATTAATAACGAAACCAAAACAACAACGACCAGCAGTTCAACCAGTAATGCAATTTACTATAACGCTTTATTTGATGTACCGAACCCTGATGGCAAATTACGTATCGATATGACAGCACAGGTATACATTATTTTGGCTGAAGCTAAAAATGCACTGACTGTTCCATCAGCAGCTTTGCAAGCATCTAATCGTCCAGCTCGACGCAACAATGCTGCTTCTGCTGCAAAAGCGACAGATGACTCAAATAGCAGAAATAAAGACAAAAGTGGCGATGCTGCTGCTCAACGACCTAAGCTTCTTGAGTTAACTGCAGATGAGAAAGCATTAATTGAGCAGAAAAAAGCCTCTCTAGCGATGGTTCGTGTTTTAAATGAACAAGGTGAAATCAGCCGTCAACAAGTACTGGTTGGACTCAACAACCGCATCAATGCACAAATTTTACGTGGCTTAAAAGAGGGTCAGAAAATCGTCATCGCAGATGGTTCAGATGGCTCAAATGATGCTGCTAAACGTCGTGGTGGATCAGTGAGAATCTAAGCATGAGTGAACAACAGGCACTACTCGAGGTCAAACAGCTGACACGTGAGTTCCCTGCTGGTGAAAGCACTGTGCAGATCCTCAAAAGCATTGATCTCAAAATATATTCAGGTGAACTGGTGGCCATTGTCGGTCAATCGGGTTCTGGTAAGTCCACACTTATGAATATCTTGGGCTGCTTAGACCGCCCAAGTTCTGGCAGTTATCAAGTCAATGGTCGTGAGACACGTGAACTTGAACCAGATGAATTAGCAAAGCTACGCCGTGAATATTTCGGTTTTATTTTCCAGCGCTATCATCTTCTAGGTGATCTCAGTGCTGCTGGCAACGTCGAAGTTCCTGCTATTTATGCAGGGGTAGAAGCCAGTGTACGCCAACAACGTGCCAAGCAGCTACTGACTGAACTGGGTATCGGAGATAAAACCCAAAACCGTCCAAGCCAACTTTCAGGTGGTCAACAACAACGTGTTTCCATTGCCCGCGCACTCATTAACGGCGGCGATGTGATTTTAGCGGATGAACCCACTGGGGCCTTGGACAAAAACAGTGGTATTGAGGTAATGCGAATTTTGCGTGAACTCAATGCACTGGGACATACCATTATTTTGGTTACCCATGATATTAACGTCGCCAAAAATGCAACACGTATTATTGAAATCAGTGATGGTCACATCATTTCTGATCAGCCCAATGTCCCAGAGCAGCAGGCGGTCGCCCCTTTAGGTCACGAGAGTAAAACACATCGTCAGCAAAAGAAGGCCTCTGCTTGGCGTTCTGTGATTGATCGCTTTACTGAAGCTTTCCGTATGGCTTTATTGGCCATGAATGCACATCGGATGCGTACCTTCTTAACCATGCTGGGGATTATTATCGGGATCGCCTCTGTGGTCTCAGTAGTGGCCTTAGGTAAAGGTTCACAACAACAAATCTTAGAAAATATTAGCAGCTTAGGAACCAATACCATCACGGTATTCCAAGGCCGTGGTTTTGGTGATAACTCTAAAACAGCACAAGCCAAAACATTGATTCCTGCCGATGCAGAAGCACTTGCACTACAACCCTATGTCGATGGAATTAGTCCTTCATCGAACAGCAATGTCACAGCCCGCTTTAAAGATGTTGAAGCAGCGACCACTGTAAACGGTGTAAGTGAAGACTTTTTCTATGTGCGTGGTATGCAATTTAGCGAAGGCCAAGCTTTTGATAAACAAAGTGTACGTGTCATGGCACAAGATGTTGTGATCGACTCCAATACCAAAGAGAAATTTTTCCCTGATGGCAGTGATCCACTAGGTCAAGTGATTTTACTGGGCAGTGTACCGAGTCGAATTATTGGTGTCATTGATGTACAAAAAGGGATGTTTAACTCAGATAGTCTCAATGTCTATCTACCATACTCAACAGTATTGAGCCGTATGTTGGGTCAATCCAATGTACGCAGCATTATTGTTCGCGTTAAAGATCAATATTCGAGTACTGCTGCTGAAAATGCGATTTTAAGCTTATTAGAGCAACGTCATGGCACACTCGATGTATTCACTCAGAACTCCGATAGTATCCGTGAAACAGTTGAACAAACCACTGCAACCATGACGCTCTTGGTATCAGCCATTGCTGTCATTTCACTGGTGGTGGGTGGTATCGGTGTAATGAATATTATGTTGGTTTCTGTCACAGAACGTACTCAGGAAATTGGGGTGCGTATGGCTGTTGGTGCAAGACAAAGTGATATTTTACAGCAGTTCCTGATTGAAGCGATTTTGGTCTGTTTATTAGGGGGTGTGCTGGGTGTGTTGTTATCGCTGGGTATTGGCCAATTGGTTGAGCACTTTGCCAAAGGTACATTACAAATGGCGTATTCAACTACATCCATCGTCGCAGCCTTTGTTTGCTCAACGTTGATTGGTATTGTTTTTGGTTTTATTCCAGCACGTAACGCGGCACAGTTAGATCCAGTCGATGCACTGTCTAGAGAATAAAAAGGAAATACGCATGCAAAGTCATATAAAACCTCTACTAAGTATCGCACTCGTGACTCAGCTACTGCTCGGTTGTAGCGCAATGGTTAAAACACCTTATCAGGCCCCTACACTTGATGTCCCGACAGAGTTCTCTAATCGAAATCATCGGGGTCTACAAGCCGCGGCTTATGCCGATCAATGGTGGATGCTGTTTCAAGATCAGCAACTCAATCAGTTGGTACAACGAGTTATCGATCGTAATGCCGACCTCGCCATTGCAGGGATCAATTTACAACAAGCTTGGCTAAGAGCGGGCTTAGCCACTGACAAGCAAGGTATACGCGTTGGCAATGCCAGTGTTGGACTTGGTCATCAATTTGAACTTGATGGATCAGGACATCGTGATACAGGGATCAATATCGGCTACCCCCAACTAAGCTATGAAATTGATTTGTTTGGTAAACTTGCCAATCAGACAGAAGCCGCTAAATGGTCAGCGATAGCCACTGAGGCCGATCTACAGGCAACTGCTCAAACCATGATTGCAACCACAGCAACACTGTATTGGCAATTAGGTTATTATCATGAAAGTGATGCAACAGCTCGACAAAGTCTAGCGACCACAGAGAGACTCTATCAATTGGTGAAAAACCAATATAATAATGGTGCTGTTTCAGGTCTAGACTTAGCTCAAGCGGCACAATCTGTACAGAGTCAAAAAGCCAGCCTCAGCCAAATTCAACAGCGACTGGTACAAACTCGTACAGCGTTAGCGGTGTTGTTACAGATACCTGTACAACAGCTCAATATTCAAGAACCAGAGCGACTACCTAAAGCCACTTTACCTGTGATCGCAGCTGGACTGCCTGCTGAAATTCTCTCTCGCCGCCCTGATCTACGTTCTGCTGAACTGCGTTTAAGAGAAGCTTTATCGAATAAAGATGCAGTGAAAGCCAGCTATTATCCTTCAATAAGTTTGACAGGGAGTTTAAGTACTGGTGTGGGTATTGGGAGCAGTACTTCTTTAACCAATGTACTTAAAAACCCCGTAGCAACTTTAGGTGCTGGTTTAACACTGCCCTTCTTGCAATACAATGATATGAAGAAAAACATCAGTATTAGTAACTTGGACTATGAAAAAGCCATTGTTCAGTACCGTAAAACACTCTATCAGGCTTTTGCAGATACAGAAAATGCACTCTCCGCTCAAAATGAGTTGGCCATACAAGTTGCAGCTCAACAACGCAATCTAGATTTGGCTGTTAAAACGGAATATCTCACCGAGGTTCGTTATAAAAATGGTGCGATACCACTGAAAAATTTATTAGATGCACAGACCACTACACGTAATGTGCGTTTGTCTTTGGTTGAACTCAAACAAAGTCAGTACAGTGCCTATGTCACCTTAATGCAAGCTCTCGGTGGTAGTCCTATTACTCAGCTTCCTCAAGCAGTCTCTTAAGCTTCATTCAAAACAAAAAAAATCAGCACAACTTGCTGATTTTTTTATTGCCACACAATGGATTATTCACCCATCATTAACTCAGGGCTCATACCCACAGTATTAAAACCTGCATCAACATACAAAATTTCACCAGTGATACCATTTGCCCACGGCGAACATAAGAACAATGCAGCATTACCTACATCTTCAATCGTAACGTTGCGTTTAAGCGGTGCAGTTTTCTCATTGGCATCAAGCATCTTACGGAAAGACTTAATACCAGATGCAGCTAAAGTACGGATTGGACCTGCAGAAATCGCATTTACACGAATACCTTCTTCACCCAAACTTGAAGCTAAATAACGAACACCAGCTTCAAGTGAAGCTTTGGCTAGACCCATCACATTATAGTTAGGCAATACGCGCTCAGAACCTTGATAAGTCAGAGTTAATAAACAACCTTGACGAGCCAACAACAATGGTTTTGCCGCGCGTGCCATAGCAATAAAGCTATAAGCACTGATGTCGTGTGCAATACGGAAACCTTCACGATCAGTAACTTGAGTAAAGTCACCATCTAGCGTATGCGCTGGTGCAAAGCCAATTGAATGAACAACACCATCCAAACCATCCCAATGCTCAGCCAACGAGGTAAATGCTTGTTCAATATCAGCATCAACAGCAACATCGCAAGGGAAAACTAGAGTTGAACCGAATTGTGCAGCAAAATCATCTACACGTTTTTTTAATTTTTCATTTGGATAAGTAAAAGCAAGCTCTGCGCCTTCACGATGTAGAGCCTGTGCAATACCAAAAGCAATAGAAAGTTTGCTTGCAATACCTGCGATCAGAAAACGTTTACCCGCTAAAAGTCCTTGTGCCATATTTATTTCACTCAAATTTACTTTGTCACATCATGCCAAGTTTAGAAACGATTCGAAATTGCATAATGCATCTTTTTTAAAAATTAACTGATTTTTTTATGAAAATTCGTCAAAACTCAGGCAATCTTGATGCAGCAGCCTTTAAGCGCCGAACATCCCCATTTATAGGGATATAAACCCCTGCACTTTTCAGGCAAATTAGTCCTGTAAACAAAAGAGAGATGATCATGCTACAAAGTGAGCTCAGTTTTCCCGTACCGGTACTGGTGGTTGAGGATGAACCCCTTATGCAGGCACGTTTAAAAGAAATTTTAGAATTTATCGGTTATCAATCCGAAGATATTATTTTTGCACAAACACTACAACAAGCAGAAGAATTATTTAAACAACACAGTGCATCACTGGCTTTAATCGATTTAGGTTTACCCGATGGCAGTGGCAATGAATTTATCCGTTATCTTAAACAATTCGATGCCTCTATTGGTATTTTGGTGATCTCGGCGTGGAGTACTGAAGATGCAATTTTTGAAGCACTCAAATCAGGTGCAACGGGCTATGTCCTTAAAGAGCGTGATGATTTAGAAGTTGCTATGGCAATCCGCAGTGTATTACGCGGTGGCGCACCCATTGACCCATTTATGGCACAGAAGATATTAAAACAGCTTGATTTAGAAGAAAAAAAAGCTTGTGAAGATAGCCCTCAACAAGCTATAACCAAGATACTGACCAATCGTGAACAACAAATTTTAGAACTGGTTGCAACTGGCTTAAGTAATAAAGAAATTGCAGACCATATTAACCTTTCTCGCTATACGGTCGAGTCGCATATTAAACATATCTATCGGAAACTTGCAGTATGCACCCGAACCAAAGCTGTCGATACAGCACGCAATTTAGGCTTACTCGATTAATTCGCTTATGGGTGTTTTTATGCTGTATGGTGAGCATGTCTTTACATGCATCACCTACAGAAGTCTTGCATTTTGATGATCATCAATGTAAAGCTCAACTGAAGCAAATCCGTTCAACCAGAGATGCTCCTGAGCTAACCACTCGACACTGGGTCAATGTCAACTTACCTGATCGATGGGAAAACCGTTGGAAAGGTTATAGCGGTCCTGTCTGGTATCAAATTCGCTGGTCACAGCAATGTGATAACACTCAAAATACCCCCATTGCTTTGGCCATACATAGTATTAGCATGGCGGGCGAAGTGTATCTAAACCAACATTTGATTTGGAAAGATCGTGCTTTAGTAGAGCCTTTGAGTCGCAGTTGGAATGCTCCTCGATATTGGATGCTGTCACCTGCACACTTCAACACAGGTCTCAACCAACTTGATATCAAAGTCGTTGGTGTCGCCACGCAAACCCCCGGTCTTGGCGAAATGCATTTGGGACAACCTGACATCGTCATCGCCAAACATGAACACTATACTCTTTTCAACCGTACTTTATATTTCGTTAACTTAGTTGCCTCTCTGACCTTAAGCACCATTACTTTTATCATCTGGCTACTTCGATCCAAAGAATCCACCTTTGGCTGGTTTGCGCTGACTTCATTTTTTTGGGCGCTCTTTGTCTACAACATACTGAGTTTTGACATCTATCCATTTAGCAGCACCATAGCTTATTCTAAATTCAATATGTGCCTGCTGATTTTATATAGCTTATGCTTTATCACCTTTAGTTGGCGTTTTGCTAATCGAAAATTTAAAAAAATTGAAATTTTATTGTGGAGTATTGCAATCGCGATATGGCTATATATTGCCGTTGCTTCAAATAACACCTTGCAACTCGCATTATTCATCGGTTTTTTATATGTCGTTGCACTATTTCTCCTCAATTGCATTGCGTTCCAATGGATTGCTCTTAAGTCAGAACAACCAGAAGTCCGTTTTTTAGCCTTAGTCTTTTTACTCTACATTGTGATCTGTATACATGATGTCACTAAAATTTTACTACAACATCAAACAGGTATCTTCATCACCCCGTTTAGCGCACCTTTGATGACTTTGGCGATTTCCTTAATATTGGCTTGGCGTATCGCGCGCAATATGAACCATATAGAAAATTTCAACCAACAACTAGAATATAATATTGAGCAAACCAAACTTGAATTAAAACAATCCTTAGACAATAAGCATCAACTTGAAATAGAAAATATTCGCCTGCAAGAACGTATTCACCTCTCTCATGAATTACATGATGGATTGGGCGGTTCATTAGTCCGCTCCATGTTCTTAGTTGATAAAGCGGAACAGTTTGATAAGCAACAATTTATGTCTATTTTAAAATTATTACGTAATGACTTACGGCAAATCATCGACTCAGGATCAAGTATTGGTGTCACTGTCCCTGAGTCTCCAATCATCTGGGCAGCCCCTTTGCGTCGCCGCTTTGTGGAAATTTTTGATGAGCTCGATATACATTCAGATTGGGATATACCGCAACAATGGCCTGTACAACCCACTGCATTAGAGTTCTTAACCATGGCACGAGTTACAGAAGAAACACTAACGAATGTGCTCAAACACAGTCGAGCCAAAAATGTTCTTATTAGCTTAGTGTGTCATCGTCATCATCCACAAGAAATGGTCTTAAACATTGAGGATGATGGTATTGGCTTTGATCCAACCAAAGTACAAACAGGCCTCCATGTGGGTTTACATAGTATGCAAATACGTGTGCAAAGAATTGGCGGTATTTTAAAGATCCAGTCACAACCTGGGCGAACCCAAATCGAGGTAATTTTATGTCGACAAAAACATGATCTATCTCAACCACATTAAAAAAAACCTTCCAATACAGACATTGGAAGGCAAAAACGAATCAGCTTGAGGCTCAATTCTAAAAATTATTGGTAAACCATATTCATGGTCATAGTGGCATATACCTGCCCAGGTGTAAGCTTTTCAGCAGTTTTATAATAGCTTGCCGCAAGTTTAATCTGCGGCAATTGCGTTTGTATGCCTCTAAAGTTTATAAAGGTTTTGGGTATTACAGGATGATTACTAAAATCTGTTAAATACAAGGCAATACCTACACCTTGAGCATCGCCCATTGCCTGTCTATTTTTCAATACATTTGCTGCGATTGCTGTAGGATCCCGTTGATAATCGAAACTCACTTGAATGGATTGTGCTGACTGTCCTGGTGCACAAACAAAACCTACGACAAAATCATGTCTTCCAACAGTTTGCCCAACCGCTGTGAGTTGTGTTGCTTTAATTGGTTGCATATGAATATTTTGTAAAATACTTTGCTCATTAAAACCACAGCTTGGATTATTTAAGACGATACTGTTTGCCTGTATTTGAGTCTTTAAAATAGGGCGGTTTGGACTATCACCATCGAAATAGAAATACGTAGACATCCCCGTTTGTAAGGGCCCAGCTCCAGTAAGCATATCGGTTTTAACCAGCTCTACCGTCAACTGTTGTCCAAGAGCTTTTTCCGCTGAATGAACGAGTGCTTGATAGGGAAATGTAATGGCTTCACCATGATCAAAAGAGAAACGAAGACCTACCCCAGCAATATTACTCCGATACACATTAGCGAATTGACTAAGTTGCCCCCCTTGAATAATCCCCCTTATCGATCCCCCTGATGAATCACAACGAACAGTAGCCTGATTCATTTTCGCTAAAGAAAAATCACGTGTATGTAAAACAGCCCCCACTGGCAGCTTAGGATCAATGCTAATATTTCCCAGATCTAAATTCAGTGTCTGCTCTAGCATTGCATCAGGTGCGAGACTACATGCTGCCCATAGGTTTTGGCTCAATCCGCATAAACCAATACAACTGACAGTCAATAAAGTTTGTTTATAGTTCATTGACACTGTTCCTCAACCAATTGATAGCCATCTTTTTTGAGTGCCTGTGCCGTAAGTGTATAAGACACCTGACATTGATGTTCTTCAGACTCACCCCATTTAACGTACAAAGTATTACTTAGCTCTTCTGTCCGTAACATAATTTGACTGGCTTGGCTTACCACCCCAACAAGTTTGTTCTGTGCATCATATACATTGGCTGCAAAAGGCAAATGTTCACCAGAAACACGTTTGGCTTTAATCACCAGCGGAAAACCAGCTTTCGTTTTAAACTCTACCCGAGAAATTGCACCTGCATATGGCGCAAGTTCTACACTATTTGACAATAACTCAACCTTAGATAAAGCGGCCTTAGGATCAATTGAAATTTCATTTAAACGGTAGGGTGTTACATTCGGAATTACAGCATAACCGCGATGATCTATTTTCAATCCAGTGGTATTATTTACTGAACTTCCTGTGGCTTGATCGGCCTTAACCAACACCATGGTATCAACCATATCTGGACTAAAACTAACCCCTTCTGCATGAGCAACCACAGCTCCTGTCAAGTTTGCACCCCATTGATCATAGTCTTGCCCACTACTAGCTGAAACAACTGCGGTGGCATAAGGACTACGGTATTGTAGGTTTGCACTTAAAGCACGACGGTTATAACCTACATCAGAGGCAGTTACACCGTAACTAAATACATTGTTTCGATCAAAACTGCCTGAGATATTGGTGTTATTACCATAATCTGAGGTTGTATGGCTTAAGTTTAAGTTACGTCGTTTAAATTCTAGAGGTAAAGATAAAGTTAAAAAATAATGATTGTCTTTGTTTCCTTGACCATCCCATACTTTTTGCACAGATAAACTATAATTTAACTGTTTGTAATGATTGCTATATCCTAATTGAAAATCAGATTGAGTTTGTGATTGTCCCCAATATTCACGCCACGAACCGAGAAAATACATACTTCCCCATGCATCTGGAAAATTCTGATTTAAAGATAATTCATACTGACTTCTATAACGTCCAAGCTGATCAGCAGATAATCCTCGACGTAAATAATCTTGTGTGTTGTTGGCATCTTGGAAATTATAATAACCAGAGGTGGAATAATGTGATGCGGCTAAACTCAAATTGGTATTTGTCGGTCGCCACATTTTACTATAACCCAGCTTATAGCTCTGCCCTTGACTGGTTTTTTTATCTGTATTGGGGAGATCAGTCGATGCATGGGTAACATCAAATGAAATTGCTCCCAAGCCTGTAGAAAATGCACTCCCCAACTGAAAAGCACGATAGTTTTCGGTTAAAAGCGTCCCTGTATATGCCGTAACGGTATTATTGATGCCGTGTTGGTAACTCCCCTGCAAAAAATAATCTTCTTGTTGTAGATTCTTATTGCGAACTTGGCCAGCAGTGACTGCATAACGCACATTGCCAGGACGTAGCATTTTTGCCACGGAAGCATAAGGCACATTAAAACGTTGAATTTGACCATTGGCTTCACGAATAGTGACCTGTATTTCACCGCCATAACCTGTGGGATACAAGTCATCAATAACAAATGCACCAGGGGCAACAGACAATTGATAAATCAATTGATTATTTTGACGAACCTCAACCATCGCTTGCGTTTGTGCAACACCACGAATCACTGGTGCGTAGCCCATTTGAGTTTCAGGTAACATCCGATCATCACTACGTAGCTGAGCACCAGTAAATGCAAAGCTATCAAATAGCTCACCTGATGTATAACTTTCACCCAGAGTAACGACAGCTTTCAACATTGGGAAAGCGCGCTGTGCATAGCTATTAATATTGTTATATTCAGAATCTATACCTTTTTGCCTTGTAGCAACAGCATTGTGGCGAAACTGCCACCCTGCTAGGTTTATTCCAGCATTTAAGGATAAATATTGTAGATCCACATCTTCGTGGTCATAATACGTTTGCTGCGTATTAAAACTATAACTTAAGAAACCAGCATTAATACCGCGATCCCAAGCTTCGGGTGATACATACCCACGAATATTTCGTTTTAAATAAGCTTGAGGAATCGAAATATCATAACGCATTTCATTAAAGTTAAAACGAGTGCTCGCACTGTCAATCCAACTTGAAAGTGCTTGGCATTGGCTGTGTTGTTGTATTTTTTCTGAATCAATACCAAGTTGAGTTAATGAAGCAAAATCAAAACAGTGATCTATAGCTTTGCTTGATTCGATTGCTTTAAAGTCGAGCTCTTTTCTCCCCATCCACTGACCATTCACATAGATATTGAGTAAGTAGCGACCTTCATGTATTGGGTTACCATAAGCATAGTCAGAGAATTTAATTCCTTCTGCTGTGCCAAATAACATCGATTGATCAAATTCTGCATAATTCGATACTGATGTAGCACTTGCAGTCATTCCCATCATATAAATAGGAAATGCAGCAGCAAATAAACCCACCTGTAGACAACAACGGGTCAACAGCTTGATTTTAAAGCTGGATTTTATTTTATCCATGACTGCCCCTAACTTATTATTTTAAATCAATTTTGTGCTGATTTAAGCCCCCATAATCATTGATACTTTCCATTTCTAAGCTTTTTACAGAACGATCTGTGAGGGAGATATTGTGCTGCTGAAAAGGTGCAATCATGACTCCTTCAGGTGCTAACTCAGTTGACTGCTGTGTAGAAGAAACAGTTTTCAAACTTGAAATATTGACAAAATACGCTGTCGGATTATGAATTTCGACTTCATTCCCTGTCTTTTTCCACGATAGATAAGTCGGTGCATAAAGCGCTTTGTCAGCAAGTTGTGCTGGCCGATAAAATAATTTAATTCGGCTACGAATCGCAATTTGGAGTAAGCTTTGATCTTTTGCTTTTTCTAATTCACTTGGTTTTGGCTTAGCAGGAATATCTAATATATTGAGCCAGAAAACAGATTCACGGTCTTTTGGCAGTTGATCATCGATCAATGAAATTTGAATACTTTGTCCAGTATTTGCATCAACTCGGCTCACAGGCGGAGTTAATACAAAAGGAACCTCACTTTGATCCGGTGTGATGTCCGCATTACCATCATCAATCCAAGCCTGCATCATAGCTGGTGTAGAACCTTCATTCTTCACCTGAACCGTTACCACTTTTTCATCACTTGGATAAATAACCCGCGTACCACTAATTACTATTGCGGCATGAGTCATAATGCTAGAGCCTAACAATATAGCCAGAATACCACTATAACCCATTGATTTTGCAAACATATCACACCTTCAAAAGTTTAAATATAAACGATTATTTATAATCAACTTTAAATGTAGCGTATGACTCTACAAGACCTTGAGTTGCTTTACCTGTTGCATAGTAACGTGCAACAAATGGATAGCTGATAACAGCATCATCAACTAAAGCTTCTTTATAATGGCTTGTATCTTGTTGGCTAAGATCAATTGTTTGACCATTTGCCATGATTTGAATGTTTACGTTATTCGCACTAAAAGGACCGTTATAAGTATTTTGCAAAGTACCTGAAGTGCTGTTCACGTTGATTTGGTCGAACTTAACACCAGCTGTTACACCCGCAGTACAGTTCACAAATTCAATGTTAAAGTTTGCTTGTTCAGTCGATGTTGCACCAGCTGTCATCAAAGATGAAGAACGAACTGATGGTAAAAATACATGCTGATTTTCAGAAGTGTTTTTTACTTGGCAAGTTTGACCATACACGAAACCATGGAAATTCACTTTACCTGTAGTACCTGCAAAGCTTGAGCCGGCATAGAGACATAGTGAAAGCAATGATAAAGAACCAAGAAGTTTATTCATTTTTAAATACCATTTGATATCAAAGACCCCAATTCTCATTCCATGTAGAAATTCAAAAATTGAAATCAAACATTAATTTAACCAGACCTGTGATACATCATCTGGAATATTTATACCGACAAGGTATGAACATATTTAATGCTTTTTAATATTATATAAATATCCCAAGATCTTGGTATTTTTAATTATTTTTCAATAACTTATATTTAATTTACATATTAAATATACCTAATTCTAGGTATAGCTTAAATTATAAATAATCTAGCTTAAAATAATTTAATATTTAATTCATAGCGCCTGATTTATTAATATAAATTAAGTTTAAATTAAACTTAATATTCATATGATAAATAACATCTTTACACACATTATTGTGATTAATTTCACGTATTTATTTTTTAAGTTAAGCTATTGATTAATTTAATCTCCCTAGCAACTTTTACACTGAAAAAAAAAGACAAAAAAAATGCGCTGTAAACAGCGCATTTTTTATTGAGCGAATAACTTAGTCATCGCCTTGAATCAAGCTCAATAAGCGTAAAAATGAATAGTACATCCAAACAAGAGTTGCTAGCAGTGCAATACCACATAACCACTCAAATGCTTTAGGAGCACGTTGTGCAGCAGCTGTTTCGATCATATCGAAATCAAGAATAAGGTTAAGTGCAGCAATTACAGCAACAAACGCCGCAAAGCCAATCCCCAACCAGTTGCTTTCAAATACATAAGGAATGCTTGAACTAAAAGCTAAGCGCATAACCATTTGCACAACAAAAACCAGTGCAATTGCAATCGTAGCTGACATAACCACAGCTTTAAATTTTTCAGTTGCACGGATGATTTGCATACGATACAAAGCAAACATCACCAAAGTCGTAACAAAGGTTGCTAAGAGTGCTTGTAGTGGAATTCCTGGAAATTTCACTTGGAAAATAACAGAGATACCACCTAAAAATGCACCCTCAAATAATGCATAAGGAATGGCTAAGGTACGTGCAGTATTCGGCTTAAATGTAGCAATTAACGCGAGGATGAAACCACCAATCGCACCAACAATTGCCCCTGCATATGCCAATTGAATATTGAGGGTAAGGAAACTATAAACAAATAAAGCAAGCCCAACGCCCGCCGCAATGAGCGTCAACAGGACAGATTTTTGAATAGCGCCTTGAACACTCATGGGCTGACTCATATCAGCATAAGTTTCAACACGATTAAGAATAGGGTTTTGACTTTGCATATCTAACTCGTTAAATATTTTGAATTTTATAACATATAAATTGGGTATTCTGACAGCAGATGATGCTGAATAAATCCCTGACCATTTTTATAAAAACGAATATGAAGAATATAAGCAGTGACCAACCAGCAACTAGGTCAAACTTTACTCAATATAACACATGACCATAATTTGATCATGTGTTCGGTATTGAGATTAAAGGCTATGTGTTTAATTGTCGTTATTGGTAATAAAAAAATACTGGCGATAATATTTGAGTTCAGCAATCGAATCACGAATGTCATCCATCGCTAAATGCGATGCATTTTTCTTTAAACCACTCATGATTTCTGGGCGCCAGCGCTTTGCTAACTCTTTCACAGAAGAAACATCAAGGTTACGGTAGTGAAAATACTGTTCTAGCCCAGGCATTAAACGGTGCATAAAGCGGCGATCTTGGCAAATTGAGTTACCGCACATAGGCGAAACTTTTGGATTTACCCATTTTTTAAGGAATTCAATCGTTTGCTGTTCTGCATCTTGAGCAGTCAATTTACTGCGACGTACACGTTCAATCAAGCCAGACTGGCCATGTTGACGCGTATTCCACTCATCCATTGCATTAAGTACAACATCAGATTGATGTATTGCCAATACTGGGCCTTCAGCTAAAATATTGAGATGGTCATCCGTTACAATTGTAGCAACTTCAATAATATAATCATTATCTGTATCTAGACCTGTCATTTCCAGATCAATCCAAATCAAACGTGAATCAGGCGTGCTACTCATAAACTTATAATCTTCATCAGAGTAAAAAACCAATATACTAGCAAATTTCTTAGTCATTCGCTGTAAATAGTCACGCTTACATGATATTTTGCCAGTATCAATACATTGGTATGATTAGGATATGAATGGCTTTAATTCGTAAAAGACGTCTGACTGAACAACAGCAACGCCGTATTCAAAAACAGCAAAAAGCACGTCAAGAAGATATTGATACATCACATGACTTAGAAGGTTTAGTGGTGCAACACTACGGACGCCAACTCGAGATCCAAGCACTTTCCCTCCCCGAACAACTTCCTATACGCCCAAGTACTGCCGCTGGCGAACCTGAGGCTTTTTGGAAGGAAATTGAGTTAGGTAGTGTTTGGCGCTGTCATACCCGTACCAATCTAGAAATGCTGATCACGGGTGATCGTGTAAAATGGCAGGCCGATCCCAATACAGGGCTTGGAATTATTACTGCGATCCATCCTCGTCAGTCCTTACTGACACGTCCAGACCGTTATCATAAGGTTAAGCCTGTAGCTGCAAACATCAGCCTGATCGTCATTGTGTTTGCACCATTACCAGAGCCAGCACCGACTTTGATTGATCGATACTTAGTGGCCTGTGCAGACGCAGAGATACCAGTCTTACTATTGCTCAACAAAGTCGATTTACTTAAAGAAGCTGATCCGATCTATCAACTGATCGCGCAGTACCAAGAGTTAGGCTATGAGATCATGCAGTGTCAATCGACAGGTGATTTAACGGCATTATCACAACGACTCGATGGAGAAACTGTTGCCTTTGTTGGACAGTCTGGTGTTGGTAAAAGTTCGATCATCAATCATATCGTACCCAATGCACTGCAAAAGACCAATGTGATCTCAGAAAACTCTGCACTTGGTCAACATACCACGACTTCAACACGCTTAATTGCCTTTGGAGAAAATGGTGCCTTGATTGATTCTCCTGGTATTCGTGAATTTGGGCTCTGGCACTTAACCCTCGATAAAATTGAGAAAGGTTTTCCTGAAATTTCAGCTCACTTGGGCTATTGCCAATATCGCAATTGTACTCACACACATGAAAAACAATGCGCGTTAAAACAAGCCGTCAGTGATGGTAAAATTTTATCGCGACGCTTGGAGAGCTATTTAAAATTGCTCGAAGAGATTGCTGAGCAACAAAAAAATTAATTTTATGCGCCTATGCACTTGAAGCAGTGATTTTGATCACCATATATATGCGCTATACTTTGGACAATTTTGAATTGTAGTTAGGTGAATTGTGGAACGTTGGTTCGAATTTATGGGTAATCACCCATTCCTATTTGGTCTGTTGGCGGTACTCATTGTGCTGTTCTTCGTATTTGAAGGTCAACGTAATGGCCGTAAGATTTCACCGCAATCATTGGGTATTTTAGTTAAAGCTAAAAATGCAATGTTGATTGACTTACGTGATGCAAAAGACTTCCGTGAAGGCCATATTAGCGGTAGCCGCAATATTCCTTACAGTCAAATCAACAGCCATGTAGAAGAGCTTAAAACAGCAGATCGTCCATTGGTTTTTATTTGTAATCTTGGCCAAGTTGCAGGCAGTGCCTTACAACAAGTTTCACATACCGACAGCTACCGCTTAGATGGCGGAATCAGCAACTGGAAAGCCCAAGGTCTCCCATTGGTTAAAGCCAAAAAAGCTTAAAGGAAGCAAGATGTCAGCTAATGTAAAAGTATATTCTACCTCTGTATGCCCTTACTGCGTGCGAGCGAAACAACTATTAGAGCGTAAAGGCATTGCCTATACCGAAATCAACTTATCCAATGAAGCACCAGAAGTGCGTGTTGAGCTGATGGAAAAGACACGTCACCGTACAGTGCCACAGATTTTCATCAATGATGAATTTATTGGCGGTTTTGATCAGCTATATCAGCTTGATCGTGAAGGTAAGCTTGATCAACTCATATAAACCACAACCACGATCCAATCTTAATTTTTAGGAATGTAAACAATGAGTGAAGAACAACAAGCACAATTAGCTTTAGAACGTCTTTATACAAAAGATATTTCTTTTGAGGTTCCGGGGGCTGCAGTATTTACTAAAGAATGGCAGCCAGAATTGAATATTAATTTAAGTTCTGCAGCTGAAAAAATCGATCCAACACACTACGAAATTTCCCTAAAAGTTGTGGTTGAAGCGAAAAATGCTGGCGAAACTGCATTTATCGTAGATGTAACTCAATCAGGTATTTTCTTGGTTGATGGCGTTGAAGAAGATCGCCTACCGTACATCTTCGGTGCTTACTGCCCGAATATCCTGTTCCCATTCTTACGTGAAGCCGTTAATGACCTTGTTACTAAGGGCAGCTTCCCACAATTACTACTCACACCAATTAACTTTGATGCAGAGTTTGAAGCAAACCTACAGCGCGCTCAAGAAACTGCGGTTGAAGGTCAAGCATAAGTTAAGTCTCTTAGCTTTAAAAAGGACTGATTTCTCAGTCCTTTTTTTATAGCTTAAATGCTAAAAAAGCATATCTTAAGCAGCATCCTGTACATCAAAGAACTCTACAATCTCTTGCCATAACGGTTTGCACTGTATTTTCTGGAAAAAACCAAAGTGACCAATTGCCCGCATATCCAGTTCAGCTGGAACAATATGTCGATATTTCACGGTGCAATTTTTATATTCGTGATGTAGTGCACGCACTGCTGTTTGTGGTGCAAAAAAATCATCTTCGATTGAATAAGCCATAATAGGCTGTGTCATTTTTCGATGACCATCATAGTCATTAATGTAGTGTGGGTGACGCCCCCAACTTGCCCATTGTAGAGCCACACCTTTAGGTAAATTCTCCCCTAGACCAACTTTTTTAGAGGGAAAATAACCAAACAAGGGGGTAAGAGCAGGAATCAAACCAAACCATAAGGTTGCTAATTTTGCTTGCTTAAGTTTCGGCCAGTTTTTCCAGTAACCATGTTGAGTCGCAACCGTACAAATTGCATGGATAGCAGCAATCTGTTTGACCAAACCCAAGGCCTGTCCACCAAAACTATGCCCAAGCAAATATAAACGCTGACCACTAAAGTTTTGCTGACAATATTCAATCACAGAATTAAGATCTTTTTCTGCCCAATCACGCATCTTGACAGGGCTGTCTTTTACATCACCGTGTAGATTGTCACCAATACCCGTCCAATCCCAAGTCAACACTGAATAACCATTCTGCTGCATATATTCAGCAAATTGAGTGTAAAGTCGTTTTTTAACCCCAGTTGCAGGAGAAATGAGAAGTAATTTATCGCTATCTTTCGCTTCGAAATAACTCAGATTAAAATGATCGGTGCCTCGATCGATACGGAGCTGTTGCATAATATCCCTGTTCGCAGCTGAATAAACTTTAAACAGCATAATACTGACTTAGTCAGAAGTATAACGATTAAGATGAATGCTCAGTTTTATCTCAATTTGAGACAATGACTCGAAATGTTAAATTAATCCGAGGCTCAGTAACTTTTTTAGTTGGGGGCAACCGATGTAACCAATGTGTCTGAGTCTCAGCTTTCATTAGCAATAAACTGCCTGAAACCAAATCAAATTCAACTTTTTCTTGGCTACGTTTATGCTTAAACGCAAACTTACGCTGTGCCCCTAAACTCAGTGAAGCAATACAAGCATTCTGTTTTAAATCACGTTCGGCATCACTATGCCAAGCCATGCCCTCTTCACCACTATGATATAAGTTGAGTAAACAAGAGTTAAATTGCTCACCACTGAGCTGCTCAACCAAGGTTTTTAAAACCAGTAAGGTTTCAGTCCAAGGCCCTGCTGTTTTGGTGACATTAGAATAGGTATATTGAAAAGGATGATCCGCATACCAAGCGACTTTACGTTTTGTTTGAATCGCACGGCCAAAAATTATAGCCTGATCAGCTTGCCAGTTAATTTCCTGCCAGAGCTGCTGAAAATACTGTTCAGCATGCTGTAGTGACATCACTGGACCAAAATAATTTACCTCTCCATCACAAGGTAAATAGTTATGTTCAGGCCCATATGCATCTGAAAATAAATCCATATATTTGACCTCATCCTCAATGACTTGATGAACAACAAGGATGTGCTACAACGACTTTATTTCACACGTGCATCATGAATCGCTTCAACCAATTGCTGTGCAATTTCTTGTTTAGACGCTTTTTCTAACTCACGTTTATCCATTTTATATCGTTCAGCAAAAAAGACCGTCATCGCGTTTTGATCTGAGGCAAAACCAATATCAGCACGCGAAACATCGTTACAAGCAATCATATCTAACTTTTTCACCACGAGTTTTTCACTGGCATAGGCTTCAACATTGCGTGTTTCTGCGGCAAAGCCAACCATAAATGGGCGCTTACTTTGCCCTGCGATGGTCGCAACAATGTCCGGGTTTTTGACTAAAGCAACAGCAAGCTCATCACCTGCTTTCTTAATTTTATGTTCAGCAACTTCAGCAACACGATAGTCAGCTACTGCGGCGGTAGCAATAAATACATCACAGCCACGCTCTAAACTCTGCAAACTTTCATCGAGCATGTGCTTGGCTGAGGAAACATTAATTCTTGAAACACCATTAGGTGTATCTAAACTGACAGGCCCTGCAATCAAAGTCACTGTTGCACCTGCGGCATAACAAGCAGCTGCAATCGAAAAGCCCATTTTTCCTGTACTATGGTTGGAAATATAGCGAACTGGATCAATTGCTTCACGCGTTGGTCCTGCGGTAATCACAACACGCTGCCCTGCTAGTAAACCAAACTTTTCTGCAATAGCTCGCTCTGCCTGATGGAAATACAACTTGACTTGTTGAGCAATTTCTTCTGGTTCTGGCATACGCCCTAGCCCAACATCACCACAGGCTTGTGATCCAGCATCTGGCATAATGACATGCACACCATCCTCAATCAGCGTATTTAAGTTACGTTGAGTTGCTTTTGCTGCCCACATTTGCTGATTCATCGCGGGTGCAACCCAAACAGGTGCTTTGGTTGCTAAATATAAAGTACTTAAAAGATCATCGGCCAATCCAGCTGCAAACTTAGCCAGACTATCGCAGCTTGCTGGCGCGACCAACAATAAATCGGCCCAACGAGCCAATTCAATATGTCCCATGCCAGCTTCCGCTTCAGGATTTAAAAGTTCTGTATGGACAGGATTACCTGAGAGTGCTTGAAAAGTAAGAGGTTGAATAAAAGCTTGTGCGCCATGAGTCATAACAACACGAACATTAAAGCCATAATCTTTTAACCGACGAACAAGGATTGCACTTTTATACGCGGCAATACCACCAGTTACTGCAAGAAGAATATTTTTACTTGAAATCACACTCAGATCGAAGCTCACAAGCCGCTCACTTTTCCATTACAATGGCGCTCACAATAGCATTAAATAATCTTCATCCCAAGCCATTGATTAGAGAAAAATACATTTAAAACCACTCAACTGAGCTTGATCATTTATTGCGGATATCACCTTTGAAATTGCCTAAAATCAAGGTGAATTTAAGCTGTCGATTGTCGCAATGTGACAATCAGTCAAAAAACTTACATTCATCCACTTAACGTATTGACAAGCTGTCATGAAGTACGCAAGATCAACAAAAAAATTGATGATGCGTATCACATGATTGTCAGAGAAAATCGAAACGACACACTAAAATTATTATTTTCATGGCGTGGAACGATTTTACCCAAGGTTTTGCCACCATTAGGCATTGTTATGCTAATTTCTGCCATCGTTGGTGGTATTGAGTATGCAAATATTTACCGTTTTCCAGAATTACCTTTGGTCGGCTTTACCCTCATTGGTGTAGTACTCTCAATTTTTCTCGGATTTAAAAATACCGCCTGTTATGACCGTTGGTGGGAAGCTCGCAAGCTTTGGGGAAGTTTAATCGCTACTGCACGGCATTTTGATCGGAACTGTCGTATTTTCCCACAAGGCCGTAGAGAACGTATTATTCAACATGTCATTGTTTTTGCGAATTTACTACGTGACCGTTTACGTCATCAAACTAAAAATCCTGATGCACTGATGGAAACCAGTGGTATGAGTCAACAGGCGATTACCCAGCTCTATCAACAAATTAATGCGCCGCAATACACCCTTGGCCTAATCCAATGGGAACTCATGCAAGCCCTCAAAGAAGGTGAAATCTCAGATATTATCTACACGCAAATGAGTCAACATGTCACTGACTTAAGCTTGGTACAAACTGGTTGTGACCGTATTGCAACAACACCTTTACCTTATGCTTATTCGGTATTACTCAATCGTACTGTTTACTTCTTTTGTTTTTTATTGCCTTTTAGTTTGGGCTCACTTCTAGGTTTGGCGACGCCCTTATTGGTTGGAATTTTGGCTTATACTTTTTTAGGTTTAGATGCTTTAAGTTCTGAAATTGAAGAGCCTTTTGGTACGCAAAGTAATGACTTACCTTTAGACTCTATGGTTCGAACAATCGAAATTGAATTACTTAGTACTTTAGGGAAACCTACGCCACCACCGATCGTGGCCAATGACAACGATAATAATCTGTTATAAAACACACCAGCGTTAAAAGATGATTAAGAGTTAAAAATTTTGCCAAATACCGACTTGGTCGTCTTTAACTGCTGGTACATTACCTAAGGGTAGCCAAGGCATGTGCTCACCATGAAAATCACTACCAATAGAAACCTTTAGCTGATTTTGGGCAATCAAACAATCCATCATTTGTCGTGTTCCTGCTGGCTCGCTACGTTGTGGAAGTTCAGCTGCATCTCCACCGCATTGTGCAAAGAGTTCGAGCATAAAACGAATATTGGTTGCAGACAAATCATAACGTGTAGGATGGGCCAATACTGCATATCCCTGACTTTGATGAATAATCTCAATCGTTTCAGCCATGCTTGGACCAACAAATGGCACATAAGCCTTTTTGCCCTGTTTCAAATACAGATCAAATGCTTGCTGTAAACGCTTTACGACTCCCTGCTCCAACAGTGTTTGTGCAATATGCGAACGTGTAATACGCTCAGGCATCTGCTCTACTTTAGCAAGCACATCAGCATAGATATCTTTTTGTATACATGTCGTTAAGCGTTGACAGATTTCTTCAGCTCGTGCTGCACGTACACGCTTTTGTTCAAGGAGGAGTTGTTCTAGTGGTTCAGGTGCTTGCATATTTAGTGCAACAATATGTACTGCATAACTTTTTTTAGTGGATGGCCTAGACCATTGGCTCGAAATTTCAACACCAGGCACGATTTCTATCGCTTGGTTTTGTGCTGCAAGTTGTGCGCGAGCAACACCATCCATACTGTCATGATCAGTGAGTGCCAGTGTATGAATGCCTTTTGCTAAGGCTGCATCTACCAGCATTTCAGGGCTTAATCGGCCATCTGAAATATTACTATGCGTATGTAAATCGACACCAATCATGGTTTGTATTATGCTATCTCACCAATTCAATGACTGTACTTTAGCATGAAAGCGCTGTTTGATTATCTACCGATTATTATTTTCTTTTATTTCTATAAAACTACTGACCCTAAAGATAGTCATCACCCTTTATTAGAATTAGTGGGCAGTGCTGGCAACACTGATCAAAATCATATTTTAGTTGCAACTTGTGCCTTACTCATTTCAACTTTGGTTGTCTATGGGGTTTTATTTTTTGCACAAAAATTCAAACTTGAAAAAATGCAATGGTTTATCGTCTTTATGACGGTGGTTTTTGGTGGAATCACGCTCGCCTTTAGTGATATTACCTATATTAAACTCAAAGCCATTATCATCAATCTAGGCATCGGCTTTGGTTTCTTAATTACGCCTTTATTTAATAAAGAGCGTCTACCAATTATTCAAAAATTATTAGGTTCTGTGTTAGAGCTCACGCCAGCGGGTTGGAGAAAATTGAACTATGCTTGGTGTGGTCAGTTCTTTCTACTTGCAGCTTTACACTACTTCTTCGGTTTCCTCTATTTAAATGGTCAATATTGGGGCGAATTTACAGCCTTCGGTGATATTATCGTATCGCTCAGCTATCTAGCTGCTATACTATTTTTCTTGCGTCGCAATTTTAAAAATACAGATTAAGAGTAGCCTCATGCCGCAATTTCTCATCACATGCACGGACAGTGAAAATTCAACCGAAAAACGCCTAGCAGTGCGTCCTCGCCATCTTGAACGCCTTGAGCAACTTGCTGCTCAAGGTCGATTGATTGTTGCAGGCGCAATGCCCAAGCAACATGACAATCCTCAAGCTGGATTTTACGGCAGTACCATGATTGTGGATTTCGATAGTCGTGCTGAACTCGATGAATGGCTAAAACAAGAACCCTTCCTGATCGAAGGTGTTTATGCATCAGTTGAAGTCAAACCATTCAATAAAGCGCTGCCTAAAGGATAATTTTATGCGTGCTTTTATTTCAACTTTAGCTTTATTTGTTGCTTTACAGAGCACGGCTTGGGCAGTAGATCCTGCTACAGCTCAGACGCCTACACCAGCTGTTGCAGCCGCTGCAGCACCGGCTGCAAACCCTGCATCAGCTACTGATACCACAGCAGCCACAACTGCGGCAAAAAAACCGACTACAGCTGAAGAAATCGCAAAAGATAAAGCTCAGCAAGAAGCTAAAGTAAAATCTTTAGTCAAAGACCAAGCATCTCGCTTACAGCAACTTGAAAAAGCCAATTTAGATGCGTTAACGCAAAATCAAGAGTTACAACTCAAAAATGATAATTTGGCCGTTCAAGTTCAAGTCTTGCAAAGTGAAAGTAGCGCACAGATGTTTCTATATGGTGCTGCGACCCTAGCTGGTGGAGTCATCCTTGGATTTTTCATTGCTGGATATATCTATACCAAACGTCGTCGTCAATGGTAATCAGCCTGATCACATTTGAGTATTCGCATATTTTGGGTTAAACAGCAATTAATCTGATCAAATTATGATTTGATCAGATATTTTCTCCAGTCATTCATTTCTTATCATTCATTGGAAGGACAGTGTGGTGTCAGATCGCATACAAACCGCAGTTTTAGATTGGCAGCGTATTGATGGGATTGATATTCCAATTTCCACCCAGTTTGGTGATGTTTACTTTTCTAAAGACAATGGCCTACTTGAAACTCGGCATGTTTTTCTCGCAGGAAATGAACTTGAAACACGTCTTGCTGCCCTGACCAACCATGACTATTTCTGTGTTGCAGAAACAGGATTCGGTACTGGACTCAATATTTTAGCCTTAATGCAATTATGGCAGCAGGTTCGCCCAGATAATCACAGTCATTTACATGCAATCAGTGTAGAAAAATATCCGCTTACTCAAACTGATCTGCGTCGTGCACTTGCAGCTTGGCCTGAGCTTGCTGAGTTTTCAACCCAGCTTATCGCACAGTACCCTTTGGCCATCGCAGGTTGCCATCGCTTACACTTTCCAGAACAACGCTTTAGCCTAGATCTATGGTTAGGTGATGCACAGCAAGTCTTTCCCAATTTAGCAGCAACACACTATGTCGATGCTTGGTTCTTAGATGGCTTTGCGCCCTCTTGTAATCCTGAGCTATGGGAAGAGAACGTACTGGATAACATAGTCAGGCTCTCCACAGTTGGTACAACCTTTGCCTCATTTAGTGTGGCAGGTGTGCTTAAACGTGGTCTTCAAAAACATGGTATTCAGATCAGTCGACCACGTGGTTTCGGCCATAAACGTGAAATGCTCAAAGCCATTTATCCGAACCCTGATGCACAGATCACGCCACCACGCTTAGGTCAAGCTGTACAACAGCAACGTATCGCGGTGATTGGTGCTGGTATTGCAGGTTTAAGTGTTGCTTGGGCATTTGCACAGCGCCATCACCAAGTCGAACTATTTGATCAAACTGCTCCAATAGCAGGTGCCTCAGGTAATCCTCTTGCCTTGCTTAATCCCAAACTTTGCCCTATTGAGCAAAGTAGCGAACATCTTATGACTTTGTCTTGGCAATATGCACAGCGCCATTATCCACAGTTTTTAGGGTTTCGCCGCTTAAGCATTTATCAGCTCGCACAAAAAAATCCTGAAAGCTTGCTAGAACTTGCAACTCAATATCCTGAAAATGTTGCAACTGCTTATACTGCGAGCCAAACACCACTGGGACAGCAGCATGCGAGCCTATGTTTAAATGAAGCAGGTGCAGTTGTGCCTAAGCAACTGGCTGAACAAATATTAGGACAGCCAAATATTCAGTTCCACCAAGCAAAAATCACCTCTATTCAAGCCGATCCCACTCAACCCCAAACATGGCAACTACATAATCAACTAGATACTTGGTCTGGCTATGATCAGGTGATTATATGCTGTGCAAAAGCCAGTGCAGAACTCTTTAATACCAGTACATCTCAGCACTATCCCGAGCTAAAACCGATTCGAGGTCAAGTCAGTTGGCTCAACAATGTTGCGCATACCCTGCCACAAAACCAAGCTTTTAGTTATGGTGGCTACTGTATGCAGCTCGATGAACAACGATTGATTTTAGGGGCTTCATTTTACCCTGGACGTGAAGATGATCAGGTGCTTGTCGAAGATCATGTGCATAACTTAGAACTTATCAACAGTGTGGCGGCAGATTTTGCTAAACAGCTCAGTCCTGTTGAAGAATGGTCAGGACGTGCCTCTGTTCGCGCTCAAAGCCCAGATTATTTCCCATTACTCGGTACAATGGTTGAGGCCACTGCAACAAATCCAGCAATCTATACCTTTGCTGGCTTAGGCTCCAAAGGCTTTTTATTTGCACCACTGTGTAGTGAAGTGCTAGCAGCCTTAGTCTTGGGCGAAGCTTGCCCAATGCCACAAAGTCTTGTCAGCAAACTCAATCCTTTGCGTTTTTTGAAAAAAGTGAGAGTGAAAAAGCCTTATTATCAGGCAGAGACGACTCAGCAAAAGCCATTAGATCGAGCAGACTAAATCCTTCCCCTATAGATAAAGTTGCTGATTCATAACAGTAAATCCTAGACTTAGTCGTGGTATTGAAGTAAATAATCCAATACGCTTGTGTATGTTCAAGTCTTAGCTGCAAGTAAACTCAACATTTTCTAATCATAAATCAGTCGTGTAAGAGCACAACTTTTTTAAATTTTAAGAAGAAAGCAAATGCCTCATTCAGCATGGAAATATTTACCGTTCTTGGTAATCCTTAGCATCAATAAAGTAGATGCACGGCCAGGTTTGTATCCTGATCAACCTGCAGTACAGATCCCTGCGACCAAAGCAGTGACGAGCATTGACCAAGGCTTGACGCCTAAGGCAGAGTCAATATTAACAAGTGAAAAAACAGTAACGCATACGAAGCATTTAAACAATAACACGGCTCCACTCCGTATAGGATCAACAACGGATCAATTTCAAGCACAAGCAGCTTTACGTGGTGGAATATACTTCCTCCTTGAAGTTGATATGAATAAAGCCATTGCACAACGCATGGCAACCGTAGTCACTGATTTAGACCGTCAATTACGTGGAAACAAACTAAAATTTAATAAGTTATCTTATAGTAATGATGCGATTACTCTACAGTTTGCCAATCAACAAGATCGCAGTATTGCAGCCAGTTTTTTAGCTACGAATACAGCTAAGCAATTTAACCAGCAGGCCTTAGTCACTGAAAATCGCCCGATTTTAAAACTCACTTACAGTGATACAAAAATTCAGGAAATCCAATCTGGCATACTCAGCCAAAACCTGATGTCCCTACATAACCGGATTAAAGCACTTGGCATCTCTGAATCGACGGTACGCCCCCAAGCAAACAACCGCATCGAGGTTAAACTTCTTGGTGTACAAGACCCGATGCTAATAAAATATATCTTAGCTCGCCCCCTAACACTTGAGTTTCGTATGGTTTCAGATCTCAATGATCAGATAATCGACCGATCCACAGGCCAAGCGATAGGGACTTTAGCTGCAGGAACTGAAGTATTTGCCCTCGACTCATTAGATAGCGGAAAACAAATTTTACTCGACCATACTCGTCTTTTAACGAATGAACATATTCAAAGTATTTCAACAAACCATGACCAACTAAGTGGACTAGCACTGGTGTCTGTGAACCTAGACAGTACAGGCACTAAACTCATGGCTGATGCAACACGTAGCGCCATTGGTAAACGTATGGCCATATTACTCATTGAAAATAAACTACGAATTACGTCTATTGCCGACCCCAAAACAGGTGAAATGATCGCAACATATATCCCATATACTGAATCTGTAGTGATTAGCGCTGCAAAAATCAATGAGGTATTGGGTTCTAGTTTCAGCATCAATAGTATATCAATAGAAGAGTCCAATAAGTTGGCCTTGATGCTTGGTTCAAGTATTTTGGCTGCCCCCATGTACCTCATTGAAGAGCGTGTTTTTGAGCCAAATGTGAGGCAATAACACCAAATTAATGCTCAAAACACAATTGAGTTTAAGCAACATGACAACACGCTTCGTATTTGCGCGATTCTAAAAAACGATCCAAATTTTAGTGGTTTAAAATAAGTAACATTGCTGGCTTTCGTAAAGAAAATCAGTGAAAATAATCCCCTTTTGCAACAATTTATCAGCGAACTGTTTTTTCGCCTTGATTCGGATCATTTATGAAGTTTGAGAAATTAGCGCAGTCAGGTCGTGCCCGTCGTGGTCGCCTCACCCTAGAACATGGTGTGGTTGAAACGCCTGTGTTTATGCCTGTCGGTACTTACGGTACAGTTAAGGGCATGCTGCCTCGTGATATTGAAGAAATTCAAGCACAAATCATTTTAGGTAATACCTTTCACCTCTACTTACGCCCTGGCTTAGAAGTGATTAAAGAACATGGTGGCTTACACGAGTTCATCAAGTGGGATAAACCCATCCTCACTGACTCAGGTGGCTTCCAAGTATTTAGCTTAGGGGCTATGCGTAAAATCAAAGAAGAAGGTGTAACTTTCCGTTCACCTATTGATGGTTCAAAAGTATTTTTGTCGCCTGAAATTTCAATGGAAATTCAACGTGTACTGAATTCAGACATTGTGATGATCTTTGATGAGTGCACCCCATACCCTGCAACACATGAAGAAGCACAGAAGTCTCTCCAGCTTTCTTTACGTTGGGCTAAACGTTGTAAAACAGCTCATGAAGAAAATGGTAACCCGAATGCTCTATTCGGTATCATTCAGGGTGGGATGTATGAAGACTTACGTGATGAATCATTGACGGGTTTACTTGAAGTCGGCTTCGATGGTTATGCCATTGGCGGATTATCCGTAGGTGAACCTAAAGAAGAAATGCTCAAAGTCTTAGACTATTTACCTGCTAAAATGCCAGCAGACAAACCACGTTATCTGATGGGTGTAGGTAAACCTGAAGATATCGTTGAAGCGATTCGTCGTGGTGTCGATATGTTTGACTGTGTCATGCCTACACGTAATGCGCGCAACGGTCATTACTTTGTTACGGATGGCTTAGTACGTATTCGTAATAGTCAGTATCGTCATGATCAACAACCGCTTGATCCACACTGTGATTGCTATACTTGTAAAAACTTTACCCGCGCTTATTTATTTCATTTAGAGAAGTGTGGAGAAATGTTAGGCTCGATGCTAGGGACAATTCATAATTTACGTTATTACCAACGTTTTACTCAACAAATTCGTGATGCCTTAGACAATGGGACTTTTGATGACTTCGTAACTGATTTTTATCAACGTCGTGGATTAGAAGTTCCACCTTGTCCAGAAGATGACTGAGACAGCATTTGCGCTGACTCTCAAGACAAGGTAAATTGCAAAACAAATTGATTTAAATGTCAGCTGAAATGACAACCACTTTTTAACTTTAGGATATAACCATGAGTTTATTTATTTCAACTGCCCATGCTGCAGATGCAACAGCACAAGGTCCAGGTATGATGGCCAACTTGTTGATGATTGCTGTTTTTGTTGCAATTTTCTACTTTTTAATCTGGCGTCCACAATCTAAACGTGCCAAAGAGCATCGTTCGCTGATCGAAAGTTTAGGTGAAGGCAGTGAAGTAGTTTTTGCGGGTGGATTAATGGGCCGCATCATTAAACTTGAAGGTGATTTTGCTGTGATTGAACTAAGTCGCGGTAATGAAGTAAAAATCCAACGTGCTAGTGTAATTTCAGTCTTACCTGAAGGTACACTCAACAATCTCTAATCATAAATCAGTCGTGTGAGAGCACGGCTTTTTTTTAATTTTAAGAAGAAAGCAAATGCGTTATCCGGCATGGAAATATTTACTGATCTTGGTTGTTCTCGTGATCAGTACAATATATGCACTGCCTAGTTTGTATCCTGATGAGCCTGCGGTTCAAATCTCTGGTGCCAAAGCTGGTACTACCATTGACCAAAGCGTGATACAAAAGGCAGAGCAAATATTAAATAGTGAGAAAATAGTAACTCACGACAATAGTTTTAACAATAACGCCGCTTTACTCCGCTTAAGTTCTACGACTGATCAGCTTAAAGCACAAGAAGCGTTACGTGTTGGACTAGGTGACACCTACGTTGTTGCACTCAACTTGGCTCCAACTACACCTGAGTGGTTGCAAAAAATTGGTGCCAAACCAATGAAACTCGGCTTGGACTTACGTGGTGGGGTACATTTCCTCCTCGAAGTTGATATGAACAAAGCCGTTTCACAACGTATGGAAACTTCAGCTACTGATTTACGTCGTCAATTGCGTGAGAACAAACTAAAATTTAATAACTTAATTCTTAGCAACAATGTTATTACTCTACAGTTTGCCAACAATGAAGACCGTAGTGCGGCTGCAGACTTTTTACGCGGTAACGGTGGTAACCAGTTTAATCAGCAAGCCTTAGCAACTGAAAATGGCCCTATCCTAAAACTGACCTATAGCGATACAAAAACTCAGGAAATCCAGTCTGGCGCATTAAGCCAAAACTTGATGACCCTACGTAACCGTATTAATGAACTCGGCGTTTCTGAGGCTGTGGTACAAACACAAGGTAGCAACCGTATCGTGGTTGAACTTCCTGGTGTACAAGATACAGCAGCAGCAAAACGTGTCTTGGGGCGTACAGCTAACCTTGAGTTCCGTATGGTTTCGGATCTTAACGATCAAGTGATTGATCCGTATACAGGACAACCTTCTGGGACTATCCCTGCTGGAACTGAAGCATTTGCCTTAGATTCTTTAGATAGCGGTAGACAAATTTTACTGAACCGTACTCGTATCCTTACTGGTGAACGTGTTCAAGGTGCTTCAACGACTTACGACCAACAAAGCGGTCAACCACAAGTCTCTGTCAATCTAGACAGTGCTGGCGGTAAGCTAATGGCAGATGCTACACGTACTGCGATTGGTAAACGTATGGCTGTATTGTTCATTGAGAGCAAGCAAAAGATTTCTTCTATTGCCGATCCTGAAACAGGTGAAATGGTTGAAGTCCGCACACCATATACAGAATCTGTAGTGATTAGTGCTGCAACGATTAAAGACGTCCTCGGCTCTAACTTCGTCATTAACGGTATGTCTGTACAAGAGTCAAATGAATTGGCCTTGATGCTACGTGCTGGTGCTTTGGCTGCGCCGATGTACTTCGTTGAAGAACGTGTGATTGGACCAAGTCTAGGTCAAGAAAATATCGATAAAGGTCTATTGTCTACCCAAGTTGGTTTTATCTTAGTTGCGCTTTGGATGGTGGTTTTCTTCCGTCTCTTTGGTGTGATTGCCAACGTTGCATTAGTCCTTAACCTTGCCATGATCTTAACCATTATGTCTTGGTTAGGTGCATCCCTCACCCTACCAGGTATTGCGGGGATCGTGATTACCATTGGTATGGCTGTCGATGCGAACGTACTGATCTGTGAGCGGATACGTGAGGAAATCAAATGGGGGGCTTCGCCTAAACAAGCGATTGTCGCTGGTTATGACCGAGCTTATAACACCATTTTCGACTCCAACTTGACCACGATGTTGGTTGCTGCGATCTTGTTCTTGATTGGTACAGGCCCGATCAAAGGCTTTGCTGTGACATTAATGATCGGTATTATGTGCTCGATGTTTACTGCGATTACAGTAACACGCGGTATTGTACAGATCATCTATGGTAAAAAACGTAACTTGAAAAAGTTGAGCATATAGGAGATCACTGATGACAGATATGACTCAACCACCGAAAAAGTACGGTCGCCCAGATGACGAACGCGTCATTAACTTTTTGAAGATCGCTGCTCCTGCAGCAATCATCTCCATCATTTTGACCATCGGTAGTTTGTTTTTCCTTTTCAGTAAAAATCTTAACTTAGGTTTGGACTTTACTGGTGGAATCTCGGCTGAGTTGAACTATCAACAAGCAGCCAATCAAACTGATGTGATTAATGCGCTTGAAAAAGCGGGCTTTAAAGATGCCATGGTACAAACCTTAGGTACACAAAAAGACCTCTTGGTGCGTATGCCAGTACAGGCTGATCTTAAAGTTGAAGACTTAAACAACACCATTACGGCTGCAGTACAGTTACCAAACAACCCTGCCAAAGTACATAAAGTGGACTCTGTTGGTGGTCAAGTAGGTAATGAGCTTTACTTACGTTCAGCGGGTGCTGTCGCACTTGCGCTGATCTTAATGCTCGTTTATGTGACCATTCGCTTTGAGTTCAAACTCGCTATTGGTGCGGTACTCTCCTTGTTCCATGATATCGTGGTTACACTCGGGGTGTTTGCATTGATGCAGTGGCCATTTGACCTCACTGTTTTGGCTGCATTGCTTGCGATCATCGGTTTCTCACTGAACGATAACATTGTTGTATCTGATCGTATTCGTGAGAACTTCCGTAAAATCCGTGGGGCAACTCCAGCTGAGATCGTCAACATTTCCTTGACTGAAACCCTACGTCGTACCATTCACACCTCAATGACTTTACTCTTGGTTGTATTGTCTATGATGTTCTTGGGTGGTGACGGACTAAAATGGTTCTCTGTTGCCATGTTTATTGGTGTGTTCGTCGGTACTTACTCTTCGATCTATATCGGTACAACCTTCGCTCTTTGGCGTGGTCTCAACCGTCAAGACTTCATTGTTCAAGTTAAACCAGAGTTTGAAGAAGAAGCACCTTAAGCTCTCTTCGACCATTTAAGCAAAAGCCGATCACATGATCGGCTTTTTCTGCTCTGGCATTAAGATTTCAACACTGGCCTGCTAGCACATCCCCCACATATATGGACTGCTCATCAGCTCCTTCAGTGCCTGAAAATCTTTAAAGCTATGTAAAATAATTTCATCACGTTTTAAGCGCTTTCCCAGCTCAGACCAGTCTTGCTCATATTGTGCATGCAAATCACTGACCTTAATCTTGCGGTTGATTGACAACATCCGCTTACTCCAATTAAATGAATAGATAATCTCATCTACGTCCTGAGTAAGTTTTTCCAGTTGCTCTTCTAACATGATGTTATAAGCCTTCAATTGCTGATCTGCCAATTGTTTTACTTGCTGACCTAACTGAAGTTGCAGCGCCAACAAAGCAAACAAATCCTTTGCCTCATAAGCCTGATTGGCCTGTTGTAATAACTCAGTTTTCTCATGTTTTTTCTGTTCATCTTGTTCACGAT
>NZ_BBRX01000021.1 GCF_000829675.1 Acinetobacter rudis
TCACCCAACAAACCCCACTAAACCCTGCGGCTTAATTACTGCAGGGTTTTTTAATGGGGACATAAAAAATGTCTGATTCACAAACAATTATTGAAGCGTCAAGTGTAGCCACTTCTGCAGCAGCAAAAACAACAGTGATAGGCGGTGCTGCATCTGTAGCTGGTAAGTTCGCTGGTATAGATCCAGTCACTGCTATGGGCTTGATGATAGGTATTGGTGGTCTAGTTATTAGTCTATTTAGTTTTCTAATCAACGTGTATTACAAGCGTCAAGAAAATAAACGTGCTGATCAAATTCACCAACTTAAACTTAAAGAATTGGAGGCCCAATGCAATGTCAAAGACTAAGTATGCTGTAACTGCAGCCACTGTTATATCTGCAGCCGGTGTTCTATTCACTTCCAATTATGAGGGCTTTAGCTCTAAGCCTTATTACGACTCTGGAAAAGTGGCCACTATCGGCTATGGATCTACAGTGCACCCAAATGGCCAAAAGGTGAAAATCACAGATAAGCCGATCGATAAAAAGACCGGTATGGAATATCTGCAGATTCACATGACCAAGGATGCACAACGATTTAACAAGTCGCTGCAGGGCGTGAAGCTATCCCAAGCTGAATATGACCTATACATGGATTTTACATATCAGTTTGGTACAGGTGCTTGGTCTGGATCTTCAATGCTTCGTAACTTGAAGTCTGGCCAACACGTCCAAGCATGTAAGTCGCTACTTAAATGGAAGTATGTAGGTAAGAAAGACTGCAGTGTGCGTTCAAGCAATTGCTATGGTGTATGGACTCGTCAACAAGCGCGTTATGAAAAGTGTATGGGGGAAAACTAATGCAGATACTCGCTTTCATTTTAAATAACAAACGTTGGACCATGATTATTGTTTTGCTGCTGTATTCAGTTTTTCAAACTTGGCAATCGAATCGTTTAACCGGTGATTTGGCCAAGCTAAAAATTGAATGCCAAACCAAAGTAAAAACCGAAGTGGCCAAAGCAGTAAAACCATACGAACAAGCCATGTCCAAAGCACAATCCGAAGCCTTGGCCAAGGAAAAAACATATCAGGATAATTTATTAAAGGCAGAACAAAATGCGAATCAAAAAATCAAAACTGCTAACGATGATGCTGTTGCTGCCGATCGTGCTGCTAACAGCCTGTCAAAGCAACTCAGTGAAGCAAAGCGGAATTTGTCCAACGCTCCCAGAGAAACCATTATTAAATACATCACAGTCCAGTCAGACGTATTCGAGCAGTGCACAGCAGAATATACAAAAATGGCAAGAAGCTGTGATGCAGAGCGAATTGATAAAGAAAAACTGATTGAAGCATGGCCCTCTAAATAAGAGGTTTTTTACATTGAATAAAATGTCATAATTGCTAAAATGCATCTTCAATTTTTTTAGGGTTTTGCATTTATTTTGCATTTATTTTGCGAGGTAAAAATAAAATCCTTATAATACAGTTAGTTACACAAGGCTTTTTTCAATGCTCGATATATATTTAACAGATGTTCAAAATACAGTGCAATTTGATGATTATCCTGGCGAGCATCCAGTTAAATTTATTTTAAGTTTTAAAAAGATTTTTCCTAGTGTAATGGAACTATTGCTTCCAGTATTACCAGAAGATGAAAACCTAGAGCAAATGAGTTGGGAATCTACAACTCATGATTTTGAAGTATTTCAAAAGCTATTGCAGGGTTGGGGTGTTATCGAATTACGTTTAAATGCACTCAGTCAATATAAAGATCGCGCATATGCAGATGCTCTGGTTAAAAAAGCAAATGCAAAACGTCATTTATTGAAAAAGTCACAGAGTAATCTATCAACTGTCGAATTAGACTATTTATTTATGCATGAGGTGCATGGTCTAATTGATGCGGATCTCGTTGATCTTGGTGAAAAATTCTATTTACCGGTATTACGTAATATTTGGCAGGATCTTGTTTCTGAAAAAGTCCTCTATGCTAAATTTTAGTTATCATTTATCTGCTCATGTTTGAGTTAAATAATTGATCTTATAGATATTAGTAAAGACCAGTCATGACTGGTCTTTTTTATTTCAATATATTGTAAATGCTGTATTTTCAGACAAAAGGGCTCCTTTATTCATATTTACTGTAAAAAACGTTCATTTTTAAAGCTTAAAGGCTGGCAAAATATTATAAATTAATCCTACAATAGAGCTTGGTTATCTACATCGTATTTAGGCCAATCAGGTGTTCAATTTGTATAAACCTTTAGTTAGTTATACAGATTCACTTTAAGTTGAGATCGTTGTCTTGCTAAGAACAAGTGGAATACTGCTCGCATTTGCGACAGTTCTATTACAGTTCGCTGTATTCTTACAGCCTTTGCTACCGGAGCAATATCAAATCGCACCGGTATGTGAGTTAATTTCTCAAGCTTTTAGCTCAAAACAAATATTACAAGACAACCAAAATCAGTCTTCTCATCAAGCCTCTGTTGCACAACATGCTAATCATCAACTTGAACATACAGTCTCGGCTTCAGACCATGCACATTCAACGGCGGGTCATAATCATCATGATCTGACCCATCAATGTCAGTATTGTACAATCTATGGCAACTTACATTTACCACCAGAACTTGACTTAAAAGAAGTTTTAGTTCGAATACAGGTGCGTCTGTTGGCTTATAGCGAAAGCTTTAAGCATGTTTACTTTGAGCTTCAGAGACTTTATTTACTACCACAAGGTCGTGCACCACCAAGCACTCTACAACTATCTATCGTTTAAGTTTCGATTAATTTCACATTGTAGAGTGAACACATGCAAAATTATTTTCAGTATTGCCAGATGCAATACCGTGGAGCTATTCACGTTAAAAATAGTATGAACCAATATGTTTTGCTTCAATTTAGTGAGGTCTGCCAATGAATTTAGGAATGACCGCACTTGAATTAGCACGTATTCAATTTGCATTTACTGTATCGTTTCATATTGTTTTTCCAGCGATTTCAATTGGTTTAGCAAGTTTTTTAGCAGTGATTGAATGGCGTTGGTTAAAAACTAACGATCCAGTTTATCGAGATCTATTTAAATATTGGGCCAAAATTTTTGCTATCGCTTTTGGTATGGGGGTTGTTTCAGGTGTAGTCATGAGCTACCAATTTGGAACGAACTGGAGTGAGTTTTCTCGCATAGCAGGTAGTGTGACAGGCCCTTTACTTACCTATGAAGTTTTAAGTGCTTTCTTCTTAGAGGCAGGATTTTTAGGTGTCATGTTATTTGGCTGGGGAAGAGTTGGTCCTAGAGCGCATTTTTTTGCAACATTAATGGTCGCTGTCGGTACGTGTATTTCCATGTTCTGGATTTTATCTTCAAATAGCTGGATGCAAACACCACAAGGTTTTAGCTATGAGAATGGCATCATTGTGCCAGAAGATTGGTTTGCTATTGTATTTAACCCATCTTTCCCATACCGACTTGCCCATATGGCTGCGGCGGCATTTTTAGTTTCAGCATTATTGGTTTTAGCTACATCTGCATGGCATTTGTTGAAAGGTCGTCGAGATACTTTGGTTAAGACTTCATTTTCAATGGCAATGTGGTTATTACTGATACTTGCGCCATTGCAAATTTTTATCGGTGATATGCACGGTTTAAATACTTTAAAGCATCAGCCAGCTAAACTTGCTGCAATGGAAGGCCACTGGGAAACCAATAAAGAAGGTGGTATGCCATTATATTTATTTGGCATTCCAGATATGGAGGCTGAAGAGACTAAATATGCGATTGGGATTCCTAATCTTGGTAGCTTAATTATGACTCATACCATGGATGGTGAAGTTAAAGGCCTAAAAGAGTTTGTACCTGAAGAGCGCCCAAATTCAACAGTTGTGTTCTGGAGTTTTCGTATCATGGCAGGCCTTGGAATGCTCATGATTTTATTGGCACTTGCAGGATTAGTATTACGTAAAAATCAAAAACTTTATGAGAATAAATGGCTACAGCGTTTTGCAGTGGTTATGGGGCCATCAGGGTTTATTGCCTTGCTTGCAGGGTGGTTTACGACTGAGGTTGGACGTCAGCCTTGGTTAGTTTATGGTGTTTTAAAAACCAAAGATGGATTATCTCCTGTTTCTGCTGAACAAGTAGGTTTAAGTCTAATTATATTTGTAGTGGTCTACTGTGTTGTATTTGGAATCGGGATTTACTACATGTTCAAAATCATGCACAAAGGTCCTGAGTTTGTTTATTCACAGCCTGAATTACATGCTGATAGTGAGGTTATTCAAGCATCTAAACGTCCATTAAGTAGTGTTGAAGATGAATTAGATTCTTCTAACTCACAATCAACTACAACAGCATCTAATTCGCAGGAGCATGACAAATGATTGATTTATCATTGATTTGGGTAATAATCATCGCGATCGGCGTATTGATTTATGTCATTCTTGACGGCTTTGATCTTGGGATTGGAATTTTATTCCCTTTTGTTAAAGGTCAACAAGAACGTGATGTGATGATGAATACTGTTGCTCCTGTTTGGGATGGTAATGAAACTTGGATGGTTCTTGGGGGTGCAGCTTTATATGCAGCATTTCCTTTAGTCTATGCGACTGTGCTATCTGCATTGTATATGCCAATTATCTTGATGTTGATTGCTTTGATCTTTCGTGGAGTCGCATTTGAATTTCGCTTTAAAGCAAACAAATCTAAGCATTGGTGGGATAAAGCATTTATTTGTGGCTCAATTTTGGCAAGTTTTTTCCAAGGGGTCATTTTAGGCGCTTATATTCAGGGTATTAAAGTCGAAAATGGAATGTATGCAGGGAGTGGACTCGATTGGTTGAGTGCATTTAGTTTATTTACTGGTGTTGGTGTAGTGGTGCTATATGCTGCATTAGGATGTGGTTGGTTGATCTTCAAGACAGAGGCTTCTATTCAAGAGACTATGTATAAATTGATGCCAAAACTAATCCTTGCATTATTGGTTATTTTTGGTTGTGTCAGCATTTATACTCCAATCTTACAACCACAAATTGCAGAACGTTGGTTTAGTCAGCCACAATTAATGTATTTTAGTCCAGTACCTATATTGGTCTTACTTTTTACCGGACTTGCATTACGTGCATGCAAACTGCGTCAAGAGCTTAGTCCATTTATTTATACATTAGCATTGGTATTCTTGGCTTATACAGGATTCATCATTAGTTTATGGCCATATATTATTCCACCATCGATAACAATTTGGGATGCTGCATCACCATTAAGTAGTCAACTTTTTGCCTTAATTGGTGCCTTGCTCTTAATTCCAATTATTTTGATTTACACTGGTTTATCGTATTGGGTATTTAGAGATAAAGTTCGTATTGGTGATGAAGGCTATCATTAAGGGAGGGAGTGATGAAAATTTCAGAATTAAAGTGGTTTGCAATGCTGTGGCTCGCAGGTGTTCTGGTTCTTTTTTTAATTGCTGGAGCCTTCCGTTTAATGGTGCAGTTTGCATACCGATAACTAAGTAGAACTTATAAGTAAAAATGGCCTAAATCAATATTTAGGCCATTTTTTAAATTAGCTGGTCATGAGGTGATTAAACTGTAGGTTGGCTTGCCGCATGCTCAGTTTCTTCTTCATTAATTTGATACTGAGTTGAGTCTGATTGAGTAGAGTCTTCTATCAAGGTGTGCTGTTGTAGCTCTGCAAATTGACTTGAAAAAGCAGTTGCAAAAGTCATAAAACCTGCATAGAACATAAAAGTAGTTGCAAGAAAAACACAGTAAAGAATACCAATCAATTTTTCAGTTTGTTCAGTAATACGTGGTGGACCATAGTTATTTTCACCTTGAGTACCTGGTGCTAGCATCATATAGATACCAAAAATAATGTTCACAATGGGGATTAAAAATAGTAAGCATAACCAGCCACTTTTATTAAGATCATGGATGCGTCGAATACTGACAATAATACTAAGTACTGCGGCACTAATGATAACCACAACGAATAGTACTGCTGTAATAATACCAAGGGCTGTGGATAGGAAATCACCAATATCTGTCATGGTTGCGCCATAAGTTGCATAGGTAATTATTCCTAGCAACATGACGATAAGTAATGCACAGCTATAAAGTACACTCGTAATGAACAACCATGCTAAATAAGATAGGCGACCAAATCGGCCTTTTGCAGAATATGGGAAATCTTTATTTGCAGGTTCTGAAAAATGACTCGTATTTTGGATCATAGTTTTTGTCCGTTATTGGATAAATATTTTTGATTGAAATAAATATAACTTGTCGTATAGATAAGGTATTTTAAACAAAAGTGTAATTATTGGATAGTTTAAAGTTTAATGATATTTGATCGATTTCGCTTAAATTACTTTATTGGTAAAGATAAGGCCTAATACTTTAAGGGCTGTTTCAAGGATATCTATAATCGGGCACAAAACTGATCTATGTATAAAAGTATTGCAGATACTGCTGCTTAAAGACTATAACTAGAAAAAGATTTTGTAAGATTTAATAATTTTAGGGAGTTTAGATTGACTATCATTCATCTTATTCGTCACGGACAGGCTTCTTTTGGCCATAAAAATTATGATCAATTGTCTTCTAAGGGTGAAATCCAAGCTCAAGTTTTAGGGCAGTATTTAGGTCAAATTATCAATGAGACACCGTTTGTTATTGCTGGATCTATGCAGCGCCATCAACAGACTGCACATTTAGCGATGCAATATTTTTCACAACCATCTATTCATACCGATACAGCATGGAATGAATTTGATCATCAACAAATATTCGCACTTTATAATGCACGATTTGCAAATCCAGAGTTGGTCAAACAAGATATGAGCAACGCCGAAAATCCGACAGAATTCATGACAGAGATATTTAATGCTGCTATGAAACGTTGGATTGATGCTCAGTATGATCATCAATATACAGAATCATGGATTGAATTTAATCAACGTGTGGAGCGAGCATTAGTCAACCTAGCTCAGCAGCTTAATCAATACACGCCTAAGCATGCTGTTGTATTTAGCTCTGGTGGCGTAATTTCTCTGGTTATTGCTAAATTATTAGGATTGGATTTTGAAGGGACAGCAGAATTGATTTGGAAGATTAGTAATGCCAGCATTACAACACTAAATTTTAAAGATCAAAGTTTTCATTTATTACGTATGAATGAATATCATTACTTAGAATCAGAGGAAAATCAGTTAGCGACTTGGGTTTAAGTAAAAGAATAAGCCCAGTTTATGATGGCCAAAATGACTTATACGATGGTTATCCCTAGAGTTGTCCGCAGAATTTGTGGATTACTCACAAGATATAAAAAACAAAGATACCAACTTAAGTTGCTGATATATAATAACATTAATGCATTTATTTAGGAAAATAATCTGCATTGTTTAATATTTAAACAGAAATGTTTTTACTTTTGCATAAATAAATAGAGTCGATCAATTTGATATGGAAACATTAGATCAAAGAAACGATTTAACCTACAAATACAACTAAATATATTTTGTTTTCAAGTAAAAAATAGTTTTGAGATAATGAAATTCTAACTTCTTGTTTTATCTGAGAAACATATCATTTGTTATAGCAATGGAGAAAAGTCCTCCATTTTTTTCTTGCAAAATATAATGGCTGTGTGCCACTATATAGATCTACAGTGACCAAACTAAGGAAAATGACATGTCTATTCAGCTCTTAGATGCAATAAATAATCATGTTCCAGTAAATTTTAAACAGTTTTCTGGTGGAGAACGTCATGTTCAGTTGGATGAATTAATACTAAAAGAGCTGAGTGGAGTGGTATCAGTACAGGCAAATTTACGCTGCAGCCATGATGTTATGGATTACTTATTATTGGAAAATATATTATTAAATCAGGGTCTAACGATCAATCTTGAAATTCCATATTTTCCATATGCACGGCAAGATCGTATTTGTGCTTTTGGTCAAGCATTTTCCCTAGATGTAATGACAAGATTACTTAACATCAATGCTGTTCACCAGAAGGGAAAGCAAGGGCGGGTGACCGTGTGGGATTGTCATAGTGAAGTGACAGAAGCGCTACTTGCTTCTAATACTTCATTTACAGAAATTATAAATATCAGCTCACTAGAAATCATCAAACAAAGTCCTGAATTAGTTGCGTTACTTAAAGAAGAAAAAACTGTGTTGATTTGTCCTGATCAGGGTGCAAAATCTCGCACACAGATCATAGCCCATGATTTCAATGATCAGCGTCAGCAACCAATAATAGTCGTTCAATGCGATAAAAAACGTAATCCAGAAACTGGGAAAATATTGGGTATACAGGTGAATACATCGGATTTAACAGGGTTAACTGCAGTAATTACTGATGATATTTGTGATGGTGGGGCAACGTTTATCGGTATTGCTCAAGAGCTACGTCGCCTAAATTGTAGCAAGATCATACTCTATGTCACCCACGGTATCTTTAGTAAAGGTACTCATGTATTTGATGGTTTGATTGATCGAATCTTTGCATCAAATAGTCTTCCACAGCCACCTCAAAATAAAGTTTCGATTATTAATTTTGTAGCAAGATAAGGAAAATAAACATGAGTATGAAAATTAATCCATTGAATGCTATTGATTTTTACAAAGCAGATCACAGACGTCAGTATCCAGATGGTACAGAGTATGTCTATGCAAACTTTACACCTCGTTCATCTCGATTAGCCAGAATGCTTGCAGATTTTGATGATAAAGTTATATTTTTTGGCCTTCAGGGTTTTATTAAGCATTTCTTGATTGATACTTGGAATGAAGGCTTTTTTCAGCAACCGAAAAATAAAGTGGTAGCTGCATATAAACATCGTATGGATAGTGCGCTGGGAGAAGGGGCAATACCCGTTGATCACATTGAGATGTTACATGATTTAGGTTATTTGCCATTACGTATAAAGGCATTGCCAGAAGGCAGTCGTGTCAATATGCGTGTACCAGTACTAACTTTAGTCAATACTGATCCACGCTTCTTTTGGTTAACGAATTATATCGAGACTATACTTAGTGCCGAGCTTTGGAAAAGCTGTACAACTGCGACAATTGCATATGAATATAAGCGATTATTGACTCAATTTGCGCAAAAAACTGGCGCTCCATTAGATTTTTTACCTCTACAAGGTCATGATTTTAGTAGCCGAGGGATGAGTGGAATATATGATGCCGCTCAATCTGGAGTGGGACATTTAACCAGTTTTATTGGTACTGACTCTGTCGCATCGATTGATTATGCAGAAAATTATTATAATGCAACTGGAATAATTGGAGTTTCAGTGCCAGCAACAGAACATAGTGTAATGTGTATGGGGGCAGAAGATAATGAACTGGAGACATTCAGACGTTTAATTTGTGATTTGTATCCTTCAGGTGTTATTAGCATTGTGTCAGATACTTGGGATTTCTGGCGTGTAATAACACAATTTACAGTCGCACTGAAATCTGAAATTTTGACCAGAAAACCGAATGCATTGGGTTTAGCTAAATTAGTATTTCGTCCAGACTCTGGTGATCCAGTCAAAATCATATGTGGAGATCCAGACGCACAATTTGATAGTCCTGCTTATAAAGGCGCAGTTCAATGTTTGTGGGAAATATTTGGTGGAACAACTACTGATAAAGGTTATAAAGTTTTAAATGAGCGCATAGGCCTTATTTATGGTGACTCTATTACTTTAGAACGAGCACAAGATATACTTCAGAATTTGGAAAGCAAAGGTTTTGCTTCAAATAATTTAGTATTTGGAATTGGTAGTTTTACCTATAATTATTTAACAAGAGATAACTTTGGCTTTGCAGTTAAAGCAACTTGGGGACAGGTAAATGGTGTTGGTCGAGAATTATTCAAAGATCCAATTACTGATTCTGGAGTGAAGAAATCTGCAAAAGGTCTATTACGTGTCGAGGAAAGTGAAATAGGCTTTACTTTGTTTGATCAGCAAACACAGGAACAAGAAAAAAAAGGTGCACTAAAAGTAGTCTTCGAAAATGGTAAGCTAATTGATGAGTGCAATTTAAATCAAATTCGTGAGCGCTTAATGATTACTTAGCTTAGAATACATAAACCGATATTATAAATATCGGTTTATCGTTTTTTGTGAGGTACTTAAAGTGACTGCTCAAACAGAACAAGAATTTCTAGCCAATTATGATCATCGTAATTTTGATGCACCATTATTAACAGTAGATATGGCTATTTTTTCTGTGTCTAATGGGCAACTACAAGTTTTATTAATTAAACGCCCAAATTTTCCATTTAAAGATCAGTGGGCCTTGCCAGGTGGTTTTGCTGATCTGGTTAGTGATAAAGATCTCATGGCTACGGCTTATCGAAAACTTGTAGAGAAAACAGGGGTTGCTTCACCATATTTGGAACAGGTTGCCTCAGTAGGTAATGCTGAACGCGACCCTCGTGGTTGGGCTGTTACAGTTTTATATTTTGCTTTAATTGATATTAATGCCTTTGAGCCTCAAACATTAGTTGAATATAGCGAATGGGTTCCAGTCACAAAAGCTAAAAATCTTCTTTTAGCTTTTGATCATCATGAGCTACTTACTTTAGCCTTAGAGCGATTAATTAATAAAACTCGGTATACCGCATTGCCCGCAAGCTTAGTTCCAGAACTTTTTACAATTACAGAGCTACAAACTATTTATGAAATTATATTAGGACATACATTAGAAAAAAAAGCTTTTAGACGTCGTATGATAGAGGCAGGTGCAGTTGTAGAAACTACATATAATAAGGTTGTTGGAAAAAGGCCAGCACAGCTTTATCGTTATGCACTAGATTCTTTTGATTTTATTTTTCCGCGATCACTCGAATTACCAAAAAAAGTTTTGCATGATCATTAGTCATTATTGAGTAAGATTTAGCTTTAGTTGGTTTTCATTTCACTCTGTTTATAACATGAATGAACAGTATTGAGAATTTGATTTTGAAGTCGGAGATATAAGAAGTTTAAATTTGTGTTTTATTTTATGGGCTTAAGGCGTCTAGATTTTTGAACACTATCATACCCAGCACTAATTAGTACACAATACCAATCATAACAAAGTTTTTGGGTTTTAAAAATATAAAAATAGTTTTATATAACAGTTACTTAGTGATATTTAAATTTGGATTAAACATGAAACAGTCATTTTTATTAATAAATATTTTATTTTTTTCTTCAACAGCATTTGCACTGACCGATAACTATTATGCGGCTGTAAAATTAGCTTATTCATCTCAGAAAGCCAATAATATGGACACTAGTCTTAGGCCAGGTATCGGGCAGTTTATCGAAGGTGAGGATAAAAAAGATAAAATAACACCAGTTTTAGCTTTAGGTTATGATTATAAAAATAATTGGCGGACAGAAGCGGAATTTAGCTTTGAAAAAGCCTATGAATATACAAGTGGTTCTACAAATTTCCCAACAAGCTTTAATCACCACAAAGTGAAAACTCAAAGTTTATTTTTAAATGCATATCGAGACTTTGATGTATATCGCAATGTTTCATTATTTGGATCATTGGGTATAGGCGTGGCTAAAATTAAATCAAGTGGATGGCAGGGTGTTGAAAATCGTCTATATAGTTCAAACACGGATACTCAGCTGGCATATTCAGTTGGAGCAGGTATGAGCTATAAGCCAATGAATAAATTGAATGTTGATTTAGGATATCGCTATATAGACTTAGGGAAAGTTGAAAGCGGATTAAATAAGTTTACGAATGTACGTGGATTGCAAGATGAGCAAATGAAAGCACATTTAGAAAAAAATGAGTTTTATTTGGGTATCCGATATGGTTTTTAGAACAAAAAGATTGTAGTTACTCAAAATCGTCAGGAATTTGTTAAGTGTATTCATTTCGCATAATGTATATTATGTTAAATGATTTATACCTGACTATAACTTCATATCTTTCTTTCTTACACCAAAATTCAATAGCTTAAATGATTTCTACTTTGCTAATAAATTATGATATGTTTACCTTAAAAATACTTCACAAACTTTACTATGTTTGCTTTAAAAACAGTCCATTTGGAAAAAAAAGTCTCAAACGAAAATCAAATTATTCTTTTATTTGATCTAGCCTCATCTTGTCCATGTTTGTACCCTATGTTGTACACTATGAAGTTTCTTAGATTTCAAAGTATCTCTACACAGAATGCAGATTTGATAGCATTAAAGTTTTGGTACGAATTTTGGTTTGAAAAGTTTGCCACTTCCTTTTGTGAATCTTTCTATTCGACGTCCTATAACTTTGAAATTATTCAATGCGAAATTGATAACTTCATTATTTATTTAGAAAACAACAAAAAAAATGAAAGTAATCTTATAAGGTTAAGAAACGCAGAGCATGTTAATTACACGACAATTGGTCATAGAGTTAGATCCTTCTTAAAGTTTTACAGCTTTTTGATTGATGAATATCTAACTATCCAATCTCAGCCACAACTCTCACTAAAGGAAATCCAAAAAATTAAAGAAAAATTAAATAAATATATGAATATAAAGAAAAAAATTATAAACAACTTTTCAAAGTCTAATAAAACAATTAAAAGTGAAATCAATTATTCGTTCAAAAGTATGAATGATGAGATGATTAAAGGATTATATTCAATTATCTCACCAAGCAATTCTAATAAATACAATACTTTAAACCCATTTAAGTCAAAAAGCGTACAACTTAGAAACTTTCTGATCATACATCTCATGCTTAATTATGGTCTTAGAATTGGTGAGCTTATGCTACTAACAACTAATTCTATTAAGAAATCAATTCAGAATCATAACTTTAGTTTAATTATTACAAATACAGATGATGAGTTCGATGATCGATCAAAAAAGCCAAAAATCAAAAATGAATATTCGTATCGAGTAATTAAACTACAGGAGCGAGACTATAGAATTCTTCAAATTTATATAAATGAAATCCGGAAAGAAATTCCTTCACAAATTTTATTTACATCCCTAAAGCCTCCCTACTCTGCTTTAAGTTATGGCAGCGTTAAAAAGATATTTGATCAAGTAGATTCGTCATTAAAAGCATTGCTACCTGAGTGTTTTGATATTTCAGCTTATGATTCAATAGAACGTTTAACTCCACACGTATGTAGACATTCTTGGGCTTATATGATGTTAAGTTTTTCTTTTGAGAAGTATAAGAAAGAAAATGCTATTTACTTTGATCTCCGACAAAGTGTAAATGATGCTTTGCTAAAAGCACAGGATGATCTAAGAGCTTTAGGTGGTTGGTCACCTACAAGTTCAATGCCCACGTATTATGGCAAACGTTTTATTGTAGAACGTGCTAATTTTATGAACTTAATCAGGACAATAGATTCCAGCATAAATTATGATTGATAATAATATACCCAAATTAAGTATGGATTTTGAAGAAAATGATAATAGTCATAGTGATTTTCTTATTTTCCATGATGCTGATCTTAGACTCATAGAGTCTTTGTATACACCAGCAATTATTAAATTTCATAGAGCAGATAAGTTTGATAGTAAATTTATTCAAACATCTAATGAAGTTTGGACTTTTACTTACTCAGGAGAACGAATTCAGCTGAATTTTTCTAAATTATTGTCGCCCGAAATAAAATTAGTGAAATATTTTCTAGCAAGCTATATTCAAACTAATACACCATCCTCACTTGATGTTATATTCTATGCTTATATATATGCGATTAAATTTTTAAAGAGAAATCATTTAAAACTCAACTTCCATAATTTAAAATCTATATTAATCAATCTAGCAAAACTTGATAATCACACATATTACTATAATTTAAAATTTTTAGCTAAATTATTATTTTTAGAAAGTTTTTCTGATTTTAATATTGATCAGGAATACGAACTGGAGTTCCTTGAACGCCCTAAGTCTTTCAATTCAAAATTATATTATCAACAGTATGAAGATCCGATTGATTATCCTATTATCACAATGATTCAACAGGGCTTTTCAAAATTAAACCACGATATAGTGAGCTCAAATAAAGACGTTGACAATCAAACTCTACTCTATTCTTCTATACTCGGATTGATTTATATAACTGGTCTTAGGCCTGTGCAATTAGCTAAACTATCTGCCGAAGATATAAAAATAGATACCACACGTGCGATAGATCAATTCCATCGTTATAGCATACTAATTCCCTATGCAAAACAAGCACGCTACATACATGAAAAAATAGCTATAAAGCTACCAGAAGAAGTTGCTGAAATTATCATTGCTTATATCAAAAGATTTAAATTAAATCCTAAAGATAAACTATTTGACATGGGAGCATATTCAGCACGTTTTTGTTTAAAAGCGATTAATACCCAATTATTTGATTTTGCTCCTAAGACCTATAGAGAAGCTGTTCTTGCAGGCGAAATGATAAAGCAAAAATATTCTTTTTCTGATTTTAGACATCATGTTGGTTATAGCCTGGCAATGTCAGGTTCTTCAGCTGAAGAGATTGCTTATATCTTGGGTCATTCTTCTGTTGTGACAGCTAGACATTATATTTTTTCTACTCCTGAACTTGCTCAAATTAGAGCACAGGCACTTGGTAAAAATTCTCTATACAGACAAATGATCGCCATGCTCCTGACTGGAAGGCTAGTTTATAAGCAAGATTGGCATCAGAAAAAAGTGTTGGGCAATATTGGTTGCAAAATTTATTACGATATTGGTGGCTGCTCTTATAAGGACAAATGTTTATTTCAACCTGTTCGTAACTGTTATGGTTGCATGTACTTTCATCCTTTTATTGAGGCTAACCATAATCAGGTTTTAGAAAGTATACAAAGTGAAATCAATGATCTTATTAAGCTATCAGATGGAATTGGAGTATCTAGAAATCCATTGATTCGTGTGCATGAGTCAACAAAATTCGAAATTGAATCTGTAATAGCTCGTTGTGCATTACAGAAGGATGATATTCATGAACATTGAAAAATATAATGCTTTTATTAATGAGCAAAAAGATTACTTTCATCAGAATTTACAGCCTAATTTTAAATGGAATTGGAGCGATTCATCTTGGTCTGGTGGTACAATTGGATCAGGATGGTTGTTGTCTAGAAGTGGTAAAATACATTTCACTTTTGGCACGATTAAAAAATTGAAAGGTATCGAAAACAATATCATTGAACCCATTTTCCAAGAGTTTATTAAATCTGTACTTATTCTTAGTTATCGTAAATCTAACTCCAAAGCATCACCCCAAAAACTATATGCAGAATTTTTAATCCTGAAGCGTTGGTATAGTGCTCTATATGCTGAAAAAATAGAGAGCATACATCCCTGCCATTTATCTACATTAATATTAAATAAGTCTTTTGAAATTTTGGCAGAAAATTCGAGTAAAACGAATCTTCCTGATCATGCTGGTACATACCTTAGATTACAGGAGATGTTAAATCATTACGCTTTTACTGAACAACCTTTAGAGTTTTCTCAAAAATACTTATATATAAACCGCCAGAATAGAACCCCAAATGCCAAGAAAACAAAAGCTTTGATTGATCAATTGGAACTAGATGAAAATGATCTTGATAAAGAAAAGCTGATTTCAATTCGTACATTTATAAATATTGTTTCGCTTATCAGTTTGTGTGAAACGAATGGTGAAAAGATTGTTCTAAATCTTTTGTTATTGCTTATTGTCACTGGTTTACGTTCAACAGAAGCAATCCTTTTAAAAACAGATGCATTAATCAAACAACCTATTCTTGATCCAGTAACAAAGGAGCATTTAACTTTAGATGGCAAAAAGCAATACACTTTGGGAATTCAATATCATGGTGCGAAAGGAGCTGGCTTTAGAATTCACTGGGTTGAGCCATTATCTGCAAATTTAGTTGAGACAATATTTCAGTCGGTATTGGGTCTTAGGGAAGAATATAGAGAGCATCTTTATTATATCAGGTCAAAAAACTGTTCAGATTTTTTGCCAAAAACAATTGATGAAATTGGTGAAGATTATGTGGAAGTAGATGATTTGATTGGAAATGTTTTTGGAGTTAAAGATACTTATAGAGGTAGAGCTGGACAGCGTGACGTTGTTATTAAAACTCTTAAAAATATACCTGTTTTCAAGGAGACTAAATCTGGTCAAGGGATTGAAAGATATTATTTAAAACATGATATAAATTTCTTCATTAAAGGGTTAGCTAATTACGGCTCTGAATACCCTATAGATCATGTTTTTAATTATGAAGGAAAAATGGAAAAAATCGCTTATGAAGATTTACTTTTTATTCATGAATTTAGATCTGCAACCTTACAAAGAGCTTTCATCAATAAAACAAACATCATTCCTCTTAATGGGATATTAATAAATAGTTTTTTTGGAAATTCCTTAAGTAAGTCTGTTTTTGAAAAATATAATTTACTTGAGAATGAAACAGAACATTCTAAGCTTACAAGTCATATTCCACGGCACAACATCAATACTTTTCTCGCTCTCAGTGGTTTAGCTGAACACCTTCAAGCAATGCTAATGGGGCGTGTAGACATTAAGCAAAATCAATATTATCAACACTTGGCATTAAAACAACGTAAAGTCACAGCTAGTTTGCTAGAAAAACATGAATTGGTACTTTATGAAAATGATAAACAAGAACTCAAGCCGGACTATCCAATTGATTCTATTAAAATTGATGGATTAATGTACTTTTCAGACCAATTGGATTTAGAAAATAATTTAAAGATGAATTTACAGACATTCGATTCCAAAAATGAAGTAGCTAGTTATGTAAAGGAATCTTTCTTTGATGAATATTTTCAAGATATCGCAGAGTCATTTAACGAGTTGGTTAACGAAGATCAATCATTAGCCAACTCATTAGTTCAACGCCATGCTTGTTTACACCCCTTGCCTTTTGGTGGATGCATGCGTGAAGTCGCTGTACATGATTGCCCTAAACGTCTTGCATGCCAATCTGGTGATCAATGTGGAAACTTTGCTTTAACTGGCCGTAAAGGTGAATTAGAAGCCTTACAACATACTTTGAATGAATTACTAGATAAGTTTGCACAAATAGAGCAAATCGTAGCTCATGATTTATCATATAGAGAAATGCTTGAGGATTTACGTCAAAAAATACTTTATTTAAGTAATTTAAAGACAAAAGCACTTGATAGACAAAATAGTTTAATTCCCATTCCCGTTTTTCCTTATGGAGATGCGATTACTAAGTTACCAACTACATTGAGTGAACTGTTCGCCATCGAACAACAAAAAATTGAGTCTAAGGAAGCCTGATATGTTACGTGGTAAGCAATTAGATGAAGTCATTGAACAAGAATTACAAATGATGTTGGTTGAAGGTTTTGAAAAATCTCCTATTTCGCATAAAGCTCTTCATAGTCGTCTAACAGCTAAGGGCTATATATCAGGTGGGTTAAGTACTTTGAGTTCTGTTGAGCGGAAGAAGCTTATATCGCTGTATGTATCTGAGCAAATTTCTCCACTGCATCTGAAAACTAAAGAGCAGCAACTTTATGTGAATAGAAAGACAAGACAGGCTCTTACGGATACTAATAAAAATCTACGCACACAAATTGATGATTTAGAGTCACAGCTTAATCAGAATACAGAAACACTTATAAATATCATTGAGGAAGTAAAGCTTAGAAGTAACTTGAAAGTGGATCATCTATTAGCTCCTCATCTTCTCAAAAAATATTTATCACAGGAGTAATATTTTTGGATCAACATTAAACCTTTGTGTGATTTGGTAAAATTTTCCAACAGCAGCATTGACCTCTCCCTCTTCAAATCGCTCTAAATAGCTTCGATCAATTGTTGTTAGTAATGCCGATTCCTGGCGATTGATTGATTCCTAATTTTAGAGCTAATCAAAGGAGTTAGTTCATAATACCTAACCGTAAATTGGCTTGGGCAACAGGTCAGAAGTTCATTGAATACCTTGATGAACCACCTTGAGATTTCAATTCCTTGCATCGCATCAAGTGATAAACTCGATTAATACCAAGACTCACCAGTATCGAGTAAATCACAGAAAATATTGCGGTAATCAGAGTACTTCTTGAAACTAGTAGTCTTTTGCTTCTCGTTTTTCACGACGCTTTTTTAGGCGTGCAACGACTTGGTCGTGTGGCATCGCTGACCGTTGGTCAGCACATGCTTTTTCTATCTTAGCCCTAAACCATGCATTGTATGCTGCTTCGTGTTCGGAACTATCAAATTCAGACACAATAGGGTCAAAAATGATATTCATGTGCTTATCTCATTTACCAGGTAGACATACTTTAACAGGCTTTTAAGAAGACACCCGTCAATTGCATAAATTTCATTATGAGACATTAACAACAATAATTTTCCGCCTCTCCTCCGCATTATACCAATATCTGCCTATCAGTAAAATTAGTTACATTCAAAAGAAAGGCTTAAGAAATTGCAAAAATTCTGTCCTAAGTTAGATCTGTAGATGAGTTTGGGGATATGGTTGTTTAGGGTAAAATTATAGATGAAGGGCTATTCAAAAATACGGGTGCGATCATGTTAACTTACACAAGTTTGTTACAAAAAGAGTTTAATCAAGAGGAACTTACTCTTATGAAAAGACTTGATTTGAGCAATATTCCTATTACTATGCCTGAAAATCTTGCTCAAATTCTGATTTGGACATCTAAACTTGCACAATATCATCATGCATTATTCATTCAATCGAGCCAAAAATTAGAGCTTATTACGGAAAATGACAAAAATAAAAAACAAGAACTCAACGATTTAATTAAATTATACAGAAAAACTGGATTTGTAGAAAATCAGACCAAGGATTTCTATTTAAACAAACTGTTAAATCAAGGTGAAGTTGTTGTTCAAGGTTACATCCAACATCCTTCCAAAAAACAGACAAAATATGCAATCATTCCCTATCATGGCTATGATTTTATAACACTTGCCACCCCTAACATTGTTGCAAAATTTCCACTACATTACATTGAAATTAAAAAAGAAAGTATACCTCAAGCATTGACAGATATACATTTGGATGAAGAAGAACTTTTATCTACAGTGAAAGATTTTGTGAAATCATTTAGAAAACTATATAAAGAATGCGTGAGTAAGAATGAGTTAATCAAGGAGCATAATACTATTGTACATAAAATTTATGTCAAAATTAAGAATGGAGAGGTTAAACTGATTAAGCAAGATATTCCGATTGCTGTTCCCAAAGTTATGAAAACAGCAACCACTCAACCAATTAATAAAAAGTCGTTTAAAGTGATTAAAAAGCGTAAATTCCCCTTACTTAAAGATAAATAAAGTTTACTTTCATTCAATTAATTAGAAGGATTTTAAAATAGCTACCTAATTCAAAAGTAGATAACTTTCTAATCAGCTTTGAACTTCCAAGAAATAAAGGCTAGATTAATAACCCTATTAACAAATAAAATATTATTGTTTCTTAAGATTAAAAAGCTCTTCTTCTAGTTCAAGAACTGACTGATTAAATCTCATTCTTTTATTTTCACAAGTATTTTGTCTTTCAATAATAGCATCAGATGTAAAAAATGCCTCTTGAATTTGCATTTTATGTTTATCACTTAGCTCTATCATATCATCCATACCAAAAGCATAAAATGGATAAATATCAGAGTCTTCCTTATTATAAACCAACCCACTAAGTTTATAAAAATCAATTAATTTAACAAACTCGTTATCAAAGCTACATAATGCAGGAAAGAAATAATCCGCATTTTCACTAAGAGAAAATGTAGATGCTTTCTCTAAATATCTAAAATGAAAAATATCCCATGCCATAGCTTTCATCTTTCTAACCAATTCATCAGAATTCTTTTGAATTTTTCCAAAGAAATTAGATTTATTTGAAAAAATAGCATATGCAAGATTTGCATCACGGACAGACATCAAACCTAGATACTTTTGATTCATCTCAAAGTACGTGTAAATCTTTGTATAAATTGATTTTTTACTATATTTCCATCTAATAATAGCAATTATTAAAATAATTAAATATTGCTCATGAAACATTCTTTCATACTCAGCATTAAACTGTTCATTAGTTAACCTAAATATTTCTTGAGACATTTGCTGTTGAGCTATTTGTTGAATCTCAAATTCAGTTTTATTAAATTTTAGTTTATTCTCATTCTTAAATGCCTCAACATCCAAATTTCTAAACATCTCATAAGCAAGCTTAACATTGTAGATTTCATCTAAATTACCACCAGATTTTAAGTTATATGTGTTCTCCGTCAAGTGAGGGATAGGATCAACATTTACATCTGGCTCTATAATAAACCTAAAAAGTTCATCCAGATCTCCTGGCAATCTATTATTATTTCTATCAAAAAAATATGAATATAAATAACTTACAGCTTGTGTATCCAAAGATATAGAATAGTCAATTGGAATCTCCTCCTTCTTCCCAGATAATAAGGAATCAACAGTTTTTCCACTTAAAACGAATACATTATTATATTTATATAAACCTCTTATGGCACCTGTCTTTGAAAAATTTTTATCTACTGCAAGACCAGGAATAGCAGCTGAAGATTTGTCAAAACTTAAGATAAAAACATAGTCTTTTAATATACCCTCAAATATTTTGTATAATTCTGCTGCTTCTTTTATTGATGAGGAAAGAGCAATTTTAGCTATAAGTTCTTTTAAGCCTAAATTCATATTAAATTATCTCTAAAAAGATTTTAATAATAAAGCGCATGCTTAATAAAACAAGGCATGGACGACACAAACTGTCGCAAAACATCAATCCAATTCAATAAGTAGTATTGACGATAACGTATAGCAAAATTAAAGCTTCTGCTGAAAATCCAGAATTACGTACTCCTATAGGCATTGAAGAAAAAATCCCTACTTACGCCCAATTTACCATTTTGGCCAGTTATGCATATAGCGGCTCAAAGCTGAAATCATTAAGGAAATCATGTCAAAAACGTGGTAAAGCCATCTTGTCATCGACAGATGGGGCACAACAAGCCATTGCTTATCATATCATTAGCCTTGGCTTACAAGGCATATTCTGCGTCTTTAGAAAAATTTCATATTTTTTTAAAGCTTTGACTTGTATTACTTTGTAGAGAACTCCATAAATACAAAAAGACTACAGGAATATACAAAATATGGCGAATCCACAGAAACACTATGCTAAGTTCCACACAAATATTAGATTAGGACGTTATGATGAAGAAAGTACCTTACGTGAAAAACGTGACCTTTTGATTAGCGCCTTAAAAGATGAACTCAAGAAAGATCCTAATGGCCCTCAATTTGTAGAATACTTTAATCAAGGTAGTTATGCCTTGGGTACAGGGATTAAGCCGAGGAATGGAGATTATGATATTGATGTTGGGGTTTTATTAGATTGTGACAAAGAAGAATATGGTTCAGTAGAAATTAAAAAAATTGTTAGAGATGCTTTAACTCATAGAAATCGAACTGTAACAATTAAACGACCTTGTGTAACTGTCACTTATCTCAAAAATGGTATACCTGATTATCATGTAGATTTGCCCATTTACACTGAAGATGACAAAGGCAATATGTATCTAGCGCGAGGTAAGGAATTCTCATCAGAAGACCTTAAGACTTGGGATATTTCAAATCCTAATGAACTTACCAATACAATTTTGGGCAAATTTGAAGATGATTCAGATTTACGTCTTCAATTTCGACGATGTACTCGTTACTTGAAACAATGGCGAAATGAGAAAGGTCTAGATTACTTCAAGAGTATTGCCATTACTTCAGCTGTATATGAACATATAACAGATGAAGATTATGACAATGATAATAAGGTATTACTTTCTATAGTAAATAAATTACTAAATGAATTCATTCACTTTAGTATTGATCCAGAAACTAGTGAACCTTACTTCAGACTCGTAATTAATTTACCTGCACATGAAGGAGTAGACTTGCTCGAAAAATTGACTAAAAATCAAATGGAGTACTTAAAATCAAAAATTGAAGATTTAAAGTCCTCTTTAGAAGCAGTAAATGAGGAACTCGACACATTAGAAGCTTGCAAAATTTTAAATAAAACTTTTGGTACTGAATTTCCTATTCCTGAAATACATGAAGTGTCGGAGCCTGTGACACAAACTTATTACACTCAGGAAGGCAAATCTGCATAGGAAAATTCAATGTTTTACGACACCCAAAAGCTAGAAGTTATAAAAAGTTTATTAAGTGAACTTGGGGCTCAGAATATCCATGTTACAAAAAATTCTAATAATTGGGTTAGTTTAAACTTTGATTTCTTCATTGATGTTCAACAAGTTTGTCTCGGTTTAACTTTCGAAAATAGAGCAAATTGGACGACACCTCCAATTTTTACCGTATTGACACGACCAATGCCCGCTTTAGACCATGTAAGTCAAAGTGGGCAAATTTGTACTACTGATCATCAAGGTGAAAATTTTGAAGGCAATAAACATAAAGAACTTATTTCTTTATTTTTTGAAAAAGCTATACATATACTAAAACAATCTTTTGATAATCTTCAGCTAAACAACAGAACAAGCCTGTATAACGAGTTAGAAGGATATTTAGGTAACATTCAAAATATAACCCAAGATGTAATATTACATTGTGATCCTCTTCTGACATCACAGTTATTTGGTTGGTTAAAAAAATCACCAAAAGGAAATCATCAAGTATTAGAGCAAATTGATGTTGATAATAATGCTTATACAAACCGTTCACAACTGACAAAGGTAAAAGTACATAAGGTATTATTAGATGATGCTTATATTTTTCCTATTCCAAACATAGGAGATCAATTTACCGAATATGATTTTCTAAAAATTATTAATAGCCTTCTCGATAAAAACAGACAATCTTTGTTAAAACAAGGTAACCATTATGTCTTATTAGGTATTCCCAATGGGCACGGATTTGCTTATCTGGTCCTTTCTTATGCCATTTGGTATTCCTTTAAAGAAAAAGTTTCATTTAACGGTTTTAAAGCATCTTTAACTCAACGAGCTTGGGTCGATTATTTATTAAATAGAACTGGGCAAGAGAAAAAAGCCAGACATGTAGCTATTATCGGATGTGGAGCATTAGGTTCAAAGATTGCAGAAATATTAGCTCAAACGGGTATAAATCAATTTTCTCTAATCGATCCAGAATTTTTAAAAACAGATAATATTTATCGTCATTCTTTAGGTTTGCAGTATGTTAATACCTATAAATCGATTTCTTTAGCTAAGAAACTTTTAGCAGAAAGACCAGGATTGATCATTTCACCATTCATAGATTATGGTGAGCAATGGACAAAATCAAAAATTCCTGAAGATGTAGATACTATCATCTTAGCAGTCGGTCATACTCCTACTGAGATTTCTATCATAAAAACTATTCATGAGTTAGATATGACTATTCAAATAATTACAGGCTGGCTAGAACCTTATGATTTAGGTGGACACTTCATCTCCTTTAATAATAAAAATTTAGGCTGTTTAAACTGCCTATATTTTGATGAAAATTTAAATAAAAGTCTGACACCTAAATACAAATTTATAGAATCTGGACAGCTAATTGCTAAAAATATTACAGGATGTGCTGGAGCATTTACCCCCTTCTCTTCTTTGAATTGTATGAAGCTAGCGAGCTATATTTCTGACTATGCCTTAAATCAACAACTAGGTTTTGTTTCTCTTTCTGGCAACCATCAGAATGCAAACAAAAATGGAGTAATGACAACTCCCTTTTATGCTGTAGTAAGTTCCTCAAATGGCATCAATATATTGAGTATAAAAGAAATTTACAAAGAAGTATGTCCATGTTGCAATACATAACCCAAGGGAGACTAAAATGTGAAGCTCCTACAGAACAAGTTTTTGTTTTTCAAACAACTGTTTTAAATGCTTTAAAGCAATTTATACAATCAGAATCAGATTCTCGAGAATCTGGGGGCATTCTAATTGGAAGAACTGACATTGAAACTAAGGCTAAAATAATTGAAAGCTTAACCTCCCCTATGGAAGGAGATCGCCAAACACGTACATCTTTCTTTAGGTCAAAATCCCATCAAAAAGCTTTGATAAAAGCTTGGAACGATTCTGAAAAAATTTATAATTTTTTAGGCTTATGGCATACACATCCTGAGGATATACCCACCCCCTCACCAACTGATTTGAAAGACATAAATACTGTACTAAATGGTATTACTAATCTTCATCATCCAATTTTATATTTAATAATTGGTAGAGTAAAAACTGGAATTTGGATTAGCAATAAAAATACTGATATTAATTTTTTAGGTCATATTGAGTTAAAGTAAAAATGCAACTAGATCAATCCTTAAGTACACAGACTTCTTTACCTGCAATAGATGATTTATCAAATGCAGAAAAATATGTAGAAGAAATTTTAAAGCACATTCCTATAGATTCACTAGGTATATTGATCGATGAGAAATGTAAAAATATAATTTTTGTCTTATTGCAAGATAAAATCCCTAAGAGTTTTTTCCGTATACTTCTCAATCAAGATAATACTTTAACTTTTATCCGATCATTAATTGCCAAGAATCGTTCCATTTACACTCGCTTTCTTCAAGGTTCCATATTTGATATTGATGTCCTTCTTAATTTTGAAAAGTTAGAAGAAATATGGAATTTAGCTTCTTCTCAAGAGGATGAAATTAAAGATGAAAATTTTATTCCAAAAAAAAAATCAGAAGCTGTCAACAAATTAGAATACTTTATCAACAGAATTTTTGATTTTGAGCTACTTACTGGTAGAGGTGATGATTTACTTGAAAAACATAAAAATCAAGTTTATCGCTCCAGTCATGGCCGATGTATGTTTAGAGGTTGTGGCCTTAAGTTAGACATCGATGAAATAACAGGAGTAATGGGTACTTATGGAGTACTAGCTCATAATGTTGCAGCATCAGAAAATTCAACTCGAGGCATTCCCTTCTTCTCATATCAACTATCAGATGATCCAACGAATATTTTATTATTATGTGAAAAACATCATAGACTCATTGATAAAGTCGCCGGTGCAGAGTATACAGCCCCATATTTGTCTCAAATGAGGCAAAATTTTATAGCTGAATGTGAGGACCTATTAGATTCTCTCAGCTTTAGTCCAATGCCGGTCTATCTATTTTTCTGGCCTGTAAACCAAAATATCCCCAATTCGCCATCCAGACTTGATGTAGCTAACTGTCTTCGCCCTTTAAAAGCAATCCTTCATAAAGACAAAGATTTAATTCATGAACCATCATTAGTACAATTAAGAGCTGTTCCTGATGACTTTTATAAGTATCACTTCTTAGAAGATTTCGAATGTCAAATCTATCAATTACTTAGACAAGCAAAATCACATGATAAGAAAATAGCAATTTTTGGCTTTGGCCCTATGCCTTGCCTAATCGCTTTGGGAAGTAAGTTAGGCAATAAGGGGAAATTTATCCCTATGCTAATGTATAGAGATGGGAGCTGTTGGATGTGGCCAAATCCTTTATGCAATGAAAAAGCCTATGATATAAAGGGCTTCGAAACGATTGAAAATTGCGCCGAAGTAACTATAAAATTAAATCTAACTGCTGAACCAGAGTCTTCTAAGAGTAAAGCTAAAGAATTGGGGCATCCGATTATCAATATTACCGCTAAACCTGACTATATGGGGAATGGGGCAATAAGAAACCCTGAACGAGGCCTCAGCTTCATGCAAGACATTCATGCTTTATTACATAGGCTAAAAGATCGGGGTATTTCTAAGATTCATGTCTTACCATGTGCATCGAATGCTGCTTGCATATGGTTTGGGCAAGCATTTGATCTACATCACCCCGAAATGGTTATTTATGATTTTTCTCAAAACACAATGATCCCAAGACTTCAGATTCACAATAATGGCAATAAGAATGAAGTTTCTATAATCTAAATGGACTGCCACCACTCTCCTAGACACGAGACAGCCTCATTTTGAAGCTGCCTCAAAGGCTTCTGGGCTCATCCCATCGAGATGCGAATGACGCCTGATTCGATTGTAAAACATCTCGATGTAATCAAACACATCTGCACGAGCCATTTCTCGTGTTTTATAGATCCTCTTTTTAATTCTTTCCTTCTTTAAGCTGCTAAAAAAGGATTCAGCAACAGCATTATCCCATGAGCAGTATACTGCGCAAGGCCTCTACGGCTCATGCTGGGTATTAAGTTATGCTTCTGACAAAATTTCTGCCAGTCTCCACTGCTGCCTTGATCTGAATGTATGATCACAGACTCATTTGGCCTGCGTCGCCATACTGCCATAAGAAGAGCATCCAAAACGATATCCTTCGCAAGAGTAGGTTTCATTGACCAACCAATTACTTTTCTCGAATATAAATCAAGAACTACAGCCAAATACAACCAACCTTGCCAGGTACGGATGTAGGTAATATCAGTCACCCAAGAGGTATCAGGCGTGTTTACAACAAACTCTCGATTTAAGTGATTTGGTGGAACAATTTGAGGACGACTACAGCCATAACTCTTATGCTTTTTATATCCTCGAACAGCGGCAATGCTATTGTTCTTCATGATCTTCAGCACACGATTAGGCCCGCAGTTTTCACCCAACTCTTTAAGATCCAGAGTAATGCGACGATACCCATAGATACCATAACTGGCTTCATAAGAAGAACGTATAAGTTGTAATAACCGTTTGTCTTCAATGGTTCTGCTTGATTCGGGTTCATGTAACCAAGCGTAATAGCCTGCACGAGCAATCTTAAGAACCCGACACACGTTTTAATCTTAAACTGATGGCTGTGTTCAAGGATAAACTGATACTTCACTCTGGCAGGCTTGCAAAGTACCTTGCGGCCTTTTTTAGGATATCCCGTTCCTCTTCAGTTTGTTTAAGCTGACTTTTAAGGCGCAGGATTTCTTTCTTTGCCTCAAGTAGTTCATGTTCATCAAGGTTATTGCGTAAAGGCTGTACGCCCTTTAGCCATTTATAAATGCTGTGCTGTGAGACGCCTAAGCGTTCTGCGACATCAGTGACAGAATATCCACGTTCAGTAATCAATTTAACAGCTTCATCTTTAAATTCTGGGGTATAGCGTTGTCCACTCATAATGTTCTCTCCTATGCAAAAAGAATAGACGATATTTGTCTAGGAGAGTGGTGGCAGTCCAAAATCTAACTAAATGGTGTCTCCACAATCGGTGGCTATTCAAGCTTTAAAATAAGGACGTCTCTTATCTAGAATGCTGGAAACAGTCCGATCTCTATCCTGTCCAAACCGCTGACACACTTTAGATCGTAAGGACACAGAATTTGAACATGCTCAAAAAATTAAAATGGCATCTTTTAGATGCCATTTTCTGTAGGTTTTATATTGAAGTAACTAATTGATGATAAATTCGATTCTCATCAAGTGTAGAATTATAAGCTCTAGAAAAACTGCGTAATTTTAATCCACCTGGTGTCATGTAGAATTTTCTAATATGATTCCAAATCAAATCAATTCTATCTTTATCTCTAGTAAAAAATCCAATAGGCATTGTCAATCCTTGGAAACCTAAATTAGGGTCCAAGTTAACATGATATTGGCAATAGGCGAAACCATTTTCACCAGGAATCACAAAGACTTCAGATTCATCAAGCTCTCTAATAGAGTTAATAAAATATCCATTACCTAAACGATTATAGAACTTTTCTTTAATCTGATAATTTTGAGTTTTATCCACTTCAGGAAATAATGTTACAAGCTCACTATTATGCCCTCTTAAATTTTCATTTACATTTTCGATGAACTCTCTAAGATTTACACTCGCTCCATATAAATCTACACAAGATGGCTTCCAAATACCTATAGGTAACTCACCAACATCTTTTATTGATCTAAAATAGCTTTTTAATTTTGAATCTATATCAAGATAAATTGGACCGATCAAACCTTGAGTTTCAGGATTACCATAACCTGTTTTATGATTTGCTCTATCCTTAAGATATTCAACTAAATCAAAATAATTCTCTTCAAAATTATAATATTTGAAAATGACTTTATCATCAAAAATATCACAATAATGTTGAAAGCTTAACTTAGGGCCCGTACTTCTTTGGATGTTATCAATAAAATTTACAACTTGCGATAGTAAACCACTTGAGCTAATAAGTTTAGAACCTACCTCACTATGACTAATTAATTTAGGTTCAATATAAAAGTTTTTAAATTCATCAAATTTGATACGTAAATTAATACCAATAATTAACTCAGAAACTCTCAAGCTAGAGATATTTCTAACACGATATAAACTGCTCCGAGGATTTTTAATATGTTGGTTATTGATGCAATCCTTGAATCTAGTAAACTGGTTACTAAAAATATTGGTTACATCTATTTCATTATCGCTAAAATTATTTGTAATTCTAGGTAACCCTTTTATTGGAATGAATTCAGACCTCGGTTGAACATGATTCGTCAATAAATCTATAACTACTTTCTCAGTAAAGGAAAGCGTTTCAACCATTTCTAATGATTGAGAATCATTAATCCATTCTTTTAATCTTAATGTGGATGTTAGTTTTCCTTCATCATCAAACTTAACCCAACCCGTATTAATAATTTGGTCAATTAAGATTTCTCTCTCTGAATCATTTAATCCAAAAAATATTTGAATTTTTCTAGGAGAAATGACATCGACCTCATTAATTATCTTAATACAACTTTCTAATAATGCTGGTATAGGTGTTTTTTTAGTTATATCAAAATCAGCGTTGTAAGTTCTAGCAGGGATTAAGAACGAAATACTTTGTATATCTCTTTCAATATTGAAATTTTCCATTTATGCCACCTGCTCAATATTAAAATTAAGATCTTTAATCTTCAAAATTTGATAATCAGGATCATTCTTTATGTCTTTATTTTCAATATATTTAAAACATCTATAAACAGGTGTGTCTGAATGTTTTATATCCGACCAAATATTTGAGTTTCCGATTATAATGAGCCTTTCTTTAGCACGTGATAATGCTACATTTATTCGGTAATCTTTATTCATAAAACCAATTGCCTTTTTGTCACTACTCCGCACAAGGTTTAATACTAATAAACGACTTTCTTGACCTTGATATGCATCGATTGTATCTATACGAATCAAATGTTTGTAACTATTAAACCAAGTTGTGTTCTGAAGAGCGATTTCTAGTAATTCTTTTTGCTTTCGATAGCCTGTGATTATTCCAATAGGTGGAACTTTACCATCTTTCGTATACCAAGAAAGTAAGTTTTCTAAGGTATTATTTAATATAAAATCATCAATAATTTTTACAGTTAAATTGACTTCAGTTAAATTGTACTTACCTTTAATCCTATGATCATGTTGACTCTCAGCGCTATTGCTTCCAAAAGTATCAATCCATGTAACGGTTTTATTCCAAGGTACAGATAAACTATTTAGCCAAGAGGATGCTACTCCACGTCCAGTTTCCAATTTTTTATTATAAAATACTTCTGAAACCATATTACCAATAGGTGGAGCCATACGATACTGCTTATTGAGCATTATTCCTTCTACATTTTCATATAAGCGTTCGAAATCAGTTTTCCTAACTTCTTTTTCTGTAGTTGTTAATTTTTGAGCAACAGATGTGATTAGTGGATCCATATATAATGGTGGTAATTGATTGTGATCACCAACTAGTATTATTCTTAGTCCAGACTGCATAGCTAAGCTTAACTCACTTGCGCTAGCACGAGCGGCCTCATCTATGATGACTAGATCATATGATGCATCACTTATATTGTAACTACCTTTACCAATACCAACTAGAGTACCTACAACCAGCTGACGACTTTTCGATAAAAAACCAGAAAAGTTATCAGCATCTGCTAATAATCTAGTGTACCATTCGTTAGAAATATTTAACAAATTAACCAATTTAACTATAGATTGAGGATTATTAATAGAGTATCTAAGAGCAAATAAATTACATATGTTCAATAATATGCTTTCATCATCAAAAATCTCTTCATCAACAATATCAAACTTCGCAATATAATTACTAATTATTTTCGAAAGATCGTTAATTTCATCATTTTTTTGATTAATCAAACTCTCTATTTTGGGTTTTCTTCCATCATTTAGAATTATCTCCTTAAGTTTACATATATCTTTTCTTAACGCATCATATCTTAAAATTATAGTGCCTAAATTAATAAATAATTTTGAGATATCATTAATATAATCTTTTGGTAAACCTATTTCACTAGCTAATAACGTTAATCTGTTAGAGAATTCCCTGAAAAATTTTGTTCTAAACTGATTTTGAATGTAATTAACATGAATATCATGTAATGATTCAGGAACTTGTTTTAGATCACCTAATCTAACCATGCTCACTTCATCTACAGCTAAGTGTGAGCTATTTTCTTTAATCTTACGGACGACTTCTCTATATCTAATTACAACCTCATTAACAGCAGCATGGCTTTGAGAAACAAGTAATACATTTTTTATTTGTGATGTTCTAAAAACATAGTCTATTAGGTTTGCTAATAAAGTTGTTTTCCCTGTACCTGGCGGTCCCATTACAACATTAATAGGATCATTGAGTACTTTTATAAAAGCAGACTTTTTACTATCATCTAAATCATATATTTTAAATAATTCATCACTAGGCATTTCAATTGACGAAGGTTGATAGTCATCATTAAAATTTTTGTGTTCAAAATATTCTATAAGATTAGGAATTACAGATTCCTGATCCAATACACGTTGCAGGGATTTATTTCTACGATTCCAACTAATTGCTGAACGCTGTTCAGATAATTTTAAAATCGTATTTTCGCGTATATTATTTATTCCTTTAGGATTTTCTATAACAATATACCCATCTCCTGAATCACTAAGCACGAGATCACCATAGTATTTTGGCGATTCTAACTCTAACCCTACAAGTGCCACAGTATCATCACTAGAAATTTGGAAATCTAAAATATTTTCTTCAATATCTATAGTAACACGTCCATTATCACCAATTTTAGGTTTAGCGGTTACAGTAATTGTCGGAAGCATATCTTTTTCAGCTTCTAATAATGATTGCCAAAGGTCTTTAATATTAAATTCAGTATTTTTAGAGGTCGGTTCTAAAATTACTTCTGATTCTATTTTAGTTGCAAGGAGTTTAGATATAGGAGAAAGACTCTCTAAGAAAGATATAAATTCATTATTATCTTCACTGTTTAACTCACTAGACACAAGTTCTATTTCTGCTTCTATTACACAGCTTTTTATATCCTTTAAATTTGTTGCCTGCTGAGAATCCCTAAGCCATTCCTCAGGCAAGATACTTTTAATAGATGCATCCTTAAGGATAATTTTATCTCTAATATTACCAAATAATGATATTTTTTTATTCTTACCAGTTATATAAATTCTTAATTCATCAGAATCACTTTTTTTGCTAACAGATAAGTAATATTCACCTTGATCATTAAGAAAATTATCATCAACCAAATACTCACCATTTCTATTTTTTAAATTTAAATAAAATTTTGGTAGGGTTTTTTTAGGTATTAATATATTATTTAAGAAATATTTTAAATTATCTAAGTTTGATGGTGATTCATCAAAATTAGTACCGAGATCATTTTTCATGATATCTCTAAATGGTAGCTTATACTCTTCTAAAATTTCTTCTACTATTAAATAAACAGCGTAATTGTCTATTTCGAAATTATTTAAAAACTTTTTAGGCATGTAAACATTATTGTGCATAACATTGCCACATAAATTAATATCTAAAAAATCTATAAACTTAATATCTTCCTTATCATCAATCACAATATTATCTGGCTTTAAGTCACCATGCCATAAACCTATATCATGCATTAAATTTATTGCATTAATAAGTTTTAAACAGATTTTAATTTTATTATCTTTATTTTTATCTTCTATATATTTATCTAATGTACTTCCCTCTATAAATGAGAAAACAATGTGTAGTCCCATTTGTCCAAATCCAAAATCCTCAATCTTAGGTACAGGTAGTACATTTTTCTTGCATAATTCGACTCTTTTAATAAACTCTAAAAACCGTCTATTAGCCCCTTTGTACTTCTCATTTTGCTCTACTCTGATAGCTGACCAAATTTTAACTATATACTTCTTATAATTTATTAAAGTTGTGTATACTATCTTTTGATTTTGGAAATCATTTTGAACTGATTCAGGAGGAATTGGTTGCCATTCTGAGAAAGGTAACTTTAATGAATTAAATTGGTTTAAAGAATTTATAACATCTGTTGAATCTTCTTTCTCCAAATCAGTTTCTTTTACTGTTATATTGTTAAAAAATTCTAAAATTTCAGTGGCATTAGTAAATCTTTCACTAGTTTCAATATCTAAGCACTTTTTAAAGAAACCGTATAAAATATCACTTGAATTTAAATCAGAATAAAAGACATTCTCTTCATTTTTTGGTGGAAACTTTTTAAATAAGACTTTGTAAACTGCAACACCAATCTGGAAAACATCGATCTTATATGAATCTTCTATACTAAGAGCATGTAAATCACCATAAACATCTTCAGGTAAAGCTATATCATTAGATGTCAATAACTGTCTTAAATTTGACACACTAGTGTTAGTTAACTCTTCAGGAAATTTTGCAACAGAAAATGATGAAAATAAAACACATTTATTTGATTTATCCCACCACATCTTATATATCGATATATCTCTATGGCAAATATTTAGTTCATGGAGCTTGGATAATGGTGCTAAGATCGCTCTTACTAAATCATGAATATCATTTTCATCTTTTAAAGTTAAGCTATAACTATCCAATTTAACAAAACTGTTTGATAAGTTATATACTTCGATCACTTCTTCTGTTACTTCATCTTCTGATATTGCATTGATTGCTTCTAGTAAATAGTCTTTTTTAAAATTTCTATCTGTTTTATCTAAGTATTTTATTAATCTGGACTCTCGTAAAGCAATATTGGCTCTTTGCTCAGTTGTTTGTGCAAATAGCCCTAAAGATGAGAAGTCCCAATGCCTTGCTAAAGCACGATCAGAAATATCATCTTTATGATACCCTTGTATCTCTCTATATAAGTTTTTTGGATGTTTAAATATTATATCCTTTAGATGATTAAATTTATAACCTGAAGCCTCTAATTGACGATCTTGAATGATATGTTTTGCACCCTTTAACCATTTTTCAAAAATTTCAATCTGCTCTGGCTCATTAGGTCTTTTGTTCCTTTTTAAAAAATTTTCATATTCTGGACGAATAGGAAAAGTTTCTTCATATGCTTTTTGTTCTTTAATTTTTAGAAATTCTTCTAAAGTGAATACAACCCCCTCTTCACTTTGCGCTAAATTTACTATCTTTGCAGTTCCAGCCAATACTATTACATACTCAACCACATAAAATTGACCCCATTTATGCTCAAGTTCTTGCTTAAATAAATTTCTTAATCTTTCTGCGTGTTCTCGTTTAATATGGGTTGGTGCTGTGTGTCTTCTTGATGTATTACCTATATTTTGAATCCAAACTTTTCCATCAGAAATAATTTCTCCAGACCATTCTTTAATCTCGACCAATATTATTCTTGAATGACTAATAATCAAAAGATCAATTTCCATACTCCCTTGCTTATCACGCACTAAGAATGAACCATAGCCCTTCCAAGAATTTCTTAATTCACCTAAAGCTTTTATTGCTCTTTCTTCTGATTTTTTCATTCCATTAGGAGAAAGAAATTCGATTTCCATTGACACCCTCAAATAAATTTAAATTATTGTAAAAAAACAAGGATTATACAAAGTTTTGTGTTTATTTACTAGAGCTATTGACCTTTGATAATCCCCCTCAAGATAATTGAACTCAAAAGTAGAAAACTTATATTTTTATGTCTTAGGCCAAAAGCCATACAAAAATCGTAGCTATTAAAATCCTAGCTTCAACATTTTAATTAGTGTTGGATTTCTACCAATTTCCTAAACAAATTTAGTTTATGCTTAAAACCTATTTAGTAGAAAATATGTATTTATAGACAGGTTCATGAACCAAATGTTTTATAACTTACAATTTTAATGCTTTAAGCTATTAAATTTATTGCTTATTAGTCATAAATTTAATTGTAAAATAGATTCGAGGTGGACATAAGTTAAATAAATAACACCTATCATTTTGTTCATTAATATTGATATAGGATAAATTTTATCCTATATCGTGTCAAGTTTAATCAAGATATAGTGCTGAAAATCTTACCAACCTCCCCAACTACCGCATTCTGGACATTTTATATTAAACATTTCTATTGCACGCGCAGAATGATACGACCAGTAAAGTCCGTTTTTAATGATTCGACTTTGATGATTTCGACTCGAACAATGATTGTATACTTGCATCTGTTCGCATTCCGAGCATGTCATCCATACAGATTGTTGAGTTTTACTTCTCTTAACATTGTCCTTGTCATACCAGAACGTATTCTTCTCAATCTTCACTAAATTATTAGATCCACAACGAATGCACATTGGTACCGCTAAGGTTTTATCACTACCATAACGATACATATCACTATCTAATTTATATTGAAGAAACATGCCCAGTAAACGCTGAAGCTCATCACTATATAACCTATCATCTATTGGGTTTAAATATATCGCACCCCTTTCGTGTGCGTAGTACTCACCATTACCCTGGTAGTCCACTTCACCCAAATAACTATACTTGCCCCAATCTTGAGCTGTAACACGCTTATCAATTACGTTATTGCAAGGATGTATCAAAAAGACTGGATTTTGGCCGTCTTCACTGTAATTTTTATCTTCATACAGCTCATTAATTTTAGCTATTAAACCACCATCTCTCCCAAATGTAGCCTTATCATAAAATTTTGAATCCATAATAAATTTTTTGTGATGAACTCGACTATTGTTCAGATCGTCTTCTTCAAACCAGGTAAGATCCAAAGTAAAATCTGGCTTCTTCTTGTTGGGTAGCCTCTTTTCGTACCATAAGGTTATGTTTCTCTTACCATTTTCATTAACCAAATTAATGGAAATATCACTACTATTACTTTTAATGGCATTAATAACACTATATTTCCAATCATCTTGCGGAACAAACCGGAATACATTTTTAAGCACCATAATAATTTGAATTAATGACCATCTCTCATAGAGCAATGGCATATTAACCAATCCAATTTCCTCAATCTTCTCAAGGCTAATTAAAAGGTTTTCATCCTGCAAATTCATAGCTTTTAGAAGGTTTTTATAATTATTATGAATAGCTTGATAATTAGGGTTTTGTACAAATGTCATTGAGTTTGGGAAAATCGAAGACGGCTTCACACCCGTATCTTTGAGTTGATTAATTATAGTTTTCAGCACTCTTAGCTTTGGCTCTGATTTCTCATACACCTGTATTGAAAGCATCTGATGATACTCGTAATAAGCTATACGGTTTCTTAAAGCGCTCTTTTCTTTTTCTTGCTCTCTAAGCTCTTTATCGGTTAGTTTTCGAATCCAATTTCTTTCGCTAAGCTCTATACCAATATCTATTTCTTTTTCATAAAGAGTTACCGCATATTCCATTTTTTTAGAATTAATAAAAGTAACTGAATGAATATCATCAAAGTGAAGATTTACAAATTTTTCATGTCTATTGGTATGATATTCACAATCAAATTCAAGCTCCATGCCCGTTTCAATAACTTTTAATAAGCCTTCAAACTCACCACCCAATGCCAAAACATAATATCGATCAACAGGCTTCTTATATCTATCATTGCTCCAGATTTGAAAAAAGAACCCATCACCTCTATGGGTCGCACCCTCAATTTTGATTCTTAATTTTTCAGATAAAGGTTCATCACTAAGCGGGATTTTATAATGAGCAACTAGAGTATCAATGTGACTTTGCCAGTATTCTTTTTTGCCTCGTTGACCGATTCTTCTCAAATCAGCAACCACTAAATCCCGATCAACTTTTGAATGGTCTTTCAAAGCATCGTGCTGGGCTCGCAATTTATCGGCTTGAAGCTTAAATCGCTCCATCTTATTGCCTGCAAGTATCACAATCTGCTTAATAATTCGATAGCAACGTTCTAATGCAAATAATACATATCTATTTTCAGGAACGTTGTATGACGACTCTGTAGCGCGACTTGTTAAGTACTTCTGGTTAGCTTTCGTTGAAATCTCCATGAAAGTACGATTAACAGGCCTCACCTCTTTTCTAGGCTTCAAAGATTGAATTTCGCGAAGCTCAACTTTTGGATTTATTAATACCTTATGAGCGTGAGCAACCAAGCTCTCAATACACTTAATCGCTTCCTCACCAACACCTTCAATTTGACCGCCTTTGGCTTTACCCTGAACAACACTTGATTCATCTAAAATAAGCTCCCAAAGATCATTTTTGAAAACTTTCAAATACCGCTCAAGTTGCTCATGCGTAAAATCCGAGCCATTAATCAAAACTTTACATATTTTTCCTTGAAGCACTAAACGAACCATTCCAGCTATATTTGGCGCAATACTTGACCAATGGTTAAGATCTTCAACCCAATGTTCTTTTAAAAACCACCACTCCAAGCCCGTTTCAGGATCCTTAATCGAAGATAAATATTTCTTCTCACCGTTTGGTAATTCCACATAGGGTTTATCTGAGGTTTGATTTAAAAACCTAACCGCCAACACCCCCCGTTTTACCCCTTCAACTTTGGGATAAATCGTAGTTTCAACCTGATGAATACCAAGACGCTCATTATATTCAACACTAAGCGGTACCAGAGATTCCGTCACTTTTGTGAGAATGTCCTGGTTATACCACTTGAGCTCTAAATATTTAATTTCGAAATATAGATCCATCATTACGACCAGAAATTCACAATCCCATCATTCGCCTTAGCATCACTAACTACATTTTCGAGAGTATGTACTGATGAAAAAATATCACTATAAGTCTCGTGATTTGGCAGAAGTTGCTTAAGTCGCTCCACAAAAACGCGCTCCACCAGCTCAAGCTTTGTTTGAGCACCAATTTGCTTATTCCCATCAAAGGTAAACTTAGGTAGCACCTTGTGTAATAAGAAATTATTGACAGCAATCTCATCATCATCATTCACATCTTTAAGTAAATTCAGATAATTCAACCCCTGACGTATTGTTCTCATACCAAACTCAATACCTAGCTTATGGAAGAACTCCTTGTTGAGACTAATAAAAAGTTCGCAGAACGGGTCCTTAGGATCAAACTTAGGATAATTCGCTCTATAACCTAGAGACTGAATGTCAAATATTAGAGGTTTACTAACATCATCAAAGCCATAATCCACAACCTCTTCAAGAATTTCATTCCAATCTGATAATAGAGGTGACTCAAAGCGAATTATATGAGCCCTATCTAAGATTTTAGGTGATAAGTAGTGCGTAGTTTCATCAATATTAATTGCGCCAATGATATGAACGTTTGCAGGCATTTTTATGCTTGATGGCATAGTCATTACCGCCGACAGCATTCGACGAATTTCACTATGATATTTAATGAGTGAATCTTTATCGCTAAATCCAAAGGCCAACCTCAACTGTGAATTGAGCTGCTCATCTTTTAATAACTCAATGAAATTTACAACACCGTGTTCACTGTATTTATCTTTTGTCGATTGAATAACATCTACAACAGCTTTCAACTCTGATAAAACATGTGCTGATTCACTCTCAGCATAAAGAGAAATTTCGGGTTCATCATCGCGTGTCTCTAGAAGCGATAGAAAATCAGCAAAGTAATATTCAACACGCGCAAGATTCATCTCATCTAGACAGATAAAATATGGGATTTCTGGATTTTGCTGAGCTTCAATTAAAGCCTCCAGGAACGGAGTGGCTAAGTACTTTTTTTCTAGCGGGTTATAGTAACCAAGTAGATCCTCAGAACTTGTCCAGTTTGGTTTTACTGGAATAATAATCGACTTACCACCTACAGCCTTGGCAAAAGATTTAACAAGATTGGTTTTACCTGAACCTGAGTCGCCAGCCAAAATAATCAAATCTTTTGTTCTTAGTAGTGTCAAATAATTTTCAACTACATGACGTGGATACATATACTCCATGTCTACTAAATGCGCATGGATGTAAGATACCGCTTTCTGAAAATCACCATTTAGATCTTCATTAAATGACAAACCATCAACACGCTCAATAAAGGGCTTGGATTGATTTAAAAACAGATCAATATCATCCTCATCAACAAACTCAAAAGTTTTCAAAAAGTGTGCTTTGTCAGCTACATAACTTTTTAGTCTTTGGATTTTATTGTTCATTTCAGCCTCTATTTGATCGAATCTTCTGGTCAGACTCTTAATTTCATTTAATCTAAGTTGCTTATCCTGAGATAACTTTTCATTTACTAATTCAAGCTTCACTTTTTGAGCATTTAATTCATCAAGTAGATTCTTTACCTTATCTCGCTGCTCTTTCGTCAGTTCAAGTTCAGCTAATCCCTTTTCATTTAATTGCTGAAACTCAGTTTCCCTTGCAGATATTTGAGTCTCGATTTCACTTTGCTTTTGTTTGACCTCTTTATTTATGTCCCCCATCGCTTTTTCATGATAAAAGTCATAGATCGCTTTCGAGATAAATTGACTGCGTTCAGCATTCAAGCTCGGATTTATCAAAATTTCATGTGGAATCTCTTTAGGCAGGTAAAGTAGGTTCTCACCTGAGCCTTTTTTGAGAGTTAACTCAAAGGGATTATCATGTTTGATTCTTTCTGATTCAGGAGAAAGTTCAACCTCACAACGGACATAACATCTTTTGCGTTTATCGCCCAATCGCACAGCATCTTTGGGTGAAACAAAGATCTTACAGTTCCCTCGATCAAGTCCTTTTAACGGATAGTACAGTCGCTCACCAGTTAAGACTGAATGAGGCTCTAAAATAAACCCATATGCTGACTCTCCTAAAGGTGGCAACTCAGCCCAAATTTCAATTTTTCCGTCTTGAACTCCCCAAGATTCGGCTAATAACGCCAGGATTTCATCTTCAGATAATCCTTTCAGCTCTTCTTTGGTATAAATCTTTTCATTCATAAATTATCTTTTAAAAGAATGGTTAAAAAATAGATTTCACAATTTCTGATTCAAAACTATTTTTTATTCAATAAATCAACTAATCCTAGTCATAAGCTTATTTTAATATATAAATTAAATATTTATACCTTATTACTTCAATATTAGCTCTTATAATAGACACATGGAGTATGAATTTGACTTAGAAAAAGTAAATCTTTGATTTTTTTGTGTTAGGTTCATGAACCTAAAAAAATTAAATATAAGAATAAACTTTATAATAAATTGATTTTAATTACATTTTAATTGTTTAAAAACATGAAGTGGACTTTAGGTAAACATAAGTTAAATGAAATATCTAAGACTGTGGCTTACACACTGTTGTTTGCAATAAATACCTAATTATTAGAATTTGTCTAATTTATATTTAGAAAAAAGTTAACGAGCAAATAAGCTGTAATTTTCTATATTAATTACTTTTAAAATTGAACCCTCTCATTTTTTAACTCGCTCGGGTTATAATAATGGCCTCCCAAAATATGGTTGATCTGTTATGAACACCTCCAATGACCCTCTACATGACAAAAAACTTGCTGACATTTTGGATGAATTATTGGATTACTACGGTGGCTTTGAAGGTTTAAGTCGTAAAATTGAAATTAGATGTTTTTGTATAGATCCAAGTGTTAAATCATCATTGCGATTCTTGCGTACCACACCATGGGCTCGTGAAAAAGTAGAAAGCTTATATTTATATGTCTTACGCCAAAAAGCCAAGCAAAAATCTTAGCTATCAAAGCCCATCTCCAGCATAATATTTTATCTAGGTATTAAACTAATCTTATTGAATGGTTATCGATTTTGTAGATACCTGTTAGTGAGTGATGGACTACCACCACTCCCCTAAACAAATATAGTCTATTCTTAAGACTTTTTAGTAGGAAACCATGTATTCATAGCTGGTTTTATAAACCAAATAAGTTAAATAGAATATCTGAAACTTTGGCTTACATACAACACGGTTTGTTGCAAACCCATAACTCGCATATTATAAGTGAGGCTGTTTTTCATTCAAATTATTCAGCGACTGAGTTGTCTAATGATTGTTCCTGCTTTTTAGTAATGAGTTGCTAACAACGATTTAATTTACTGTGAATATACATAAGATATGTTTGCAGGGAAAATGCACTCCCAGACCAAAAAGAGAATTAAATTCTCTATTGGTCTTTTCCTAGAAATCATTCTAAAAAGATAAAGATAATAATTTCTGACTCAAAATTATTGCTTCTTCTTTCGTTTGTGCTTGGTAAAATGATATTTTCCAAATTTTTTGATCCCTATCTAAAAACTTTTGATCAACCTTTTCTTCCACAATTTCAATCCATCCCTTTATCATGGATAATGCTTGCGTATTTGCCTTGATCCATTGAATGTTTTGTTTCCACAGCTCTTGTGATGGAGATGGTTCATTAAATTTAGATTTTAGATCTCGGATTAATACAAAAGGTTGATTTCTCTTTAGTAACTGATCTAATTGCTGTATAAATTCGGTCAAACTACCTTGGTGGTTATGACTCACTTCCACTATGGGGAAGTCTTCTAAATTTAATTCCATACCATACTCTTAATAAATTATTTATCTGGATTAGACTGAAGTTCATTAACTAAACTTGGCAATACAATTTCTTTTTTTGAAAGCTCAGCATAAAAATTCGCAATTTGAAATGGTAGAAACACCCGGTTATTCCACTGAGGATATTCTCTATAAATCGTAGGTGATATGTTTTTAATAATCTGATCTTGGTTATGCCCTAAATCAATTTGCTGTTTGACCAAGCTTTTTACTCGAAGCATATGTTGTTTAAATTCATGTAAATCTTTAACTGTTGAGAGCTTTCCATGACCTGGTACAACAATCTTTGGCTTCATATCAATTATTTGTTGAATAACCTTGATCCACTGACTTCCTTTTGAATCTTCATCAGGCATAATCGGATAGAAATCTCTCTCATATAGATCCCCCATAAAGACCGTACCAGAATGCTGATCATAAACAATTTGATCACCACGAGTATGTGCAGGTATTTCTTGTAAAATGACTAGTCGTCCTCCCAAATCAAGTACCTGTCGATTTGTATAAGTTTTATCTGCAAAACGGATCATCACATTTTCAAGTGCATTTTGTTCGATCTGTCCAAAAGCACGAAACATTTTTAAGTAGTTTTCCCCTTTGACGATTAACTCATCATTTTGCTTCTTGTTCATGATATATGTTGCGTCTTTGAACGCGGAGGCTCCGAACTGATGCTCTGGATGAAAATGAGTCGTTGTCAGATAGATCTTTCGGTTTTTAGCAATATCTTTGGCAAGCTGATAGACATTTTGGCCATTTATTATGCCCATACCCGTATCAATCACTAGGATTGCATTCTTTCCCTCAATGATCCCAATATTAGGAACATAATTAATATATGGATCTGGAATAAGCCATACCCCAGATGCAATTTGATGTTTCTTTTCTACTTGGACAATTGGAGCTGCTGTGAGCTGAAATTGAGGACTGCTCTCTGGTACATGGCGACTATTCGCATAAGCATTAAAAGTACTTAATGTAATGAGAGAAAATGTTAGAAATTGTTTGATCTTCATTGGTTCGGTTTCCTCAATAATATGAAGATTTCATATGAGAAACCCATAATATGAGTAAGAACTCACATTAGATACTCGCATTAAATTATTATTAAAAAATAAATTAAATATAATAAAATCAATATATTAAAAAAACTTATTTTCTATATTTTTAAGATGATGAAGATATTGCTCATATTTTTTAACTGCGTAACTCTATTGATAGTTGTGTATAAAGATGAGTTAATACTCACATTGACATTGTCTGATTAATTGTCATGAAATTAGTTCTCAAGCCAAGAAAAACACCTATCCAAGGTCGATCAAGAGTGACTGTTGATGCAATTTTACAAAGTGCGGCAGAAATCTTGAAAGAAATGGATTATGCAAAATTTAATACTAATTTAGTGGCAGAACGTGCTGGAATTAGTATCGGTTCGCTATATCAATACTTTCCCAATAAAGACGCTCTAATTGTAGCGCTACATAAAAAGCATACGCAGCACATCCGAGATCTACTTCGAACTGTGCTTGATAGACAAAATGCCCAGACCTTAAGGCAGAAAATTGAATCTTTGGTTGATGGTGTCATCGCAGCCCACTCATTTGAACCTGAGCTACACAAGTTGCTTGAAAAGAAACTCCCTTTCTTTGATATTAATAGAGTTGAAGATGAGACTGGGATTCGACAAGAAATTTTTCGTTTAGTTGAATTACATCAAGATGAGATTATAGAAAAAGACAAGCCCCTCATTGTTTGGATGATTTTACAATTATTAGAATCGTTAATTCATGCAGCAGTACTTGAACCACCGACTAACGTAAAGCCTCAGGCAGTAAGAAACGCGATTATTCAATCTATATATAGTTATTTAACAAATACGCCTGACCGTCTTTAAAGATTTTCTTCATTTGATTGGACAGTCGATCCCGCTATCATTTTATTAATTATAATCTTAATCGCTCATTCGCATTATAAAAAAACTCTGTATCACTTTGAATTTTAGGTGAAATATGTTGCTCAACCCATGTTAACCATGCTCTGGTTTTGGCATCAATAAAATGGCGTGATGGTAGCAAAGCATAAACACCAATATCAGGAGATCTCCACCCTCCTAAGATTCGACGTAATTTTCCTGCACGTATAGCCTCAATCACAGTAAAGGTTGGAAGTAATGCAATGCCCATGCCTTGCTGTACCATATCTAATAATAGCTCTGGTGTATCTGCGATCAATGGTCCTGTGATATCGATTTGATATGAATGATTATTTTCACCGATGAGATGCCATTTCGGGGTTATAGATGGATTCACCAATCTTAAACAAGCGTGTTGTTGCAGGTCATCTAATGATTTTGGTTCACCATATTTTTCTAGATATGCAGGTGAAGCACAAAGCAGTGAAAATATTGTTCCAATCTGACGAGCTACAATTCTTGAGTCAGCTAAAGATTCAGTGAGATATAAACTGACGTCAATACCTTTACCTAAAAGGTCTGGTACATTCTGCGAAGTACGATATTCAATGGTTAGCTCTGGGTAAGCTTGACAGAATTCCGACATCATCGGAGATACATAATGATGCCCAAAGCTTGCCATACTTAAAACACGTAACTTCCCCTGTGGTTTAGTGGCCATTCCCCTTGCTTGAGTTTCAGCTTCTTCGACCATTGCAAGAACTTGACGACATTGTTCTGCATATGTTGCACCAATATGGGTCAATGCGTGTTGTCTTGTTGATCTTTGTAATAATTTTGTTCCTAACCGCCCTTCTAATTCACTAATGAGCCGTGATACTTGCGCTGTGGTCAGTTCCATCTGCTCTGCGGCAGCTGTAAAACTTCCGCTGTCAATGACTTTTAGAAAAGCATGCATTGCATGTAGTAATCCACCCTCAAGATTTTTGCGCATAACGTAAGTATCTTTTTCTAAATTACGCATTGTTGCACCAGACTGGATCAACCACAATGACATAAATGTACATACATTGAGCGATCCTATTATCTTAAATTAACTGATCGATTCTTTTTTAATATGTCATTTACAAAAAATATTCAACTGGATGTTGAAACAAGAAAGTAGCTCGAACTACAACAATCTAAGGAGACAGAGATGAATACAGCTACAATATTTACTCCAAAGAAGATTCCAACAAAACAAATTTCACTTGAAGATAAGTACCTCAATGATGTTGGTACTGCTTTCATGACAGGCATTCAGGCCTTGGTGCGTTTACCCCTCGCGCAAATACGGCGAGATACTATAAACGGTGATCATACGGCTGGTTTTATTTCTGGTTATCGTGGTTCTCCTTTAGGAAATTACGATAATTTGCTCTGGCAAGTTAAAGGCATCCTTAAAGACCATCATGTTGTTTTTCAACCTGGCGTAAATGAAGATCTAGCTGCTACAGCAGTTTGGGGTACTCAACAAGCTAATCTCTCAGGTCAGGGTAAATATGATGGTGTGACTTCTTGGTGGTATGGCAAAGGTCCTGGTGTAGATCGCTCAGGAGATGTTCTACGTCATGCAAATCTTGCTGGAACATCGGAACATGGTGGTGTGGTTGCATTCTTTGGTGATGATCACTCCTGCAAATCTTCGAGTATTCCACATCAGTCAGAACACGTCATGATCGGATGTGGTATTGCAATTTTTTACCCAGCTTCCATTCAGCAAATTCTTGATTTAGGCGTTCATGCGGTGGCTATGTCGCGCTTTGCTGGTATATGGACTTCAATGAAATTGGTGAGTGAAATTGTTGAAACCTCAGCTTCTGTTCATGTCAATTTAGATCGAGTCGTCCCTGTTTTACCGAAAAATGTTCAGATGCCCGAAGATGGTGTACATATTCGCTGGCCGGATCATGGTATTCAACAGGAAGAACGTCTTTACCAATATCGCCTACCTGCAGTATTGGCTTATGCACGTGAAAATCAATTAAACCAAGTGACATGGCAATGTTCGGATGCACGTATTGGTATTGCTGCGAGTGGTAAAGGTTATTTAGATACGATCGAAGCTCTTCGTATTTTAGGAATTGAAGGAGAAACAGCTCAACAACTTGGACTGAGAGTATATCAAGTTACTTTAATTTGGCCTTTAGAACCGCAAGGTCTGCGTGAGTTTGCTGAAGGTTTAGAGGAGTTGATCGTTGTAGAAGAAAAACGTCCTATCCTTGAAGCTCAAATTAAAGACGAGTTATACGCACTTCCAGATGATAAACGCCCGCGTGTCATCGGCAAGGCTTGTCATGGAAAAGGTGAATGGAGTACCGCTATAGATGAGGCGCCTTTAATGGGGCACTATGAATTTCAACCTGAACCTATTGCAAAAATGTTGGCAGCTCGCTTCTTGCTATTAGATATTGCAGAGACGTTAAAAGTGCAAATTCGAAATAGAGTTGAGTTATTACAAAAAGCAGAACAAGATTCACGGCGTATTCTTGATATTGTAGAACGTAAGCCTTTCTTTTGTAGCGGTTGTCCTCACAACTCATCCACAGCTATACCTGAAGGTAGCCGTGCATTAGGTGGGATTGGCTGTCATTTTATTGCTGTTTCACTTGATCGTGGTACAGAAACTTTCTCGCATATGGGGGGCGAAGGCATAAGTTGGGCAGGTGCTTCTCATTTCACTCATGAAAAACATATTTTTGCCAATCTAGGTGATGGAACATATTTTCATTCAGGTTATCTAGCAATACGCCAAGCGATCGCGGCCAAATTGAATATTACCTACAAAATTCTGTATAACGATGCCGTTGCCATGACTGGCGGACAGCATGTCGATGGTCATCTTAGTGTAGCACAGTTAACACGACAACTAGATGCAGAAGGTATTCAAAAGCAAGTCATCGTCACTGATGAACCTGAATTGATTCATGCCGAAGAAGGGATTGCTGATCAGGTAGAAATTTATCACAGAAATGAGTTGGATGAGGTTCAACGTAAATTACGAGAGATCTCTGGTGTTACAGCTTTAATTTATGTTCAAACGTGTGCCAGTGAAAAACGTCGTCGCCGTAAACGCAATGCCTACCCAGATGTTGCAGAGCGAGCTTTTATCAATCATGAAATTTGTGAAGGCTGCGGTGACTGTTCTAAACAATCTAATTGTTTGTCTATTGAACCCGTTGAGACAGCATTAGGGACCAAGCGTCAAATCAATCAAAGTAATTGCAACAAAGACTTCTCTTGTGTAAATGGATTCTGCCCAAGTTTTGTGACAGTCCATACTCGAGATATGAAACGTCCAGATCGCTTTGACGGTATTGCAGAGGGTTGGCCAGAAAAACCCATGATTGCTGAACTTCATCAACACCCCATCCGTATCATGGTCGGTGGCGTTGGTGGTACGGGTGTGGTCACCGCAGGTGCTTTACTCGGGATGGCAGCTCATTTAGAGGGAAAAGCTTCTCGTATTATGGATATGGCAGGACTTGCTCAAAAAGGAGGTACAGTATATTCCTACGTCCAACTTGCCACAGAAGATGATCAGATTTCATCCACCAAAATTCCAGCTGGTCTATGTGATGTCTTAATCGGTGCAGATGCAATTGTCGCAGGGAGTAATGCAGCGCTTTCACGTTTAAAACAAGATGCTGTAATAATCGTCAATGAGGACACCTCTCCTACTTCTGATTTTCTTGAGTCTCGTGATTGGTATGCTCCGATTAATGATTTAATCAATCGGCTGCGCGGTCGTACTACGCCAGATAAGCTTATATCTTTGCCTGTAACACGGATTGCCATACAGGTACTTGGCGATGCCATCTTTGCAAATCAAATATTACTGGGTATGGCTTGGCAATCAGGTCAAATCCCACTACAGCGTGAAAGTGTGGAGAAAGCCATTCATCTTAATGGCGTTGCTGCGGAAAAAAATCTTGAAGCTTTTCGCATTGGTTGTCATCTGATCAGCGATCCTAACTTGGTGAAAGGCATCATTGCAACAATACCCGTCTGGACTAAACCTACGACATTGGCTGAATTAGTTGCTGACCGTTCCCATCGTCTTGCTGAGTATTGGAATCAAGATTATGCAGTGCAGTATAAAACGCTTGTGGAACAGGCAGCCAAAACATTGTCAGATGAGTTTGCTGAAACAATCGCTACGCAGCTATATCGGGTCATGGCATATAAAGATGAATACGAAGTTGCCCGCTTACTCACAGGAAAAAGCTTTAAACAATCTATTGAAGCGCAGTTTGGTAAAGGCCTACGCTTAAGTTATCACTTAGCACCTGCAACATTCGGTGCAAATGATGCCAAACGTAAACGTACTTTTGGATATTGGATGCGTATTCCACTGATGGTTTTTGCTCGTCTACGGTGGTTGCGAGAGACATTTCTTGATCCATTTGCCTTACAGCTTGAGCGTCAAAAAGAACGTGCTTGGCGTGATCGTTATATCGCCTTTGTCAAAGCCATAAGTTCTGCACCTGAAAGTTATGATCTTTCTGTCGCTCAGCAAATCGCCCAATTACCCGCCGAGGTACGAGGTTTTGGCCATGTTAAAATGCAAGCGATGGAAACGACGACTCAACGTTGGGATCAACTTGCATTGAACCTAGAAAAACAGCATCCGTAAACTAAACTTTCAATAACCGCTGTGACAGGGTCAAACTTCAGTTGTATGGATATGTCACGGCGGCCTAATCTTTCTCATTTCATCATAAGCTTGCACGCATCTGAAGCGTGCATAGCCATGATTTTAATTTTTGAGCGATTAAAAAAGGATGTTTGTCGTAATACCACTTACGGTAACTTATCCGTGAATAATACTGAGTGACACGAAGATGATCAGAACTAGAACCTCTCCTTCTATCATCGGATCGCTTTTTCTTACATCGATCAATAGATCAAACGCCATAGATCAACAGTAATCGTTTACATGGAGTTTGTGGATTGCATTTTTTGAAAGTATTCATTACCACTTTCTCTATATATGCAAGTGTAGGTTTTCACCATAATTCTGTCCAGTTCTCATCGGGACATTAAATTTATGGTTAATTTCACACGCTATATCTTCCACCGTAAACAGTTGTTTACACGCCCTCAAAACGCTTTATCCATTTCCATCTATTCATTCATGGTTGTTCTACTCTCTGGTTGTGCAACTGGTAATCATATCGTTGCTAAACAACGTGTGTTGAATTTGGATCAAATGAATGTTGGTACAGATTTTACTGCAAGGCAGACTCAGCATTCGAATGACCACATGGCTTGGTGGACGACTTGGCAAGATCCACAGCTCAATAGATTAATGCAATTGATCGATGGTAACCCACCGAGTCTTGAGATTGCACAAGCTAGATTTGATCGAGCCTTAGCATTATTAGATTTAAGTCAAACCAATCGACAGGTACAAGGTGGTGTTTCAGCGGCTGCAACAGCAGATCGCTATCCAGACCATTCGACTTATCCTGATACATATGCGGGCAAAACGGGATCATCCGGCAACCTTCTACTCTCTTTAAGTTGGCATTTAGATTTTTGGGGAAAATGGAAAGCCCTCAATCAGGCAAATGCATCAAATATCGATGCTGCTGAATTTGCAATACAAGATGCACAGCTCAGTTTACATACTGCAATTGCCAGTAATTACCTGCAGTGGTACATGACCAATGAATTAGTCAATAATCAACGGCGTCACATTTCTATTTTGAAACGCTTAGTTGAATTAACTAAACAAAAAAGAAATGCGGGTTTAGCCACCAACAGCATGGTTATTCAAGCGCAATTAAACTTATTAACGCAACAAAAGGCATTACCTGAACTACAACGCAAAGTGCATTTGTACCGACATACGATTGCAACGCTATTGGGACAGCCCCCCTCATATGCTGACAATTGGTCTGCTCCTCAACTACGGCTTAAACCAGAGTTAAAAGTCATTACGCCTTTACCGCTCAATTGGATTGGCCAACGTCCTGATATCCAATTGAAACGGAAAAATCTAGAAGCAATGTTATCTATGACGGAAGTTGCTCGTGCTAGTTTTTATCCTGATATTGATTTAACTGCTGTAGTGGGTTTGCAAAGCTTAGGCTTGGATTATTTATTCAGAGCCGGTAGTCGAACAGCTGCGATTGGGCCTGCAATCAATCTGCCGATCTTTGAGCAAAATCGTTTAAGAGCTGAATTAAAAAGCAAAGTCGCTGATTATGATGAAGCAATTGCACAGTACAACCAAAACCTCCTCATCGCAATTCAACAAACCACCGACCATCTACAACAATTAAATACGGCCACTCAGCAACGAGTGTTGAGTGTGCAGTCTGCAAATGCAAGTTCAGAACTCAGGAATATCCAGCGTGAGTTGCTAAAGAAAGGTCTCAGCACTCAACAAGATGAATTGCTGGCTGAATTAAATCAGTTAGAGAAAGCAGTTGACCTGATTCAGATTAACCAACAAATGACGATGACTCAAATTGAACTTACCCACTCACTTGGGGGTTATTGGGCATTTTCAACAAAGTAAAAAAGGGCAAAGACATGACAGACGTTCAGAAGACTGAAATAGATTCACCTCAAGCAACGCGCAAAAAAAGATTAGTCATTGTATCAAGTCTAATCGTGTTGCTTGGTGCTGGCACAGGGGCTTATTATCTGTTCACGGACGATCATACACAAAGTACAGATAATGCCTACGTTAATGGCCATATTATCGATATTAACTCTAGGATCGCGGGCTCAGTAGTAAAAATTAAAGTCGATAATACCGACCGTGTTCGTGCTGGCGATGAATTGGTTGCACTTGATCAAAGTGACACAGAAATTGAGCTTGCAGCGGCACAGGCCGATTTAGCCCAAGTTCGCCGTGAAGTTGCCGCGTTATATAGTAAACAACAACAGAGCAATACAGTTATTAAAACTGAAAAAATACAGCATGCTGCAGCATTATCTGATCTAAACGCTCGGCAGGGTTTAGCACAGCAAAACCTGATAACAAAAGAAGAATTACGACATGCGCAAGATGCCGTGAAATTGGCTCAGAGTCGAGTTGAGCAAGCGATTGCCAATCAAGCAGAAATTACAGTACAAACCTCGGGCAGTACGGTAGATACCCACCCGAGTGTGCTGGTTGCAAAAGAAAGAGTTTCACAAGCACAGTTAAATTTAAAACGAACTGCAATCTATTCTCCTGTTGCAGGCATGGTGGCACAAAGGACAGTTCAGCCAGGCCAACAGATTCATGTAGGTGAAAAGTTGATGTCTGTGATACCACTTGATCAAATGTGGATTGATGCCAACTTTAAAGAAACCCAATTAAAAGGCATTTGCCCTGGTCAACCAGCTGAAATTACGGTCGACAGTTATGGGCGTAAAGTTAAATATCGTGGAACTGTACAAGATATTATGGCGGGTAGTGGTTCTGCCTTTTCGGTATTGCCCTCTCAGAATGCGACTGGAAACTGGATTAAAGTGGTTCAACGTGTTCCTGTTCGAATTTATCTCGATGCCAAGGAACTGAAACAGAACCCATTACGCATAGGTTTATCTGCTGAAGTCACTGTTGATACGTCTAGCTGCGTTAAAAATGTAAAAAATGATACTCCTGAACAGAAAAAAACCGATGGCTCGAAGCTTGTTACGCAAATGAATAAGGGTGATTCTCTCATCCGTCAGGAGTAGTGCAATGTCTTCTCTATCAAAACGTCCACTTCAACCGTTATCTGGCTTTACTCTAATTATTGCAACTATTGCCATTAGCTTAGCCTCTTTTATGGCGGTTACGGATATCACCATTGCAAACGTTTCTATTCCGAGTATTTCAGGAAACCTTGGAGTTAGCCCTGAAATTGGCGAATGGGCGATTACATTTTTTGCGATTGCCAACTCAATTTGTATCCCCTTAACGGGGTGGCTATCTCGTCGTTTTGGACAAGTACGGCTTTTTATTATGTCTGTGGTGGCTTTTACCATTGCTTCAGCCTTATGTGGACTGGCACAAAGTTTTGAGAGCTTAATCGCCTTTCGAATTTTACAAGGGATGGTTTCGGGACCTATTGTCCCCTTGAGCCAAGCACTATTGGTGGCGATCTTCCCTGAAAATAAGCGCACACTGGCTTTGTCGATGTGGGCAATGACCAATATGGCTGGCCCTGTGGCAGGGCCAATACTGGGCGGATGGCTGACCGATGCTTATAGCTGGCCATGGATCTTCTACGTTAACTTACCTATAGGGATCTTAGTTGTTTTAATCACAGGCTTTGTGCTCAAAGGACGTGAAACCACCACCACCAAACTTCCGATTGATTTACGTGGATTGATTTTATTGGCACTTGCAATTGGAACTTTGCAATTAACACTTGATCGTGGGCGAATTTTAGATTGGTTCTCTTCCCCATTTATTGTGACTTCAACCATTATCTGTATTTTAAGCTTTATTTTCTTTGTGATTTGGGAATCTGGAGATAAACATCCGATTATTGATTTAAGTCTATTTAAATATCGAAATTTCACGATTGGGACGATCGCAGTTGCAATTGGCTTTGGTTTCTATTTTGCAGCGTTAGTGCTTTTGCCATTATGGCTTCAAATTGATTTGAACTACACTGCAACATGGGCGGGTATGGCCACGGCGCCGATGGGGATCTTTGGGATTCTATTGGCTCCCTTACTGGGTCGATGGGTACAGCGTAACGATGCCCGTATCTTTGCAAGTTTGGCCTTTATCGCTTGGTCACTTGTTGCTTGGTGGCGAACATCAATGACCACACAAGTCGATATGGAAACTATCGCACTGATCTGTCTCGCCCAAGGTATTGGCATTGGCTTATTCTTAACGCCTCTGGTCTCATTGTCCTTAAATGGTATTCCACCTGAGAAGATCGCTGCTGCCTCTGGCTTACAAACCTCTATTCGTATGATGTCAGGGAGTCTAATTGCCTCACTTGCGCAAACTTATTGGGATCAACGTTCTCGTTATTACCAAAACGTACTGGTTGATTCTTTACATGATGATCATCCTGTGGTTCAACAAGGGTTAACGCATTTAAATAATCAGAGCCTTGATTCTCAACAATCATGGACCGTTATTTGGAGGGAAACCATTGTTCAAGCAGATATGTTGGCTTTAAATGATTTTTTCCTTTGGTCAAGTATTGCATTTGCACTCTCCATCGCACTGATTTGGTTTGCAAAAAGCTCACATTCTGCAAAGTGATGAAAATGAAGTCGACAAGCATCCTGTAATTCATCTGTAGAAATCAGCAATAAAAGGCTTATGCAGTTCTGTATAAGCCTTTTATTTTGGCCAGTAAATAATGCTGTTTAAATACATCAGATACAAAGAAAAATACTTTAGATCTCCTCCTTTTAAATGTGAGCACGATGTTGTTCCTCTACCCATGGATAGAGTAAATACATAACACATTGAGTTGTATCACAAATATTCTTAGAAATTTTTTTAGTGAAAAAACACCAGGAGTAAAGTGATTTCTGTAAGTTCTGAGTCAACATTATTTTTTGAAATTTCATAGGATTTATGATTTGATTTATAAAAATTATGCATATAGGTCATAAAGGAAACGTTAATGAAAAGTTTGTTGAATAAAGTCAGTCAACACGTCTTAACGAGATTTGATCAAGTCACGGGTATAGAGAAACCTAAACTATATTTTAATGAAAAAGGCGAACTAAGTCCGACCATAGAAAATCTGAGCCAACTTCATCAAAAATATCGTCCTACGCCGTGGTTATCCAACAGACATATGCATTTGCTTTATTTTGATGTGATCAAAAAACGCAGTATATCTTTAGATTATGATCATCTTGAGCATTTAACCATGCAAGATGGTGGCATTACTGCAATTGCATGGTTAGGCGCAGAACTTGCCCCAGATACCCCGACCATACTGATCTTACATACGATTACAGGTACCCCTGAGAGTATGAGCGAATTGGTGCAAGACTTACACCGCTATACTGGGTGGCGTATTGCATTATGTTTACGACGTGGTCATGCGGGCTTACCTATGCCTGTACCAAAAATCAATTTATTCGGTTCAACGGATGACCTTCGTGAACAAATAAAATTTATTCAAGACAAATATCCCTCTTCAACCTTATATGGAATGGGATCATCTGCAGGGACTGGATTACTGGTACGCTATTTAGGAGAAGATGGAGATAAAACCCCGTTAAAAGCAGCATTTGCTTTATGTCCTGGATACAATACTGAGTTAGGATTTAGTTCTGTACATCCCTTTTATAGCAAAGTGATGACCAAAAAAATTATTAATAAATTTATTCAGCCGTATCAAACAACGTGGAAAAACACAAAATCTCTTTCCAAAGTTTTGGAAAGTAAATCATTGTTCGATTTTGAGCAGACCTATTTTGAATTGGCGGGTTATCAAGATTATGAAACATACTCCAATGCGACCAATCCGATTTATGTGCTAGAAAATATTACAACCCCTTTACTGGTTCTAAATTCAGAAGATGATCCCGTATGTAATATTCAAAACTTTGAACCATACAAAGATACTGTGAAAAACATGTCGAATATCGCTGTAGTGACGACAAAAAAAGGAAGTCATTGCGGATTTTATCAAGGTTTATTAGAAACCCGTTCATGGGCATCAAAACTCGCAGCTGATTTTTTCTTACTTGAGGCCAAAAAACATACGCATCTATGAAAAACCATAGCTGTGTTATCAAGCATTCTTCATTTTATAATGTTGAGTGTATATTATTGGGCAAGTTTTACATCGATTTAATTTAACTATGAGCAGCGCACAATCCGATCATCATCAAGTTCAGCGAGTTGCTACATTTTCAGAACTGATCAATACAAAATTTCAAGGAGAGATCAACGCTATTTGTTGGTCTAGATCTTTGGTCGGTGATTTTAAAGAGATTGTGACTCAGCTTGAGTTAAAGGACAATGTGACAGAAGTACTCATAGAAGATCTCTTGGCGCTACAACTTTCTGAGCATGGTCATCAAGCAAGGCAAATCATCTTAAATGATATTCAGCGATTAACTGATTTGGGTGCACTGCCTTGCCTTAATTTACTGAAAAATTACCATCGCGATGAAGAGCTCGATTTTATCTCGACAGATGTGTATTCATATCATGTTGATCGTTCACCAATCGAAACGGATACTTTTTTATGTACCTATCATGGTGCTGCAAGTGAGATCTTGCCCAACGATCAGGTTGAGCAAAAAGTTTTGATCCCGGAAATCAGAGAAAAACTTAAAAAACTACATCAGGGTTCAGAAGCTGAATTCGAAACATTTCTAGTCGATAATTTCTTTGATCTACATTATCAACCTAAAGCAGATGCACAGCCGATCAATCTAGGCGTAGGTCAGCTTTGGCGGCTCGCAGTAGATCACCCTACACAGCAGGTCTTGGGCTGTGTACATCGAGCACCTAATGAAAAACCGGGTGAATACAGATTGCTTTTGATTTGTTAAATCGACTCGCTATACCACCTGTAATTTTATACGTATCAAGAGATGAGCTGTTTGGTGAGCCATCTCTAAACAGATATTGATGACCTATCTAAGTCCCTACCATTTCAGTCAATTATTTTAAAAACACCATAAACTGCTCAGCATCTTCTCGGTCTGTATAAAATTGATTAATCGGCTGATCTTTAAGCGCTTATCCAAGTGACATGCCACATAGAAATCGTTCGTCTTGTTTTGCGTTTAATATGGGCATGATGATTTCATGATAAGTATTGCATGAGGCTTGAGGGCAAGTGTCTAATCCCTGTGCCTTGGCGATGAGCATAATATTTTGCATCAGCATAGCGACGGCCATTTTAGCCCCGTCTGTTAAATCTTGATGTGTTGTAAAAAACAGACCCACAGGCGCATCAAAAAATTTAAAATTTCTTAACTGCTGTAAATGCATTGCAGATCGATTACCTTTAGCTATATCTAAGATTTGATACATTTTGGCCCCATTTTCTCGACGTCTACTCAAATAGGGTTCGAACCATGTTGCTGGGTAATAAGAATAAGGCGCTTTAAAATCTGATTTAGACTTCAATCCAAGGTAGAGCTGATGTGCAGCTTCAATCACTTTATCGGTGATTTGTTGTTTAACCTGACCTTGTACCACATAAACTTTCCACGGCTGCGTATTTGTACCCGAAGGCGCTCTTGCGGCTTTATTAACCATATCTCTGATGAGTTTATCTGATATAGGCTTGGAAGAAAAAGCTCGAACAGAGTGGCGTTCTAAGATGGTCTTTTCGACCTCATTATTCGCTATAATTTGCATATTATCCCTAAGCGATATTCAATATTTGGTTTTAGTTTAATGCCAGTGTTAACACGTGATTTTTATAATTTTTTGCAGAAACCATGATGTAGGAAGCAAAATGCTCATCGAGCACATTAAAATATAAGATCAATGATGCACCATTTTTTTTGGCAATTTTTAATTCAAATAAGTCAAAGCAAATACCACCATTTAGTAAGCTAGATAAAGATTTGTAGATACTTTCCTTGGCTGAAAATAGCACTGTTGCAGCAAGTTCTGGACTCAACCCTAAGTTAACAAGTAGTTTTAACTCTTCTAAAGCATAGACTCGATGTTGTAGCACACATAGATCTTTAGATGTAATGATTGGCTCTATATCTACACCTAAGAAACTTTTCGAGTTTGATGGCATTACAGCGCACACGGCAATACGATGACTATGTGTTAGCGCTCCATTGGTATCTTTTGGAAAGACCGGTTCTTTATGTGGCCCTGTAGTGACTTGCTCTAAGCACTCTTTTTTCCGAAGTAGGCTTAAGGCCATTTTCGCTGCATAACGACCCGCTAGATATTCACTCTGTCTTTTTTTAGGCAGATTTTTTAAAAACAACGGCATCTCTATGGACATTTTGGCATAGAGATCGAGGTCGAAGTTTTGTTGGTTATACTCACAGCATATCAGATGCAAATGAGTAGCTGGATCATATAAAAGTTGATGTTTCTCTATGAAGTTGTTGGGAAGTGGTACGCGAAGAAAAGAGTTTATCAAATCATTTAGCACATTATGACCTCAAAATCTGTATAGCGCTCAGCAAGAGCAAAAACGACTGCCCTTGCTAAGACGTTAAATCATTATTTTTTAAGGTCGACCATTGCTTTAACTAGTTTACTAATTCCTTGGAAAACTTCACTTAACTGTGCATCGTCAGCCATATACGCTGGTGTAGTAACCAGTAGGTTTTCAGCATCTACAACACAATCTTTAACTTCACAGCATTGATGAGTTGAACCGGTTTTTTCTATTTCTGCTGCAGTAGCAGCATGTGTGCCAATCGTCAATTTTGGCTGAAGTTCACCAAAAGTGAGTGCAAGTAAAGATGGTGAAATACAGATAGCACCAATAGGTTTTTGGTTTGATTTGAATTCTTTTAAAATAGAAATAACTTTAGGATCGATATCAGCACTAGCGCCATTGAATGCAAATGTTGAAAGATTTTTAGCTACACCAAAACCGCCAGGTATAACCAAACCATCAAACTGGCTCGGCTGAAGTTGCTCTAGCGCTGAAATTTTACCACGCGCAATTCTACTTGCTTCATGAAGTACATTACGACTTTCTATGTCATTTACTGCACCAGTTTTATGATTTACAACATGAAATTGATTTCTATCAGGTGCAAATATAGCGTACTCAATGCCTGCTGTATCTAATGCCAAAAGTGTTAGAACAGACTCACGAATTTCTGCACCATCTAAATAACCACAGCCTGATAAAATAACGGCTACTTTGTTCATGTTTTTTCCTTAGGTTGTAAATAATGTATCCTTAATAATCATATAGTTATTAAGAAAAAATTTTGCACCCTAAATTGTCATTAATTATCCTTAATCGATCATTTTTGATCTACGGATCTCCCGTGGTGTCATTCCAAATAGAAGTTTGAATTGCTCTGTAAATCGTGATTGTGATTGATAACCACAAAGCTCTGCGATATTGCCAATATTAAACTGGGAAGTTTGTAATAAGTGTAGACCGTGGCTTAATCGTGATCTATTTCGGATATCTTGAATATTATTGCCTTCATTTTTTAATTTTCGTCTTAACGTCGAAGCACTCATAAATAAGTTTGAGGCAATGTGGTCAACGGACCATTCAAAAGATAAATCACTCGAGATCATTGAATGTACTTTTTCACTGAGGCTGGGTGGACTATCAATATTGCAAACGTCTACATACCCAGAGTGATACAAAATTTCTAATATTTCTCTTTTTCGGTGTTTAATAACATTCGACGGCGCAACGGATGAAAATTCGATGTATTGTAATAGCGCCTTTTCAATCACTGGACAGATTTCGCCTTTGATATATTCGATATGAGGTGCTGTATTTTGGGGAAGTTCAGAGAAATCCTCATGATCAAAATCAATCAATACTGCAAAATATTCCTCTTGAGAAGGTATATTTCTCATATCGACTCTACTGCTATTTGAAAGGAAAACGAAAGTTCCAGAGTTACATTCTACTGCATTTGATTTTCCAAGCTGTTTCTTCCCATTAAGAATAAAGATTAATAAAGGTTTTAGCACTGGTACATTATTAATCATTTGCTCTTTGTGCGAAGAGTAAATTGAAAATGGTAAATTTAATTGCTCGTTAATATTTTTCTTTGCTACCGCAATGATTTCGTTCATAATCCCCCCCGCTAAAGAGTATAGAGTATATGAATGTTTTATAGCATACTCGCCTTCTTTTTTAAATTTAATTAGCACTCTAGCAGGGATTATCCGTTGTCCTGATTGTTATTTTAATCCAATCGAATAAAAATTAACTTAACACTATTGATTTAAATATTGTGCGGGATCAATTTTAATTATATTTGATACTCAAGACCCCTCACTATTTTAGCAAGGAGCCTTTTAAACTATGCTGACTTATTTTAAGCGCGAAACAGTTAAATAAAAACGTGCTTCACATACGATTACGCTGAAAATTATCTCCGATATTATACGCTTTATCAGGATCTACCTTCTGTATGTTTAGTATAGTTTTATTAACTATTTCAATCACTTCGTTTAGATTTTTAGCGGATATAATATCCGAAATGGGTAGAGATACATGTCGAGTCTGGGTTGATAATCTTTTCTCAACTTCACTGATAAATCGAACAACCCCGAGTGAAGCTAATCCATTATCATTGAGACTCAGCTCTCTATCTACTTCAAGACCTGAAATTTTTGTTGCGATATCGAGGACAATCTCAGCAGTATCAATAGCGACTACTTGTTTATCTTTAGGTTTTTTAAACAAGTTTAACAACATCGACATGAAGTTTCGTAATAAGTCATCAGCTGGTTGAATGAGTTTGGCAAAAATCACTACCAAACCGACAAGATAAAAATATTCATACCATTCTACCGGTACTGGTTCAGGACTAAACCAATAAAAACTTTTGCGATAATCCCACCAATTCCACCACTCACCATTTCTGGTTGCGGCATAGTACCACTGCCCGATCATTTGATGAAATAAGAAACATGCATATGCCGTCGGTGCGAGAACTTTTGATAAAGGATCTACTCTTAAAATACGTGCTGTAATTCCCCGACCGGTACTTAATGCAAATATCCAAAGAAGTGTTAATGGTGCAAAAGAACGGCTATAAATTTCATCCCATATTCGATTGGTCACAGCAGGGTCTGCATAACTGTTGGCGGCTTCAGGCCTCATAAAGAATGCATCAGCGGATACTTGGCTGACATCAGGACCATAATAGAAGAAACCCTGTGAGATATGCGCAATACTGACACAAATAATGATCAGGGTAATCGTATCAGCCACATACCCCCATAAATATGCACGCTTTTGTTCTGTTGGTTTTATTGCATCATATAAAAATGCAGCACACATCCCTAATAAAAAGTACACCATCCAGAACGGGGCAAATAAATAAAAACCCAAAGCTAATGCGTTTTCATGACCCGCTAAAGTCACTTGCTCAGCGGATGGGATTGTACGTAGACCAGTCATCGCATCGAATAAGCCATAACCGACAAAGTCTGCTGCGAATCCGTACCAAAAGCCCATTAAAATGGCGGCATTTAAGCCTAAACATAAAGCTGTGTATATTAATATTCGTTTAACGTTGCCTCTACTCTTATACAAGGCATTGTAAATCATCGGAAATACAATAATGCACTGAAAGTACATTGAGATGAACCACAAATAGAATCCAATGAACCAACTCGCTCCCCACAGAGGTGTTGCTTGTAAACCTGTAGCGTGTATCCCCAAAGAGAAGAGGACATTTGCGAACCATGAACCTTCGATCCATGGCGTTCCTTGACAATAAGACGAAGCGCTATGCGATAAAGGTCCCCAACTAAAATCGGGTATGAATGTTGATGGTTGACAACTAATAAATAAATTGCCCATCGCAAAAAGGATTGCTAAGGCATATAGCGGATACATCACCGTTATTCGTGCTTTAATAAAAGCAAACTTTTTTTGAATCAATGTTGGCATTAAGATTGCCAATGAAAAGCCTGCCAAGATAAAAAAGCTATTCACATGCCATTGGAACTGACGTAAGTTATTGAAAGCTTCCCATGAATTGTTTGATCCAAAGTGCATAAACATGACATAACAAGCAAGAATAAATCTAAAGCCTGCGATCGTATCCCAATCAACCTTAGGTTTATCTAATGATAGCGTTTTATTATTTTTGTTTTTAACAGGATCTTTTGAAGAAATTTCTGTATTTTCAACCGATGTTATCGTGGATATCCCCAGAAATTCAGCCATTGAATTTCGTTTATATTTCTTACTGTTCGTCATGGGAATATCATGTCTATCTACGATTCGCCAAATCGTAGGTAGTTTATGTATTGAAACCCCACCCTTAATTAAAAATGTACGTAATTCGCTGCTATTTCCATTGAGAATGTCCGCTCTAAGCTGAGAGTCGTTTGAGACAATGGCACAGCCAACTTCTTCACCATAAGTTTCAGAGGGAACAGAGAAACAAATCGCAACATCTATACTTGGATGGCTGGTTAAGCGATCTTCAATTTCAGCTGGTGCTATTTGCTCTCCGCCTTTTTTTATTAATTCTTTTAATCGGCCTTCAAGCGTTAAATGTCCAAATGCATCAATTGTTCCCAAATCCCCAGTTAAAAACCATGTTCGTATTTCACTCGAATTTGGCATTTGCATTAAAAATCTAGAATTACTATTGGCATCGGGATTATCTTTATAACCTGCAAAAACAGTCTCGCCGGAAATTGCAACTTCTCCAGCAACGCCATAGGGCTGTGGCTTAAATGTTATTGGGTCAACAATCGTTAAAGATGCAACTAAAGGTACGCCAACCGAACTTGCTTTAATCTCCCAACTGATATCCGTTTGAGCCGGTTGGGATATTGGCATTAATTCGGACATACTATAGGTGGGTAAAACTGGACAGTCATAAGTTTTTATGAGCTCAATACGATCTTCTTCTTTTATCGCTGCTGCGCCAGATCGTATTAACCTTATATTATGACCAGACCAAACACCTTCTGGATCTAAATACTTTTCATGATGAGTTTGAAGATAATGTAAAGTTGCAACTTGAATGGTCGGTACGACTGAATACCATGTTGGTTTAGGATGAGAATGTATTAGCGCTTCAACCATGAGCTGTGGATTGTATAATCCATCACAAGTCATCGCGGCACCCACCGATAAACTCGCTAAAAGTGAAGCAGATATACCCCCCATATGATCTAAGGGCATGATGCTATAGGTGATATCAAACTCATTAATACCAATACTGTCTGCTAAGATTGCACTATTAATGACTAAATCTTTTTGTTTAAGTGGCACAACTTTTGGAGTTGATGTTGTGCCTGAAGTTCGTAGTAATAGACAGTCATCGTCTGCTTGAGTGATCAATTCAGGGGAATCTAAAAAATTTTCAAAAGATTCTTTAAACTTAAATAAACCAGGCAATGATGGAGAAATGGCTGAAACGTTATGTATATAACAGTTATGGCTTTCACAATACGCTTTACAAGCATCAATAACCCCTTTGGCATTGACTGCTTCAAACAAAATAATATGATCTACTTTGAGTTGTTTTAACGCAATCAGTGCTTCTGTTTTAGTCATTGATGCTGAAAGTGGAACTGCGCATGCTTGAGTTGTTACTGTTAGAAAAGAAACGGCGCCTTCAGCAGTTCCTCCTTGAGGTGCTAAATATGCAACAACTTGCCCTTTTTCAACTCCAACTCTCCTGAGATCACCTTCACCACCAGGGCTTATAAAACTAAGCACTTCTCCATAGGTTGTATATATTCCTTTAGAACATCGCGCATTTCTAAATAATGCCGATGAAGATGGGCGTTTTTTTAGCAACTCTATAATTGTCTTCGGTTGCCCTGCTGTGTCAATACTTACATCGACCACTTGAACCATCGGATCGACTATACGTGTACTTAGGCGACTCGAAAATCTTTTGCTATAGACTGGATTGTCTATTTCAGGGCGAGATTCAAGTAGTATATGCTTTAAATCGGATTTTACTTTTTCAGGGATAATGTTATTTATTTCATGAGCACCATCTAAATAATAAAGCGTTGGATTTGGACTGTTGTCATCAAGAACAAAAGATTCAGACCAAGGTTTTAGTGGGTCATTCCTACCAATCAAATATATGGATTGATTGAGTTTTGAATGTTCAACATTTACCGATAAACCTGCATATCTTCGAAGATCTTTAATTGATTCAGAAGTACCAACACAAGCATAAATTATGCTTTTAAACGGTATGCTAAATTCAACCTGTGAGTTAACTAAAATGCCCTTATACTCTTTATATGCATTAAAGAGTAATGGATCATTGGCTAGGCTGTTAACTAAATTTGCAATATACCCGCCTTGACTAAATCCATAGATGAGATCAAAAGGGCCAAATCTATCTATTGCATCTAATACATGTTCAATAGCGATACAAATTTTATTTAATAACTCAGAACGTGCTAAATTCTTCCATTCTTCCTTAGGCGGTAGCCATGAATACCAAGGCCCTTCAATTAACCCAATCATTTCTAATAAGCTGTGATCAGGAGAGGTGACTTGAATTGTTCCATCGAGATAAACTACATCAAAATCTTTTTCGTCAAGCCCCAGGTTATTCAATTGTAATTTCGTAATTGTTTGATTACTACTCATTCCGTGAAGGGCTAAAATTTTTCCCTTCGTTTTATGGGTTAGATGCCCTTTAGCAATCATGCTACTTTCCTTACACGTATTTCCATCTAGAGGAAAAATGTATTGCAAATATACGCTTTAACCCCAGCATGGGATTAAAATGAATGAGGAAGTGAATTAACCATTCTATCTTTTGTAAAGCGCTTCAATTGTGCTTGATGCTAAGCTATGTGCTTTAACCATATAACCCGTCAACGCACCAGAGGCATTAGCTGGTAGCTCTAGTTTTTTTGAAAGCGCATATATTGTAAATTGATAACGGTGTATACCATGGCCCACTGGTGGGCAAGCTCCGCCAAAACCAGTATCTCCAAAATCATTGACGATATTAATTATACCTTTGTCGTTGAGTTTGCCGTTTCCAGAAGCTAGAGAGGTAATCTCTACAGGGATATTGACGACTTGCCAGTGCCACCAACCACTGCCAGACGGTGCATCGGGATCGTAGGCCATAATTGCATAAGCTTTGGTATTATGAGGAGCCCCTGTCCACGATAATTGAGGTGATTTATTTTCACCAGTACAACCAAAGCCATTGAATTCAAGTTTCTTATCCATTATTTCGCCATTGGTTAAATCTGTACTCTTTAATTTAAAATCGTTGGCGTATGAAATTCCTGAAGAACTACTTATAAATATGAGTAAAACACTCAGAATATACTTGTTCATTAATATCACCGTTTTAAAAAAGCGTATGTTAAAGATTTTGACAAGTGTTTTTTCTCTGTAATTAGTCAATTTTTAGCCTAAATAAATCACATACAAATAATATGTTAAATAAAAACATCAATAAGGAAATAGTTGGATTTTTAATGTGATGAAAATAGACCTAATGGTCACTAAAATAGATTGTAAATTTTAAATATTCGGGTTTTTAATCCGATTTGAATGCTTGGTTTTCTCAGGGTGTTTTAAAAAATAAGTGACAGTAAGCTGATTTTATTTTTTAAAATATTTAAGAGGATACATCTCTCAATTTTTATTTTCTATTTTAGGGTCTATAAATTTAATATATATTTTATATGAGAAATTAACAATTTTTTCACCAAAAAATAATAGTATAAGAAACCTTATCAGTTGAAAACTAATGACTATAGGCAAAACAGCTGAAGTTCCTGAAGAAATTATTGCGATTGAGTCAATTCCACCTGGGCTTGTAGCGAGATATGCTGTTAATGGATCGATGTTGAAAAAGTATATCAATAAAAAACTTAAAAAATAACATAATAAAATCAATACAGTAATTAAGAAAAACACTCTCATAAAAGACTTTCTTGCTGCAATTAAAATTTTTGTTGTTAGATTAAATCCAATGTTCCAGCCTAAGATTATAAAACCAAAGGCTAATATTAAATTAGGGACTTTAATTGGTGGTGCTATCGTGTTCAAGATAAAAGCATATAAAATTGATAATAAAAAAATATTCAAATTCTTCTTTAAAAAATTTAATGTTAAAAAAATAAAAAAGATAATTGCTATGAAAAATAAAATGACTTCAATCCCATAGTGACTATTTTGATCCAAATTTTCTTGTAATTTAGCATGATCATGCAAAATTATTACTGTGGAGGCCAATAGAGAAACAAAAATCACTCGTGTATATTGAATAAATGCGACAAGACCAGGAACAGCATCTTTTTGCTCTGACAGAATAATCATTACAGGAGCAGCTCCTGGAAGCATTCCCCATAGCCCTGTTGTTCCTGGAAGAAACTTAGACTTGACGGCCAGTAAACCAACGATCAAGCTTAAAATTATTAATAATGTAGATATAAAAATTAAAAAATAGAATGGAATATTGCTGGAAATAATATCATCTAAATTTATAGACAAACCAATAAAGCAACCAATAATAATTTGAGATAAAAGATAAACATAATTGTTTAATCGTAGTTCTTTTATTTTTCTAGCATAAATAATACTCACTAAAATTGAAATAATTATAGATGAGGGTGTGAAAAATGAAAATGGATAATAAATTATGATCGTCAGTAAAGATAGTATCATCCAATGAACACTATTATTGACATTTAACCTATTCATAAAAATATTATTTTATACCTCCTCTAGGTTGGCCTGCCCTTATATCGTGAAAAATTACCATGAAACTTTCAGGCAGTTCTCTGGTAAATTCACTACTTAACCAACATCGAAATAAGCATCTTTTTTTGTCTATACTATTTTCAAACTTCGTTCTCATATGCAATGTTATGTGGTTATTGACAATGGCGATGACTCCTTTTTCAAATCTTATTTCTGCGTAGCTAGATGGAATATTAATTTCGGAATCAATCAGATCAAGAAGCTTTTTTTCTTCTTCTGAGAGGTGAACGCCGTGTCTTATCACTGAATCATTAAACTTTCTTATATATCGAAAAACAAAATTATTTTTTTGAGTAGTTAATATCGGAATGTAACAATAATGAAGTGTAGCCTCTCCTCGTAAATCATGCGCAATACTTTTTCTAAGTAATGTCTTTATCTCAGGATATTTTTCCTCTAAACCACGCACCACATCTATGGCTGAGCGCACTCTAAATACCCCGCCTTTATACGCTTGTGACCAACAGCAAAGAATAGTTAAGTCTGCTCGATCTGAATGAAAGGCCAATTCTTGATTGGTCATATGACCTCGTTGTGGATTGATCAAACTATCCTTAACACCCGTATCACTAACCTCCTTAATATAGTCACCCTGTTTATTAATTGCAGCAGGTACACCTAACCATAGGGAAAATTTGTTAAAAATCTCCTGAAATTTATTTTTATCTAGACATTTTAATACTTCTGAACAATGTACAAATACACCACTTCCATACTCAAGTTCTTGGTGTATTTTCTCTCGCAGTTTAGAATATTGAGTTGTATCGGTGAGATTCTTATTTAAAAATTCATTAAAAATAAGTTCGATCTCTTCAAACAAGTCATTGTTAAGAACATGATTGCCTCGCCATGATTTTGACATGAATCATGTTGTCATATGTATCTTGCATATTCTTCACTCCAAATAACCAATGATGTTAATGTAAATAATTGATTAGTATCTAGTTTTTCAACTTTTTCTGATGTGATCTTTTCTAGGCCTAAGTCCTTTAAAAACGGTATTGCTTGGTTTATTTTAAAACGTTGCTCTCTTTGAGCATTTTTCCAATGATCCAAAGGTATTCTGAAATGTATTTTTTTATTGTGAAAATGCTTATTTGCTCGCTTACAAACCAATTGATATAAATCATATTTACTGATGCCATCTTTCACTCGCAGCTCTGCCAGAATTGAAAATGGAATGTCGTTATGTAGAAAAGGAGTTCTCGCCTCTATTGTTTTGCGCATCAGGATGTGATCTGTTCTTCGCAATAAAGGCTCTAAAGAATAGTCTAAGTCAAATTTTTCAATGGCTGAGGTAAAACCCTCGGAGAGTGTTTTTTGAGCGAGTGTGAAAACTTTATGATTTAACTCTTTCTGAGTCTTATCACTAAATAAATCTGAATTTTTTTCATAATCACCAAACCACTTATGAGCAAAATCATTCGGTGATAGATTTGATTTCGAATCTAATAACTGGACATGCCTGGGATAGCCCCAAAATGACTCATCAGCGCCCTCACCGACCAATACGCAATGATAACCTGCTTTACTTACAGCCTCTGCAAGCCTTTGATATAGTAATAAACTGGTCATTCTACTCGGGGAAGCAAAGGATCTAACCGCATTCCTAAATGTTTCCATAAACATATTTTCATCAAAATTGACTCTATTTATCGGGTACTCTGTTGTAATCGGATAATCATTTGTTTCAGATACAGATAAATTAAATCTTTTGAAATTAGAATTTAAGTAAGAACTAATCAGATTGGAGTCTACACCACCACTGATTAATAATGCTGTTTCTCTAAATGAAGCATTACATAAATTCAAAGACTTCAGAATCATGCCTTCTAAATCAACAGCGGTTGGATTTTTTTTATATTTTAACTTTGAATTTTCTTTGAGGGTAAATTTGATGCCATCATATTGAAAAACAAGTTTAGTATTTGGAGGGAGAATATTTATTTCTTTAATTAAAGTAGAGTAATCTAGAGATACGCCCGTCGATATAATTTGTGTTATCGCCTCATAATTAATTTTATTAAAATATATTTGTTTTAAGATATTCATCAGAGGTTCAATTTCTGAAGAAAAAGCCAGAAATTCACATTCTTTATTGTATGTGTAGTAAAGAGGTTTTATTCCAAATCTATCTCGATATAAAACCAATTCCTTACTGAGATCATTCCAGAATGCAATTGCATACATCCCATCTGGGACAGTATTGTGATTTATTCCATTGATCAATGACATGGCTTCATCGTTAATCTGATAGCCTGTGGTATATACCTCTCCATTAAATGATGCGATATATTTGCCAATTTTTAGTGGGACGGGTTCTGGGGTATTACTCGACATGGGTAGCCTGACCATACCAAGCGAACCATTTGCTATATTTACAAATCCTTGTCCATATGGACCTCGATGATTCAACATATTAAGTGATTTTTGAAATGTTATGGCATCATATTTTTTTGCGAAGAAACCTAATATACCGCACATAATTCACTCCTTTATTATAATAAGCTACTGTTATAATCCCCTGAATTTACGAAATTTATATAAGTTCCTTCTCCACTAACATGCCTATATGTGTGATACATTCCTGCCGGAATAAATACTGTTGCAGGGCTTTTTAAGATCTTTTTTTCACAGCCCAATATCACTTCAACGCACAGGCCTTCATAGTTCTCCTTATTGCCAAGAAATAAAAATACAGAGTCACAATTGTGTGTATGCCCATCAACATGACCTGGCATAGCAGGACTATTAGGGTGATTAAATTTTCTAGCGATAAAATAATATGGACTAATTTCTAATAACCTTTTGTCAATCATGACATATCTGACCCCAGGCCCTTCTCTGTGGTGCTTCAACTCTGTAGCAGATTTTTCAAACGGAATCAGGAATAATTCTTTTTCAATAATTGGAGAATCATGAATAAATGTACTTTCTAGATTGAAATCGCTCGGTGTTAAATAGTTATATGCATTATCATTTTTTGAAGCGGCTAATTGGTGTAGCCTAGAAACATGATTAAATGCATTTACTCCTACAATTGGACTCATTGGTGAAATTTTAATACGACTAAATATCTCTACTAATTTAGATATTTGGGGGATTTTGAGAATATTAAAACGATCTACATGGTTTTTCTTATATAAAAAATTAATCAATTGCAATGTATCAGTTATCCCTGCTCTTTCGCCTATCCCATTGCAACTTGTTGATATCCATTCAATTCCAGCATCTATTGCTGCCAAAGTATTTGCTAAAGATAAGCCTAAATCATTATGAACATGATATTCAAAAGTTATATTTGGAAATTTTTTCACAAGTAAAGACAATGTATCATAGGTTTCTTTAGGTGATAATGCGCCGACACTATCTGAATAGCAGATACGGTCTGCTCCTGACCTACTTGCATAATTGATCATTTCAATAACATCAATAATCTCTGTTCTTGAAGCATCTTCAATAGTCGCTCTAACATTCAGTTCTTTTGATTTTGAATATGTAATCGCTTGCGCAAACATATCTAAAACCTCTTGTTTTGATTTTCCTTTAAATTTAGTGGCCAGTGATATCTCATTTATAGAGGCGAATAAGCCAATCCACTTTGCACCCACTGCTATGGTTGCATCAATATCTTCTATTCTAGACCTTGCATGAGCAAGTACAGGGACTTTTGCAGCGTTTATAATGGTCTTAACACGTAAAAATTCATCTGAAGATATTAATGGATGGCCAGCCTCTATCATATCAATACCTAAGGAACTAATTTCTTTAGATAAGATATAAGAATTATCCGCATTAAAGTTGCATTGCCGCGCCTGATTACCTTCTCTTAATGTACAATCAATTATTTTCACCATAGTTGTATCTACCAAGTTTAAATGATTTGTTTTATATTTTTATGAAAATCTTGTGGTTAACTACTATTGAATTCCATTTAAAATATTAAGAATTTTATTAAAAACAAAGTTAAGTAAGTATGATGGATAAAGATTTAAACCCTTAAAGTCTAGTTTTGATTTCCTATTTTAGAGCGATGTTTGGTTTTTTTAATATAATTGAGCTGAATAAAAATAAATATACCTGTGTGTAATATTATGTTTTTAATTGTTTATTTTAAATATAACTGTTTGGTCGCATTAAATATTAAGTAATAATCTCGATTAATTAAAAATATTAAATTTATTAAGCTGGTATTTTATTTTGAGTTTTTTTTGTTTTTGATTCTCTATATTTTTTATTTTTTTATAGAAAATAAATAATTTTTAAGGTAAACAGTAGCGTACTAAGAATCAATGTTTTTATCTTGATGATGCATATAGTTTTTATTGAGATAATTTGTGGTTTGAAGTTTTAAGTGGTGACTAAGAGGCTCAATATTTTTTAATCTCATTAAACTCTCTATTTCATTGGATTTAACTTTTATATTAAATGATATAAATATATAAAAAGCCTAAATATAGAATTATTTAGGCTTTTTAGTTTCAATCAAGAGCTTTATAGACTAATTTAGAAAATGGATAGCTCAATTTAGGTCATGGTATTGTTATTAGGTAGATTACCTATATATTTTGATTGAGGCCTAATTAGACGTCCATACATTATTTGCTCTCTGGCGTGTGCTAACCAGCCCGCAACTCTGCCTGCAGCAAAAATAGCCGTAAAGTCAGCTCGATTAAAGCCCAAACTATCTAATAATAGCGCTGTATAAAACTCTACGTTTGTATGTAAAGGACGATTCGGCTTAGTTCTTTTGAGTACATCTAAAGCTGTTATTTCGATGAAATAAGCTAAATTTAATTTATTTTTATCGACAACAAAAGAATCATTTAAGCTTAGAAGTGCTTCTTTTAATGCATCCGCTCTAGGATCTCTCACTTTGTATATTCTGTGACCAAACCCCATCAGTCTTTCACCCTTCTTAAGTGTAGTTTCAAGCCACGGTAACGCATTTTCTTGACTGGATATTTGATCAATCATATCTAAAACTGGACCTGGAGCACCTCCGTGTAATGGCCCTTTTAAAGCGCTTAAAGCTGCTATAACAGAGGATGTTAACCCCGCATGAGTTGATGCTACAACACGACTCGTAAATGTTGATGCATTCAGTCCATGATCAATAATAGTGACCAAATATGTATTTAATGCTGTCGAATGAATTTCTGAGTAATCGAGTCCTGCTATTCGTAAAATATCAGTTGCATGGTTGATGTTTAGATCAGGGACAAGTAATTTTCTATGATTACGCTTTGAAATGAGTGCTGCGGTAAACACACCGATGGCTGCAATAAGTTTTATAGCAGTCTCAATATCATTTCCATCTTTAATTTTTGAAATTAATGTGCGAACTGCATCGACAATTGGCATTTCGGAAAGAAATACATCATTTGGTTCATAAAGGCTAAATACTTCTTTTCTTGCTTTTGCCAATAAAACTTTAATTTCATCATGAGTGTAGTTTATATGAAAAAGATTTTTAAAAAGTTTTGATAATACCTCTTCAAACTCCAGTTTTACGATATCTTTTAAATTTTCACCCAAGATTATTAACTCACCATTATCACCGTCAACATGAGACAACTTTGTTTCTGCTGCAATTGCATCATCCAAATCAATAGTCATTATTTATACTCCATTTTCAGTTTCACTAAAAATTTCAATAAGATTTTTAAATTAAAACAATGAAAAATATAAGCTTATTAAATACAATAGAAAAATTATTCATTGAATATATTTATTCTAAAGTTGAATTTGATCTTGTCATAAAGAATTGCTGCATGCAATTAATGCGAAACCATAGTTGTTTTCAAATGGAAATAATACTTAATATTGAGTTTTAAATAATTTATTATTCTTGTTTAAGATATTTTTAATAACAACGAATATATTTTAAAAATTTCATATTTTCTTTTATTTTATTGATTTATATTGTTACAATAATTTGAGTTTACTGATTCTGGAACTTGCTTTTTTATGTATTTTATCTCAATGAATGCTTATTTTTGATTTAGATATTATCTGAGATTTTCTATAACACATGAGCTAAATCTCATTGCAAATCATAATTGGTTTTTCATTTTTTTGTTAAGCGATGTTTTCGAAAATATTTTTGATCCATTTATATATGGTTTTAATGCTAACTTGGATCAGGTTAAGTTTTTTTTGAGTCATAGCCAATAGAAACCATTGAAACGATAGTAATTAATGCGATGATAATAAAAATAAATGAATTAAATTGCATGTGATTGTTAATCAATTGAATAGAAAATACAGTCATTGGTGAAAGCGCTAATACAGTTGATACTGTTAATGGTGTAGCTAGCTCTATACCCTTTTGTAAAAAATAGAGCGAAGTACTCACGCCAATAAGTGAAACATATAAGATGATCAATAGAGTATTTCTATTTATAACTATATTATTTTGAAATGGTAATACAATAGAACAAATGATAATCAATAAAGGAAATCGCACAGATAAGAGTACGGAAGCTGGTATTTCTTTTATAGAAAACTGTTTAGAGATCAATACAGTAGCTGTAATACTTATGCTACACATAATTGCAATAATTATCCCTAAAACCAATTCTGGACGGCTATATACATTATGGACACTATAAATGACTGTATAGAGTGATAAAGATATCGCTCCTATGAAGATGACAAAATGACAATAACGTGTGACTAAACTGACAGGTTGATTTTTTATAAGCAAATAAATTGTCATACTCACAGGCCCAATGCCTTGTGTTAAGGTCACAGCGACAGAGGGTTCAAGGTATTTAACTGCTATAAAATAAAAAAGCCAATTAAAAACTGACAATAAATTTAATGCGATGAGCAAATACGGTTTAGAAAATAAAGAATTATAAACGTGTCGGTGCTTTAAAAAACTGATGATAGCAAATACCATAGTCACAACAAAAAAACTCAATGCAACGATCAAAAAAACATTTACATTCAATAGCCAAGTATTCAGCATTACACTCTGTATTGATGCGATCAAAATATACATTAAAGTGCAAAAAACACCGATAAAATGCTCTTTTTTGTTCATCATCAATTTCACCAAGTATCAATAAATTGTTGATGCCACTTTTCGAGCATATATAGCGTCCATATGGCATAACTATGGCTATGCTTAAATTGCTTTATAAAAGCCCTCATTTTATCAGGGTTAAAATATCCTCTTGATAATGATTGTTCACTGGTCAAAGTATCAATAATTGTATGTTTCATTAACGATACCATCCACTGTTCTATAGGTACTGCCAACTCTTGTTTTTTACGATTAATTATATAGTCCGGGAGGTAACGTTTTGCGAGGCAGTACAATAGGTATTTTTCTTTATCTTTATTAAGTTTTAAGTGAGCGGGTAAGTTACTCCCAAATGCAATAACCTCTTTATCTAAAAATGGGATGCGAACCTCTAGGGAGTTTGCCATGGAGGCGATATCGACTTTAACCATTTGTGCTTCTTGCATCCAATGATTGAAGTCATATTCCATCGCAGATGAAAGCTGATCTTTATGCGCTTCAAGCTCATATTTATAGCTCTCTAAGCCTAATTCGTTGCTCTTTTGCAATAATTGTTGCTTTAATTTTTTGCTATACAGTTCTTGGCGCAACGCCCTGCTCACGCCATCTGTTAATAATGTTTGATAGAATGTTGGGAATTCATCTTGTTTCCAATTTCGATCTATAACACCTACTTTGCGTGGCAGATTATATTGAACTGGTAAATGAGGAAAAGTATTCACCAGCTCGTAACGCGCATAGCCACCAAAAAGTTCATCGGCACCATCTCCGCCTAATACGACCTTGACATGTTTAGAGGCCAATTGATACATAAAATGGCTTGCTATAGAAGATGGAAATGCAAATGGTTCACCAAAATGGCAAATTAGGTCATGTGCAGCCTCAAGTGCCTTTGGTGCTGTAATTATATAATCATAGTGCTCAGTACCCAGATCTTGAGCTAAGCGTTTTGAATAATCCAACTCGTTAAAACTCGTTTCATGAAAACCAACCGCGAAAGTTTTTAATTGATGTTGTTTTCTTTGCCTCAAGGCTATAGCTGTTATTAGACTTGAATCTAATCCTCCGCTAAGCATCGTGCCAATAGGTACTTCAGCCATAAGACGTTTTGCAACAGCTTGATTCAAATATTCATCTATTTCATTTACCCATTGTGTCAGTGTCTTGTTATCTTCCCTTGATTGATAGTTAACTTGCCAATGTTGATATAGACTTTCATTTCCGCGCTTAAAACTGACGCTACATCCTGCTGGTACTTTATGAATGTTGTTAAAAATACAACGATCGCTTGGAACGACTCGAAAACACATATAATAATCTAATGCGACGAGATCAATACTGCGCTGGATACTACAATCTTTGAGTAATGAGGTTAGCTCTGATGAAAAACTTAAGATTCCATTGCGAAATGAATAGAACAGTGGCTTTTTACCTGCAGGATCCCGTGCTAATAGGACGATATCTTCTTTATTGTCATAAATAGCCAAAGCAAACATTCCATCAAGCCTTTGATAAAAGTTTTTACCATAGAGCTGATATAAATTAACGATCACCTCAGCATCAGACTCTGTTTTAAATTGAAATCCTTTTGATATAAGTTCAGAGCGTAAAGCTCGGTAATTATAGATTTCACCATTAAATACTAAAATATAGCGACCATCGTTGCTGTAACAAGGTTGTTGTCCATTCACCAAAGCAATAATTTTTAAACGTCGCATTCCTATACTAATATGATCTTTACAGTAAACCCCTTGTTGATCAGGTCCTCGATGCTTTAGTGCATCTAACATTAAAGACAATGTGTAAGGTGATACTGGTTGACGATTAAAATTAATAACTCCTGCAATACCACACATAAATTTTCCTCATTCATAGCACATCAATAACGACGTTTACTGATATTTATATTTATTTCCTTTTCATCCACACACTGAATAAGAATGTTTTGGACAAGCCCAGAAGAGATCATTTGAGCAACATCTGGGTTTTTAGCTAACAAGTCATGCTTAATATTTTTAATTATTGACATCGGAATGATTGATTTTGTTGCAATACGAATGGCTAATCTTCCACTTTGGTCATCAAGGTCAAAGTTGTGATACGGTAAATTTTTAGCCATAACATCATTAATATCACTCAGATGAATTCGCTCTCCATGCTTGAACTCATTGGAAAACCTTCCGAGACAACGTTGAAACGTATAAATTGTACGATCCTTGAGTTTTTTATATGAAAATCCCTCAATTAAATCATTGCTGACAAATCGAACCGCTGGAAAGTATTCACGAGCAAAAGAAGTGAGTAATAAAATACCTCCCCTCCCTTGATAGTTTGAATCAGGGTAAATACTTTGTACTGGTACTACTTCTGGTAAAATATATGGATCGAACTGATAATGCCCATATAAATGATTAAAATGAGCAATAGAACCGATTTCAATGCTGCCATAAAGATCAAGTATTTGTGTTTGGTCAATATTAAAAAAATCTGCTATTTTTCTTTGCCAAACCTGACTAGCGACATCACCTAGTGTGATAATTTTCTTCGGTTGGAAATTAAGTTTTCCAGTCGCAATGAGCCTATCGAGAATCATTGGCATAGTAAAAAATATTTCGGGTTGGAAGCTGTTTAGCACATTAATGTGTTGGTCAATTGGTTGAGTAAAGTTTATTAATTCAACATTGCAGCCCATCATTTCAAAGATTTGACCAGCAGTAGCAGCTGCATGCCCTGTACCTAAATCAGCGCATGCGCGAGTATTCATGCCACCACAGAAATGACCAATAACAGCTAATCTTTGTTGTAGATAATGATGCTGATCTTTTTCAGAATATAGAATGCTCTTAGGCTTTCCAGTTGTAGTGCCAGAGGTAAAATAACGATGGTAAGAAGAAAAATTTATATTTGCATGGTAATAATGCTGAGTTAATATTTTTTCTGTCATCAATGGCAATGATTCTATACGAGAGTAATCTATTTTCTTATTTCTAAGTAATTTTAAATACCAAGGAAAATCGATACTATATTGATTTATCAATAGTTCTAGATTCATGTTATTCCCCTTGGTAAGCGACTAGATTTTTTTGGAAAAACTCTTTTTCTAATTTACGAATTTCTGCAATTGTTTTATTTAATAAATAGATATTAGCTCTGATAACAATCACCAAACCTGGTGAGCTGATCAGATCTTTAGTTTCTTGTTGAATATCTCCTGCTTTATAGTGGTAATTAACACTAATTACCCCCTCGATAGAAATAAAAAACGCTTCTGGTGAGCGACGTAATTGACCTTTAAATGGGGAAATTAAGTAAACATAGGCTGCGCACTGACGACTACTTAAGTCACGGCGAAATAGCATGTCATGATGGAATAATTTTGGCTGTAAAACCGCTTGCAATAATTTACCAATCTGAGAATGTCCTAAGCACTCTTCAATCACATAAGGGTCTGCACCACCTGCGACTCGAGCGCCAATCTCAATTAACACAGGTCCATCTATGGTCATCATGACTTCTGCATGAAATGCCCCATTCTCTATACCGAGTGCCTGACATACTTGTGTCGTGTATACCGTTAAACTACTGAACTTGGCACTTTCCTCATGCAAAAGGTACTGCGTTTCATAGATAGGGACGTCTTTACGATATTGTTTTGTTGATTGCCATAACTCGGTAAAAAAATATTTCCCTTCACAGGCAACCCCGTTAACCACAAATTCTTCACCCAGCAGAAATGCTTGGGATAATACTGCTTGATTGGGCTGACCGAAAATATCTTTACTCAATAAAATAGAATCAAATGCCTCAAAACATTGTGTGATGTTATGGCAAATAAAAACATGGTCTGTGCCAGCACTTTGCACTGGTTTTAATACAACTGGCCATTGACCATGTTTAGTTAACCAATGCCGTAATCTATCCTTACGTGAAATCAATTGTTGTTTTATTGAGGCCACACCGCAATCACCAAGTCGTTCTTGCATCAAAAATTTATTACGTCTGGCTTCTGAAAGTTTAAACTGATTGCTAAAAGGAAGATTCAGTACATGATTAAGGTAATCTGCAAGTGCAACTCCGCTCTCACTTCCTGCTAATACAGCTTTAATGTTGAAATCTTTTAAATTATTTACAAGTTTTTCTAGATTACCATCAAAAATAATATGCTTATCACTTCGAGAAATTGCCAACTGATTATCTGCATAGAATATTTCTGCTAAAAATAATGACTGGATATGCAAGCAGTAATATCCTAGAGACTGAAATGCTGGAATTAAATTTTTACCTCCTGACCAAGCATCAACAAGTACGATAATTTCTTTATTATTTATAATCGACATCATACAGCTCCTTACTGAAACTTATTGTCACTATGATGGGATTTAGCCATTGTTAGAAATATGCTGAATAAGTTTTTAAACGCTCATTCTAATCCATATGACTAAATAATCTTATTTAACCGATCTTTTAAGAAAAAATTTGAAAACACCAATGAATTGATTATTTTTTACTTAAGCAACTGCTTGATATATTGTTATTTAAAACTCCAGCGCTCTGGATTTTTAAAAAAATTAGGGATTATATACCGGCCAGAAGACTCTTTATTACAATGATAAATAAACATGGCTAGACTCAGGTCAAGGACGCCCAAACCAAAGGGTGAAAAAATGGTCGCTTTTCTTTTATCTAGAGTTATTTCATTATTTATAACTTGTGACAAGGTGCCATTTATAAAATCACGGTGAGCGTATTTTTGTTCTGCTAAATGCGCAGATGTATTTGCTTTCATACAATGTTCAATATCATCTAAAACATTATTACTGTTTAGAATAATTTCAGGAGATAAATCACGTAAGGATATATTCAGTATGAGTTGTTGCGGTGCAAATCTAAAATCACCCGTTACATATGGAGAAGTGGCAGTCGTTGAAAAAAGGACAATATCCGCTGACAATGATTCCTCTAAATTAGAGACGACACGAACTGAGCAAGTTTTTTTCAGGTTTAAACTTTTGAAAAAATTGATACGATGCTCTTCAGAAAGATCATAAATTAATATTTCATCAAAGCACCAACCATCATCGATAAAAAAAGTCAAAATCGTGCGAGCAATGATCCCACTGCCGATAATGGATAGACTCTTTGATTTTTTTCCTTTTGTACTTAAATATTGAGCAGCCAGTACGGCAGATGCGGCAGTTCTTGCTGCGCTAATTTGAGATGCTTCCAAACAGACAAAAGGATATCCAGTCTTATAATCATTCAATATAATTACTGCAGATGCACGTTGTAAATTTTTATCTATATTCAATGGATAGCTAGCGATCCACTTAATACCAGAAACACAAACATGAATTTCAGGATCATCTATAGCTGCTGGTAATGCAATAATTCTTGCTTCTGGTTTATTCTTAAAATGTAAAAAATAACTATCAGGATTTTCTGTTTTACCTAAATGATGAGTAAGGTAAGTTTGACTTATAAGTTTAATAATCGCTCTACGAGAAGTGGAAATAACATCATTTATATAATCGCCAGAAATTATTTCAAAAGAAAACTGTTTATCCTGCATAACCTATGTCCTTTATCTCTTTATTTATTGTTTTCCAATTCGAACCATAGGTCTGATCACACCATTCATCGTTATATACTGTATCTAAATATCCAGTACCGAGATCGGGTGAAATAACAACTATAGTCGCGTCTTGTTTTTTTAAGATATCTTTCTGCATATATTTCACTGCAGCGAGTACTGTCCCAGTAGATGCACCGCCAACATAACCAAAGCGAAGAGCAATTTCACGACACATCATGATAGTTTCTGTTTCTGGTACTTGAATCATCCTATTCACTAGGTGTTTTTGGAAAAAGTAGGGCTGAATGCTAGAGCCTAAGCCTGGTAAATAACGTGCTTGGCTTGGTGTACCAAAAGTAATTGAACCGATTGAATCAACAGCTATTAACTTGGTTTCTGGAGAGTGCTGATGAAAATACTGTGCACAGCCAACCAAAGTACCTGTAGTGCCTGCGCCTATAAAGAGGTAATCAACTTTTTTAAACTCATTTAAAATAGATTTGGCTGTCATTTTTGCATGAATATTAGGGTTTGATCTATTTTGATATTGATTCAACCAAACTAAGTCAGGGTCATTACTGGTAGCCTCTTTGATGTAAGCTAATCGATTAGCGAGGTAACCTCCTTGATCATCTTTCTGCTCTATAATTACGATTTGAGTACCTAATGCACGCATCATTTTAATATTTTGTCGAGAGGTGTTCTTATCGACCACACAAATAAAATGAAATCTTTTTGCCGCGGCGATAACACTTAAAGCAACTCCGAGATTCCCTGAACTTGACTCTATAAACCGTTTGGATTGATTCAATCCTTTATTATCAATAGCATCTTGTATTAATGCTGCTGCAGTTTTCATTTTTATCGAACCACCTGTATTCATGCCTTCTATTTTCAAAAAGACATCTATGTGTTCACAAAATTTATGAAACTTAATAAATACATTGTCATTGATTATTTTATCTATTGAATTATATAGCATTTTTATTACCTCATAATATGCAATTAGATTTCAATAATTGAATTAATTTTTTATTAGAAGCCACTTAACACTTTATATTCTTATTAATGGATTATTACTTTATTTTTATAAAAAATTTACATTATGAAGAATATAATTACTCATGAAAAATAGATATCAATTTTATACTCATAAAATTGCAAAAATAATCAGTATGATATTGAAATATTACGCGATTAAATACAGCATTAAACAGGCTGAAAATATAAATTTTTCTTTTATTTTTTGAAAATTATTAACACTTAAAAACTTTATTATTCTTAAGTGTTTTCAATCAAATAATATAAGTTATGTTGTCAGCTGAGCACCCACCTACTTAGATAACTAGGTAGATGAGATGATTTCTGATTTTCAGTATCTAAAAAGTTTAAAAATAGACGTTATTGGGAAGGTCTTGTTCGTTAACCAATAAATTTCCGATTGCGTAAGCTTTGAAACTTGCAGGATTGTGAGAACTTAAAGTCCGGATGTTACGCCAATGACGATCTAGGTCGTATTTTAAACGTGTCGAAGATGCGCCAGTTACATCAAAGAGTTTAGTTGCTGCTGCCAAGGCTAAAGGCTCTATTGCAATTTTTACTAAAGAGGCTTCAAGTGCAGCCTGATGACTGAGATGATAATCTGACACTCCATTGACTGTTGATTTAAACGCAATATCTTGCGCATGTGCTGCATTGAGTACAGCATTTTCAATGATATAAGCATTTGCCGCAATCTCCCCTACGGTTTCAAGTAATAACGGATCTTGTCGAGGATTAGGATTCACTGCATAAATAAAAGTACGTTTTCGGTTTTGAACCAACTCAGTTGCTTCACGTGATATTGCCTTAACTATTCCAGCAATAATTGCGTGTAAAAATAATTGAGTAAATGGCTTAAATTTGACTTGTTCAGGAGATATTGGATTAATTTCAGACTCAAACACTTTTACATTTTCAAATAATGTTGTGCCGCTGGCTGTAAATTTTTGACCAATACCATCCCAATCATCTAGACGTTGAACTCCTTCTCTATTGGTAGGAATAATGACTGAAAGAGCTTCTCCTTGTTCGTTATTAACTCTAGTAGAAACATAATCTGCATATAAGGTTCCTGTAGAAAATATTTTCGTACCAGACACGGTGTAGTGTTCGCCTACACTTATTAATTTTGTTTGATATTCGCCACTACCGACTACAGTTTTATTTACTGGCTCTGTATATGCATTGCCGACGATGGCACCTTTAGCAAACTCTGTAATCCAAAAGTTTTGGAACTTGTGATCTGTTGAACGTAATACTTCTTCAACAAACTGATAATGTGAGCGTAATATTTGTGGTAGATCATTATCATATTGGGCAATTTCAATTAGAACTTTAAAGAGTTCCTCAATACTTAAGCCCTTTCCACCAAACTCGACTGGTAAGCGTAATGCACCAAGTTTTAAAGCCTTAACTTGAGCTACAGCATTAAAAGGTGCAGCTCCGCCCAGTGCCTGACGTTCTTGAGTATCTTTCTTTAAAAAGTCCAAAAAATTAAGAAATTCTTCACTTTGAATATAGCTGTATTTACGGCTTATAGTATTTCGACTTGGATCAATTAGAACTGTCATTTTCAACCTCGATTTGATGATGATGTGAGATATGTCGTGGAGAAATTCTATTTCCATGATTAAATAAGCGATCTCTAAATGAAGTATCGCTATATGCTGTACGGTAACGGCCCCTTTTTTGCAGTTCTGGTATGACCAACTCAACCACGTCTTTTAAAGTAGCTGGGGTGATCGCTTGATAAATATTAAATCCATCGAGATCGGTGTATTCGATTAACTCTTCAATCTGGTCTGCAATTTCTTCAGGAGTACCAACGATTAAAATAGAACGCGCACCAAACTTTGATAATTCATCTTTTACATCAGCAACGGTATAGTCTGTTTTGTGATTATAAAATTGCGCTGTAGATTGGTTGCCCTCCGAATGCCTTTGCCCAAATAGGTCCTTATTCGCTAATGAACCAAGATCAATTCCTGTACTTCCAGAGAATTGAATAAACGATGCTTCAGGCAAAAAATAACGATTTAATTCATCTAACTTTTGAGACGCTTCAAGATCAGTTTGGGCAACGACGATTGTCAGTGACCCAAAAGTTTTAATATCCGAAGCAAAACGTCCATTTTCGATAGCAAACTGTCTGATTTTTTGTACTGTTTTTTTGATTTGTTCAGGTTCTTGTCCGCCCACAAAAACACCTTCTGCATGTTTGGCTGCAAACTTTTGCCCTGTAGTCGATGATCCTGCTTGAAAAAGCACAGGAGTTCTTTGAATGGATGGCTCGCTCGAATGTGGACCTCGAACCTTGAAATACTGGCCAGCATGATCGATGGTATGTACTTTATTGGGGTCAGCATATTGGTAATTGGACTTATCTGCCAAAACAGCATCATCCTCCCAACTATGCTCCCAAAGTTTGTAACATACGGCTAAAAACTCGTTGGCAATTTCATAGCGCTTTTCATGAGGAATGATTGCATCATGTCCATGATTGAGTGCCGCTGACTCAAGTGCGGAAGTCACTACATTCCAAGCAACACGACCATTTGATAAGTGATCGATGGTGGAAAAACGACGAGCCAAGTTAAATGGATCTTCATAACTTGTCGAAGCACTTACAGCAAAACCTAAATGCTTTGTTACACCAAGCATTAAACCGACATTGATAAAGGGATCATTGATCGGCGTTTGCATACCTCGTCTAATTGCAGCGTCATAAGAACCTTGATATGGTTCGTAGACACCACCAATATCCGCAAGGAAAATTGCATCAAATAGACCTTTCTCAAGTAACTTTGCCAAATTTACCCAATACTCTGCTGTTTTATAGTGAATACGTTGATCATCTGGATGTGTCCATAAACCATGCGCCATGTGATTCACAGTATTCATCTCAAAGGCATTAAAATGTATTTGTTTTTTCACACCTTTCTCCTTTGATTATTTTTTCCAGATGATGAAATCTGCATAATTTTTCGTGACAAAATCATAGGCAGGTTGTGAGTCAAAGAATTGCTGGACTTTGATAACGGCAGGTTTTTTTGCAGAGTCAGAATTTGCGACTAAAACAGCAGCCCATTTTTTTGCAGCTTGATCTTTTAACAGCGCATCTCGATTAGGAATCAATCCAGCGCGATCAGCATAAACCCCAGTAATGACTGTTAAATCTGAATCACGATATGCTGTAGGTAACATCGGCTGTTCCACTTCTACAAATTTATAATGATGTGGATTTGATATAATATCGCGTTGACTAACTTGATGATCCGCTGCATGTTCTTTGAGTTTAATGAGCTGTCCTTGCGCTAAAAGTTCAAGCGCACGTGCATTATTCGCAGGATCACCAGGAATGGTCACCGTTGCACCATTAGGCAGTTCAGTTAAGGATTTATACTTAACTGAATACACTCCGAAAATGGTGTTGAAGGTATAAGCAATCGGTTTAAGATCCCAATTATTTTTTATACGAACCGAGTCAAGATAAGCTTCATGCTGGTAATAATTTAAATCATATTGTTTTTCAGCAACGACTCGATTAATGCTTAGCGGATCTGTTAAGTAAGTAATCTCCAATTTTACATTTTGTTTTTTTAACTCTTCTTTAGCATATTCCAGCAAACTAGAATAAGGTTTGGTATCTGTTGCTACAACCGTAACCACCTCATTGACTTGGACATTGCTTGATGGCGAGTTCGTCTGATTTTCACTTTTTGAGCAAGCAGTGAGTACAAATGTCGTGCTGAGTGTAAAAATAACAGCGAAAGATTTATTTAAATGATGCATATGATGCCCTAATGATTAAATACGTTTATCTAGAATACGAACAAAGTAATTGCCAATAATTTGAAGTGCCTGCACGATCACGATAATGATTGCTACAGTAAAAATAAGAATCTCAGTTTCAAAACGGTAGAATCCGTAGCGAATTGCAAAATCACCGATCCCCCCTCCACCGACTATTCCCACAATGGTTGAGTATGAAAAGTAGCTAATGGTTACGATCGTGATAGCATTTACAATATTTGAACGAGCTTCTGAAAATAGCACCTTGGTTACGATTTGATATCGAGTTGCCCCCATAGATTGTGCAGCTTCGATTACACCTCGATTTACCTCTAGCAAGGCCGACTCAACAAATCGAGCAAAATAAGGTACACAGCTTATGGTTAATGGCACTATTGCGGCACTGGTTCCTATCGAAGAGCCGACAATAAAACGACTAATCGGCACAACAGCGATTGCCAATATCAGAAATGGGAATGACCGAATAAAGCTCACTACCGAGTTTAAGATTGAATTGACCCATTTATTTTCTGCAAAAGAACCTTCACGGCTAATATAAAGAAGTGTTCCAACGAATAAACCCAACAGCACACCAAGAAAAACTGTAATTGAAACCATATATAATGTTTCAAATAATGCTTTTTTGATTTCTGGTAAAATAGGGATAATTGAACTAAGCATATTTTCTCTCACTATTTTGATGTTTTATTTCATTAAATAGTATTTTAGAAATAAGTGACTTAGGCTCTTGCTGATGTATTTCATTTAAATCAAAGGATTCAACTATTTCACCATTTTCCATTACAGATACACGATTACAAATATCATGAATCAATTGCATTTCATGAGTAACGATAATGATCGTAATACCTAATTGCTCATTAATTTTTTTCAGATATTTCAAAATTAATTGCTTGGTTTGTGGATCAACTGCTGAAGTAGGCTCATCACAAAGTAGGATTTTAGGTTGAGATGCTATAGCACGAGCAATAGCCACGCGTTGTTTTTGCCCACCACTGAGTTTTGCTGGATACACATTGATTTTATCTTCTAAATCAACGATTTTTAGACATTCTAATGCAATTTTCTTTCTCTCTTTACGTGCAACACCTGCAAACTCTAGAGGCAGTTCAACATTCTCAAGTGCTGTTTTATTTTGAAGTAAATTAAAATGTTGAAAAATCATTCCAATATTTTTACGTTGCTTGAGTAAATCTTTATTTGAAAGTGTTAGCAGTGATTGATTAAATACCTGGATATCACCTTGATCGGGTACTTCCAATAAATTAATCATTCTTAATAAAGTTGACTTTCCTGCTCCACTAAAACCAATAATCCCATAGATATCTTTTTCTTTAATATCTAATGAAACCTGATTAACTGCTTTAAATTTACCATCATTGGTTTTGAACTCTTTATCAACTTTTGATATGTTCACTACAATATTACTCATATTAACACTCCCTACTATTTGAAAATCATAAAGAAAAGTGATCAATAAAATAATCAAATATTTAATATTTGTTTTATTTAAATATGAATATAGATTTTAAATATAAAATTATTCAGGATAACTATAAGACTAATTTTTGATATTTATTTTTGAGTTTATGCAGTGCTGTTATGCAAATATTTATAAGTTAAATTTATTCTAAGAGAATCAAAAAAAATATGTAAACTAGGCATAAGATTTATCTAGTGCTAAAAATCTATTTAGTCAGATCATATGTAAATAGCTATTATTGAGCAGACATTAAAAGTTTTTACAGAAAATTTATTAAAAATGAGTGATGTCTTTTGTAAAGCAAAGCCACTGCAAGGGTAAAAGCCATTTGGCACAGTCAGTATTGCGGGGCCATCATTTCGTCTTAATCAACAACGAGTGCAAGAGCTGGCATCAGCATTAATGCGTACGGCGGAAAAGTGAGGTGAAATTATTCATCTAGCCCATCTTTAAAACCAAAGGGAGTTCAGCACAGAAAATGCGCTGAATTTCCTGCTCTAATAAATTTAGAAATTTACACGCATTGTTAAGCCTGCAACCCAAGCGTTATCAACCTCTTTGACTCCTGCAGGCTGATAAACATATTGAAGATTAGGCCTTAACATGACAGCTGGTGACCATTGATAACTATAGTTGAGCTCTACATTGAGTTCGCCATGCTGTACGGGGATATAGTCTGTTGCAAAAGCTTGATAATGATCATAGCCACGGCTTTCATTTACCGCAGTTTGATACTCACGAGCACGTTTATTAACCACATAATTTGCAAAACCCAATCCAATCGTGTCATTTGGCCGTGAATCAAAAGCACCTTTGTACCACAAGGCCAGTTGTTGCGTACTTTCTACAGTGGTAGTTGCTTTATCATTAAAAGCAGCATTTACGCTGACATATAAACCACGTTTAGCGTCATTTTCTTTTTGTGTGAGTTTCTGCTGAGCATTGAGCCAAAAACTATATTTACCCTCATGGATTTCTCCTGCATTTTTTATATCCTTTGCTTCTGCAGTTGAATACAGTGCACCAAGCTTATATTCACCAGCAAGGCCATTAAAAAACTCAAGTTTAGGTTTCCACGTCAATTCAACCGGTATCATGGCGCCCTCAACATTATTCATATCAAGGTTAAAACCATCACTGTCTGATTTGGCTTTGGCGTTGTCTGGATTGACCTCATAAACCCCTGTAGATATTGTCCAATCTGGAGAAAATTGATATTTAACATTGGCAGCCCAAACACTTACTGGCCAATTGTACCAAATAGATCCAATCGATTTACCGAGTTGCCCACCACAAAGTAATAAGTTCTGAAACTCGCAGTGTGAAGCATTAAAATCTTCAGACATTCCCATACGTCCAATTTTAAATTGCACTTTATGGTCATTTGACTCCGTTTTAATCCACGCTTGTGTTAAACGCCATATTTTACCACGACCGTAAATTTCCTGATTATTTCCTAAAGCACTACTGCGCGGATCTTTGATCCGTGACATGGTGAGTGCATTACCATCGCGTTTTGTTAGCATGAGGGCTGCTGTTGTATTTTCCCATCCTGCAATTTTATTTAAATCAAAGTTTACGCCCAAGGCGAGTTGAGCTGCATTTTCAAAGGTATGATTCTTATTATATCCACCGTCTAGATTGGTTGCTGCTTCGCTGGTGATGGCTGCTATAAATTTATATCCATTGCTTTCAAGTTGAGTACGTTCTCCTCCCCAATCTCCAAGTAACCACTGCCGATCATCTGACCAAAAGTCATTGGCCAGACTCAACTGTGAACCGCACACTATAAAACCTAATAAACTGATTTTAAACATTTTTTCCATTTTAAAATTCCTTTTTTTAGACAAGAAAACTCACACTCCATGAGTTCTCTTGTCTGGAGCTTATCGATCCAAATAATTTTATTTGATGTACAGTGCAGGACTTAATTCAGAAGTTGCACCAAGGTGATCTGTGATCGTGGCTGTAACAGAAGCTTGACCAACGACTTTCTTCCATGTCAGTTGTGCCTGTCCTTGTTGATTGGTATTTACCGTAGCAGAACCTAAATAGCGCTCAGCCTCTTGAGCATTTACTTTCGAGTTGGCAAAAAACTCTAATTGATAACGTTGATTAGGTTGGCCGTGAATTTGCGCTATCACTACGCCTTTATTGAGGCTAAGTTTTGGCGATTGAATGGATTGATTTGGCAATGCATTGCAATTTTGTTGCTTAGGATCTGTACATGTTTTTTGAAGATTCTTCTCTTCAATAACGACCCCACCACCTCGTGAACCAACGAAATCTGCATGTTCTAGTGCAGGAACTCCAAATACAATTGCACCTGTTTTTTGGTTTTCCACACAAGAACCACCAGCTTCACAGCGCTTAATCTCTTGTCCATTATTCCAAATTAAATTTTTGCTGAGTGTTGTACGAGCATTCGCATCTTTTTCAGAACGAATTGCAATACCCACTCTGTTGCCATGAACACGGTTACTGTCAAAAATATTGGCATCACCTGTGATACTTAGTCCAATAGAGTTATTGGTTAACTCGTTGTAAGCAACATAATTACGCTTACCCCAGTTAATCTGTAAACCATCCGAATAATTTTCAAATTTATTACCCACAACAACGTTGTCATTGCCCCACAAAATTTCAATACCTTGAGATGGCTCTGGATTGGTTGGCGTTGATGTAAAAGTATTATTGGCAACTAGGTTAAATGCTGCGCCACGCGTCAATTCTAAACCATCACCGTTGTCGACAAAAAGATTGTCAATCACCTTATTATTGATGGTTGTGGTTGATGTCGAATTTCCTTGGCCATCATCACCTGTCAACATGACACCTGAACCGCCATAGTTATTACTTATTCGGTTATGCTGAATTAAGTTATTACTTGAGCGGTTAATCAGTACCCCAATACAAAAACGATGAATATCTAAACCTTTTAATGTCACACCATGAACATCTTGCAGCACTAAACCAGGTAATGTTGTTGTACGTACATTGGTACCATATTGTTCTGGATTTGCTCCCGGGCATGCTTTCGCACCTTCACCTTTGATGTAATTAGATCCATCAATGACAATGAATTCTCCTGTTTTTTCCCATTGTGTACCCACCATTTTTAAAGCAGATTTAATCGGTGGTAAGGGTTGATCAACCTTAATGATGTAGGGTGCTTTACCAACTGCTTGAATTAAAATTTCATTTTCTTGCGCTTTATTTGCATTAGATTGTTCAATCGCCCAACGTAATGAACCTTTATTGTGATCATCTTGATAACGATCAACAATATATGTTTGAGCATGTGCAAAATTGACCAGTGCGAGACCTATGCTCAGTGTCGTCATCTTTAAAATTGAAGATTTCATTATCAAATTCCTTTTAAATCTTGAAGGAGATTATGGTGTTGTAGGTTGAACTAATTTAAGTAACTGCTTGAGCTGAGAAACATCTATCTGGCCTGGTGCCGATGCCTCTCCAATCATGCCAAAGCTTAAATTTCCGCCAATATTGGAGGTTGCAATACGTGAAATTGTCCCGAGCTGTCCCATAGACATGGTCAGTAAAGGCTTTTGCGTTTGTTGACTAACTTTTAGTGTGGCATTCATTAAAGTCATCACATCGGTTTTAGACTGCGGCATTACTGCAATTTTTAAGATATCTGCGCCCATTCGATCTTGTTGCAAGAGGCGCTTCTCTATTTCTGCCTGTTCTGGAGTTTTTGAAAAATCATGATTGGACATAATCACCAAAACCTTATTTTGATGTGCAAGTCGTGTTAACTCAGCCACTAGCTTTTGATCTCGAAACATTTCTATATCGATTAATTGCATAAAAGGATGCTTTAAATATTGTTGATATAGATCTGCATATTCCAAATCAGAAACCACAAGTTTGCCGCCCTCGTTGTGGGTGCGAATCGTTGCAATCAAAGGCTTATCTTTAAGTATTTGATTGAGTTTTTGTCCTAATGTGACGACTTGCTTAGCATCTTTAGCAAAATCGAGTAAGTCAATACGAAACTCAGCCAAATCAGCATTGGGGTTATTTGCAATGACCTGCGCCTGAGCCAACGCTTGCTCAGCAGTTTTTGCTGTAATTGGTACAATTGTCTTGACTGATTTTTCAGTAAGATCAATATTTTTAACTACATAAGATGGTGCATACATCTTGGTTGGTTCCGCAGCTTTTATATGAGACGTCGCAGTAAAAATGAGCGTCCCCATACAGATATGCATGAATGATTTTTTGATCACTGACATTGGAGTTCCTTACTATTTCAGTGCTATCCAACAAGTTTTAGTTGTGTGATTCTCCAATCACACAATAGCCAATCATTAGGATCAGCCAATATCTCATAGCTCATCCTAATGCTTGCATCTGATGGTGGTTAAATATCTAGAAATACAGTTTCGTTATCACCTTGAATATGAATGTCAAATTGGTAAACAACCTCACCGTCGCGCTCTAAACGCTTTGCAATTAATGTTTGGCGACGTGTTGCCCATTCGATAGTATTTAGCACAGGGTCATCAGCATTCGCTTGTGGTTCATCATCAAAATAAACGCGAGTATTCAAGCCCATATTGATACCACGTGCGAATATAATCAGTGCGATATGAGGAGCTTGAGTTGTTCCTTTACGTCCTGGAACAGCGCCAGGTTTAATGGTATTAAAACTCCAAAAACCTGTCTGAAAATCAGCGCCTGTACGTCCCCAGCCTAAAAAGTTAGGATCTGCAGATTGATCTTGAATATCTGCATCACTTGGGTAAACACCATTCGCATCTGCTTGCCATATTTCAATTAAAACATCACGTAGTGGCAGACCTAAGCCATCAAATACACGTCCTTCTAGACGAATACGCTCACCGAGTGTTTTTTCTTGAACAAGTTGATTGCCAAAGTTTTGTTCAAATACTTCTATATTGGCTTGTTTAGGTAATAAACCAATGTGAACATAAGGGCCTCCAGTTTGAGATGGAGTTTCATGTAATTCCTGAAAATTCCACTGTGTCATTTTATTCTTCCCTAAATTAAGTCAATTCATTTTCAAAATACGTTGCACGGCGACCACGAAGTGTGATGTCAAAACGGTAACAACGGCTATCTGCTTCAAGGAAATTACTCTTATCTTCTTGTGCAATAAGTGCTCGGCGCTGTTCTTCCGATGGAATCGTTTTGATAATCGGACAGCTATCAATCAATGTGTCACCTTGAAAATAAAACTGTGAAATCAATCGCTGTGCCCAACCATCTGCAAGTAGTGAGAAATGAATGTGCGCAGGACGCCATTCATTAATACGGTTACGCCAAGGATAAGGGCCGGGTTTAATGGTACGAAAAACAAAATAACCATTGGCATCTGTCATCATACGACCACATCCCCCAAAGTTAGGATCCATTGCACCAATATATTGGTCATTTGGATGACGATAACGGCCCGAGGCATTTGCTTGCCAGACTTCTAATAAAGCATTTTTTACTGGACGACCAAACTGATCACGTACATAACCATGCACCACGATACGCTCACCAATTGGTAAACCCTCTTTGGCATAGTTCAAAATTAAGTCATTATCTTTGGGACCAAAATGTTCATCACTAAAACGTGGTGAAGTGACTTCAGTTAAGGTTTCTGCAATTGAAATCAATGCATTTTTAGGCGAGCGTAATACACTCGTTTTATAGCCTGGCGTATAAGCTGGCGGATGATCATCTGTATTGCGTTGTGCATATGCACCCAAAATAAGTTTTGACATAACCCTCTTCCTTTTTCTACTTATCCGTTGAGCTTTTCTGGGCTAATCCCCAGATCTGCAAATACTTCTTCTGCGATATGCATTGCTGCATTTGCTGCTGGTAAACCTGCATAGAGTGAGCAGTGCAAAAGTAATTCTTTTAAATCATCTTTGGTCACGCCATTATTGAAGCATGCACGTAGATGCATTCTTAATTCATCTTCACGACCTAATGACAATAAAATAGCAATAGTCACTAAACTACGTGTATGACGTGGCATGCCTGGTCTAGACCACACTTCACCCCAAGCAAAGCGACTGATGAAGTTTTGAAAATCAGCATTGAAGTCATTTAAGTTATCGATTGAACGATTGACATGTTTTTCGCCTAAAACTTCAGTACGAACGGCAATGCCTTGTTGATAACGCTCATCATCATTCATGTTCAAATCTCCATTAGGTTGCATCGGTATGTGCAACGTATGATTTAATAAAAATTGCGAAAGCTGCTGCTGTTGCTGGAATCAAAAGTAAACTGAGGATTGCGCTAAACGACCAATCATTTCCGAGCAATACAGCACCGATCCAAGCGCCAAACACTGCACCAAAACGACCAATACCTGACATCCAAGCCACACCAGTTGCACGACATTGAGTGGGATAGAAACGTGCACTTAGCGCTGGCATTGCAGATTGCGCACCATTCATTGCCACCCCTGCACAAAGCACTAAAATAGCCAATAATGTAGGACTTGCTAAGCTTTGACCTACGGCAAAAGCGAATAGCCCTGCAATCAGATAGAAACCTGCAATAATTCTGTTTGGATTAAAACGATCCATCGCCCAGCCAATAAATAAGGCACTGACCACACCGCCAAATTGGAATAAGCCACCAATAAATGCAGCGCGTTCCATACTGGCTCCTGTCTCACGCATCAGGGTCGGTAACCAGCTGGTCAGAAGGTAAATCATGACTAGGCCCATAAAGTAGGTCAGCCAGAGTAAGACTGTTCCTTTGGCATATTTTTGGGAGAACAACATACCAAAAACACCTTTCTTTTCATTACCATCAATATTTTCTTCAGGTACATGAAACTCATTCACACCTTGAATTTTATCGGCTGCAATACGTCCAATAATTTTTTTAACTTTGTCGTGATGACCGCCTTTAACAATCAAAAAACGGTAAGATTCTGGCAAAAATAGTAAGACCAATATGGTGAGCAGTAATGGTGCCCATCCACCTAAAAGAAATAGACTGTGCCAACCAAAGTTGGGAATTAACCAGCTACTAATAAAACCACCGATGGCCATCCCTAAGTTATAACCACAGAACATACAGGTCACAAGCAATGAACGTGAGCGTTTTGGACAATATTCAGAAAACAAGGTCGTGGCATTAGGCATAGCTGCACCTAAACCAATTCCTGTTATAAAGCGCAATATCACCAACGTATTGAGGTCATTTGCATAAGCTGAAGCTAAAGTAAAGCCACCAAAGATCAGCATTGAAATGGTGAGCACAACTTTGCGGCCAAATCGGTCAGCTGTGGGGCCAGAAACTAAAGCACCAATGATCATGCCACCAAGAGCAGCGCTCATGACTGGACCCAGTTGAGATCGGTCAATACCCCAATCTTGTGCTAAAGCTGGTGCAATAAATCCCATCGCAGCAGTGTCGATTCCATCGACAAAAACAATTAGAAAACAAACAATTGCAATGAGCCATTGATATCGGCTAATGGGTGCATCATTGATAATTGCTTGGGCATCTATACTCAAATTTTGAGCAGAAGAACCTTGAGATGCCATATCTACCTCCTAGGCGTTAAATCCATTTAAATCTTTAAGCTATTGAATTGATGCGATAAACTGGCTTAATGCCTGGGTAAATTTATCTGCTTGCTCAATATTTGAAAGATGTGATGCATCAAGTACAACAAGTTCGCTGAGCGGAATTTTTTGCTGCATTAATTGGGCATCTGCAATTGTCGTTACAGGATCGTTTTGACCTGCAATAATCAGCGTAGGAATTGAAATTTGTTGCAGCTCTTCACGCAAATCGGCATGTGCCAAAGCACGGCAAGATTCTGCATAACCCGCAGCTGAGGTCGTGGCCAAACTTTGAATTGTACGCTGTGCCACTGCGCTATTTTGATAATCAAAATGATCACTAAACCAACGTGTGTGGGTTGAAGCCACGATATCCGTTAGACCATTTGCACTTACATCATCTGCACGTGAGTTCCAACCTTCGGTAGTCCATATTTTTGCACCAGAGTTAGCAACCGTAATACTTAAAAAGCGTTCTGCATGATGTATGCCTAAATACAGGGCAGTTATTCCCCCCATGGAAATACCACAGAAATGAACGTGTTTAAGCTGCAATTGATCTAAAATATCAATCACATCTTCTGCGAGGTTTTTTAAGCTACTTGCAGCGATGACCTCACTTTGGCCATGTCCACGTGTGTCATAAGTGATCACTTGATAATTTTGAGCCAAAACCTCAACTTGGGCCTGCCACATTTGTTGATCTGTGCCCAATGAATTAGAGAGTACAATGACTGGAGCATGCTCTGGTCCGTATTTGCTTACAGATAAATGTCTACCTTGCCGATTGGTAACGGTAAAACTCATTGAATTTCTCCTGTTGCTTCCTGCAACACTGTATCGATTTGATCTTGAATGTTGCCTAAGTACGAGTCAGAGCTAAAAAATTGTTGAATTTGATCCAGAGTAAAATGTTGCTTAACTTCATCAAGCTCGGAAATAACGCTCATAAGATGAACTTGATTTTCAATCGCAGTTTGACAAGCTGCCTCTACAACATGATGAGCTTGTAAACGACCCATTTTCGGTGCTAAAGCCATCATCACAGCTTCAGCCATAATTAAGCCAGATGTGCACTCTAGGTTGTTTTTCATGCGATCAACATCAACTTCCATCCCTTTTAAAACGTCCAATGTCCGCGCTAACGATCCAGCTGTTAGCTGAAAGATCTCTGGGATAGCCAGCCATTCTGCGTGCCAACTTCCTAAACTACGTTCATGCTCTTGCACCATGCTTTGGTACAGACTAGACATTAAGACAGGAACACGGTTAGCAGCTGCTAATATCGCTGCTGCGGCTACAGGATTACGTTTATGCGGCATTGTTGAAGAACCACCACGGCCTTTTGCTGTTGGCTCTGAAACTTCACCAATCTCAGTTTGCATCATCAATGACCAGTCACGCGCCATTTTTCCAAGTGAACCCATGATCAGTGCAACAGTACTGGCGAGTTCAACAAGTCGATCACGCTCCCCATGCCAAGTACAGCTTGGCTGTGATAACCCTAAACATTTGGAATAAGCAGCTACAACCGCTGAACCATGTTGCTGCAATGATGCCAATGAACCTACAGCACCGCCCAATTGTGCAGTAAATACACGTGATTTAATCGTTTCCAGACGATCTAAATCTCGTTTAAATCCTGATGCCCAACGTGCCAATTTGTGTCCAAACGTTATCGGTAAAGCCTGTTGTAGCCAGGTTCGCCCGATCATGACTTGATGCCGATAAATTTCGGTTTGCATTAAAGTGGTTTGATAACACTGCTGAAGTAGCGTCTCAATTTGTGCTAAAGCATCCCGACATTGCAAAATACATGCGGTATCTAAGATATCCTGACTTGTTGCTCCCCAATGCACAAAGCGGGCTGCCTCAGGATCTTGTGCCTTTACAATCGCAGTGAGTTGTTTCACAAAAGGAATTGCAATATTGCCTGCTAAACCTGCCGCAACGGCTAATGCATCAAAATCAATTTTATCAAGCACATTTTGAGCAACTTGTTGGATCACAGTAGCAGCAGATTGCGGAATAACGCCGACTTCTGCTTGTGCTTTGGCTAATGCAGTTTCAGCTTCAACCATGTACATCACCAACGCACGATCACTGAAAATTTCAGTCACCTGTGGTTGATAAAATAAACTGGCATATAGTTGACTCATGGTGCTAAATTCCTCATTAAATGCGCTTAATAATCAAGGCAATACCTTGACCCACACCAATACACATTGAACATAATGCGTATTCACCCTTAATGACCTCAAGCTGATTCAATGCGGTAGTGACCAAACGTGCACCTGAAGCACCCAGTGGGTGGCCTAAGGCAATTGCACCACCATTGGGGTTCACCCGAGCATCATCATCAGCCAAACCTAAATCACGTGTCACTGCCAATGCTTGAGCTGCAAAAGCCTCGTTGAGTTCAATGACATCCATTTGTTCTAAAGTTAAGCCTGATTGAGCCAATAGCTTTTTAATCGCAGGTGCTGGTGCAAACCCCATAATACGAGGCTCAACTCCCACTACTGTTGCAGCAATAATTTTTGCACGTGGCTTTAATGTATATTTTTCGATGGCTTCATCAGATGCAATCAGTAATGCTGCTGCCCCATCATTGATACCTGAAGCATTTCCAGCAGTTACAGAGCCTTCAGCCTTAACCACTGGTTTTAGTTTAGTTAATGCTTCGAGGGTGGTTGATGCACGTGGGTGCTCATCAATCTGCACAACTTTGGGATCACCTTTAGCGGGTATAACGGTTACAGGAACGATTTCTTTATCAAAGAAATGGCGTGCTTGTGCAGCTGCTGTACGTTGTTGACTGCTTAGCGCAAATTGATCCTGATCTTCTCGATTGATTTTAAATTGTTCTGCTACATTTTCAGCAGTTTGTGGCATAGTTTCAACGCCATACAATGCTTTTAGTTTTGAGTTAATAAAGCGCCAACCCATCGTAGTATCTTCAAGTTTTTGTACACGACTGTAAGCACTTTCGGATTTACCCATCACTAATGGTGCACGGGACATAGATTCAACACCACCAGCGATGATGAGATCTGCTTCACCCGCTTTAATTGCTCGTGCTGCAATGGCAATCGCATCAAGTGATGAGCCACATAAACGGTTTACAGTCGTTGCAGGGACTTGGTATGGAACACCTGCCAATAAGGCTGACATACGTGCAACGTTACGATTATCTTCACCAGCTTGGTTTGCACAGCCATAAATGACATCATCTACTTTTTCCCAATCAATTGATGAATTTCGTTCCATGAGTGCTTTAATGGGAACTGCGCCCAAGTCATCTGCACGTACAGAAGCAAGCCCACCTGCATAGCGCCCAAATGGTGTACGAATCGCGTCGATGATGTATGCATTTTTCATGTGTATTTCCTTATTTATTTGCCAAGGTGAACAGTCGATGGGGTGTTCTTTCTAAGCCATATTGCTTAAAAAATTATCTTTGAAAATCTCGAATTGCCTTGTTTTATTCAACGGGTTTTAGCAAGGACTGACTTAAGGTGAGATTTTCATTTAACTCCCCATTGGCAACAAAATTGCACCCGTCATACTTTGTAATTCTTCAAAACTCAGTCCATCGACCATCTCAAGTACTTTTAGACCTTCAGTTGTGACATCAATCACGCACAGGTCTGTATAAATACGATCCACACAACTTAGTCCCGTGGCTGGATAACTCAGTTTCGATACAATTTTGGGTTCACCTTTTTTCGTAACATGATCAGTGGTAATAAAGACTTTTTTTGCACCAACTGCTAAGTCCATCGCTCCGCCTACAGCTGGGATCGCATCTGGGGCTCCTGTATGCCAGTTTGCAAGGTCTCCATTTGCTGCAACTTGAAAAGCACCAAGCACAGCAATATCTAAATGACCGCCTCGCATCATGGCAAAAGAGTCGCCGTGGTGAAAGAAAGCTCCACCATCAAGTAAAGTGACAAACTCTTTGCCAGCATTAATCAGTTCAGGATCTCGATTGTCTTCACTAGGAGGCGGACCAAATGCTAAAAGACCATTCTCAGAATGTAAAAATACGTCTTTATCTGCAGGTAAATAACTTGAAATCTTCGTTGGTAAACCGATACCAAGGTTCACATAAGCACCGTCTGGGATATCTTGGGCAACACGCTCAGCAATTTGATCACGGGTTAATTTTGTATAACTCATTTTAAGGCTCCGTCTCTAATTATTGAGCTGTATTCACTTGAACAACATGCTGCACAAAGATCCCTGGTGTGATGATGTGTTCAGGATCTAGGCTACCAAGTTCAACAATCTCTGAAACTTGTGCAATTGTTACCCCTGCTGCCATTGCCATGATTGGACCAAAATTACGTGCAGATTTTCGGTAAACCAAGTTACCCCAACGATCACCCTTTAATGCTTTGATTAATGCAAAGTCTGCTTTAATTGGAAGTTCTAAGACATAATCTTTGCCGTCATAGTTCATGGTCGGTTTGCCTTCTGCAAGCAAAGTACCAAAACCTGTAGGTGTATAAATTGGCCCCAAGCCCATGCCTGCTGCTTGGATACGGCACGCTAAATTACCTTGTGGTACCAGCTCTAATTCAACTTTACCTGCACGATATAACTCATCAAAAACATAAGAATCAGACTGGCGAGGGAAAGAACAAATCATCTTTCTTACGGCACCAGATTTAAGCAGTTTTGCTAGACCATAATCCCCATTTCCTGCGTTATTGTTCACAATAATCAGATCTTTAATACCAAGCTCAATTAAACCATCTATGAGTTCAGCCGGTTGTCCTGCACTACCGAAACCACCAATCATAATGGTCGAACCATCTTTAATCTGTGAGAGTGCTTCTGTCATTGAAGCTGAGCTTTTATCGATCATTAGGGGGATAACTCCGTCTAGCTAAATGTCTCAAAAACGAAATTCAATGAAAGCGTACTCAAGAGGCAAAAAAGGGTTTTACTCAATCCCGAGTAATTTCATTAGAATTCCTATGGTCAATTCTTATGTTTTTTTTTAAATTCATCTAGTTGAAAAATACATTAGTGTTCGATGATTGGGTTTTGTGTTCGATGATCGAACAATTGTTCTATTCCTGCGTTATATTATGCATAATTTAGATTAGGCTCAATGCGGATTCAATATTCTATAAATGGCGACTTTTTAGGGAGAAAAAATTGCTTATGGATACTAAAAAAGTTCTAAAAAACATGGATAATCAAAAAATTATCCGTCATGAAGATTTTGTTGCAGGCATTAGTAAAGGCATGGCAATTTTAGAGTGTTTTGGTCCAGAAAAGCATCGTCTCAATGTTTCTATGGCTGCAGAAAAAACAGGATTAACTCGAGCGGCAACAAGGCGGCATTTACTTACTTTAGAATATTTGGGTTATTTAGATTTTGATGGGCATTATTATTATTTAACCGCTAAAGTCTTAAAGTTTTCAGGTGCTTATTTAAGTGGTTCTCAATTACCTAAAATTTGCCAACCACTACTTAATCTTTTAACTACACAAACTTCACTTATTTTTTCGGTGATGGTTTTAGATGGCTATGAAGCAATCACTATCGCACGCAGTGCATCGCCTCAACAAACAGATCGAGTTAATCCTTATGGTTTACATTTGGGTAACCGTTTGCCAGCACATGCGACCTCGGCGGGTAAAATATTACTTGCTCATTTGGAAGTTTCAGAACAAGTTAAATGGCTTGATAAATATCCATTAAAACGTTTGACCAAGTACAGTATTATCGACAATGCTTTGTTTCTAGCGTTATTAGAAGAGATTAAACAACAAGATTGGTGTTATTCAAGCGAAGAACATGAGCTCGGTGTACATGCACTTGCGGTTCCCATCTATGGACCAAATGGCAATATTGTTGCCGCTCTCAATATTGTGTCTCCGACCGCTAGATCCACAAAAGACTATTTAATTCAGCAAATTTTACCGTTACTTCAGGAAACTGCTAGAGAACTTAGAAATGTTATTTAGTTCACAACTGAGGAATGTATATTTCTAATATATTCCTCAGTTCAACCAGATCATTATGAATTTAATAATGAATGCTTAAACGATAAAATATGACTACTGACTGCCTGTTCTGCCAAAGCTAAATCTTTATGTTCTAAAGCATGAATAATCGCAGCATGTTCCTCTACAACCTCTTGCATATGTATTTCATTTGATAAGGTTGAAGTCCAAAACCGCTGTGCTTGAGCGTGGATGACACTTAAAATATCCGCGAGCCACTTATTTGCAGTGATTTCAGATAAAGCCTCATGAAACTCTCGATCCAATGTCATCATTTCAACAGTATTTAGTGCATTACGTGCAGCAAGTACTTTTTCATGAATCGATTTTAAATGATCTAATTCTTCTACTGTAATTCGTTTACAAACCAATTGGATACATAACAGTTCATTGGCCAAACGTACTTCAATCAATTTTAAAGCATCATTAATAGAAAGTGGTGAGACCATTACACCTTTACGAGGAATAATTTGCAACAAGCCCTCTCCTGCAAGTCGATGAATTGCCTGATTAATAGGAGTCCTACCCAGCTCCAAATCTTCCATTACTTGTGCCGTATTTAAATATTCACCTGGTTTATAACGTAATGTCACCAATGCCTGTTTAAAACGTAAATACGCAATTTCGTTCAATGAGAGCGCACGTGTTTTGTCTTTGGCTTGAACTTTGCTCGTTTTCGTTTCAGACATCCTTAAAATCCTCAATATGACTAATTTCTCTATTTTTACACAAAAAAAGGGTTTAAAAATTTTTCATCATAAATTATAGTGAAATTTCACAGTAATTTAACAAATAGATTTCGGATCACTATTATTAAATCGTAGTGTCTCAGCAGTTGGATTTATCTGAAATCTCTAAAGGAATATTGCCATGTCTAAGATCAGACTCAATCTACACTCTTTTTCTTCTTAAGAATCTAACCCTTCTATTGAGTTAGAGATCAATCGACTGATCGTTGCAGGTTGGGCAGGTCGTAATATTGAAGCTATAGAAGAGCACATTGCTGAACTTGAAGAATTGGGGGTAAAGCGTCCAACATCAGTGCCCTGTTTTTATCAGTTGTCATCTGATTTATTGACGACTTCAAATGAGATTCAAGTGATTGAACCGCATTCCTCAGGTGAAGTGGAATGTGTCTTGATCGATAGTGAACATGGACTATTGATTGCAATTGGCTCTGATCATACCGATCGTAAAGTTGAGAGTTATAATGTTGCGATTTCAAAACAAGTTTGCAGCAAACCAATCTCTCAAGATGCGTGGTTATATACAGATGTTGCAGATCATTGGGATGCTTTGGTAATGCGTAGCTATCGGATGATCAATGGTGAAAAAGAACTTTACCAAGAAGGTCAGACCAGTAACTTACTTGCAATACCTGATCTCATTAAAAAACTAACTCAAGGTGATCAATTTCCTAAAAATCATGCGATGTTGTGTGGTACCCAAGCAGTTTTAACTCAAATTTCACATGGTGATGCATTTTATTTAGAGCTTCATGATCCTATTTTAAATCGTACATTGACACATCACTATACAGTGACCACGCTTGATATGGTGCAATGATCACATGATTGAAAAACTACAACAGATAATTAACGCTGAGGAAAAGGGTTCTGAAAACCTGATTCGACAATCTATTGCTCAAATTAAGCAATATCAAGCTGATGGTGGTACAGCTTATATTTCTTTAGATGAAGACGTTGCATTAGCAGCAGCACAGTCTGCTGACTTGGCTCGCAAAAGTGGTTATGTGGCTTCACCTTTGGCAGGTTTAGCTGTATCCATTAAAGATTTGTATGATGTTAAAAATCAAGTTACTGCATCTGCTTCTAAAGTATTGGCAGATGACAGTGTTGCTCGAAAAGACGCTGAAGCTGTCCATTTACTCCGCCAATCAGGTGCAGTATTACTTGGACGCACCAATATGAGCGAGTTTGCCTTTTCTGGTCTGGGATTAAATCCACACTATGGAACCCCCACTTTCGCCGATTCATTTAAACGGATTGCAGGTGGCTCAACATCAGGCGGAGCAGTTTCTGTTGCACTTGGGCATTGTGTTGCTGCACTGGGTTCAGATACGGGTGGATCATTGCGAATTCCAGCAGCATTTTGTGGTTTAGTTGGTTTTAAACCAAGTTCAGGACGTATATCGACTGAGGGAGCTTTCCCGCTTTCATACTCATTTGATACAGTGGGTACGATTACGCACACCGTTGAAGATAACATTATTGTTGATGAGATTTTATCTGGTGAAAAGTTTGAAAAAATAGAGATCCAGCCGCATCAATTAAATATTGCGATTACAGATGATTATTTTTTTGATGGTGCCGACCACAATGTACTTGAGGCGTATCAACACACGATTGAGCTTTTAAAATCACATGGGGTCAACTTTCATAAGATTGATTTATCTGAACTAGATCAAATTGGAAAAATTAATCATGCTGGTGGGCTTACTGCTGCCGAGTCATGGTTTATTCATCGCGATTTATTATCGATCCCTGAAAAATATACTTTATATGATCCACGTGTCGCTCAGCGTATTGTTCGTGGAAAAAATATAAATGCTGCAGACTATTTATATATAAAACAACAACGTCAAAATCTCATCCAAAGTATCTCAAATAAACTCGCTGCTTTTGATGCTTTAATCTACCCAACAGTTGCAATTGTTGCGCCATTACTTGAACCACTTGAGCAAGATGAAGCACATTTTTTTGCAACCAATGCTTTGGTTTTAAGAAACACTACAGTCATCAATTTCCTAGACGGTTGTGCTTTAAGTTTACCTTGGCAACGTAAGGATGCACTGCCTGTTGGAATTTCAATTGCTGCACTACATGGACAAGATCAGCATATTTTAAATCTCTCACTGTTGATTGAAAAATTAATCAAGGCTCAACCCTCTCAATCAAGGACCAAATCATGATCAAGGAAGAATCTGTTGGAATAAGCGAATATAGTCTGACTGAACAAAAACGGATATTTGCAAAGGTTGCTTGGCGGCTGATTCCCTTTTTGGTGTTCTTATTTATTTTGGCTTGGATTGATCGAATCAATGTTGGTTTTGCCAAACTGGCAATGCTGAATGATTTACAATTTAGTGAAGCTGTATATGGTTTAGGTGCAGGTATCTTTTTTATTGGTTATTTCTTTTTCGAAATACCCAGTAATCTACTGCTTGAAAAAATCGGAGCACGAGTCACTTTAGCCCGTATCACTATACTTTGGGGTCTCACCTCGATTGCAATGGCTTATGTCAACTCTGAATGGACATTTTATCTATTACGTTTCTTACTTGGAGTTTTTGAAGCAGGTTTTTTTCCTGGCGTTGTTCTATATTTAACCTATTGGTTCCCCGCTAAAGAGCGAGCAAAAATTAATGGACTATTTATGACCTCGTTTGCTATTGCAGGCGTGGTGGGTGGCCCAATTGCTGGTTTGATTATGGATAAAATGGTGGGTGGCATTGGTGGTCTTGCAAATTGGCAGTGGTTGTTTATTTTAGAAGGAATTCCATCTGTCATCGCTGGTTTCTTTGTTTTAAAGTATTTACCAGCTTCACCTGATAAGGCAAAGTTTTTAACTCGATCTGAACAAAAGTTTATTATCAGCACCATCCGTAATGAAGCATTCGTTCCGGGCAAACATAGTACTTTAAGAAGTATGTTTTCGAACAAAAAAGTATGGTTATGTACAGCAATTTATTTCTGTATTGTTGCTGGTAATGCAACGATTGCATTTTGGACCCCTTCAATCGTCAAGACTCTTGGCATAGATAACAATCTGATTATTGGATTAATTTCTGCTATTCCTTTTATCGTAGGTACGTTTGCTATGCTTTGGAATGGCTATCATTCTGACAAAACAGGTGAACGTCGCTTCCACTGCGCTATCGCAACATTATTCGCTGCTGTAGGTTTATTCGGAACTGGATTTTTTATGGACAATATCTATTTAGCCATGATATGTCTAACAATTGCTGCTGCGGGCATCTTAGCTGCTTTCCCAATTTTTTGGTCAATCCCAACGTTATTTTTGGCAGGTACAGCAGCTGCAGGTGGTATAGCCTTAATTAATTCGGTGGGTAATCTAGCAGGTTTTGTTGCACCCTATATGATTGGCTTTATTAAAACCAATACAGGTAGCCTTTCTGGTGGCTTATATTTCGTTGCATTCTTAGAATTAATCGCATGTTTTCTCGTGATAAAAGCATTAAAGAAAACTGCGACATATTAAGCCACTTTATATTTTAAAAGTTGTTACTCTCGATAATTTATCTAGCATAATTTTAATAGAATCAAATCGATTCCATTTAACTCAAAATGCTTTAGAAAGTGATCGCTAAGATCACTTTCTTTTTACTATAGAAGTAGATTGTAAAAGACCATTTCAACTTTTAAATGGTGAAAAACTAAACATCAATTTGCCAAGGTTTATTTCTAATCTTTTGTTGTAGAAATTCAATAAAACATTTAATTCTAGGGCTTTGTAGTTTTCGGTTGGCATAAATAATATACTGTGGTTCAGTTATTCCAGAACGAAAATTTCCCAAAATTGGTGTAAGTCGTCCTTGTTTAATATCTTCACCAATATGGTAGTCAGCCAGCCTGACCACACCTTCCCCTCTAAGTGCTAAATCTCGCAGAAAAGTGCCTTGTGAAAATGATGCAATCGGTTTGACTGGAACGATAACACTTTCATTATTTTCCATAAAATCCCAATTGTTCCAACTACTAGAAAAATTGAAATGAAAACAGCGATGTTGTAATAATGCTTGTGGGTGTAAGGGTATGCCATATTTTTCAAGATACTTCGGTGAGGCGCATGTAATCCATTCACTTTCGCCAATACGAGTCGCGATCCGAGATGAAGATGGCAGTATTCCTCCATAAATGGCGATATCAACACCACGATCGAAGTCATCTTGATACACCGCATTCAGTTCAAAATCTACACTCAACGATGGATATTTCTCTAAAAATTCAGGTAACCAAGGTAAAATTTGATGTTGAGCAAAGGTTGGCATGGTTCTAATCTTTAAGACACCACTCACTCGGTTTGGAAATGCTTCTGACAATGAGTCTGCCTCATTCATTGCTGCAACTACATTGCGTGCACTGTTTAAATATGCAACGCCTTCTTCAGTTAATGTCAGTTGTCTTGCACCCCTTTGAATAAGTCGGACCCCCAAGCGATTTTCGAGCCGGCTAATGAGTTTACTGATTGCAGATGGTGTTAGATCATTCGCTCGTGCAGCCGCAGAAAAACTGCCATGTTCATATGCCCAGATAAAGGCCATTAGTTGTCGATAGTTATCCACTATATTTTTCTCATTCATGCTGCGACCAACTTTGAATATAACAGCTTCAATTTACACTAACTGTGCCTGATATTCATAGTAAGTTTGAATTTGATGCAATCTACAAACAATTTACTTTTGCTAGTATCTCTTTTAATCCAATACATTATTTTAGGAGAAAGAGATGTCAGAGCCAAGGAATCCAGATTACTCAGCCAACGAAGAACTGATGCCTTTTCAATTACCACAAGTACCTTATATGTCACCAGATCTTGTGATACCGGGTGTTTTAGATGAAGCATTAAAAGATGATCAACTGTGGGTACCTACATCTGAATCTGTCAGTTTTAAACCATTACTTTTAAATACTAGCGCTGGTTATTATGTAAACCTATTACGTGTACGAAAAAGCGGTGTGTTATCTAGACATCGTCATACTGGTGCTGTACATGCATTTGTACTAAAAGGTCGTTGGTATTATCTAGAGCATGATTGGGTTGCAGAAGAAAAATCATTTGCATATGAACCACCGGGTGAAACACATACTCTTTTTGTTCCTGAAGATGTTTCTGAAATGATCACCTTATTTATTGTACATGGTGGTTATACCTATGTAGATCCTTATGGTAAAGCTGTAGGTTATGAGGATGTTTTTACAAAGTTAGAGGCGACAAGAGAACATTATAAAAAAATTGGTGTTCCAATGAGTGAATTAGAAAAAATAATCAGATAGTGATCTGATGTACTTCAACGCAAAATGCCAATTTATCCAATGATTGGCATTTTGTATTTTCATTGCTGAAAAACCAAATAAAACTATTAAGGGATGTAATATGTTAAAAATAATGGGCTTTCCTGGAGAGTATATTCAAGGAGAACATGCGCTAAGCAGTATTGGTGATATTGCGAACAGGCAGCAGTTTAAAAAAATTGGGCTGATCTATGATCCAGCGACCGAAGGTCGTATTTTAAATAAAGTCACAAAGTCTTTAAGCCAATCAAATGTCGAATATATTTGCTATAAATTTGCAGGTGAATGTACTTATAAGCTGATAGCGTATTTAACTCAGACGATGCAGCAACATGGTATAGATTCACTTATTGCTTTAGGGGGTGGTAAAGCGATGGATACCACTAAAGGTATCTCAAAAAGGCTTCATATTCCAATGATTATTTGCCCTACAGTTGCATCTAGCGATGCCCCTACAAGCAGATTAATTATTATCTATGATGACCAGCATAAAGTTCAGGCAGTAGAAAAAACTCAGCGGAACCCCGATATTGTATTGGTCGATCTCGATACAATTGTCCATGCCCCTGCACGCTTTTTTGCAGCAGGTATTGGTGATGCGATCAGTAAGATGTTTGAAGTCAATCAGTGTAAAAAAGCACATGGCTTAAATTCATTTTCTACTTCCCCCTTAGAAACTGCTTTATTATTGGCAAATCATACTTACTACAATCTGATGCAGTGGGGAAAAATGGCCTATGAGGATGTAAAACAACACCAGATAAGTGTTTCAGTTGAACGCGTTGTGGAATCGACTGTACTTCTGAGTGGATTAGCCTTTGAAAGTGGCGGTTTGTCTTTAGCACATGCACTTATTCGAGGATTAACGGCCATTCCCGAATTGGCATCTCAGTTACATGGAGAACTTGTAGCGTATGGTACAGTTGTTCAAGCTGTTTTAGAAAATAGAGAGCATCAATTTATTATTGAGTTGATTAATTTTCTCAGATCAGTGGACTTACCGACTACGCTCTATGAATTGGGTTATCAACAAGAAATAAGCGATGATATGCTGGATATCATCATTACCAATACGCTGCAAAATGATTATAGTCAACATTTTGAACCTGCACTAAACTCAGAAAATTTAAGACAGGCAATAATCAGGACCAATCATTATCATTAAAAAATTCTGAAAGACAAAGGGAGATAACCTCCCTTTTATTCACTACCTCATTAGCCAACCACCAGCAATATCAACAACTTGACCCGTTACAAAGCTACTGTCATTTGAAACCAGAAACTCTACAACTTTTGCGACTTCCATAGGTGAGCCTAATCGGCCTAATGGAGTGTCATCAATTACCCGTTGATTAACTTGATCACCAACCTCTAATACCATAGGTGTCTCGATGCGTCCTGGTGCAATTGCGTTGACATGAATATTATATGTCCCCAGCTCACCCGCTAAATGACGAGTCAATCCAATAATCGCAGCTTTGGTTGTACTGTAATGACATGCCACGACAGGCAGGTAAGCATGTGCAGCTACAGATGAAGTATTGATAATTTTTCCGAACTTGTGTTCTATCATTTGTGGCACTAAAAGCCGAATAAAATTGAATGTGCCATTTAAATTAACATCAACCACACGTTGCCATTCTTCTGGCGATAATTGCCAGATTTTATGAGCACTTCCCTCATGTTTTGGTGATATACCAGCATTATTTACGAGCGTATCAATAAAGCCAATTTCATTATAGAAGTACTCATACGCAGCCTGACATTTGCTGAAATCAGCAATATCTGTACAATATGAACTCACTTTATATCCTTGATCTGCCAATTCTCGATGTTTTTCCGCTAGTCGATCAGCATGATAATCAACTAAAGCAACAGTCATCCCTAATTGAGCAAAATGCTCAGCTAGAGCAGCACCAATACCATTCGCTGCACCTGTAATTAAAACCTTTCTATCACTCAATAATCTTGTTTGCATCTTAGCTCCATTAAATATGAGTAAAAACCCTATTAAAAAATGCAAAGATCCATCGAAGATCTTTGCATTAACCGCTTTATTTCACTTGGTTTAAATCAATACCTTTGTTATTTTTCCATGTTAAAACCGCAATAGATGCAATGATGGATATGACGATTAAATAAATATTAAACACCCATCCTTTATCAATAGAATAAAGCCAAGTATTTACATATGACGCCGTACCACCAAAAATAGTGACCGCTAATGACATAAAAAATCCAAGAAAGTTGGTTCGATATTTTGTTGGAATTTGTTCAGACATGGCGGCTGGTTTACACGACATTAAAAACCCCATGGTAAACAAACCAATACTTTGAGCGACTAATAGCGTCCAAGGCTCATGGCTAATTAAAGACCACAATGGAAAAAGTAATAAAGATGACCCTACATAAGTAATTAATGAATTATTGTTTCGTCCAATATAATCAGATAGTCGTCCTTGAAATGGTAAACAAATTAAATAGATGACTTGGGCGATACAACTCATCATAAATGCATCTTTAGCAGGCATTTTTTGAATGCCAATTGCATAAATGGCTGCACATGTCACCCATGTGTAAAAAGTTAATGTTGAACCCGCTTCATAGAAGAACAGCTTAATGCCAGCTTTCATGATTTTTGAAAAAGGCCAATTAACTTCTTCTACATTTGCCTCACTGTTTTGTTCAATATGTGTTTCGACCATATTTCTACGTAGATAAATGGCAAAAAATGCTAAACCGCCACCAATTGCAAAAGGTACTCTCCATACCCAATCATGCATTTGATGATCTGTATAAATAACATTAAGTAATGCTAAAAAAAGTGTTGCCAATAATGAGCCAGCTCCGACTGCAAAAAATGACATACTCGACCATAGGCCTCGCCTTTGTGGTGGCGCTATTTCTGCAATATATGCATATGATGTAGCTGTTTCACCGCCATGTGCAAAGCCTTGTACTAATCTTGCTATCAATAATAAAGCTGATGCCCACGCACCAATTTTTTCATATGATGGAATACAAGCAATCATTAAACTTGCTAATGCCATCATTACCATAGTGACCAGCATAATATTTTTGCGGCCATATTTATTTGCTAGAGGGCCAAATACAAATCCTCCAATCGGTCTAGAGACAAATCCAACCGCAAATACAGCAAGAGTATTTAATAATGCGGATGTTGGGTCAGTTTTATCAAACAATGCCGATGCAATATAAACTGAAGCAACTGCATAAATTGTCCAATCATACCATTCCAATAAATTGCCAATACCACTAGCAACTAAGGATTTTTTTATATCTTTCTGCACATTTTGCTGTGACTGAGTCTCAATCTTTGAAAAGCTAGTCATGGCTATTTCAATCCTTTAATTTAAAATAAATCGGCAGTCCTATTACTAATTTCATTTCAATTAGTGCTTTGCCTTTTTAGAATTTTTGCATATTTTTTATTGTCTAATGGTGAAGCCCATTCAAATACAGTGTGAATGACGGGAACATCAAAAAGTAGGATTTAGCAAGTTCAGTACTAATTTATATAGGGCCAAAATATTTATTTTAGACATCTTCCAAGCTTAAAACTGGTGCTATTCTCTATATATTTCATTTTTTTAGGCAGTTATTAATGTCATAGCATTTATACAGTCAAGATATCGTTCAAATTAAAGTTAATTGATTAGAATTTTTATGCAATTAAGATAAAAGGAGTAATATTTTTATATTACTCCTTGTTTTTATTTGATGTATTTTGAAACATGCTCTAGTGATCACAGCCTAGCTATGATTTTTTACCATTAGTTCCAAGGCATTTCACCTGTATGAACTTTAGAGCTTAATTCAAGAGAACTTTCTTCAGCCAATGATGGATATATTTCTTTTACAGCCGAGATCACTTGAACTGAATCCTTGCTCTCATATGCTTTAAGAATTTTTTCATAATCTTTAAGATACTGAGCCGTAAAGTCTATTGCACTACTTCCTTGTGGAATTTCACCGAGATAATGTCCAGGGATGACTGCACTTGGATGTAATCTTTTCATTTTACTCAAAGTGCTCAACCAGTCTTTACGAGACTCAAGCGTTTGAGTGTCTGCTGTCCATAAATGAATGCCAGAAGAAACCCCTACACCGCCTAAAATAGTTCGGTTACTTGGAACCCATAAATAGGCAGCATATGAGTGAGGAGATTTGATTTCAATCTTTTCACCATCTAGTTTTAATGTATTGCTCTCTAAAGCTGTGGGTACAATAACCTGCTGAGGCGCACCGTCTTTTAAAATAGGTCCCCAATACGCCAGTTTAGCGACTTTTGTTTGCTCTATATGTTTTACAACTTTAGGGGTTGCAACAACTTTAGCATTTGGAAATGCCTGAACTACAGGTTCAAGACCAAAATAAAAATCTGGATCGCCTGCGGTAATCACAATATGAGTTAAATTTTTTCCACTGTCTTGAATAATTTTAACGAGATTTTCACCGTCTTTGATACTGAATTGACTGTCGACTAAAATTGCATCTTTATCACCCGAAATGAGCGTAGATGAAACTGGGAATATCGCCTGTTGCTGTGGGTTATAGGTTTGATATGTTAATGGCGCTGCAAAGGTAGCACTCGCAAATAAAGCAGTACCAAGAGTTATAACTTTTGTTAGTGTACGCATAATATCCAACACTCCTGAGTAAAAATATATTTAATTTCATGCATTCAAATGAACTGATTTAAATATCTTAATATCAAAACTTACTTTTAGTAAGTACTTACCAAGAAGTAAGTATGGGTTTTCTTTACGAAACTATTTAAATTTACATAAATAGTAAAATACATTGTAAGTTTAACCATGAGAATAACATTTATTTTTTAACCACAGTGAGACTGTAACTAAAGCAATAAGTACTGGAACTTCAACCAATGGCCCAATAATTGTTGTAAAAGCTACTGGCGATGCCAAACCAAAAGTTGCAATTGCAACAGCCAAAGCAAGTTCAAAATTATTACCCGCTGCGGTAAATGAAATAGCTGTGGTTTTTGCATAGTCATTACCGATCCATTTACTCATGAAGAAACTAATAAAAAACATTGAAACAAAGTAAATAACCAATGGTATAGCAATCATTAAGACATCAAATGGAAGACTAACTACATCACCACCTTTTAAGCTAAACATGGCTAAGATCGTAAATAATAAAGCAATTAAACTGAGTGGACTGATCTTAGGAATAAACTGATTTTGATACCAATTTAGCCCCCTTAACTTGACTAAAATTAGACGTGTGAAAAACCCAAGTAAAAATGGGATACCTAAATATATAAATACTGCCTGAGTAATGGTCCAAAAATCGACTTGAATCACTTGAGAAGCTACACCAAAATACGGAGGTAGAAAACTTAAGAAAAACCAAGCATAAGTGCTAAAAAATAAAATTTGAAATATGCTGTTAAACGCGACCAATGCCGCAACATATTGATTATTACCACCCGCTAAACCATTCCACACCAATACCATCGCAATACAACGAGCAAGCCCAATCAAAATCAGCCCAGTCATATATTCAGGATAGTTTTGTAAGAATAGGATAGCCAAAGCAAACATTAAAATAGGTGCAACAATCCAGTTTTGAACAAGTGAAAGTACCAGTGTTTTCTTGTCCTGAAATATCTGGGGTAAGGCTGCATAATCAACTTTAGCCAGTGGTGGATACATCATTAAAATTAAGCCAATAGCAATGGGGATATTAACTGAATCAATACTGAGTTGATGAAGAGAGGTCGAGACCTGAGGAAAATAATTTCCGATCGCAATCCCAAGTGCCATGGCTATAAATATCCATAACGTCAAGTTACGGTCCAGAAACGAAAGGCGTTTTTGTGACATATCCTTACTCACAACAATTGTTTTTAAGATTCGAATTTGGCGTTAGGTGTTGGAACTCAACTGTTGCTTTCATTGTTTCAAGAATTTGTAATGCCCATTCTGTTAAATCTGGATGTAAACTGTAGTAAACCCATTGCCCTTGTCTTCGGTCTGCAAGCAAACGAGATGTGCGTAATAACGCTAAATGACGAGAAATTTTAGGCTGACTTAAATTTAATTTGTCTTGTAAATCACATACACAAAGCTCTTGATGGGCAGCAACCAGTAGAATGATATTCAGACGAGTTTCATCTGAAAGTGCTTTGAAAAAATCAACAGGACTGATCATTTACTTATCCTCTGCTTTTATACGTCGTCCATGAATATCAATTACCTGCTCTCCATCTTCCTTACTAAATGCTCCCAACTGAGGCTGGACCAATAGCTCCAAAACAACCTCAGAAGGACGAGCTAACCGTGTGCCAAGTATTGTTACTACAAATGGACGATTTATAAGTAAGGGATGTTTGACCATAATATTCAACAGCTCTTCATCATTTAAGTTTTGCTGTGCCAAGTGCAACTCTTGATAAGGCGGAACATTGGTTCGCATTGCTTGGCGTACAGATAAATCCGCATCTTGAATTAAAGTACGCAGTTCATCGACTGTTGGAGGGGTGTCTAGATAATAAATAACCTCCGGCTCAACCCCTGCATTTCGAATTAAAGCTAAAGTATTTCGGGAAGTACCACACTCTGGATTGTGGTAAATTTTGACCTGTGACATAAATATTAAACTTGATAAGGTAACAGGACATTTATATATGAATATCCATATATATGCAAATACATATATATTGACAGCTAAGTGGTTCGCCATATTTTGATATTATTTCTTTAAGTGCTGATCTAGATTTTTAAGTGCAAAATCAACGATTTCACTCAAGTTGTTTTTGAATATTCGGATAATAATTTAAGTGTATTTTTAAAATGGATAATCCAGCTTTCCATCGCTAATAATATCAAGTCGACAATTCTACAACCGTGATCGTGGATGAAACATTATTGACCAAACACCACCGACCTCTAACCGTGCCATCCGATTCTTTAACTTCTTCAATCATAAGGCGTGCAGTGATTGGATCACCTTTTTATCAAGAAATAATTTTCCATCTGGATCAAAGCCTTTGGGTTTCACCAACATCTAATACGGCTTTTTTGCTCTTTTAAATATGATTCGGACTAACTCTACATAACGTTTGATTAAACGAGAGTTTAAGTTGGAAATGTTAGATTGGAGAACATATTTTCCAATCTAACCGAATTCATAATATTTGTGTAAATACCTATGATTTAGCGGGGTGAAGATGCCAAAATTTCTTATTCCCAGTGTTCAAAAGTTTGCCATTGCTCTAAACCCAGTAGCATTTCCGTATCACTTAGCAAACAATGATCAAATTGTTGAATTAAATCTTGTTGATCCATATTCATCCCAATTAAGACAATTTCTTGCCTAGCATCTCCAGTATCAATATCCCAATTTTTTTCAATAGCTTTAATACTCTCTATATCTTGTGGCCAATCCTCTTTATCTACAGTACTCCACCATTGACCTGCAACATCATATCGTGCCATTGCTCCTGCTTGCGACCATGAACAGGCAAGTGTTGGTTGTGAAGCCAACCAGAAAAAGCCTTTGGAACGCACCACACCAGTCCATTTCGAGTGAACAAAATCATAAAAACGTTGTGGATGAAACGGTCGTCGTGCTCTATATACAAAACTGTGAATACCATATTGTTCTGTTTCAGGGGAATGTTCACCACGTAATTCTTTTAGCCAACCGGGTGCTTGAGCTGCTTCATTAAAATCAAATAAATGTGTGCTGAGTAGTTTGTCTAGCGCAACTTGGCCAAATTGAGCAAGCTCTATCTTAGCTCTAGGATTGAGTTTTTGTAAAATAGCGAATAATTGTTGTTTCTCTACCTCATTGATTAAATCGACTTTATTTAAAATTAGCACATCACAAAATTCAATTTGATCAACCAATAAGTCAACCACGTTGCGTTCATCTTGTTCTCCTAGTGATTCACCACGTTGTTGTAAACTGTCATAAGAATTATAATCTTTAAGAAAATTGAAAGCATCAACAACTGTTACCATCGTATCCAATCGAGCAAACTCACTAAGTGATATTCCCTGCTCATCTTCAAATGTAAAGGTTTCAGCCACAGGTAGAGGTTCAGAAATCCCTGTTGACTCGATCACCAATTGATCAAAACGATTTTCCTGAGCTAAACGGCGAACTTCTATAAGTAAATCTTCACGTAGCGTGCAGCAAATACAGCCATTACTCATTTCAACCAGTTTTTCATCGGTGCGTGATAATGCTGCATCACCAGCCCGAAGTAGCGCTGCATCTATATTCACCTCAGACATATCATTCACAATAACAGCAATACGACGACCTTCATTGTTATTTAAGATATGGTTGAGTAATGTGGTCTTTCCTGCACCTAAAAAGCCAGATAATACGGTGACTGGTAATTTAACAGGATTGGCTAGCTGAGCATCCATCGGCTTTCTCACTTTTGCATGTTAATGATTAGGATTGGAATAGAGTCAATAAAGTGTTGAGTCATCTTTAAAAGCTATTCACTAGGACTTATTTACTTTGATTTAAATTTAAGGACTGAGTTGTATACTCAGGCAAGGAGAAGATCGGCTTCGATGATCTTTTCTCCATGTTCGATATCCAGCACTATCAATATGGATCTGTCCTGAAGCATAAATACCTAAGCCCATATTTAAACTTGCGCCATTTTCTTTCCAGAATTGACATAGCTTATTTTTACTTTGTTGAATCATCAGCTGTTCACTTGGTGATGGATGTAAAGATGAAATTCGAAAGTCTAAAGCAGCATTAAAGACATGCTTTGAACGATCTGCCCCATTTGCACAACGATTTAAATTAAAATTTCGATAGACAGAGGTTACTGTAAAATCATCTAGAATCTTTTGATCAAGCAGCTGCTTTAGAATTTTCAAGGTTGGTATAATATTTGGCCACATTTCCTGAGGCGGAACCTCAAACGCTTCGGCATGACATTTTTGCCAGTCTCGTGCTGTTTGAAATAATTCAAAATCTGGAATAATGTCATCAACATTGTTACGCCGTAAAAATGCTTTATATCTTTTGATGTTATGTTGGTTATTTAAATCAGATTGCCAATCTAAATAAGGCTTAGAAGGTATCTTTGTCAGTGCTAGCTTTTGATTTTCATGCCATACCATTGATGTAACTTTTGCTATAGAGCTGAAAGTTTGTTGTGATATTTTTTGTTCAATGTTTGGCTGACTACAAGCACCTAAACCAAAAAATAAAATGTAAAACACGATTCGTTGCATAAGTTTCTATCACGAGCAAATGAAAAAGATTAGGTGAGAATCACATCTGAAAACCATTAACGTTATGTTATAACATAACACTAATATTAGAAAGACATTCTCTTATTTACGCTTTAAATTATGAACAATATTGTAGTAAGAAATTGATTAATATGTAATTAAATTAATATTAAATTAAGCATCAATGGCCTGCTCTGATTATTTTTACCATAGTTTCGTGATCTCCAACATGCAAGGCATTTGATTTTTAGTCTACTTTTTATAATTGTTATGTTATAACATAACAATAAATTCATTCCGTATACGTTGTGCTATATGACTCATACTTTACTGCCAGATATTTCCACACAGTCTTCGTCTTTAACTCCCCCCTATCCATTAAATTGGGTTGGAATGGAAAATATCACTCTACCTATATATATACAAAATATCCGATATATAAGTCAGGCGAATGCTTACGTCAGTTTAGATGACCCACAGGCTAAAGGGATACACATGTCTAGGCTTTACACTCGGCTTTTAGATATTTGTAAAATTGAAGATCTCACATTAGATCATATTCAGCAGGTATTACAGGACTTTTTAACCAGTCATCAAGGTTTATCTAGCCACGCCAAAATTGAATTACAGGGAAATTTCCATCTAGAGCAACCAGCCCTAATCAGCGATTTATCTGGCTGGAAAAGCTATCCATTTCATTTATCTGCTGAGCTTAAAGCACAGCAATTTAAAGCAAGTTTTGCTATTGAAATTGGCTACTCTTCTACCTGTCCTTGTTCGGCAGCACTGGCTCGAGATCTCATTCAAAAACGCTTTGAAGATGCAGTCTCTCTGGGGAAATTAAAGTTAAACGATGTCAATCAAATTTCAACATGGTTAGGTACGACCGATGCAATCGTTGCTACACCACACAGTCAAAGGAGCACGGCTCAACTGAAATTTAATTTATCACCCAGCATGAAGTCTATTCCAATTCAGCAATTTATTCAGCATGCAGAGCGAGCACTCGCAACCCCTGTACAAACAGCTGTAAAACGAGTAGATGAGCAAGCATTTGCTTTAGCAAATGGACAAAACTTGATGTTTTGTGAAGATGCTTTACGCCGCTTATATCATGCCTTTATTGATTATCCTGAGATCACTGCTTTTGATTTTAAAGTGATTCATGCCGAAAGTTTACATGCCCATGACGCTGTGGCACAAGGATCTTGGCCATGCTAAATCATTCAATTTTCACAAGTATGGAACAAGGTAAATCAAGAGAAAACTACGATTTTATCGCTGTCATAGATGCTATTACTTGGAATGAGAATGGTTTAATCACAGCGATTACGCAAGATATTAAAAGCAAAGAAGTACTCATGTTGGCTTGGATTAACCGTGATGCCCTACTCGAAACTCTTGATAGCAGACAGGTCTGTTATTGGTCACGTTCCCGTCAAAAAATGTGGAGAAAAGGTGAAAGCTCAGGACATCGACAAAAATTAATTGAAGCGCGATTGGATTGTGATGGCGACTGTATCTTATTTTTAGTTGAACAGTCAGGAGTAGCCTGTCATACCAATCGTCCAAGTTGTTTTTATATCGGTTTAGAGCGTAATAGCGTCACCATCTTAACTGAGCCCCTACGTTAATTTTGATTAAAGTAAGAAATACTATGATTCGTAAAAATCCTTCTGGACACCTCCCCCTTATTGATCAATCTGCCTATATCGACCAGACTGCGATTATTTGTGGCAAAGTTATTATAGAGGCCAATGTTTTTGTAGGTCCTTATGCAGTAATACGTGCAGATGAACTGAATGAAGATGGTGATATAGAGCCAATTCTGATTAGAGAAAATTCTAATATTCAAGATGGTGTTGTAATTCATTCTAAAGCTGGTGCAAAAGTCACAATTGGCTGTAATTCGTCAATCGCACATCGTTCAATTATTCATGGCCCTTGTGAGGTCGGTAATCACGTCTTTGTGGGTTTTAATAGTGTGCTATTTAATTGTAAAGTCGGAGATCACAGTGCCGTTCGGCATAATGCTGTTGTTGATGGATGTAATTTACCTGAATATTTTTATGTACCCGCGATGAGTTATATCCACGCTACAACTGATTTAAGCCAATTTCCACCAATAGATATTTCAATTAGTGAGTTTTCTGAGAGTGTGGTAAGTACAAATATCGAATTGGTTCAAGGTTATAAGGCATTACAAAATGAATTTTAGACAGCTGCCTGACTTGATTATTCATAACGCCAATATTGTCAATGAGGGACTTTGCCAAATTGGGGATGTATTGATTCAACAAGGACGTATTGCCAAAATTCAATCGAGTATTACAGGTTTTTATCATGCTAAATCAATTGAAGCAAATGGTGCATGGTTAATCCCAGGCATGATTGACGATCAAGTCCATTTCCGTGATCCTGGCTCTCCTCAGAAGGGACGCTTTTCCACAGAGTCGGTTGCTGCTGCTGTGGGAGGCATCACCAGTATTATGGATATGCCAAACACTCAGCCTGCAACTTTAGACTTAGCGGCATTACAATACAAAAAGGATATTGCAGCCAAATACAGCATGACCAATTATGCTTTTCATTTTGGAGTAAGTGCTGACAATTTAAATATAGTTGAAAACTTAGACCCTAAACTTGTAAGTGGCGTGAAAGTATTTATGGGAGCTTCAACGGGCAATATGCTTGTTGATGATGTACAGGTCTTAGAGCGTTTATTTGCCAATGTTCCTACCATTTTATTGTCTCACTGTGAATCTACACCGCGCATCAAGCAATTAGAACAGTATTATCGGCAAAAGTATGGAGATGCAGTACCAGCAGTTTTACATCCTCAAATTAGAGATAAACAAGCATGTTTTAATAGTTCTCAGTTGGCTGTTGCTTTGGCTGAAAAATATGGCACACAACTACACGTTCTACATATTAGCACCGCCAGAGAACTTTGTTTATTTAAGAATTTACCTTTAGACAAGAAATATATTACGGCAGAAGTTTGTGTTCACCATCTTAGTTTTGATGAATCGGATTATGCTCATCAGGGACATTTGATTAAGTGTAATCCTGCAATTAAAACCCTGATGGATAAGCAAACACTTATTGAAGCAGTTGCTCATACAGATCGTCTAGATATTATTGGAACAGATCATGCACCTCATACCTGGCAAGAAAAGCAAAAGTCTTACTTTCAGGCTCCTGCAGGTCTACCTTTAGTACAACATGCAATTCCTGCTTTAATGGATCTCGTTGCAGACCGGCTTTTGCCCATTGAGACCTTGGTACGAAAAACCTCACATCAAGTTGCAGATTTATTTCGTATCAAAGATCGAGGATATATTCGTGAAGGTTATTGGGCAGATTTAGTGTTAATAAAAGAGAACCATGACCAGCAGGCAGTTTCGCAACAACGTAATTTTATGTACTGTGGCTGGACACCTTTTCAAAATAAAACTTTTCGCTATTTAGTCGATACAACAATTATTTCAGGGCAACTCGCATGGCATAATCAACAGGTCTTTCTCAACTGTCGAGGGCATGCTTTAGAGATTGACCGCTAATTAATCATCTTTGATAGGGCGATTCTTTACAAGCAGTCAAGCATGAAAAGATATCGCCTGTATGTGCCTCCAAACGCCGACCATCAGGATCTAATAAATTGAACTCCCTTCACTCTTATTCTGTTTCTACTGCCACACTTGTGAATTTTTTAGTTGTGTTTTAAAGCGCTCAATTTGATCACTTTCTATCGTAAATGCGTAGTGAGTATAATCTTGCTTTAAATCCACATGGTCTTTAGATAGACACAGCCCTAATGATCCTAAAGTAAGGTATGTGCCTTTATTCCACTTCGGTTTAGCTGTAAATCCTAAAATATTTTATAAAAAATAAAGCTTCGTTCAACATCACTCACAGCTAAAGTCAGATGATTTAAATTCTTTAACATATCAAAAACTCTCAAAATTTTATTATATTTTAAGCAATATTAGGGACATCAAGTGTAACTTTGACTCGATCTAAAACCACTGTTGTTTTAAACCACTGTACATTAGCATTATTGTGAAAAAGATCATCACATAAGGTTTTAAATCTGCTCATACTCGGTACCAAGATTATTAACATAAAATCGGCCTCGCCTGTAACGTAATAACACTGCTGCACTTCTGGGCCAGAAAAACTTTCTTTTAATAGCTCAAGATCAGTTGCATGTGTTTGATTTACCCGAACTTCAACAAGAAGAGTAATCACTTGATTCACTTTATCAGGATTAACTACAGCAATATTACCAATAATATATCCATTATCTCGTAGTTTTTGAATTCGGCGTTGTACCGAGGCAGTAGATAAATGAATAGATTCTGCCAGCTCTCGTAAAGGCGTCAAACAGTCTTTTTGAAGTAGTTCAAGTAATAAAAGATCAAATTTATCTAAGCTCATCATAAATAGTCTGTGAGAAAATTTCTCATTCATACTAAAAAATACAAGGCCATTTATCAATTGTTGTGAAATAAAATATTGCATGAATTTCTAACTGTAATAACTTATGCATACCCCACCGAATACTTCACTTGGTATAACCTTCAATGTAATTGCATCTATTTTATTTGCACTGATGTTTGCCTATACCTCTTTATTACAGTCTTTACACGGCAATGAAATATATGGTTGGCGTATTTTTTTAACTTTTCCTTGTTTAACACTATTTATCCTAATTCAAGGGAATTGGCCGCAAGTCATCAACATCTATCAGCGTTTATATTCTGAGCGATATTTCTTTCTAACTAGACTCATATCATCATTTCTTATTGGATTTCAACTTTGGTTGTTTATGTGGGCTCCAAGCCATGGCTATGGATTAGATATATCACTGGGTTATTTTATGATGCCTATTACTATGGTTATTGTCGGGCGATTTGCATTTAAAGAGCAGATGTCCAAAATGCAGAAAATCTCGTGTTTTTTTGCGATACTAGGCATTATTAACATGTTAATACTCTCAAAAACACTGACATGGCCGACTTTGGTAATTTGCTTTGGCTATCCAATATATTTCTGGCTCAGACAAAAAACCAATACGAATAATATTGCGGGCCTTTGGTTTGACATGATGCTGAGTATTCCTGTTAGTTTGTTTTTCATTATGAATGGTGCAATTGTTTTAGACCAATCTCATGAAAACACACAAATAATATGGCTTATTTTAGGACTTGGATTAATCAGTGCTCTCGCCTTAGCATTTCAATCACTTTCTGCGCCGCACTTAAATCTCAGTCTTTTCGGCCTTTTGGTATATGTTGAACCTATATTATTATTGCTTGTTGCAATCCTATTAGGTGAGACCATTGCACCAGCAGAATGGCCAACTTATATTGCCATATGGTGCGCAGTGCTAGTGCTTATTGTTGAAGGCATATTGAGTTTTAAGCGCAGGGTTTACAATTAAATATGATTACTTCATCTTTTCAAGACAGTAATTAACTCACATATATGTCTTTGTTGTGTAGATTTTGAAATAAACTCTTTCTTAAACTAAATTTATATTTTAACTTCGTAACGAAAGTAAATGATGTTGAGCAATGAGAGAAGCATTTTATGATGAAAATATTAATTCAAAGTCTGAGCTTAGGCAGTTTAATTACTGTATCTTCACTGCTCTATGCTGCCCCTGTAGCAAATGAACTCAGTAAAAGCTTTCATCTCTGTACTGAAAATGCCAATGGAATAATTGAACAAGCAGCGTGTTTAAGTAATGAATCTGATTTACAAGAGAATCGGCTTAAGCGCATATATACAGGATTACAATCAAAGTTATCAAGTGAACAAAAGGAGCAACTTGTAATTTCGCAACAGAAATGGATGGCTGCTAAAGAGAGTGATTCAATTTTAGAAACGATAATTTATGATCATTCCCAACCTGAAAACCTTCAAATGAAACTCAATGAAATAAAGCGAGTGAAAGCACGTGCAGATCAGTTAGAACAGTATTTAACGATCACCCAGTAATCTTATAAGGAAATTAAAGAGATCAGTATGAAAATATTAAGTCCCCTCATCATCGCTGTGTTTAGCCTACCTGTCATTACACATGCCAAATCATTACAAAGTTGGGAACAGTGTATTGAACGAGTTGGCAAAACAATCGATATTGCAGAAGTTGGAAATATTGGTTATGAACAGGAAGTTGTAAAACAATGTGGGACTCGTCCAATTGTACCAATTGAGATCAACAAACTTGGAGATAAACTACCTTTTGATGTTATACAGGCAGCACCTTGGAAAGAAAAGTTTCAAAAACTGACACAAAAAGATTATAAAAATATCCAGACAGCTTTAACTGTATCAAGCTCAATGCAGCCTGATGGAGACTGGATGATTGGACATGGTCATGATCCACAAGGAGGCAATACAAGTAAGGCAGTTATTGCAATTAATACCAAGACTGCAAAAGTACTTGCAGTATATGCAGATGTAACAGGCGTGCGTAATTTGTATGGTTTCAATGAAAATAGCAAAGATGTTCCACAAAAGCTCCTGCAATGGTTGTCTGATGAAACAGGAGCAGGTTAAGCATATGAAATTTTTGAATATAATCATATTTTCATTGAGCGCGCATCTTTCTGTTACTGCATTTGCGAGTAGTGAACAAACAACTCTACCGCTTCCAGATCGTTCTTATACTCATGCAAAATTTCAACCCAGTTATTTAACCTGTATTGAACAGAGCGGCGGTGCAACCTATAAACTGCAAAGTTGTATGGATGCTGAATATAGTTACCATAAACAACGCGTTGAACAATCATTTGCCCGAATTATCAGCCAGCCAGATAGCGTAAAAAAGGATAAGCTGATGGATGAGATTGCGAATTGGTGGAGTGACAGTGAGAAATATTGTACTTGGGATCCAAAAACAGAAGGACAAGGTCAGATGCTTGATGCTCAATCATGCAGCCTAAACCGTGTCGCAAATCTTGCTGAAAAAATTAAAAATAACTAGATGATTTAAGATTGATCGATTTCTCACAGAAGTGTGTCTAGTAACTGAACTAGACACACTTAGAATGATCAAATTTATCTCAACTGAGATTGAGCCAAGATTTATCAGTTGAAGAAAATAGTCTATATCGATTAATACAGCTTTGCTCCAAGTGCCATTTTCCCCTACTCGATCTATTTTAAACAAATATGTCTAAATATATTTATTGTTTTATCGATATTATTAAATTTTCCTAGAGTAAACATTATTTTTTAATCGTTCACAGCAGCGAAAAATAAACATAGAGATATCACCGATCTCTATGTTTTTTGGAAAATCTAAATACTATTGGTGGCTAATAATAATGTAAGTAATGACTTAAGTGCTCTGCCTTTTGCAAAAGCAATATATTCATAATCGATGATTTGCGGCCGCCAACTCATTTTATACTGACGCTGAGATTGTGCTGGATACACAATACCTCCCTTTTTTTCTAGATATTTCATGATCAAATGAAAAAAACAAGATGAGTTAAAATTGAGCTTATTTTGCAGTTCAACCAATGGAGTAAAACCAAAATTTAAATAATCAAGTTCCTCTAGATCATGCATCGCATATTGATTAATTTGCTGCATAACTCCATCCTGAGAGCTCGGATCTTTACGAGTGATATTGTGAAACCATCCAGTATATTTACCAAAGCTTTTACTATAAATAATATAAGCAAGAATTTTGTCGTCTTTTTTAGCGATATATAATTTATGTAAATTTGTGTCGATGTTCACTGTGCTAAAGTTGGTGATGAGATGGCGTAAATATTTTGTTTTCTTTTTTTTGATCCAATAGTTATTAATAATTTCTAAATTGGGTTTAATAATATCAAAGTCTTGTTGAGATTTAATTTTTTCTATAATTACTCCACTTTTAATTGCTTTATTTATTTTATGCCTTAATTGTTGAAATCTTCTTCCTTCCATGGAGTAATTCTTATAATCAACAGTAAAGGAAGCACCTAATTGGTTGATAACCAAAGAGCTTTTTTCAAGAAATCGTATATCCTCATGTGGAAAATGTAAAAATATATAGGCATAATTATTGCCTCGACAATAAGATAAAAACGCTTTTAATGTTTCAAGTTTATCCTCCAAATCAGCAAGAATTCCACCAACGCTTACTAAGGTATTTTTATATTGAAAAAAAACGATAGCGGATTTCTTGGAAATGAACCATTTAAAATTATTTTCGAATAAGAGAGGAGATATTGAGCTTCGACATAAATGTAGAAGTCTGGTTTCCAATATCTCATCAGTATTTAATGATTTAATAGAAAACATGGTTAATTTTTTACTTTCATTGATCAGTTGTTAATTTCATATCACATGATGCAGGAGTCATATGATTTCTAAAACTCTTATTTTAAATTTAATTTTTATTCAGTATCTAGTTGAATTCCAATATATTGCAGCCTAGATTTTTGCATTTTTTCTACCAAACTATTGGTAATTTCAATACGTTGTTCAGGAACAGTATCTTTTAAAAAGATACCGTCTACTAAATAAAAATCCTCGATCTGTGCTAAATTCTGTTGCATGCCTTGCTGATACAACTCTTCCCTGTTAAGTATAATTTCATGCATATTCGAAATCTCCCAAAGTTGTAAACCCTCTTGAATACACTCTTTTAATTGTTGAACGATTTTTGGTTTTTTATCAATTTGCCTTTTCAAAATTTCCGCACAGACAGTTAAATGTCTAATTTCATCTAAATTTGCATAGTTTTGTACCTTTGCAGCATTGGGATAAAAAGGTAACCATTTTCTTTCGCTTAATTCTGCTGTAGGTGCAAGTACTCCTTCTAAAATAATTGTGATAATAATGATGCCAGCATAAAAGTTCTTTTTTTCAACGACCCACTTTTGTACAAGATTCTGAAATGGTTGTACAACATCTAAGTGGGCATAATTCAATACAACTGCCATTTCATTTACTGGATCATCCAGTGTTAAAAAAGAGTTTTGTTGTAGATAAGAGCGAAAAAGATAACTATGATGCGTCTCATCAATGAGCAAAGTATTTAAAAAATCATACTCCTCTATAGTGGGTGCTAATTTAATAATATCTAAGATCGACTTGGAGGCATAAAACTCTGTAAGTGACTTAAAACTTAACTCATGGATCAGTGATTTTTTAAAAAATAGATTTTCTAAAAGGCTATCTTCTTGTAAACAAGAGATGTTTTCATTTTCTTTTGTTAAGAACCAGTGGCCTAAAAAGTTATTATTTATAGATGTCTGACTTTTTAAAGAGTCCATTAAAAAACCTGGTAAGTTCATTTTTCAATCCTTTAAAAATATAGTCGGTGTTTTGAATAAATCTTTAGATGCTTTAGGAAAATTACCCAATATCCCTCGATCTAAAAAAATATGTGCATATAATGCAATAAAACTATAGTCATTTTTAAATTGATATAGCCAAAAAATACTCATTAAGGCGATGATGACTAAACTATGAAAAAAATTATATAAAGTATAAAAAATCTTTAAGGTATTCTCATCTCCATACCAATAATTCCAGATACGTCCAGGAATATAACCAATGAGGTCAATAAGCAAAAATAATGAAATGTAATAATAAAAATTTATCTGTTTATACAAAATAATTGTCAGCAGCATACAAATAATAAATAGTAAAAAACTCTCTCTTTTTAAAAAATAGATTTTATTTAGCATATTT